>CAJUNP010000004.1 GCA_910587935.1 uncultured Lachnospiraceae bacterium
ATGAAAAGATTACGGGAAAAGAGCTTGTCGAATTAGCATGGACTGTGATAGAGGATGCGCAATATATGCTTGGTGGCATAGTGACATTTTTGGAAGCTGAAAATGAGGAAAAGCTGTTATCATTTTACCGTGACAATCGTTTTTCACAGTTTGATACAAGGCAGACCGCATCAGATGCGGAGGAGTCGCATGAGTTGGTACAGCTTTTAAGGCTACTCTAATGCGGCTGCTCTGCACTGGAAAGCATGGATTTTGCCGGTAAAGGAGCAATTTGTCGAATCCCGTTTGTCGAATGTCGAATTGGGTGGGGTAAATGGGGTAAAGAGGGGTAAAAGTCATCAAAGTATAACAGCGGCACAGACGGTGTTTATTGACTTCTTTTTTCAAATATGCTATAGTACATTCCAACAGGCAGCCGAAGCTGCATTCAGGAGCAGAAGCTTTATCATATTAACCATAATAAATACCCTCGTCAGGAGGGGTAATAGCAATTAAGTATGCAAAGAAGGCATATAACCTTTCCAAGAAGGGTTGTCTGTCTTTTTATTTTGCGTATGAGAGGTGTGTTCGTGAACTTATCGGATTTTTTTACCATTAACAACAGAACGGCAATCGCATTTTCCGGAGGCGTGGATTCAGCTTATCTTCTCTATGCGGCTCTCCGCTATGGGGAAGCTGTATGCGCATATTATGTGAAGTCTGCTTTTCAACCGCAGTTTGAGCTGGAGGATGCCGAAAAACTTGCCCGGAGCCTGCAGGCTCCTCTGCGAATTCTGAATGTGGATGTGCTTGCCTGCAATGGGATTGCCGCCAATCCCTGCGATCGCTGCTATCATTGTAAAAAGATGATTTTTGAAGCAGTCGCGACGGCTGCGCGGGAAGACGGGTTTACCGTGCTTTTGGACGGAACCAACGCTTCGGATGAAGAAGACGACCGTCCCGGTATGCGCGCATTAAGGGAGCTTTCCGTCAGATCGCCTCTGCGTGAATACGGGTTAACGAAAGACGCAATCCGGCGGCTTTCAAAGGAAGCGGGTCTTTTTACATGGGATAAGCCGGCCTATGCCTGTCTTGCCACAAGAATTCCGGCCGGAGAGGCGATCACAAAAGAAAAACTGCAGGCGACAGAAGCTGCGGAGAATCACCTGTTTTCCCTTGGTTACAGGGATTTTCGGGTGAGGACTGCGGGAGGGACGGCAAAACTGCAGATTTCCGGTAAGCAGCTTGGGCAGGTACTTGAGGACAGAGAAAAAATTGCAGCGGAGCTTAAAAAATATTATCAATCCGTTGTACTGGATCTGGAGGTAATAAGGTAATGAACAGTGAAATTAAAAAAATTCTTGAATCTGTCAGGGACGGAGAGCTTTCCGTGGACGACGCACTGTTAGCTGTTAAGAAGAAACCTTTCGAAGATATCGGTTATGCGAAGGTAGATTTACACCGCGGAGTCCGTCAGGGCGCGGCGGAAGTTATTTACGGGGCGGGTAAAACGCCGGAGCAGATGACGGGTATTATAGACGCAATGAAAAAAAACGGTCAGGACACGATTTTGATTACCCGTCTTTCACCGGAAGCGGCTGATAAAATCAGGCAAAAGCATGAGCTCGATTACCGGGAGACGGGAAAAGTCGGTATTATTGGTAAAATGCCCGCGCCGGACGGGATCGGTAAGATTGTAGTCGCCACAGGCGGAACCTCTGATATTCCGGTAGCCGAGGAAGCGGCGCTGACCGCTGAAATACACGGAAATGAAGTGGTAAGGCTGTACGATGTGGGAGTTGCCGGCGTACACCGGCTGCTGGCCCATATGGATGAGATAATGGGGGCTTCCGTAATTATTGCCATTGCGGGTATGGAAGGCGCGCTGGCCAGCGTTGTGGGCGGTCTGGCCGACTGTCCTGTGATTGCCGTTCCCACCAGCGTAGGGTACGGCGCGTCCTTTCATGGAGTATCGGCGCTTTTATCCATGCTGAATTCCTGTGCCAGCGGCGTATCCGTAGTCAATATAGACAATGGGTTTGGCGCGGGGTATCTGGCGGGGATGATTAATCACATGGTTAGATAAGTTGGTAAAATGGAAGGCTGGGAGAATATTCTGCCAATTTATACGGGTATAAATATGTGGAGAAATATTGTAGAGAAAGGAGTATTCATTTATATATGAAAACGTTGTATTTGGATTGCGGGATGGGGGCTGCGGGAGATATGCTGGCGGCGGCGCTGCTGGAGCTGGTTCCGGAGCATGATGCATTTGTGGATGAGTTGAATACGCTGGGAATTGAGGGGGTTCTATTCAGGAAAGAGGCTGTGAGTAAGTGCGGGATCGGAGGAACGCATATTGCGGTGACGGTGCATGGAGAGGAAGAAGAGGAAGCGATGCATGAGCATTGCGCGCAGGGGCATCATCACCATCATCACAGTGGTATGGAGGATATCCGGAGGATTGTGGAGGGACTGGCCGTATCCGGGCAGGTGAAGAAGGATATTCTTGCGGTGTATGGATTGATTGCGGAAGCGGAAAGTCATGTGCACGGTGTTCCGGTGACGGAAATTCATTTTCATGAAGTGGGTACGATGGATGCGGTCGCGGATATTACGGCGGTCTGTATGCTGATGGAGCGGATTGCGCCGGATCAGGTGCTTGTTTCGCCGGTTCATGTGGGAAGCGGACAGATAAAGTGCGCCCACGGAATTCTGCCCGTACCGGCTCCAGCCACGGCGCATATTCTGCGGGATGTTCCCGTTTATGGGGGCGCAGTGCAGGGAGAACTGTGTACGCCTACAGGCGCGGCGCTGTTAAAACATTTTGCCGCCCGTTTCGGTGGTATGCCTGTTATGAGAGTACAGGCGATCGGTTATGGTATGGGCAAAAAGGATTTTCCTGCCGCCAATTGTGTCCGGGCGCTGCTTGGTGAGACGGAGGACGCTGCGGATGAGATTGTGGAGCTTAGCTGCAATATGGATGATCTGACAGGGGAAGCCGTCGGCTTTGCCATGGAAACGCTTCTTGCGGCCGGGGCGCTGGAGGTTTATACGGTCCCCATCAGTATGAAAAAGTCGCGTCCCGGAATTTTACTGTGCGTTATGTGCAGGAAGGAAGATAAAGAAAAAATGGTGAGGCTGCTGTTTGCGCATACGTCTACCATCGGGATTCGTGAGAATTTGTTTCGGCGTTATACCCTGAAGAGAGCTGTGGAAGAAGTTCATACGAAATACGGTATGATCAGAAAAAAAGTATCCGCAGGATACGGCGTGACGCGGGAAAAGTATGAGTATGAAGATCTGGCGCGGGCAGCCAGGGAGCATAACCGTGCAATCGGGCAGGTGCTTTCCGAACTGCAGAAACCGGAAACAAAATGATATGTGAGGAAATTTTTTATGAAAAGAATGTTATATCTGTTGCTGTTTCTGACGGCGGCTTTGTTCTTTCAGGCCTGTAAAAACACAAGCGGACCGCAGGAGAGCGCGGATCAGAAGACTCTTATTTATGGGAGCGGCGATTATACAAGGATCAATCCCGCCATGGATGAACACGGCGAGATTAACATATTGATTTTCAATGGTTTAACGGCCCACAACGGCAGGAATGAAGTCATTCCCTGTCTTGCCAAAAGCTGGGAGTTTGACGAGGACGCCTGCACCTATACTTTTCATCTGGAAGAACATGTGACATGGCACGACGGGGAAGCTTTTACGGCGGAGGATGTTAAATTTACGATAGAAGCCATTATGGATCCCGAAAACGGTTCGGAAAACGCTCCCAATTTTGAGGATGTGAAAGAGATTACCGTGATTGATGAGAACACGGTATCTTTTACGCTGTCCGCTCCGAACGTTGCGTTTCTCGATTATATGACGATGGCTGTCCTGCCGAAGCATTTGCTGGAGGGAGAGGATATGCAGGAGTCGGATTTTTTCCGAAACCCTGTGGGGACAGGCCCCTATAAACTGGAACGGTGGGATGCGGGACAGGCTGTTACCCTTACAAAGAATGAAGCGTATTTTAAAGGGGAACCAAACATAGACACCATTGTTTTTAAGATTGTTCCCGATGATCATGCCAGGGCGCTGCAGATGGAAGCCGGAGAACTGGATCTGGCGCTTCTGACGCCTGAAGATGCGGGGAGATTCGCGGACAGAGAAGGGTATACCTGCTATGATATGAAAACCTCCGATTACCGGGGAATCCTTTTTAACTTTTGGAACGATTACTGGGTTCGGAACAGGGATCTGATTCCGGCGGTCTGCTATGCTCTTGACAGAGAGGCGATTCTGCAGGCGGTTTTGCTGGGACAGGGCGCCGTCGCTTACAGTCCCTTGCAGCGCAATATCTATAACTATGAAGGAATAGAACACTACGATTATAATCCGGAAAAGGCAAAAGAAATACTGGAAGCTGCGGGCTGCATCATGGGAAGCGACGGATTTTATACGAGAAACGGAGAGACAATCGGCTTTGTCATCAGCGTCGCAGCGGGAGACCAGGTGCGTGCGGATATGGCACAGGCGGCGGCCCAACAGCTTCGTGAGATCGGAATGGACTGTACGGTTGAAATTCCCGTTCAGGCAGACTGGGGCGGACAGATGGCGTATCTGATCGGGTGGGGAAGTCCCTTTGATGCGGATGATCATACCTATAAAGTATTCGGCACGGATAAGGGAGCTAATTATAGCGGCTATTCCAATGAAATGGTGGACCGGTATCTGACACAGGGCCGGCAGTCCGCCGATCCGGAGCTTCGGGCAAAAGCGTATGCCCGGTTTCCGGAGGAGCTTGCAAAAGATCCCGCATTTGCGTTTATCTGTTACGTGGACGCCAATTACGTGGCGGATGCATCCATTCGGGGAATCAGCGCCGATACCGTTATGGGACACCATGGCGTCGGGATATTCTGGAACATTACGGAGTGGACCATGGATGATTGAGGATAAAAGAGCAGCGTTATTGGAAGTAAGGAATTTATCGGTCAGTTTTTCTACGCCTTATGGGGAAGCGGAAGCCGTGCGGGACGTAAGCTTCAGCCTGAAGCCGGGAGAAACGCTTGCTCTTGTAGGGGAATCGGGCTGCGGCAAGAGCGTTTTGTGCAAAAGTATTATGAAGCTTTTACCGTCCAACGGGAAAATTAAAGCGGGGAATATTTTTGTACAGGGAATTGACATAACAGACTATCGGGAGCAGGATATGCAGCGGCTTCGGGGAAAACTGTTTTCCATGGTCTTTCAGGACCCTATGACTTCCCTGAACCCTGCCATGACCGTAGGCGCGCAGATCGCGGAAGCAGTAAAGGTGTGCCGGCCGGGGATTTCACGGACGGGGCTGCAGGAGAAGGTAATCGAACTGTTACAACTGGTGGGAATTGAACGGCCGGAAGAACGCAGGAAGATGTATCCCCACCAGTTTTCAGGGGGGATGCGGCAGCGCAGTGTGCTGGCAGTGGCCCTGGCCGGAAATCCGGCGGTTTTGTTTGCGGATGAGCCGACTACGGCGCTGGATGTAACGATTCAGGATCAAATTCTGCGTCTGTTCCGGGATATTCAGAAGAAGTCGGGCGCTGCGACGGTTTTTATAACCCATGACTTAGGCGTCGCAGAAAGGGTCGCGGACCGCATTGCCGTTATGTATGCGGGAAAAATTGTGGAAACCGGCACGGCGGCGGAAATTTTTGGAGATCCCAGACATCCCTATACATGGGGGCTTATGCGGGCGCTTCCGGCTTTTGCGGAAGGAAAGGAATCTTTATATACCATTCCCGGTATGCCGCCCTCGCTGATTAATCCGCCGAAGGGGGATGCTTTTGCCTGCCGTAATGAATATGCGCTGGCCATTGATTATGAAAAGATGCCGCCGATGTTTCCCGTTACGGATACACATTATGCCGCCACCTGGCTTTTGGATAAGCGGGCGCCGAAGATTCCTGCATTTGAGAGGCGCAGGGAAAAACAGAATTTGGCTGAAACGGAAGTTCAAACCGCGTCAGCGGAAAGAAATCCGGAAGTTTTGCTGGAGGTTAAGAATCTTTCTTACATGTTTTCCCTGACCGGAAAGACGGCCGTGAAAGCGCTGGACGGTCTTTCTTTTCAAATCCGCCGGGGAGAGATCTTTGGCCTGGTAGGTGAATCAGGCTGCGGAAAATCCACGGCAGCCCGCTGCGTGATGAACCTGTACCGGCCGGGCAGAGAAAGTATTTTTTACAAGGGTTTGGATATCGGCGATCCAAAAGTTTTTCATGCGAACCGGCGTATGCTGCGGACTTCCAGGCAGATTATTTTCCAGAATTCCAATTCCAGCCTGAATCAGCGTATGAAGGTGTGCGATATTATCGCGGAACCCATGAAAATACACAGAATTACGCCGCCCAGAGGCTCTTATAGGGCGGAGGCGGAATTTCAGCTGCATTATGTGGGAATGGAGCCTTCTTGTCTGGATCGTTATCCTCATGAGCTGTCGGGCGGGATGCGGCAGCGTGTAGCCATTGCAAGAGCCCTTGCCATGGAACCGGAGCTGCTGGTGGCGGACGAACCCATAGCTTCTCTGGACGTGCTGATCCAGGCGCAGATTGTGAATCTGTTCAGGCATCTGCAAAAAGAGCACGGATTTTCTTTTCTTTTCATCGCTCATGATCTGGCAATGGTGCAATACCTGTGCGACCGCGTAGGAGTTATGTACCGGGGAAAAATCGTGGAAACGGGCAGTGTCCGGGACGTGTTTCAAAATCCGCGGCATCCGTATACCAAAGCGCTTTTGGCGTCGGCGCCGGTTCTGAAAAGGGGAAGGTTTGAAAAGGAGGAATAACGGGTGGAAGCAAAGGAAACGGTTTTATTTTACGGAAAAAAGCTTTTCGGCCTTTTGTTCAGTATATTTCTTTTATCTTTCATTGTTTTTTATATTGCCAGACTGGCTCCCGGCGACCCTCTAGTATCGTATTACGGCGACCGGGTTGAAAAAATGAGTCCGGCACAGCGGGAGCAGGCGGAAAATAAACTGGGGCTTAATGCGCCCGTTTCCATGCAGTATATCAAGTGGCTGGAAAATGTTTTACACGGGAATTTCGGTATTTCTTACAAGTATAAAACGGACGTGACAAAAGTCATTGGAGAACGGATCGGCAATACGCTGGCTTTGGGAGGTATTGGACTCTTGCTGATTTTTGGTCTGGCTCTTTTGCTGGGAGCGGCGTGCGCTTGGTTTGAGGACCGGCTGCCGGATCGTATTATCTGTCAGGCCGGCGCCGTGATCAGCTGTATTCCGGAATTTTGGCTGTCCCTGATCCTGCTTTTGATTTTTGCGGTAAATTTGAAGTGGCTGCCGGGCAGCGGCGCTTACACCGTCGGCAGAGAGGGAGAATGGGGAGACCGCATCCGGCATTTGATTCTGCCGATAACCGTCGTAGTTCTGGGACACCTGTGGTATTACGCGTATATGATCCGTAATAAGCTTTTACAGGAAATACGGGCGGATTATGTTTTGCTTGCAAAATCCAAAGGTTTAAAAAGAAGAAGCGTTCTGTTTCGGCATTGTCTGCGCAATACGATGCCTTCTTATTTGAGCATTATGGCGGTTTCCGTTCCCCATATTTTAGGGGGAACCTATATTATAGAGACGGTTTTTTCATATCCCGGAATCGGTACGCTCTCCTATGAGAGCGCGCGTTATAAGGATTACAATCTTTTGATGCTGCTTTGTATTTTGTCGGGGATGCTGGTGATTTTATGTAATATGGCGGCGCAGTTGATCAATGAAAGGATCGATCCCAGAATCCGCGCCGAAAGAGAGCCGGAAGCGCCGGAGGAAATGATTTTATGAAAGATTTATTTAAAATAGTCGGAATCCGCCCGGCGCCGGAACAGACGCCGGGCCGCAGGGAAGCCTGGTATAAAGGCAAGCCTGTTTTGACCGGGGGAATTCTTGCAGGAATCATTCTTGGCTGTCTTGCCTGCCGCCTGATTATGACAAAAGATCCGGCTTATATGGATCTGCAGAATTTCAGCGCCGCGCCCGGCGGAGAGTTTCTTTTTGGAACAGATACCATGGGCAGGGATATTTTTTCTATGATCTGGTATGGGGGAAGGATTTCACTCTTTATGGGATGCATGGCGGCGTTGATTTCCACGGTTATTGCGGTTGTGTTCGGAACCGTCAGCGGGTGTGCGCCGGAATGGGCGGACAGTCTTTTGATGAGGCTGACGGATATACTTCTCGGCGTTCCGAATTTATTAATTGTGATTCTCCTTCAGGCCGTCCTGGGAAAGGCGAGCGTATTCAGTCTTGCCTTTGTAATCGGCGTTACCGGATGGATGAGCATTGCCAAAATTGTCCGGACGGAAGTGCGCCAGCTTCGTAATAGTGAATATGTGCTTGCTTCCAAATGTATGGGAGGCGGATTTTTTCATGTGCTGTGGGTGCATCTGGCTCCTAATTTTGTATCGTCCATTATGTTTATGGTAGTCATGAACATCCGCAGCGCCATTGTGGCGGAATCCACACTGAGCTTTATGGGAATGGGACTGCCCCTTGAGACAATATCATGGCTTTATCGGAAAAAGCCCTGTTGACGAATTCCTGGTGGATTATTTTGATCCCCGGTCTGTTTTTGACGGTAACGCTTTTATGCATTACGAGTCTTGGCAACTATCTGCGCAGAAATGTGAACCGGGGGGAGAGTAATCTTTAGGGGATTGGGGGAATAAATTTTCATAAAGATTGTTATATATATTGGAATATTTTATATGTATGCAATTTACTCATTTATTGACATTACAAGAATTTGAGATTACTATTATAATATAAGTATACGCAATACATTTATATTTTAGTAATGTTACGTGGAGATGAGTTTTATGAAGGTATCAAGATATAACTTTTTTTATCCGTATGCAGAAGCTACAAAAGCGTATGTGGCATACAACAGTTTTAAAAATTCGTTGGCGTTGTTGGAAGAAGAGTATTATTTTGAGTTTAAAAAATTTGAGAAGGACAATACTTATAAATTAGATGATAATATTGTGCAGGAATTGAAGAAAGGCGGTTTTTTGATCGACGATCAGGTCGATGAAATTACATTGTTGCGCCATCGTATTATATCTGGCAGATATTCGGAATCCACATTGGGTCTTACAATAGCTCCTACTTCCGATTGTAATTTCAGATGTTTGTATTGTTTTGAAAAAGAAAATAGGCACGATCAGACAATGAATGGGGAAGTACAGGATAATATTATTAAATTTGTTGAGAATTGTGTTCCGCACATTTCAAATTTGTGTGTTACATGGTATGGAGGAGAACCGTTACTGGCACTCGATATTATTGAGAAAATTTCAAAACGATTAATAGAATTAACACGTTTTAATAATATTGCGTATACTGCAAGTATTGTTACGAACGGATATTTACTTACTTGTCAAAATGCTAAGAGGTTAATTGGTTGTAATATAAACAATTGTCAGATTACGATTGACGGCAACGCCGAAACGCATAACGTTCAAAGACCTCATGTATCCGGGAAAAATACATATGAAACGATTATGGAGAATTTATTATCGGTTTACGATTTATTATCCAATATCGCGTTGCGGGTGAACTTAAATAAAGAAAATAAGAATTCGGTTTACGATTTATATAATGCTTTAAAGAGATTGGACATAAAGAATATTTCCGTTTATCCGGCTCCTATTCAGAATACAAACAATTGCTATAATTGTGACTTATGTTTTGCAAATAAAGATTTTTTGAAATTTGAGTACGAATATATCAAAGCTACCTATGGCGATAGTTTTATAAAAAAGAAATTCCCTGTATTAAGAGGAAATGTATGCTGTGCGGACAGGGTGAACGCATATGTGATTGATGCGGACGGGGAAATGTATAAGTGTTAGACTGATATTGGAGATAAACAGTTAAGCTTGGGCAATATTGTGGCCGGAATCTCTAATAAAATGAATGAATTGGAATATTTAAAAAATGACCCGACCATAGATTTGAAGTGCAAAGACTGCAAGTTTCTTCCAATTTGTCTGGGAGGCTGCCCCAATCAGATAAAGAATCAGGTCGATGACCGCTGTATTTATTTTGAGGAAATTTTTAAATTATATTTGATTGATACTGTCAAAGGGTTTGAATTAGAAACTGACAGAAATAAAACATGATAGTCGAAGATATACGGAGGTGAGAAGTATGAAATATTATGTTTTGTCAGATGATCCAGAGGTTTATAGTGATTGCCCGTCAGATGCATGTCCTTTGTTATGTGTGCAGCACTGCATGACTATGGCTATTGATTGTCACTACCCAACTACGCCCGGAAAAGATCCAACGCATGATGAACAGGATGCAAACTAATTATTAGTAATATTAACAGATTAAAGACTATCATGTTTTGTTCAGGCAGTTGGAGGACCGGAAAATATGTTTGTCCGAAAAAGCAGCCGGCATTTCCAAGCATTGGGATGACGGCTGCAAAATTTTATAAGGAAAGTGAAAGAGGATTAACGGTGCATATTAACAGAATGAAAATCAGTGTGATTATGTTTCTTTGTATATTTTTTATTGGTTGTGACAGCCGGCAAACTTTAGAATCACATGAACAATCTAAGGGTACCGCTATGGATAGTATCAAAGAAGCCGGAACTGAATTTACCCGGGAAGAATTATTGCAGGATTATAATCAGTTATGGGAGGATTTAGAAGAAAGTTATCCCTTTTTCTCTGTATTGACACAAAGGGGAATCGACATTCCGGCTTTAAAAGAGTATTATCGGAGCCTGCTGACAGGCCGGATTACGGATCTTGAAGGATTTGCGGTTCTGCTGAATAATTTATTTTACGATATGGACAACCTGGCGCATTTGTCCCTGATGGATGCGGAGTTTTATTATGAGCTGCTTAAGTTATCGGAGGAGGAGAGGTTGGGCTATACGGAAGAACCCTGGAGGAGTCTGCTTTGGAACGGGCAGACGCGTGTTTCATACGCATTGCTTCGCTCTGAAGAGGAAACTAAGGAGCCTGTGGAAATTTTATACCCGGAAGTTACGATGGATTATTATGAAGACCTGCAGGTCGTTTATTTTAAAATTCCCAGCTTTAATCATTTGTTATTGAAACGTGACGGAGATTTGATAAGGGAATATCTGGAAGAGCATGAGGATGCAAAACATGTAATATTTGATATTCGGGGGAATCGTGGCGGATCTGATTATTACTGGGAAGAAAATCTGGCAGCGCCCTTCGGAGGAGAATACAAATGGAACCGCAGGCTGGTTCTTAAAGAAAGTCCTCTTGCGGAAATCTTTTTTTTAAACAAGCTTTCTGGTGAATTGTCAGGATTTGTTAAGGCTGAAGAGATAGACGGTGTGCCGGAGTCTGTTACGGAAATGGGTATGACATACATGGGTGTATTGAATGACGTATATCCTGGGGAATTAGACGGAAAAAAAGAAGCCGTTGCAGATTTACAGAATGTTAAGCGCTGGGTTTTGATCGATGAGGCGGTTTATTCGGCAGCAGACAATTTCGCAGGTTTCTGTAAGGAAAGCGGCTGGGCGGTGCTGGTAGGAACACAGACCGGGGGAGGCGCTTCCGGAACCGGTCCGGTTGCTTTTGCCTTAAAGAATACGGGACTATTAATCCGTTTTTCCATTACGTCTTATTTGAGGGAGGACAAAACCTTAAGCGCGGTGGAGGGGATCAAGGCGGATATAATCTGCAAGTCCGGGGAATCACCCTTAGACGCCTGTTTTCGCGCAATATCGGCCAATAATGAGAACTGGTAATTTTAGCATAGTGTAATTTCGGGAGATTTTAAGAATGTTTGGAACTCAGGTAAAATTGTATCTGGTCTTTATGGTTTGTTTGTTTTTTTGCGCCTGCGGCAGCAGGTCTGTTTCGGATATATCAAATTCGTTTGCAGATACAGATGAAAGCGCTGTGACAGCACCTAAGACTGAATTTACACAGGAAGAGCTTTTAGAGGACTATGATCAGCTGTGGGAGGACCTGGAAGCAAACTATCCCTTTTTCCCTGTATTGACACAGAGGGGAATGAACATTTCGGCTTTAAAAGAGTATTACCAAAACCTGCTGACAGACCGGATCACGGATCTTGAAGGATTTGCAGTTCTGCTGAATAATCTGTTTTTTGATATGAATAATCTGGAACATTTGTCCCTGATGGAGCCGGAGTTCTATTATGACATGCTTCAAATGGCGGAGGAGGAACGGCTGGGTTTTACGGAGGAACCCTGGAAAAGTCTGCTTGGGAATGAGCAGACACGCGCTTCTTATGCCCTGTTGCGGCCGGAAACGGATAATGCGGGTCGTTCTGAGTCCTTATTTCCCGAAATTGTGACGGAGTATTATGAAGACCAGCAGGCGGTTTATTTAAGAATAACCAGTTTCAACCATTTGTTAATTGAACGCGACCGGGATATCATATGGGAATACGTGGAGGAACATAAAAACGCGAAACATGTAATAATAGATATTCAGGGGAATCGTGGCGGCTCAGACTATTACTGGATGGAAAATATTGTGGCCCTCTTTGGCGGGGAGTATTCATGGAAACAGACGCTGTTTTTCAAAGAAAGTCCTGTTACAAAAGCTTTTTACTATGACCGGATACCGGAGTTTGTCAGAATTACGGATGCCGATGTCTTGCCGCAGTCTGTTAGAGAATTGGGGATGACACATATGGGTGTGTTTGAATCTGTGTATCCGGCGGATATAGACTGCGGTATGGAAGAAACTACAAGGCTGCAGGATGTAAAGCGCTGGGTTCTTATTGATGAGAGAGTTTATTCGGCAGCAGACAGTTTCTCAGATTTTTGCCGGCAGAGCGGCTGGGCAGTATTGGTAGGAAAAGAGACGGAAGGAGGGGGCGTCGGGCCGATGCCTGTTGCCATTGTCCTGAAAAATACAGGGTTATTGGTACGCTTTGGAAATACGGTTTATTTGAGGGAGGACAGAAGCATAAGTGCAGGAAAGGGAGTGGCGCCGGATGTGATTTGTAAAACAGGAGAATCAGCATTGGAGACATGCTTGCGTGTTATTTCTGATTTTATGTGGAATGAATAAGGGTTAAGGCGGTTTTGGCTTAAACATATATATGAGGCCAATTTGGACGAGGTGGAAAGGCGTTGAATGAACATGAGAATAAAGACAGGTATTGCCATGTATACGGTGCATCATGCCGTGGCAAAGGATATTAGTAATACGTTTGTAAAGCTTTCGGCGATGGGATATCAGGGGGTGGAATTTTTCGGTGAGTTGGAAAAGTTTCCTGAAAAACAGGTGAAGGGGGCTTTACAGGCCGGAGGACTGGTCATTACGGGATGGCATCTTGACTGGAAAAGACTTCAAGAGGGGCTTTTTTACAAGACTGTAAAGCATTTACTAAACTGCGGCTGTACAATGGCTGTCGTACAATGTCTGGGAGGCAGATGGAATGTGGGGCACGGGCCAAACGGGGAGTGCAGGGACAGGTGGCTCTACTATGCCGAATGGATGAATCGGGTCAGTGAGCAGTTGAATCGGGAAGGACTTCGGTTGGCTTATCATAATCATGAACATGAGTTTGCATTGCATTATGACGGCAAAACCGTTTATGATCTGTTATATGAGAATTTATCGCCGGAAATTGTAATGGAACTGGACAGCGGTAACTGCATGGAGGGAGGCGCTCATCCTGCTCAGGTCATAGAGAAGTATAAGGAGCGTCCTATGATTCTTCACCTGAAGCCTTATTCTCCCAAAAAGGGATTTGAGGTTGTGCTGGGAGATTCGGAGGATGCAAACGACTGGAAGGCAATTCTGCGCAGTTCGGGGAAACAATTTGAATGGATTTTGGTGGAGAGTGAAAATACGGCTATGCCCGAGATGGAAAATGCGGGCAGGTGCCTGACAAATTTGAAAACATATTTGGCGCAGGAGGCGGATGGATGAGAAGGACAGACCGGGAAGTAAAAGAATTCCAGGAAATTCTTGGTATTATTAACCAATGCGATACTCTGCGGCTGGGGATGGTAGACCAGGGGGAAGCTTATATAGTTCCCGTATCTTTTGGATATTCCGGCAGCGGGGATATGGTAACTTTTTATTTTCACAGCGCCGCCGAGGGCAGAAAAGTTTCCCTTATGGCGAGGAATTCTCTGGTAACCTTTGAAATGGATACCTCCCATGTTTTTGTGGAAAAAGAAAAAGGCTGCGCCTGCACGATGAATTTTGCATCCGTTATGGGAAAGGGCCGGGTGGAACCTTTAAACAACATCGAAGACAGGATGGCTGCTTTAAAGCTGCTGCTTTCCCATTATACCGACAGACAGCTCCCTATAGAGCAAGCGGCGGCAGCAGGAACAAATGTTTATAAGCTGGAGGTTAAAAGGGAGAATCTTTGCTGTAAACGACATTGAGGGTAAACACTGCCGCTATAGCGCCGGACTTGAATCAAATATTGAAATATGCTATATTATACTCCTTATATTGATAAAATCTTTGCATCAGATAAGGGAAGCGGGAGAAGAAAAATGCGGTATTCTGTTCCGACAAGTATCAGAGATAAAATTGCAGGAAAGACATTTGAGACGGACCGGGTTGGCATGTCGGATTCCCAGGTGCTGTGTTTTGAAGATATGGCGCTTAAGATGGAACCCTGCCGTGAAGAATCGGAGCATGAGTATAAAATGCTGGAATGGCTGCAAGGGAAACTTCCGGTTCCGCGTATTCTTGACAGGCAAGTGGAAAACGGCGTCAGTTATCTGCTTATGGAACGTGCGGACGGGGAGATGGCCTGCAGCGAAACATATTTAAAAGATCCCGGACGGCTGGTAAGTTGTCTTGCCGGAGCGCTGAAGCTTTTGTGGAGCGTGGATATTGGCGGCTGTCCTTATGGAAGCCAGACGGATTTTAAGCTGGAGCTGGCCGGGGAGCGTGTGAAACGTGGACTTTGCAGCATGGAAGACGTGGAACCTGATACTTATGGGGAAAACGGATTTAAGAATCCCGGACATTTACTCGCGTGGCTTCGGGAGAATAAACCGCGGGAAGAAAAGGTATTTACCCACGGAGATTTTTGTCTGCCTAATATTTTTCTGAAAAACGGAGGCGTCAGTGGATTTATTGATTGGGGACGGGGCGGAGCGGCAGATGCTTATCAGGATATCGCGCTGTGTTACCGCAGTCTGATCCATAATTTTGACGGCAGCTTTAACGGAAAAAAAGACGAGCGTTTTGATGCGAAGCTTTTGTTTCATGAACTGCAGATAGAACCGGACTGGAATAAGATCCGTTACTATGTATTATTGGATGAACTGTTTTAAAATAAATAAAGGAGATCGGTGATGAATCAGTATTTACTATTTGACCTGGACGGAACTCTGACAGATCCCAAACTGGGAATTACAACCTGCGTACAGTATGCGCTTCATTCTCTGGGAATCGAAGAAGAGGACCGCGATAAACTGGAGCCTTTTATCGGTCCGCCTTTAAAGGACAGCTTTATGGATTTTTATCAGCTGGATGAGGCCCGGGCAGAAGCGGCGATAGAAAAATATCGTGAGCGTTTTAAAGATCGGGGAATGTTTGAAAACGAGGTTTATCCGGGTATCCGCAGAATGCTTTACAGGCTTAAAAAAAACGGGGCGGTGCTTGCCGTGGCATCCAGCAAACCGGAGGTGTTTGTAAAGAAGATACTGGAGCATTTTCATCTGACGGGATATTTTGACGTGATTGTGGGAAGTGAGCTTGACGGGCGGCGAGTGGCGAAGGAGGAAGTGGTACGGGAAGCATTGCGTAGGCTTTTTCCCGGTGGCGACATGGATCATGACAATATTGTCATGATTGGAGACAGGAAGTTTGACGTATTTGGCGCAAAGGATAACAAAGTTGTCAGTGTAGCTGTTTCTTATGGTTATGGGAGTATGGAGGAATTGAAAGAGGCAAAGCCGGATTACATAGCCCGGTCCGTGCGGGAGCTGGAAGCGCTTTTGATGCGGGGAAGAAGGAAAGGAAGAGAGAAAGCGGTTGTGAACTGGCATAAGCCGGGTATCGGGACAAAGACCTGGAAAATCTTTTTCCCGATTTTGTTTTATTTTGTTGTTTCGGATGTACTGCGGATGCTTGTACTGATTCTTGTTCAAAATTCTGCGTCCATTCTGCCAGGGCAGGTTATTCGTTATGATGAAGCCGGAAGGATGGCGGGACTGACAGGTGATGTGTCTGCGGTGGTCAACGTTTTTTTGTTTCTGGCGGTCTTTTTGATTCTCTATTTCCTGATGGGAAGAAGCGATCTGATTCAGGAGAAGTTTGCCTTTCAAATCAGGAATGCCAATGAACGGCGCGGAGCCGGCATTTGCAGCCGGTCCGTGCAGGGGAAGAAACGTCTGTTATTGGTTCTGACGGAGGGGATTTTTCTGGCCTGCCTGGGGGCGGGAGTGGCCACAGGCTGCAATTTTTTGTTCAGCCTGACGGGTTTGACCCAGGTTTCGGCCGCTTTCCGGCAGGTTTCCCAACAGCAGATGACGGCGGGGCTGTTGATTGGATTACTGTTATATGGAGTGATTTCTCCCATGACGGAAGAATTGATTTTCCGGGGAATTGTGTTTACAAGATTGAAGCGGTATTTTTCATTGACTGTATCAGTCGTACTATCTTCCCTGGTTTTTGGCATCTATCACGGGAATGTGGTGCAGGCTCTTTATGGATTTCTTGCTGGGTGTCTGTTTGCATGGCTGTATCATAAAAGCGGTAGTTTCGGATGGACGGTGGCGCTGCATGGCTTTTTTAACATTACAGGCTTTTGCCTGTCTTATTATCGTGTGTTCGAGTCGCCCCTCTACGGATGGCAGGGATGTATCGCGGCTTTTTTACTGGCGGCGTTATCTTTACTGGCGGTAGGGAAAGTGGAACGTATAAAAGCAGAATAACGATAAGATTGCAGGGAAGCTATAACCGGTGGTTAAAACATTATATTGTGAACATGACCAAAACCCAGAAGGCATCTTTTGGGTTTTTATTTAATTTATTTATAAATTGTGAGACCAAACGTCTTTTTCAAACATCTAATCTATGAAAACAGACAGTGAGGGGAACAAATTTCAAAACCGATCGCGACGGAACAAGAAAAAAAGAAAGGCCGGCAGAAAGGATTTTATGAAGAAAGAACAATTAGGACAATTGATTATCGCTTCGGAAGATATGCTGTACCGCGTAGCCAAGACGCTGCTGTTTAACGACGACGACTGTGCGGACGCGATCCAGGAAGCAATTGTAAAAGCGTTTTCCGGTCTGCATGCTCTGCGTCAGGACGCTTATGCGAAAACATGGCTTACAAGAATTTTAATTAACGAATGTTATGCCATTATGCGGAGGGAAAAGCGGATCGTTTCGCTGGAGGATTATATGCAGGAAGGAGCGGCGGCGGATTCGGCGGATTATTCGGATTTATATGAAGCTATCGGACATCTGCCGGAGGACGCAAGACTTGCGGTTACCCTTTATTATATAGAGGGCTACAGCGTAAAAGAAATTGCAGGGATGACAGACACAACGGAAAGCGCCATAAAAAACAGACTGGCAAGGGCGCGGGCAAGGATGAAAAGCGATCTTGAGATGACTGTATAGGGAGGTTAACGATGAGAATTGAAGATTTACAAAACGAATTTCCAGGGATGCCCGAAAGGATGAGGATTATGGTAGAGAGAGAAGTAGAAAAACAATTGAATACAACGGAAACGATACATATTCACAGAAAAAAAGGCAGGATGCGTAAAACTCTGATTGCGGCGCTTGTGGCAGTGATGGCGTTGGGAACAACTGTGGCGGCGGGAGCGGTTTATTATCTGCGCAGCGAGCCTGTCGGTGAATACGGCATGAAGGTAAAAACCGAAAGCAATGACATACAGGAAGAGGGAAACACACCGGAGAGCGGGACCGATATCCTGCCGGTAAAAATGGAATTGGCTTATCTGCCCAAGGGGCTGGTACAGACAGAGGATGCAAAGTATTCTTATGAAGAGACCCTGAATCAGGGAGGAATCAGTTTATGCCTGTATCGGATGGATACCGGCGACGATCAGTTTGAGATGCATTTTCAGGATGTAGTTACAAGCGAGGATATAACGGTTAACGGACATAATGGCGTTTATCTGGAGTTTCACAGATTAATTCCGGACGAGCTTACTTTTAATCAGCGGATTTATGTGACTTATACGGATGTTCATTATGTTCTGGAAATGTTTGTGGGATCGGATATGGCAAAAGAGGAGGCCATAAAGATTGCGGAAGGCATTACTTTGACGCCGGTGCAGAGCGGAGAAGGAGAATCCTGCATAAAGGAAAATAACTGGAGCGCCTATCTGGCGTCTTTGGAAGAGATGGAGTCCGTGGAAGAGGATACAGAAGCACTTTCGGTTTCCAGGGAAAAAATGGGGAATACCCATGCGGTAGGCGAAGCGTTTGGGCTGTCGGATACCTACTGTGAATACTACCCCGAGTATACCGGTCTATCGATCAAGGTGGCTGACGTACAAGTGGCTGACAATGTCGGTCTGTTAGATCTGTCACAGCTTGACGCGGACGGACGACAGGAGCTGGAGAGGGAAACCGATGGTTCAGGAAAATTGCTGCCGGCAAAAATAAATTATGTGAAAGACGGAGACGGGATTGACACCGTGTCTGAGATTGTAAAGACCGGAGAAGCGACTCAGAAATTGGTTTATGCTACGGTAGAGTATACCAACACGGGAGACCGCGAGCTTACGGATGTAATATTCTTTGGAAGTCTGATGAGATTTCGTGACACCGGGGATCAAGTAAAGTTTTACGACGGAGAAGAACCCGGAGCGGAAGATGTATGGGATGTGGCGCTGTCTCAGGGAGTGTGCCGCTACGCGGAAATGTATTATTATGATGTTCATGGGGGAGAGCGCGGCAACAACCATATTGCAAGCATCAAACCTGGCGAGACGGTTACCGTTCATATGGGATGGATTGTCCAGGAAAAAGAACTGGGTTACCTCTATCTGAACCTGAATCCGGCAGGAAATTCATATGGTTTTGATGAGGATTCTCTTGCCGTAGGATATGTGGATATCAGACAATAGGCTGTCAAACAATCTGACAAATTAAACAAAAAATGTTATTTACAAATAAATAGAATAGGTGTATAGTAGACCCATAGGTCGCAAAGGAGCGGGTTAAAAGTTCCTTTGCGGCCTTTTTGTACGTAAAAACCAAGAGGAGGAAGCAATATGTTTGACGCAAAATTAACGGTGCCGAAAGCGCCTCTTTACCGTCCGGAATTTGAACATGATAACTGCGGAATCGGCGCATGTGTGAATTTGAAAGGCTATAAAAGTCACGAGACGGTGGAAAATGCATTAAAAATCGTGGAGAATCTGGAACACCGCGCCGGAAAAGATGCGGAAGGGAAAACGGGCGACGGCGTAGGGATTATGACGCAGATTCCTCACAGGTTTTTTCACAAAGTTACGAAATCATTGGGGATTAACCTGGGCGGAGAAAGGGAGTACGGCGTCGGCATGTTTTTCTTCCCGCAGGATGAATTAAAGAGAAACCAGTCAAAAAAAATGTTTGAAATTATCGTAGAAAAGGAAGGAATGCAGTTTCTGGGGTGGAGGGATGTGCCAACTTTCCCGTCCGTGCTGGGTCACAAAGCGGTGGAATGTATGCCCTGCATTATGCAGGGATTTGTACAAAAACCGACGCAATGTGAAAAAGGGTTGGAATTTGACCGCAGGCTTTATGTGGCAAGGCGTGTTTTCGAACAGTCTACCGATAACACCTATGTGGTTTCTTTATCCAGCCGGACCATTGTGTACAAAGGAATGTTTCTGGTAGGACAGTTACGTACATTTTTTGCGGATTTACAAAGCACCGAGTATGAATCGGCTATTGCCATTGTACATTCCCGTTTTTCCACGAATACTAATCCCAGTTGGGAACGTGCCCATCCCAACCGTTTTATCGTACATAACGGAGAAATCAATACCATCCGTGGAAATGCAGATAAAATGCTGGCAAGAGAAGAAAATATGAAATCCGGGCATCTGAAAGGACAGCTCCATAAAGTGCTGCCGGCGGTAAATGCTTCCGGATCCGACTCCGCCATGCTGGATAATACGTTGGAATTTCTTGTGATGAGCGGAATGGATCTTCCTCTGGCGGTGATGATAACTATACCGGAGCCATGGTCCAATAATAAGGCTATGAGCCGACATAAAAGAGACTTTTACCAGTATTATGCAACGATGATGGAGCCGTGGGACGGTCCTGCTTCCATTCTGTTTTCCGACGGAGATATGATGGGGGCGGTTCTGGACCGCAACGGGTTAAGGCCTTCCCGTTATATGATAACGGATGACGACACGCTGATTCTCTCTTCGGAAGTGGGTGTTCTTCCTATTGAACCGGAAAGGATCATTCTGAAAGAACGTCTGCGTCCGGGTAAGATGCTGCTGGTAGATACAAGGCAGGGAAAGGTCGTCGATGATGAAACACTGAAAGAAATATATTCAAAAAAACAGCCCTATGGAGAATGGCTGGATAACAATCTTGTGGAATTGAAAGATTTGGTCATTCCCAACCGGCGTGTACCGGAGTTTACGTATGAAGAACGCCAGAGAATGCAAAAGGCTTTCGGTTATACGTATGACGAACTAACGACCAGTATTCTTCCCATGGCGAAAAACGGCGGGGAAGCGATTTCTGCTATGGGTGTGGATACGCCGTTGCCGGTGCTCAGCAGGACTTATCATCCGCTGTTTCATTATTTTAAACAGCTTTTTGCACAGGTAACGAACCCTCCTATTGACGCGATTCGCGAGGAAATCGTCACCTCAACTACCATTTATATTGGTACGGAGGGGAATGTGCTGGAGGAAACGCCGGAAAACTGCAAGGTTCTGCGGGTTAACAATCCAATTCTGACCAATACGGATTTATTAAAAATCAAAAATATGCAGGTGGAAGGTTTTAAAGTGGAAGTCGTGCCGATTCTTTATTATAAGAATACCAGTCTGGAGCGGGCCATCGACAGGCTGTTTGTGGAAGTGGACCGGGCTTACGGAGAAGGCGCCAATATCCTGATTCTTTCCGACCGGGGCGTGGATGAAAATCATGTGGCGATTCCCTCTTTACTTGCCGTATCCGCATTGAACCAGCATCTGGTAAAAACCAAAAAGCGTACCAGCGTGGCGCTGATTCTGGAATCCGGCGAGCCCAGAGAGGTCCATCATTTTGCAACGCTGCTTGGATATGGCGCCTGTGCGATCAATCCGTATCTTGCCCTGGAAAGTATTAAAGAGCTGATTGACAATCATATGCTGGATAAGGATTATTATGCGGCGGTGAACGATTATAATCATGCGGTTCTTCACGGAATTGTTAAAATTGCCTCCAAAATGGGTATTTCCACAATCCAGTCTTATCAAGGCTCCAAGATTTTTGAGGCTATTGGCATAGATTACGATGTGATTGATAAATATTTTACGAATACGGTCTGTCGTGTGGGAGGCGTGACCCTGAAGGACATTGAGAAAGTGACGGATGAATTACATTCTCATGCGTTTGATCCCCTGGGATTGGAGAACGATCTGACTCCGGACAGTCCGGGTCATCATAAGATGCGCAGCGGCGGTGAAGAACATCTGTATAATCCTGCGACCATTCATTTGCTGCAGGAAGCGGCAAAACGGGGAGATTATAACCTGTTTAAGCAGTATACGGCGCTGGTCAACGATGAAAATATGATAAGGAATCTGCGCGGACTGATGGATTTCAATTATTCTAAAAAGGGTATTCCTTTGGAATCGGTTGAAAGCGTGGAATCCATTGTAACCCGTTTTAAAACAGGCGCTATGTCCTACGGTTCCATTTCAAAAGAAGCTCATGAAACGATGGCTGTGGCTATGAACCGGCTTCACGGAAAATCCAATTCCGGCGAGGGCGGAGAGGAATTGGAACGACTGGCGCCAGGGGCAGACGGAGAGAACCGGTGCAGCGCGATCAAGCAGGTGGCAAGCGGACGTTTTGGCGTGACCAGCCGTTATCTGGTCAGTGCGAAAGAGATTCAGATTAAAATGGCGCAGGGAGCGAAGCCGGGTGAGGGCGGACATCTGCCTGGCGGCAAGGTATATCCGTGGATTGCAAAGACCAGACATTCCACGCCCGGCGTAGGATTGATTTCACCGCCGCCCCATCACGATATATACTCCATTGAAGATTTGGCGCAGTTAATTTATGATTTGAAAAATTCCAATAAAGATGCAAGGATTTCCGTAAAACTGGTTTCGGAAGCCGGTGTGGGCACGGTTGCGGCCGGCGTCGCAAAAGCGGGCGCACAGGTGATTCTGGTATCCGGCTATGACGGCGGGACAGGCGCGGCTCCAAGGAATTCCATTCATAATGCGGGACTTCCCTGGGAACTGGGACTTGCGGAGACGCATCAGACGCTGATCATGAACGGTTTACGGGGCAAAGTCAGGATTGAAACCGACGGAAAATTAATGAGCGGCCGGGACGTGGCTATAGCCGCTTTGTTAGGAGCGGAAGAATTTGGCTTTGCAACGGCTCCTCTGGTTACCATGGGGTGTGTAATGATGCGTGTCTGCAATTTGGATACCTGCCCTGTGGGCGTGGCGACCCAGAATCCGGAGCTTCGGAAAAAATTCAGGGGAAAACCGGAATATGTGGAAAATTTCATGAAATTCATTGCACAGGAGCTGCGGGAATACATGGCAAAGCTTGGCGTACGCACGGTGGATGAAATGGTGGGGCGTACCGATTTGCTGAAAGTAAAAGAAGGATTGGATGAAGAACATAAAAAAATTGATCTTGGAATGATTCTTTCCAATCCTTATGAAAAGAGCAAAGAAAAGATAACTTTTGACGCGAAACAGGTTTATGATTTTGAATTGGAAAAGACACTGGATGAAATGGTTCTCTTAAAACAGCTGGAGAAAGCCTTGCAGACAGGCGCAAGGCGCAGCGTGGAAGTGGATGTAACCAATACGGACCGTGCGCTTGGTACAATTCTTGGTTCCGAGATTACAAAGCGTCTGGGTGATAATGTGGAGGAAGATACGTACCATGTGCTTTGCAAGGGAGCGGGAGGCCAAAGCTTCGGCGCGTTTATTCCCAAGGGACTGACTTTGGAGCTGGCCGGAGACAGCAACGACTATTTCGGAAAAGGTCTCTCAGGCGGAAAACTGATCGTATATCCCCCTGCCGGAAGCCGTTTTGCAGCACAGGAAAACATTATTATCGGGAATGTGGCATTATATGGCGCTACCAGCGGAAAGGCATTCATAAACGGTATGGCGGGAGAACGATTCTGCGTCCGTAATTCCGGGGCTGTTGCAGTAGTAGAGGGCGTGGGCGATCATGGCTGTGAATATATGACGGGCGGACGCGTGGCGGTTCTTGGAAAAACCGGAAAAAACTTTGCGGCCGGGATGAGCGGCGGTATTGCCTACGTACTGGACGAAGACAACGATTTATATATGCGCCTCAATAAAGAAATGGTATCCTCTTACGAGATTACCTCCAAATATGATGTGCTGGAATTAAAGGAAATGATTAAGGAACATGTGGCTTTGACAAACTCCGAAAAAGGAAAAGAAATACTGGAGCATTTTAAAGAATACCTGCCTAAGTTCAAAAAAATCATTCCGCACGACTATGAGAGAATGTTAAAG
This sequence comes from uncultured Lachnospiraceae bacterium, assembly GCA_910587935.1. GTDB lineage: Bacteria > Bacillota > Clostridia > Lachnospirales > Lachnospiraceae > MGBC143606. The sequence continues at coordinate 23,704 of CAJUNP010000004.1, forward strand.
ACAATTGTCCAGATGGAAGAAAAGGGATTAAGCGCGGAGCAGGCGCAAATAGAAGCTTTTTATGCGAATCAGGCGAAATAGTCCCGCAGTGGAAAACCGACAGGAGGAGATTCGATGGGAAAACCGACAGGATTTATGGATTATAAACGAGAAGTGTCAAAAGAAATAAAACCGGAGGCAAGAATCAGGAATTTTGAAGAATTTCATGAACATTTGCCGAAAGAGAAGCAGCAAATGCAGGGAGCCAGATGCATGGAGTGCGGTGTTCCTTTTTGTCAGGCGGGGATGAATCTATGCGGCATGACGTCAGGGTGTCCTCTGCACAATTTAGTGCCCGAGTGGAACGATTTGGTATACAGGGGTAACTGGCAGCAGGCCTATAACCGTCTGAAAAAAACAAATAATTTTCCGGAATTTACATCCAGAGTATGTCCGGCTTTGTGTGAAGCAGCGTGTACCTGCGGGTTGAACGGCGATCCCGTTGCCACCAAAGATAACGAGTATGCTATTATTGAGAATGCTTATGAACAAGGATACGCGGCGGCTCATCCACCTAAAGTGCGCACAGGTAAAAAGGTGGCCGTAATCGGCAGCGGCCCATCCGGTCTTGCTGTTGCGGATCAGCTGAATAAAAGAGGGCATCTGGTAACTGTCTTCGAGCGTTGGGACCGTCCCGGCGGTCTGTTGATGTACGGTATCCCCAATATGAAGCTGGATAAAAGAATCGTGCAGCGTAAGCTGAAAATCATGGAGGAAGAAGGGATTACTTTTGTAACCGGTACGGATGTGGGAAAGGATATCAAAGCGGCGAAGCTGCTGCAGGAATATGACCGCGTGGTTCTTGCCTGTGGAGCTTCCAACCCCAGGGATATTAAGGTTCCCGGAAGGGATGCAAAAGGTATTTACTTTGCCGTAGATTACCTTTCAGGGAATACAAAAAGTCTTTTGGATTCGGGTTTTGAAGATAAGAAGTACGTGGATACAAAAGGGAAACATGTTGTGATTATCGGCGGTGGAGATACGGGAAATGATTGTGTGGGAACTTCTATCCGCCATGGCTGTAAATCCGTGATGCAGATCGAGATGATGCCTAAAGCGCCCGATGATAGAGCAGAGAATAATCCCTGGCCGCAATGGCCAAAAATCTGCAAGACTGATTACGGACAGCAGGAAGCGATTGCTGTATTCGGGAAAGACCCCCGGATTTATGAGGCCACTGTAAAGGAGTTTTTGAAAGATAAAAACGGGAACCTGAAAGCCGTTAAAATTGTAAGTCTGAACTGGGAAAAAGACAGCGCTACAGGACGGATGAATATGAAAGAAACGCCGGGAAGCGAGCGGATTCTGGATGCGGATATTGTATTGATAGCGGCAGGCTTTCTGGGAAGCCAGAAGTATGTAGCGGACGCTTTTAAGGTGGAGCTGAATGAACGTACAAATGTAAAGACTGCGCCGGGCGGATATCAGACCAGTGTGGAACGTGTATTTACGGCAGGAGATATGCACAGAGGACAGTCCCTGGTGGTATGGGCCATCCGCGAAGGGCGCGAGGCGGCAAAAGCAGTGGATGAAAGTTTGATGGGGTATTCGAATCTGGTGATACAGTAAGAAGAGAAAAAAGAATTTGTTAACGGTGGAAGGCGCATATCCAGTCTGGATGGTTTTGCTGAGTGCCGCATACCCGAGTTTTTTCAGTGTGTCCGGAAAAAGTTATTTTGTTGTTAGACGGTGTGTATCATGGTATAATTATTTTTGTAAGTAATGGTTTTCGGTGTGTGAGGGCAAGGGAAATTAAAGGAATTTGCTTTTTTTATGCAGCCGGAATAAAAGGCAGTTAAAAGTTATGTTGATGAATATATCGGGTAAAGAGGAAATCATTGAGGAGGCCTAAATGACGATTCAGGAAATTATCCGGGGTGAATCCCAAAATGTTGAATTTAAGGAGATGCTGCCAAAGAATTCAGAGAAATATATAAAGACTATTATAGCCTTTGCCAATACGCAGGGAGGACAGTTAATAGTAGGGATTGACGATGAAACGCAGCGGGTGACAGGCGTAGACAGGGATTCTGTTTTTAAGACAATGGATCGTATTTCAAATGCTGTTTCGGATTCCTGTATTCCTCAGATCGTCCCGAATATTGAACTTCAGACAGTGGAGGGAAAAACCGTTATTGCAGTTACCGTCGCACCGGGTCCAAACAGGCCGTATTATTTGAAATCAAAGGGGAAAGAAAACGGAACCTATATCAGGGTGGCGGGGACATCCAGGCTGGCGTATCCGGAAAAGATAAAAGAATTGGAAATGGAAGGCGCGCGTATTTCATGGGATGAACTGGTATGTGTGGGTTATAACGCTGCCGGAGAAGAAATCAGCAAGCTTTGCAGGGATATAATGGCGTACAGGGAAAGAGCCGGTTTACCCAGGCTTGAGGTTTCGGGAGCGCAGCTTGTTAACTGGAATCTTTTGAAAAAACACGAAGATTCTCTGCTCGCCTCGAATGCTTTCGTTTTATTGACATCAGACTATTTTCCATTTTCCAAAACGCAGTGCGCCGTATTTAAAGGGGCGGAAAGGACGGTTTTTCTCGACAAGAGGGAATTTACCGGTCCTGTTTATGAACAGATTGAGAATGCGGTAGCGTTTGTTTTACGGAATATTCGGCTGGGCGCAACAATTGACGGGTTGATTCGGAGGGAATCTTATGAACTGCCAATAGAAGCAATTCGGGAAATGATTGTTAATGCCCACTGCCACCGCAATCTGTCAGATGCTTCCTGTGTGCAGGTAGCAGTTTATGACGATCGTTTGGAGGTTACTTCTCCAGGAGGATTATATAACGGGCTTACTTACGGGGAGATTATGGACGGACATTCGAAGCTGAGAAACAGGACGATTGCAAATGTTTTCAGTCAGATGGGACTGGTTGAAGCTTGGGGAACCGGAATACGAAGAATTATGGAAGCAGCTGGTAATTATGGACTTCCAACTCCGAGGATTCAGGTGTTTGACGATATGTTTCGGATAAATCTTTATCGGAGTCAGTCATTTAAAATTTATGAAATTCAGGATAACTCTTTAAAAGAACAATGGAGAAAGTTCGGGGGAAATTCGGAGAAAGTTCGGAGAAAGTTCGGAGAAAGTTCGGAGAAAAGCATTTATGAATTAAATGAATTACAGAGAAAGATGCTCAGGCTGATTCGGAAAAATAACAGGATATCAGCGGTTGCAATGGCAGAAGCATTTTCTGTTTCTTCGCGGTATATTGAGAAAAATATAAAATTATTAAAAAATCAGGGTATTCTGATTCGTCACGGTTCTCCGAAAGGCGGGTATTGGGAAATTGTGGAATAATAAAGACTTTCTGAACATGGTCTGAAAAACCGGTTCGGAAAGTCTTTTAATATTTGATGTCAGGGCGGAAATATATTATTCCCCCTCTGTTACGGATGCGATGGTCGCCGCGGCGTCTACGATCTCCGGTCCGCTGCCGGCAGCCTCTGCGTTGTCGGCAACTTCTCTGGGGTCGTCATATTCTTTTTCTTCTTCATCACCCCACAGGGATTTGTATTTTTCTTTCTTCTGGCGCTGAACCATGGCTCCTATGTTTTTGGCGGCCTGATAAATCTCATTACTGTATTCCATCAGTTTTCTTTCATCGGATGCAGGAACAATAGCGCCTTTCATAATGCGGCGCGCAACCTCCATAATCTTACCCATTTCAATAGCGTATTCTTCAGCCGCGTCGCCCTGCTGCTCCGCTACGGCCGCGTTCCAGTAAGCGCAGTGCTGATCCGCTAATTCGTCCAGGTAATCATAGTATTCCTGCTGTTTTTCATCCAGTGCGTTTAGTGTTAATTCCAAAGTGGCAGCTTCCGAACCAAATTGTTCCTTTTGGTCCGGAAAGGTTTCCATGCGGGAACGAATAGTTTTTAACTGTTTTGCCAGAGCAGCTTTTTGCGACTGATATTCTTTTATCTGCATTCTGTAAAGCTGTTGCGCCTCGCCTATTTTCATAATAATCCCCATCCTTGTATGAATTCTGATGCATCCTTGTATTCTGTATATATTATCGTCTTATTTTGGAAAAAACTTCAGTATCGCTATTAATAATATATTGATGTGATGTGTAATAAAATGCTATAATATACGTGCTAAAATTCTCGTGGATGAAGGAAAGAAATACATGGATGTCAATAAACTGCTTTTGGAAGAGGAAATAAGCCGTTTTTACAGAAAAGAAAAAAAGGTTCCCAATAAAGATATATTAACTGAACTGTGCAGGAAAAATTATTTGGAAAACGCTGAAATGAAGAGACTGGTTTCAGGAAAAACGATTGATATCATTATACAGGAGATTGTGTCTAAAAGGAATGTGTTCAATTATTTTAGCGATTTCGTTGAAAAAGAAGAAAGTTTTATTGACAGGCAGAAAAACGGAGTTGTTTTTACTCCTGATATTTTAGTTAAATATATTGCAGATAAAGCGATAACCTATTGGAAGACTGAGAATCCGGATAAGACACTTTCTAAAATATGTGATATCAGTTCGGGAATGGGGGCTTTTCTAAATTATTTGGATGAAAAAGCAGAGCGGCAGGTTCAGTTAATTGGGGTAGATAAAAAGGATTTATATATTCAGTTGTCTGAAATTTATTTTTTCAGTCACAGAATTGAATTGCTGTGCGGCGACAGTCTGTTTCAATACACAGATCAGCTGGCGGATTGTGATATGGTTATAGGGAATCCGCCCTATGTAAGATATCAGAATATTGATAAAGAATATGCAGATAAAATCAGAAAGAAATATTTCAGGGTGGCGGACGGCAATTTTGATCTTTCGGCGCCGTTTCTTTACCGGTCTTTGGAATTGGTAAAAGAGGGCGGAATTGTTGCTTTAATACTGACGAATAAAATAATGGACAGCGACTATGGCAGAAAATTACGTTCAGTAATTGAAAACGAATATTGCTTATTGGAGGTTGTCGATTTCAGGGATGCCCAATTGTTTGCGGATAAAACAACATATACGTGCATTTTGTTTATTAAAAAAAGTAAAAATAAAAAGGATTCTGTTGTTGTAACAAGATTTAAAAGAAATAAAGATAAAAAAAATATATTGCGGTTGTTACAATCTGCATCCTCATATCGGGTTCTTACCGATGAGTTCTATGGAAGCAGATGGAATCTGGAAGGAAAAATGGAACAGGAGATTTTGCGTAAAATACATAAAAACGGAATTGGATTTGCTGGGATTTTTGGTGTGTTTCAGGGCTTTAGGACAGGGGCAAACGACGTATATATTGTAAAAGAGGTAACTGGTCTGGAACGTGACTTTATACGAAAATATATCAGGGGAGACGATATTAAAGGCGGATGCATTGAAAAATATAAACAAATTATTTGGCCATATAAAGAACAGGGAAATCAACTATTGCTTGCTGATGAGCAGGATTTGAAAAAAAGCGCTCCCCATGTTTATGATATATTATGTGCGAATAAAGATAAACTGGCACACGAATCAAAGACAACATGGTATGCTTATTTGCGTCCGCAAAATATGGAAATTCAAAGTATTCCTAAAATATTAAGTAAAGAAATGATGCCGGTCGCTGATTTTGCATTTGATGAAAAGGGAGAATATTGTTTTGGCTCCGGTTATGCGATACTGCCCGAAGGCAATATGGGAGCAGGGCAATTGAAGGTATGGTGTCATATTTTAAATACTCCGGTCATGGAATTTCAGCTGCGTTTATGTGGTACGGTACTGCATAGCGGATGGTTTCGGATGTTAAAAAGGCACTTTCAGGAATTATACCTGCCTGCCGTTACTGAGAGCGAAATGGTGGATTTGCAAAACAGGTTAGAAGACGGAAGTAAACAGGAAAACAAGATTTATTTTAACGATTATGTTGCAGGAAAGTTTAAGTTATCAGATAAAAATAAAAGGGATATTATGAGTTACCTGATAGATTTTCATTTGGAATCGAGAGCCGAACAGGTTAAGGTTGATTCAATTATTATGGATGGAATGAAGTTGGAAGAAAAAGAAATATACAAGACGAAATTTATGCATACGGACAAACGGAAGGATTCTCTGTATACAGATTTATCGGATAAGGAACGGGAATTGTATTACCCGGTTGAGTTAACACAATATAACAAATTGCATGTGATAGATGAATCTTACAGAAATCTGGTGACTTTTAAGGAGAGCAAGAAGCTTCCGGTATACAGCTGGTACAGTTACACACAGGGGTTTTCGGAGGCTTTGGTGTACCGGTTATTAGAAGAACTGCAGTATGATGGAAAAGGGATAATATTTGATCCATTTTGCGGGAGCGGAACAACTTTGCTTGCATCGGCAAAAAAGGGTTATACATCTTTTGGAACAGATATTTCTCCGCTTATGGTATGGGTTTCTAATGTAAAGCTACGGCAGTGGGATGTTCAAAAATTAAAGGGAGCGGTAAAGCAGTTTAAAAACACGGAAACCGGTTATATGGCAAGCAATGGAATTGCCTTTGAGTCGTATATGGAAAAAGCATTCTCACATGAAATTCTTTTGCAAATTAATTATATTAAAAAATGGATTAGAGAATTAAAGGAAAATCAGGATGTAAAGGATTTTTTTCTGATGGCTTTAGTGGGAATTTTAGAAGAAATCAGTCATATCCGCAAGCACGGGTCTCATTACAGGTTTTTAAATAAAGAAAATGTCGGAACAAATAAATTAAATATTTCCGTTATAGATGATCATGCTGATATTAAGGATATCTATATAAAACGATTGGAAAAAATGCTGGATGATATCTGTAATACAAAATTATCGGGGAAAGGGGAGGCTTGTTGCTGCAATATAAAAGCAGGTTTTCCGCAGAAGGCAGAATTTGATATAATCATTACTTCGCCGCCATATTTAAACAGAAATAATTATTTCGCACAGCAGAAAGCTGAATTAAGCGTACTTGAAATGGTGAAGGATATGAAAGATTATAAGGAACTCGTTAATCGGTCAATATGTTCCCATGTAGATGGAATTATGCCGGAAATTCCTGAGTCGGTTATTCCTGAAGTAAATACGATTCTGGAAAAGGTTATGCGTCTGAAAAGTAATAATGCGAAGATTCCTAATATGATTGCAGGATATTTTAACGATTTATATGATGTTTTAAAAAATTTGTTCTATAACAGTAAACCCGGCGTCAGAATGGCGTTTGTAGTCGGCAACTGCAGGTGGAACGGCGTCGTGATACCAGTGGACCATTTACTTTGCAAAATTGGAGAAAGTATTGGATTAAAGCCGCAGAAAATCATAGTGGCAAGAAAGAAAGGCAACAGTCCGCAGCAGATGCAGAAATATGGAAAAATTAAGGTAAGAGAATCGATTGTGATTATGGAAAAGGAGAATTAGGAAATATGGCGTATGAAAATCAGAGCGACAGTTTAAAGAATGTACAGGTTACAAGCAGGGAGTTGGAACAACGTATCAGAGAATACCTGGGATGGAAAAAGGGGAGAGTGGTATATTATCAATATGAAAATATAAAGTATGATCTTGATGTTGACAACTGTTATCCGAATAATCAGAATCCGGAAGCGTTTGTATCCGTTACATACTGCGATCCGGATACACCCGGACACAGCAATGAGAATAAATTGCAGTTAAAATTAGGCGAATTGTTATTGCTTAAATCAAAATATCCGCAAATCAGGGCGGTTCTTGTGGTTGGCATTGTTAAAGAAGCATGGTTGAAATATGTATTACAGGCATTCGAATATTTTTATGATGAAGTGTTGTTTACATGGGATTCGGAGTTTAAAGAAAAATTGAGGGAGATTAAAGGCAACCCATCTTTGATTTCTCTGAAACATCAGACAACATGGGAGCAGCTGGCCAAAGAGTGGAGTCATTGTTTGCTGACTCAAAAGCCGCCAATTGATTCGAGCTTGAGGATTAATACATATAATTATATTCTTAAGCATGGATGCGAGGGTAATCTTCCCTCCGATATAGCAAATGAGATTATCAGGAAATGTATGCAGGCAGCATATGACCGGAGTGTGGAAACTCGGGCAAGAAGTGGACGGGAATGGGAAAACTACCGGAAGGAAAAGTGGGAAAAGTTGTGGCAGTCCCGTTCCTTTTTTAATCCGGCGGAGGCAGTAATTGAATTATTGCTGGATTGGGGAGGATATGCCCATTTGGGAAAGGGGTCGGAAGATTTTATATTATTTTCCAATAAATTAAATATGCCTGTGTTTATTCAGTCAAAATCATCCGGCGGCGGAAAGGAAAGACATGGGAAGAATATTCAGAACAGAACCAAAGAGCAATTGGCGAGATGTCTGTTTTATAGAGGCATAATTAAGGGGGATGAGATTATTCTCAGGGATAAGAATTTTTACTGGATCAGCGTTCTTGACGGCAACTGGGGTGTTACCGAAAAAACTCCGTTAAAATATATTCATATGCTGCAGTGGGCAGGGTATGATTTCATTATTGGAGCGGATGACCTTGTTGACGATAACTTAAGTGTGATTTATGGTGACAGCAATGTTCTTTTGGAAAAATTAGCCGATTTGGATTGCGAGAAAAACGAGGATCAGTTTTTACAAAAATGGAAAGCGTGGTATCAAGATAAGAAGTAGTTTAGTATATAAATCTCTGACGGGCAAAGGGATATTCCTTCCCGCAGCCCGCCGGAATCTTTATTCCTCCTCCCCGCTCCGGTACTGTGAAGGCGTTATTCCCATAATTTTCTTAAAGCAGGAGCTGAAATAATACTGATTGGAAAATCCCGCTTTTTCACTGATCTCCCTGACGGAAAAGTTAGAATTCAGTAAAAGCTCGGCGGCGTATGCAATACGCGTCCGGGCAATCATGTCGCTGATGTTTTCTCCCGTATGTTTTTTAAAAGCGGCGCTTAAATGAGAGGGCGTGATGTTTACATATTCCGCAATTTCATTCAGGTTCAGACCGGAATCCGCAAAGTGCTCCCGGATATAGGAAGCCGCCATGGAAGCCAGCCGGGTCTGATAGAAAGAAACGGAGGACTCCAGCTCTTTGCATGCAAGAATACACAATCGGTATAACCAGGCAAACAGCTCGGTTCCGGTTTTTAAAGATTCCATTTTTCCGTAATTCACAGGCATTTGTTCAATGAAATCCGCCGATACGCCCATTTTCATAAGATAACTCATAATTCTGCCGGATAAATCCGAAACTGCCAGCAGTAATCCGGTACGGCTTATGTTACGCTCAAAATAATCCTGGTATAAGGCATCCAGATATGTTTTTAATTCTTCCTGCCGGTTTTTACAGATCAGTTTTATGATTTCATTGCATTTTGTATCCAGATTCATATCCGGCAAAAAATTTTTTTGCGGAAGGTCCCGCCAGTAAAAGAGACGTTCTTCCGGAAGAAAAAAACGATAATCCAGTGCAAGACGCGCGTTCTCACAGGATTCGCGCAGATTCCAAAAGGAACGTACAGGACTGCCGATTCCGATGCATACATGGAAGGGAGACGGGGTGTGGAGAAGGGGCGCCAGGTCTTCTTGAACCAGATGGTATAGTTGTTCCTGATTTTTAACGGTCCGGCCTAAAAATAAAATCAGAGAGCTTCCGTTTTGCAGCAAATAAGAGAGCGTATACGAAGAAAAACCTTTCAGGATCAGGTTCTGAAAAGCCATAATGTCCGTCAGATAACGAACGAGTCCGGCCTCTTTCTGGTATTGGGCCGCATTGATGATCTTCACTATGAGGCACAAATGAAAGCTGCTTTCCGTATTCATGGAAAGAAAAGCGGGATAATCCCGGAACTGGTAGCGGGTTTCCGAAGGGGTGTGCCATAACAGATACTGGAACAGTTTTTCTTTCATGGCGGGCTTGCTTTCTTCAATTTGTTTCTTTATCTGCCGTTTTTCTTCAATCTGCTGCAGGGCTTTTTTTACGATACTTTGCAGATAATCAAAATTTACCGGTTTTTCAATATAGTCAACGGCGCCGATGCGAATCGCTTCCTGTACATATTGAAAGTCTTCATAGGCGCTGATGAGAATAATTTTTGTATCGTAATTTTCGGACAGGATATGTCTGGCCATTTCCAGACCGGACAGTCCCGGCATGCGGATATCGGAGATGATCAGATCGATCTGCTCCGTTTGTAATATATCGTATACGGAAAGGGCGTCATAGAGCACGCGGACAGACTGCGCATGGAAAGCTTCCCAGTCAATGCCGTTTTTTATCGCGTCAGCAAGGGGTTTGTTATCGTCAATAATCAGTATCCGGTAAGTCATGGGAGTCCTCCTTATAAATTTGCTTTAAATAGAAAGAAAAAACGGTTCCGCCGCCGGAGCTTTCCACCTGAATACAGGTGCAGGGCGGCGCAAAATACGGGGTCAGCCGGACATTTACATTTCCCAGTCCGAAATGCCGGCTGTAATCGGCAACATGTCTGCCAAAGGTGTCGGAAAGCTCCCGGAGTTTTTCCGGCGTTATTCCGCGTCCGTTATCGCAGATGCGGACAAGGAGAGAATCTTCTTCATAGCGGATTTCTATTTTGATATGAAGGGACTGTCCGGAGTCCGCAATACCATGTGTAATAGAATTCTCCACGAATGGTTGAAAAATAAACTTACACGTCAAAAAATATTCAATTCCGTCGTCTACGGAAAAATCCCAGGTAATCACATTCGGCTTACATACGCTGACCAGCTTCAGGTAAAGCTCCGTTATGGAAAGCTCCTGCCGGAACGGTATGAGAACATCGGGGTCGTGCAGGAGGTGCCGGTAAAACTGAGAAAGATTTATAATGGTTTGCGAAGCCAGTTCAATATCTCCCAGCGACTGACAGGAAACAATGGTATTTAAGGTATTAAACAGAAAATGCGGGTTGATTTGGGACTGGAGCAGCCGGAAGTTCAATTTTTCGGTCTGCAGGGACAATTCCAATAATTTTTCAAAGTAAGCGTCATTTTCAACTACCATTTGTTCATAGGTACAGGCAAGCTGATCAATTTCGTCCCGGGCGGCTTCCGGTTTTCCGGTCATCGGAATAAGCAGGGAGAGACTTTCCCTGTTTTTGCTTGCCTTCAGGGATTCCATGACACGGGTGAGGATATCCAGCCTGCGTGTGAAAATCTTGGAGGCGGACACATTGAGCACAATACTGAAACAGATAATCGATACGATGGCCAGAATCAGGAAAGTAAGAAGCACGTTACTGCTTTGCCTGATATAGGACATGGGAATCTGCGTGACAAGCAGCAGGCCGCGATCAGAAACAGGTTGCACAACAAAAAGATTCCGATCCACTTCGAAAGACTGATCTTTGGATTCCCAAAGAGAGCCGGCATTTTCAAAAGGGGTGCAGATTTTTGACTCGTCCGCAGCCATCACAATCGTTCCGTTTTGATCGATGACAAAGCTTTGCGCGTCAAAATTCCGGCCGTTAGCCAAAATGGAGGAAAACTCCTGCTGTCTGATATGGCACGCAAATGCATAGTGCAGGGTTTCGTTATCAATATCACGGTAAGCGTACCAGCAGGTATATACATTCTGCGGGGCGGGTGAAAAAGACGCCGGAAACTGCAGGTTTTTGTTCGGAATCCAAACGGGAGAGGAACCCTGCCGGTATAAAGCCTCCGGCGTCATGTTGTAATCCCGGATGCCGGAAATGGGGAAAAAGTCAACCCGGTTTCCGCCGGCATCCATATAACGGTCTTCGGGAAGAAACACATCGATCTGGAAAAGATGAAAGGTTCCTTTTATAGTGCCCAGATTGTTTTTACTGTCCGAAAATACTTTCAAATAAGAAGAAAGAGGGCGCAAAGGGGTATTATAAAGGTTATAAAGGTAAAAAGTAATAGTGCCGGAAAGCTGCTCGACCTGCTTTAAACGATTGTCGATATTCAGCGCAATCTGCGTATTGGTTGCCTTTAAGGAATCGATGGTGTGATTTTTGGATATCCGGTAAGACAGCCGGTACGATATAACGCTTACAAGTAAAAGCGGCAGGAGACTGCACAGCAGCGTTAAAAAGACCAGTTTTTTATATACGTTATTTAATACGGAATGAATAAAAGAAATTCTTTTGAACGGTTTTTTTTTCATTGGCGTTACCTGCTTTATTTGATAGGATGCCATTATAATAAGAAAATTATTTTTCCGTGTCAAGAAAGTTAAACAGGAAAAATCAGGAACGTAATTTTTTATAAAAGAGCCGTAAAATAATGCATTTATTTACGGGCGGACAGCTCCTATAATAAACGTATCACAGAAAACGAAGGAGGATAAGAAATGAGAAAGAAAGTAATCAGTTTGTTGCTTTGTATGTCTTTGTCGGCGGGATTATTTGTCGGATGCGGGAGTCCCCAAAAGGAACAAAGCGGCGGGGACGTGCAAAAGGAAAGCAGTTCGGTTGACGCGGCTGATCCTGAAGAGGAATCCGTGGCACAGACCGAACCGGTATCGGAAAGCACAGGGAAGATAACTCTTTTTGCGGATGATGCGGCAACCCAGTCTAATTTTCAGGATTATATCGATGCGGCGCAGGCGGCGACCGGCTTGGAGATTGAAGTGATTCCCATGCCTACCAATACGGACGACCGGACCGCTAAGGTTATGACGGTTTTATCTTCCGGGGATGACAGCATCGATATTCTCTCGGTTGATCAGGAAATGATTCTTGCGTTGCGGGATACCAGTTTTCTTGAACCCCTGGACGATATTTTGACGGATGAGGTGAAAGCCGGATTTCCGGAATCGTTTATTGAAATGAGCGATGGAAAAGGCGTGCCCATGTTTATGGAAATTTTCTGTTTCTGGATTAATTCCAAATATGTACAGGAAGCAGGAATGGAATCGGTTAAAACAAAAGAAGATTTTGTACAGTTTTTGGAAAAGGTTTCAAAAGACGGCGTATACGGATACGGCGGAGGATGGGAACAGACATACGTCTGGAATGATATCGGAGCTTTTGTTAATCTGTTTGACGGCGATATGTATGACTGGTCCAATGAAAATACGCAGGCAGCCGTGAAATTTTTAAAAGAAATGGTAGATAAAAAGTATACCCCTATTTCCCAGCTGGCGGATCAGTATACGGAGCTGAATCAGAGAATTATGGACGGGTCTTCCGCTTCCATGCTGAATTATTCCAGCTTTATGCCTACCTATGAGGCCGCAGGCCGGTACGGTACGGATGATATTTATATAGCGCCTATGCTTAACCTCGGAAGAGAAGAAGCTTACGCCAACGGGTGGCAGTATGTGATGAACGCCGCTTCCGAGAATAAGGAAGCAGCCAAAATCTTTTTACAGTGGGCGGCCAGTCTGGAAGGACAGAAGGTTTACGGAGAGACTTTTTCCAGATTGCCGGCAAGAACGGATGTGGTGGAAGATCCCGAATTTAACGTACCGGGTCTTGAACAGTTAAAGAGTTATCTGGCGGATACGACGCTGGTACCCCGTCCGCTTCCTACAAATTCCATGGAATATATTAATGAAGTAGGTTCCCTGTTCCAAAAATATATCAGTGACGAAATCGGCTTTGATCAGTATATTGCGGATATGCAAAAGTGCATGGAAACATACTTCCCGGAGGAAACCGGTAAATAAACACGAAACAGGAGGGCGCCTTTTAAGGGAAAACCCTCCTGTACTTTAGAAAGGAGGACGACAATGAAGGTGCAGGGAAAAAAGGCGGCGTGGATGCCCTGGCTTTTGATTCTGCCGGTTATTCTGATCCGGGGATTTACAACCATTTATCCTGTCTGTATGACCTTTCTCAACAGTTTTCGAAACCTTGATATGATCCGGGGAGGAAACGGGGAATTTATTGGTTTTGGCAATTATTTAAAGCTGTTTGGGGATGCGAAGATCGGCGTGTCTTTACAGTTCACGGTAGTATTTACGGTGGTCTCCATGGCTTTCCATGTGGTTTTGGGCGTTTTGCTTGCGGTTATGTTAAATGTAAAATTTAAAGGGAAGAAGTTTTTAAGAACCATTGTCCTGATTCCCTGGGCCATGCCCATGATTGTCGCGGGAAGAGCCGCAAGATGGGGATTTAACGGTACATACGGATTTATAAACGATTTGATTGCGAGAGTGGTTCCGGGGTTTCATTTTGACTGGCTGGTAAATGCCGGCACGGCCAGGGCGGCCGTGATTCTGGTGGACTTATGGAAGGATGTTCCGTTTTTTGCAATTCTTGTGTTGGCTGCGCTGCAGTTTGTACCGGATGATATTTATGAGGCGGCCAAAATAGACGGGTCTGGGACCGTCAGTACATTTTTCCGGATAACCGTTCCAAGCATCGCAAAAACCGTGCTGACTATATCCATATTTTTCACCATGTGGAGAATTACCAGTTTTGAACTGGTCTATGCCATGACTTCCGGGGGTCCTTATGACAGTACTTCGGTATTATCCTATAGAATTTTAATCGAAGCGTTTAACAATCTGAATCTGGGGTATGCTTCCGCCATCGCGGTAGTCCTGTTTTTAATAATGCTGCTGCTTTGCGGGTTAAATCTGCTTGCAGTCAAAAAGATTTCGGATTAATGCCTGTTACCGGAAAATCTAATACGGGCATGGGAAGGGACGGGTCTGAACATGAAAAGAAAGATGAAAAGAAATTTTGTTGTGTGCCTGCGCTGGCTGGCGACAATTTTTATAGCGGTTATCATTCTGCTGCCGCTTTACTGGGTATTTATTTCTTCCGTGAAGCCTTCGACGGAATTGTTTTCCAGTCCGATCCGGTGGATTCCGGAAAGCGTAACGGCGGACAGCTACAGGACGCTGGTGGAAACGGTAGGAATTTTGCCGCAGATTGGCAACACCATGCTGATAACGGGAATTACACTCGTGGTTTCTACCGTAATCTGTGTTATGGCGGCCTATGCCTTTGAACGGTATAAAAGCAAAGCGCTTTCCGCAGCTTACGGGATGATTGTTTTTTCGGCGCTGATTCCGGCGATTGTCACGGCAAGACCTTTGTATGACTACTTGAATAAGCTGGATCTGATCGATACATATCCGGGACTGACGCTGTTATATACCAGCGCGCTGATTCCCTTTACCATTTTGATTCTGCGCAACTATTTAAGCAGTATTCCGGTATCGATTGAGGAAGCGGCCGAAATCGACGGGGCCGGACATTTTCAAAAGCTGTTGTTTATTACGCTGCCGCTGATGAAACCGGCGGTGGCCACGGTATGTATTATTAATTTTATTACCTGCTTAAATGAGTTTTTTATCCCGCTGTTTTTCACACAGAATATCAAAGTGCTGACAATCGGGATTTCCACGCTTCCAAGAGCCAATGCCTACGATGTTCCATGGGATCTTCTCAGTGCGATGGGATGTATTATACTGGCTCCGATTATTCTTTTTGTTATGGTTTTCGAAAAGAATATTATGGACGGAATAATGGCGGGCGGCGTAAAGGCATAAAGTAAAGGAGGAAAATCCTCTGCTCCTGCATGAGCAGTCGCATTTTGCTTCGCAAAACAAGGAGGATTTATATGTACACAATATCGATGCCGTTTCAAAGAACGGAAGAAAACAGAAAGCAGTGCGAACGGGACAGAAGGGAAGCGGCAAAAAATCCGCTGGTTCCGGGGGCAAGAATTCTGCGGGGGCGGGACGCCGTTCCAGTATATGATTCGTTTTCGTCCTGCAGACAGTGGTGTTACCCTTTAAGCGAATTGAATGATCTGGGATTTTTCAGTTACATAGAAAAGAAGAAAGATACGGATGAAAACAGTCCATGGACGCTGCAGGCGCATCCGGGAGTAAACGTTTATCTCTATATTTTAGCCGGCGAGGGAACGTTGTTTGTGGGTGAAGGGAACGAAAAACAGGAACGCTATGATTTTGGGGAGCAGGAGCTGGTAATTGTTCCAAGGAATATTCCGTACCGTATGGAAGGGGAATGGAATGCCGTTTGTTTCCATGCAAGATGCAGTGTGTATGGTACGGTGGCCGGCGACGAACGTTTTCCCCATCCGGTGTGGGTCAGAGAAAAGCCGGTGTGTTCCGGAAAAGAATTGCAGGACCAGGAGGGGGAGCTTCTCTATTTTGATCAGGTGATGTCTTGCTGCCTATCCATGGGAAAACGGGAGGCTGCGAGAGAATACGCGGATTTGCACAAGGCGCCGGAGGGCTTGAAGCCGGCATCCAGGTATGATATCGACGAATTGTACCGCGACGTTACGCCCTGCGATCCCCAGACCCATACGGAGGAAAACAGAAGGGAAGCCGGTAAGCACGCGCAGATTCTGGGGGCAAGAGTGTTAAAAAGAACGGATGCTCCGGCGGTTTATAATGCCAACGCAGGATTAAAACAGTCCAGTTATCCGCTGACCTGGACGGATGATATTGCCATTTGCAATCTGGCGGAGAAGCTGGCGTCTTCCGATCTGGACCGTCCTTTTGATTCCCATTCCCACCCGGATATTGAAGAGTATAAATTCATTTTGTCGGGTTCCGGAACGGTTACGATCGGAGTGGGAGACGAAACCTGCGAAGAGGAGACGTATCATTTTACGGCGGGAGATCTGGTGATACTGCCCCGGGGGCTTGCGCATCTTGACGCCGGGGGATATACGGCGCTGTATTTCCATACGAAGCAGAGCGTTTTCGGAAAAGTTCCCGGAGACAGTCTGTATCCGCATATTGCATACGTATATACCAGGCCGAAACGTCCTACCAGAGAGGAAGAGGAAGCGTTAAACGATCCCGGAACCTATATTAAGATGAATTCCCGGGAAACTTACAATGTGTACTGTCCCAATCCGATTGTGAGGGTGGAAAAGAATCCGACGGATATGACGCATCTGCGCCCTGATTTATTTGGTAAGGAGGATTTGACATGAAGTTTGGGATTTTAAGCGCGATTCAGGAACATTACGATTTTGAAGAAGTTATGGAATTTGCCTCGGCAAACGGTTTTCAATGTGTGGAACTGGCCTGCTGGCCTGTGGAGAAGGCCGCCAGACGTTATGCGGGAGTATGTCATCTTAATGTGGAAGAGCTGGATGCAAAACGCTGCGGGGAAATAGAGAGCATATGCAGACAGAAGAAGGTAGAGATTTCTTCGCTGGCGTATTATCCCAATATAATGGACGAAGATTTGGAAAAGAGAGCTTTTTACGGAGAGCATTTAAAGAAACTGATTGCGGCCTCCGCCGAATTGGGCATCGGGATGGTGACCACCTTTATCGGCAGGATGCAGCATAAAGGCGTAAAAGAGAATCTGGCTGAAATGGAAAAGGTATGGCCGCCGCTGCTTCGGTATGCGGAAAGCAAAGGCGTAAAAATCGGAATTGAAAACTGCCCGATGCTGTTTACCGAAGACGAGTGGCCGGGTGGGCAGAATCTTGCAACGTCGCCGGCATTGTTCCGGGAAATATTTGCAAGACTGGACAGTCCGAATCTGGGGCTTAATTTTGATCCGTCCCATTTTATCTGGCAGCAGATGGATTATATCCGTCCCGTTTATGAATTTCGGGACAGACTCTTTCATGTACATTTTAAAGATATTAAATTGAACCCGGACAAGCTTCGCGAGGTGGGAATTATGGCCCTGCCGCTGCAATATATGGAGCCCAGAATTCCGGGAATGGGGGATGTGGACTGGAATCGTTTTATCGGGGCATTGACGGAAACAGGATATAAGGGGGCGGTCTGTCTTGAAATTGAAGACCGTGCTTTTGAAGGGTCGGATGAAAAAGTAAAGGAAGGAATCCTGACGGCCGCCAGGTATATACGTCCGTTTCTGGACGGCCGGAGCAGATAGGAGGGTATGGCATGAAGCGTTTGAAAATCGCCGTGATCGGCGCGGGATTTATTGGAAAACAGCATGTGGAGGCAATTCGGAGGGTTCCGGGTACGGAAGTAACCGCACTGGCGGACATCAATGAAAAAATGGGAGAAGAAATGGCTCAAAATCTGGCTATTCCCGCTTTTTACACAAATTATGAAGAGATGCTTGCAAAGGAAAAACCGGACGCAGTTCATATCTGTACGCCCAGCAGCCTGCATTATACAATGAGCAGGGACGTTCTGGCGGCGGGAATCCCGGTATTTTGTGAAAAACCCCTGACACTTAAAGCAGAAGAGGCGGAGAGGCTTACGGCCATGGCAGAGAACGCGGGGATTGTGACAGGCGTAAACTTTAATTACCGTAACCACGTGATGGTTCATGAAATAAAAGAACAGATCCGTCAGGGTGGAATCGGAGAACCGGTTATGGTATACGGGGAATATTTGCAGGACTGGCTTTTGTACGAAACCGATTATAACTGGAGGATGAATCCGGCGGCTGGGGGAGAAAGCCGTGCCATTGCGGATATCGGTTCTCATTGCTTCGATCTGGCGCAGTATGTTCTCGGAAAAGATATTACGGCCGTATATGCGAAACGGATTCGGGTGTATCCTTTTCGGAAAAAGCCGACAGGCGGCACACAGACCTTTGAAAAAGCCGCTGGAGGCGTATACGAGACGGTTCCTGTTGAAAACGAAGACGCCGCATATATTATGGCGGAATTTGACGGCGGGATTCAGGGATTGTTTTATGTGTCCCAGGTCTGTGCGGGAGCAAAAAACGGACTGAAAATCTGTGTCAGCGGTAAAGAAAAATCCCTTACATGGGAACAGGAACGTCCGGATCATTTACGGATCGGAAACCGGGATGGCGGTAATGAAGATTGTTACGCCGGAGCCGGTTATCTGACCGATTATGCAAAAGCCTTCGCACAATTGCCCGAAGGACATCCCGCCGCATGGACGGACGCCCTCACAAACGGAATCAACGATTTCTACGGAAAAATCAGGAATCCCGGCCGTCAGGCAGTATCCGCAGACTTTTTAACAGGCGCCCGCATCATGAATATTATAGAAGCATGCCTCCAAAGCGATCGCGAACAAAGATGGGTTAAAATTATGTAATACCGTATATATGGCCGTATTGACTAATATAATCTTAGTTTGGTATATTATTAAAGAGAAAAATGTAATAAATTTCTTCATACAGTAAATGCTATAGTAAATACAAAAAGGAGTCTCCCCGCAATGCTTTTCAGCAGTTTGCTTTTCCTGTTCGCATTTTTACCAATAGTGCTGTTGCTATACTACCTGTTACCGGCCCGCTGGCGCAATCCGGCGCTGCTTGTTTTTAATCTGTTTTTTTACGGATGGGGCGAGCCGGTTTACGTATTGCTGATGCTTGTATCTATTCTGGCAGATTATATTCTGGGAATTGGGATTGAAAAGTACCGGAATAAAAAGGTTTTGGCGAAGTGTCTGGTGGCCGTATCGGCAGTATGGAATCTGGGACTTCTGTTTTTCTTTAAATATTTTGTATTCACGGCAGAATCACTGCAGGCGGTAGGACTCTTTAGAGACTTGCCGCTTCTTTCCGTGTCTTTACCTATAGGGATATCTTTTTACACGTTCCAGAAGCTTTCTTACATTATAGACGTTTACAGGGGAACCTGCGAGGGGCAAAAGAATTTTGTGGATTTTTCCGTATTTGTGACCTTGTTTCCGCAGTTAATAGCAGGCCCCATTTTACAGTACAAGGATCTGGCGGCGCAGCTGAAAAGCCGGATTTACGGCGTAGCCAAAATGCGGGAGGGTATCCGGTGCTTTACCGTCGGCTTATGTAAAAAAGTACTGCTTGCCAATTCGATCGGAGAACTGTGGAATTATTACAGGCAGCTTGAAACCGGGCAGTTAAGCGTACTGGGGGCATGGATCGGGCTGCTTGCCTTCGGATTTCAAATTTATTTTGATTTTTCGGGGTATTCCGATATGGCGGTGGGCCTTGGAAAAATGCTTGGTTTTGATTTTAAAATGAATTTTAATTACCCTTATATATCACGTTCCGTGACGGAATTCTGGCGCCGTTGGCATATTTCCCTGTCTTCCTGGTTCCGTGATTATCTGTATATTCCTCTGGGGGGCAACCGGAAAGGCCGGGCAAGGTGGATGATCAATATTTTCATTGTCTGGGCGGCAACCGGAATCTGGCACGGGGCGCATGTGGGATTTTTACTTTGGGGTCTGTATTATGCGTTACTCTTAATGGCGGAAAAGCTGTGGCTTTTAAAACGGCTGGAAAAGATGCCGTCCTGGTTTTGCCATATATATGCCTGTTTTTTTATGATTGTCGGATGGGCAATCTTTGCGCTGCCGGACATGGCGGATAAAAAGGGCTATTGGGGAGCGTTGACCGGGTTAAACGGCGCTGCCGTATATGAGGCGGGAGATTTGTTTCAGCTTGCCGGTTATGCGCTGCTGTTTGTGATTTTGATACTTGCAAGCCTTCCCTGGGGAAAACAGCTGTTTGAAAAGTTTTTTGTTCCAAAGAAGGGAAGAGGGCGTATTTGGGAAATGGTGGGAAGTCTGTTTGAGACGGTATGCATCTGCGCGGGACTTTTGCTGGCGACGGCGTATCTGGTGGATTCCACATATAATCCGTTTTTATATTTTCGGTTTTAGAGGGAGGTACTTATGAAAGGCAGAAAAAGTGATTATGTTATACTGGGTCTGTTTCTTCTTTTTTTATATGGAATTGCGGCGGCCAATCTGTTTACAAAGGACCGTCTGTTTTCCCAGATGGAAAACCGGATGTTGGCGCAGAGACCGAAAGCGGAGCTAAAGACGGTTCTTTCCGGTAAGTTTATGGAAGAATATGAAACGTATATGACCGACCAGTTTGTGGCAAGGGACGCCTTTATACGGATCAAGAGTCTGGGTGAGAGGACGCTGGGAAAGAAGATTAATAACGGCGTTTATTACGGTGAGGACGGATATCTTGCGGAACAGCTTCAGGATCTTGACGAAAAACAGCTTGATAAAAATATGGAGGCGTTAAAGCGCTTTCTGGATAATACGGATAAAAAAGTTTATTTTGCATTGATTCCGGGCAGTGTGGAAATAAACAGAGACCGCTTTTTTCCTTTTTTGCCGGAGCCGGATCAAAAAGAGGTTATCCGGGAATTGTATAAACAAACGGAAGAGACAGACGTTGTCTGTGTGGATATGTACGGGGCTTTATGGGAGCGCCGGGAGGAAGCGCTCTTTTACCGGACGGATCATCACTGGACATCGCTGGGCGCTTACTATGGCTACCGGGCGTTTATGGAGGCAAAGAAAGAAGCGGCCGTTGCTTTATCGGATTATACCGAAACCGTTCGCAGCGAAACATTTTACGGAACTTTATATTCTAAGACGGGGGCGTTTTGGATTGCTCCCGACAGAATTACAACTTATGTGGAGGAGGACGGAATACAGGTAGAACGGGTAGAAGGAAAAACGACTGCGGACGGCTTGCTTTATGATGAAAGCCGGCTGGAGAAAAAAGATAAATATTCTATGTTTCTGGGGGGTAATCAGCCTCTTGCAATACTGCGGACAGATAACTGGGACGCGCCTAAGCTCCTGGTTATCCGTGATTCTTATTTTGATTCCATGGCTCCTTTCCTGACGCCGCATTATTCGGAAATATATATTGTGGATTTCCGCTATAACCGGGCGGATGTGAGCCAGTTCATGGAAGAAACGGGAATTGATGAAGTATTCATATGTTATAGTCTGGCAAACTTTCATCAGGATGCAAATTTTGGATTGGTATTAAAATAAATATCACTACACAGCGGTATATGCCTGAAATTAAATAACGGTTTCTGATGCAATATACGTTCTTTTATGTTATAATTTTATTGCTTGTGACAGGCAGGAAAATCTGATGAAAAGGACGTGAAAAGAATGTGGTATGGCAGGGAATCGGTATATCGTGAGAAATTTCAGGACCCTATGGGAATCTTTTTTACACAGGAAGAATTTCCGGAGCTGGCAGATGAGAAAGAAGACGTAAGCGGAATTCTTCAGGGAGCGGTTAACAGGCTGGTGCAGGAACAGCAGTATGGTATTCTGTACATACCGGAAGGGGAGTATCCGCTGAAGGATATGGTCAAAATTCCGCCTTCTGTCCGCCTGATCGGTTATGGCAGAAAGCGGCCGGTTTTTGTACTTCCTCCCTTTACGGCGGGGTTTGACGGGAAAGCAAAAAAAGCGCCCGGATTTATGGAAGCCTTTATGGAAGGGTATCCGGGGGCAAAATATCTGTTTTGGTTTATCGGAGAAAAAAATACGGAATCAGAGAATCCCAAGGATGCCAACGGCGCGACCTTTTACAGCGCTTTAAGTAATATAGATTTTCGAATAGAAGAAGGGAACCCGGGTGCGGTCTGCATTCGGGCGCACTTTGCCCAGCACGGCTTTATCAGTCACTGTCATTTTGACCTTGGAGACGGCCTTGCAGGGCTGTTTGACGTGGGTAATGAGATGGAGGATTTGACCTTTTCAGGCGGCGCTTATGGGATTGTCTGCCGGATGACTTCGCCGGGATGGCCGTTTGTTCTTTTGGATTCCGTATTTGAGGGACAAAGGAAAGCCGCCGTATTAAGCGCGACAACCGGGTTTACAGGCTTCAGACTGAAAATTTCCGATACGCCGAAGGCTTTTTCCCTTTACATACCGGAAGCGTGGGAAAAACTGTATCTGGAGGATTGTGTTTTTGAAAATATTTCAGATGCGGCCGTTACCTTTTATCATACCGAGAGCGTAATCCAGCAGACGAATCTTTTACGGATTTTCTGCAGGCAGACGCCGGTTTTTGTAAAGAAAGAAGAAAATGAACAGACGGTTTGCGGTGTGGCTGAGGCGTACAAGGTGGAGGAATATGCGTATGGATACATGTACGGCGATACACGGGAAGCCTCCCATCAGGAAATTTTTGAAGCGTATCCGGTAGAAGAGATTCCTGCAATGCCTGCTGGCGATATACCGCCGGTTCCTCCGATGGAAAAATGGGTATCGGTGGCCGGGTACGGAGCCAAAGGCGACGGGGTTACGGATGATACGGAAGCTCTTAGACGGGCGCTTTCGCAGGAGTCCGTGCTGTATTTCCCACAGGGAATTTATAAAGTTACGGATACGGTCACCATGAAAAAGAACTGCACGATAATCGGCTTAAGTCCCATTACAACGCAGATTGTAATTGAGGACGATACGCCGGAATTTGCGGGGTTCGGCGCTCCTAAAGCCGTATTGGAAACGGCTTGGGGCGGTTTTGCTTATGTGAGCGGAATCGGAATTGATACGGCCGGGAAAAATCCGAGGGCGGCGGGAATTAAATGGATGGCGGGCGCGTCTTCTTATATGAACGATGTGAAATTTGTGGGCGGACACGGATTGATGTTCCGGGACGGAAGAAACGCCTATGCTTATTTATATAACGCGGGCAGAACCGCCGATTATAATCCGGACCGCATCTGGGATTACCAGTATTCCAGTCTGTGGATTACGAAAGGCGGAGGCGGCGTATTCAAAGATATCTGGAGCGCAAGCCCTTATGCGGAGTCGGGAATCGCAATTACGGATACGGATACGCCGGGCAGAATGTATGCTGTTTCACTGGAGCATCATGTGCGTAACGAATTGAAACTGTACCGGGTGAAAAACTGGAGTTTTTACGCACTGCAGACAGAAGAAGAAAAGGCGGAAGGAATGGAGTGTCTGCCGATCGAAATGGTTTCCTGTGAAAATATTGCTTTCGGCAATCTGTACATGTTCCGGGTGGTAGCGGTGGACCGATCTTATGACACGGGTATTCGTCTTTGGGACTGCAGGCAGATCCGGTTTTTAAATATTCATAATAAGGCGCAGATGCAGTATGTGTTTACAACGACAGTCCGTGATACGAATACCGGTTTTTACGGAAAGTCTCCGGAGTACGCAAAGCTTGTGATAGAAGGCGGGAACGGACATCCGGCGTTCAAAACGGCTGGAGACTATGAAATCGTTGCGGAAGGCTTTGATTTTGCCCAGGGTGCTGCCTTTGACGAAGAGGGCAATCTGTACTGGTGCGATAAGTCTTTGAAAAAAATATTTTGTTTTAATCCCAAAAAGCGGCTGGTACTGCCCTTTTACGATATTCACTTTATTCCCTCGGCGCTGGCTGTAGATACGGCGGGGAATCTCCTGGCAGCGGTAGATTATTCCGAACTGAAAAAGACCGTGCCCGGACAGCCATACATGAGTCACGATACCAGTAATTTTCATCCGTTCTTCTCGTGGTTTTATAAAAGGAGTGAAAAGGTGTATTCGGTATCGTTAAAAGATCCATATAATACCATGACGCCGCTTGAAAAAACGGATGTAAAAAACTGCAGCCCGCAGACGGTCTATCGTCCGCAGCAGCTGAGCTATTACGGAATGTTGCGGGAAATTGTGGAAAAACCGGTGGAGGCCTGTTATATGGCGCCAGACAAAAAAACGGCTCTGGAGGGAACCATAGATCTGGCAAGGAGTCTTTTACTGGGAGCGGCCGTCAGAGGGCAGACATTTTACATGACGGACGATCAGTCGCGGAAAATTTATGCGTTTGATGTTACAAGCGGAGGAAATCTGGCAAACGGAACCTGTGTGGGTGCGAAAGGACAATACGGTGTGATGCAGGGCCGGGATCAGGTATTATGGACGGTAGACGACCGGTTATACGGCTTTAAGGACGGAAAAACAGCGGCCGGTCTGGACATACCGGAGGATGCTTATGCGGTGGTCGGAAAAGGCGGAGCCGTATACATTATGGGGCGGAGTCATATTTACAGGAGTATTAAGGGGTTGTAAAACAGAAAGGTTATTGAATGAGTATCACAAATATAATTCAAAGTAAGGATGTCTATAATATCATACGGAAAGCCCTGGAGATTATGGACGTCAGAATCATGCGCCACGGCGAGGTGACCGCTTATTTCTTATATAAAATGCTGCAGACGGACGGCATTTACAGCGAGCAGGAGCTGGCCGATTATACTATGATTGGTATGATGCATGATATCGGTATGATTAAAACAGGGTATTCCAAAAGGATCGTGGACCGGGAAACGAAGGGGGTATGGGCTCATTCCGTTTATGGTTATCTGTTTTTCAGGTATCTGTCTCCGATTGGGGACAAAGCGGAAATTGTGTTGTACCATCACCTTCCTTTCCGTCTGCATGGCATGATAAAGAGTCAGTATATGAAAATTGCGGAATATCTGACTCTGGCCGATAAAATGGATATGTATCTGTGTACGGACGGGGACGGGCTGAACAGAAATTATTTTTCGCAAAATGCCGGCGTGGAGTTTTCGGCCAAAGCAGTGGAATCCTTTAACAAAGCTCAGGCAAAATACAATATTATGGAAAAGCTGAATGATGGAAGCTACAAGGACGAAATGGGCGCCCTGCTTGCAAACGCTCATTTTACGGAAAAGTATAAAAAAGGGTTTCTGGAAATGCTGATTTATACCATTGATTTCAGAAGTCAGCAGACGGTGATGCACACGCTTGCAACAACTGCCTTTGCGCTGGAGCTGGGAAGAATCCTGCGAGTTTCCACCAAGGAGCTGCAGTTGTTGTATTACGGAGCGCTTTTGCATGACATCGGTAAAATAGCCATACCGGTTGAAATTCTGGAGGCGCCCAGGAGACTGACGGATGATGAGATGCAGGTTATGAAAGCGCATGTATCCGCTTCTGAGAAAATCCTCAGGGGAATTATCGACGACGAGGTTTTGGAGGTGGCTGTCAGACACCATGAGAAACTGGACGGTTCAGGCTATCACCGCGGGCTTAAGGGAGAGGAATTGACCCAGCTGCAGCGGATTGTAGCGGTGGCGGATATTCTAAGCGCCCTTTACGGAAAAAGAAGCTATAAAGATTCTTTTGAACCGGAAAAAATAAAATCTATTTTAATAAAAGATGCCGAAGCGGGCAAAATCTGTCCTAGGATCGTAGCTGTGGCAGTCGGCAATTTTGATACGATCATCCGTAATTATGAGAAGCAGAGAAATAATACGCTGGGAATTTACGAAACGATTCTGACTCAGTATGATAAAATCTATGAGCAGTTTAAAATTTATGAGCAATGATAAAATATTGTTAAGGATTCATTGATATACGCGATGCGGATAAAATATGTGTTACTATTTAATATGGTAACTTGTCAAAGCAAGCGATTGCAAAACACAGAGAGGAGTTTCTGATTGCGGAATAATCAATTATTAAAAGAAAAAATTTTGGAATCCATTGCGGCTGTGGTGCCGATTACGGCAATTGTGCTGTTGTTAAGTATTTCAATAACGCCGTTGCGGACCGGCACTTTTCTGTTGTTTTTGTTTGGAGCGCTGATGCTGATACTGGGAATGGGCCTGTTTACCCTTGGGGCGGATATGGCTATGATTCCAATGGGAGAAGGAATTGGCGTTTCCTTAAGTAAATCCCGGAAGTTGATCATACCGTTGGTGGTATGTCTTGTTTTGGGAATCTTGATTACGATGGCGGAACCGGACTTGCAGGTACTGGCGGAGCAGGTTCCCGCCATTCCCAATCTGACACTGATTCTGACCGTGGCAGCGGGAGTGGGGATCTTTCTGGTAGCGGCGGAATTGCGTATGATATTCAAAATACCACTTTCCTATACGCTGTGCTTTTTCTATTTGATTGTTTTTGTGCTGACCTTTCTTACACCAAAGACCTTCATTCCGGTTTCTTTTGATTCAGGAGGCGTGACTACCGGTCCTATGACGGTTCCGTTTATTATGGCGCTGGGTATCGGTATGGCGTCCGTACGAAGTGACAAAAATTCCAGCAACGACAGCTTCGGTTTGATTGCGTTATGCAGTATCGGCCCCATTTTTTCGGTTTTGATTCTGGGTGTTTTCTATAGTCCCGAGGAAGCGGTTTATACGGCTAAAACACTGGCGGAGCTTTCCACAACCAAGGCGGTAGCGGCAGAATTTATGCGGGCGTTTCCCATTTACATGAAAGAGGTGGGAATTGCGCTTCTGCCGATTATTCTGCTTTTCGTAGTGTTCCAGCTTTTATCAAGGCGTTTTCACAAAATCATGCTTCTTAAAATTATATCGGGACTTTTGTATACATATTTTGGGTTAGTTCTTTTTCTGACCGGTGTGAACGTGGGATTCATGCCCGCCGGACAGTATATCGGGATGCAGATTGCGGGAAGCAGCCAGCGTTGGTTCTTATTGCCGATCGGTATGTTGATCGGTTATTACATTGTAAAGGCGGAGCCGGCGGTAAAGGTTCTGACAAAACAGGTGGAAGAGGTTTCCAACGGTTCCATTTCCCAGAAGTCCATAGAGCACAGTTTATCAATTGGCGTGGCTTTGTCGGTGGGCCTTTCCATGTTGCGGATTCTTACGGGAATTTCCATTTTGTGGTTTTTAATTCCGGGATATGCGGTTTCTCTTATACTCACCTTTTTTGTACCGCAGATTTTTACCGGTATCGCTTTCGACTCCGGCGGCGTGGCGAGCGGGCCTATGACGGCAACCTTTCTTCTGCCGCTTGCCATGGGGGCCTGCGAGGCCATGGGCGGTAATATTTTGACGGATGCGTTTGGAATTGTCGCCATGGTTGCCATGACGCCTCTTTTAACGATACAGCTTTTAGGTTTATCCGGAAATATCCGAAGCAGAGTGATGAAGAAGAGGATGACGATTCGGTTAAGCAGTGTGGAAGACTGTATTGTGTATTTTGATGAGGAGGATTAAATGCTATGGGCGGTAAAAAATCAGTGAAAATGCTGGTGGCAATTGTGGAAAGAAGCCATGGAAAGCCCTTGGCAAAGCTTCTTTCCTCACAGGGGATTTCGTTTCATTACCAATGTCCTGCGGTAGGCACGGCGACGTCGGATTTGCTGAAAATTTTGGGGATCGGAAGTCCGGAACGGGATGTCCTGATCAGTTTTGCAGCAGGCGGAACGATAGACCGGTTGATGTATCAGTTAAAAAACGATGAGTTTGAAGGACGCGTGGATACAAAAGGCATTGTATTTGATATGCCTTTAACAGGACTGAATAATGTGATAGCCACAATTCTTTTTGCGAAAGAAGAAAAAATGGTTTTTGACGGAGGTGAGAGAATGGAGCAGAAAGGGAATAACGGATTGATCCTGATGGTAGTGAATCAGGGACATACGGACGCAGTAATGGATACCGCAAGAAAAGCGGGGGCAAGAGGCGGTACGGTAATCCGGGCACGCTGGGCCGGAAGTGAAGAGTCGGAAAAATTATACGGCATAACGCTGCAACAGGAAAAGGAAGTTATTGCCATTGTTTCCAGCGGTGAAAAAAGAAAAAATATCATGGAAGCCGTCAATGAAAAGCATGGATTGTCTACGGAAGCGGGAGCCATGATCTGTTCTTTGGGAATAGATCAGATTACCAAATTAGGTTAATATTTCAGGCCGCCGCTTTGGATATTCTTCCTGCCGCTGCAGATACTAAGAGCGGAAAGGAGTGTTGCAAATGGTAGATACCATCGGAGGAGGCGGCGGATGGCCGTTAAACGGACTGCCGGTAGGACTTGGCATGGCTCTTGCCGCACACCAGTCGGCGTTAGATAATTATTCAAAACTGACGGAAGCGGAAAAAGAAAAAATCATAGCCGAAAGCCATAATGTAAAATCAAGGGAAGAAATGGATACGATTATTAATTCTTTAATGTAAGCGTACCATGTAAAAAAATTAAAGGGAGCCGCAGGAGGACTCCCTTTTAGTATACACAGGATGTATTGTATCATACGCTTTGACAGATTTATGATTGCCTGTTTTTCTGTTCTTTTAAAATTTTATCGACACATTCCATGCGGAGCCCTGCGTCGATGAAGTCGCAGTGCTTACAGAAAGGATAATTCTGACGCCCGTTTTTTATCAGATTGCGCAGTTCCTGATATTTAACCGTGTTCCATGCTTCGGAAAGCGGCGTGTCGTGAAGGTTGGCAAGCTCGGTAACTTCAAAGTTATCGCAGCAGCAGATTCCAAGCCTTCCGTCAGGTGTGATCCACATGTCTGTGTAAGGCATCAGACATGTTTCTTTAATGATTTTTCCGGTAGCCTGTTTGTTAGGGGCGCTTCCGGCGCGGTTGGTCAGTACGGCCTTGATATAGCGCATTTGGACGAGAATATCGACATTTTTGAATTCGTCCGGATTGGCTTTTACGTAATCCCAGATTTCTTTTATATTGTCGTGAAGCTGCATATCCAGACAATAATTATTGATTATCAGCTGATTGACATAAGGAACGATAGCTTTTACCTTATCGATATCCAGAAGAAGTCCGTTGGTTGACATAAATATGTAAGAATCGGGAAGCTTCTGTCTCGCGTATTGATGGAATTCAATAATACGGGTATCAAGCCAGGGTTCGTTGTTGCCGTACATGGTCAGGTGCCCTTTATAATTCCAGTCGTGAAGCTGGTCGATAATATTGTAAAAGAGTTCCGAATCCATTTTTTTGTAAGGTCTTTTTTCCGCGTATTTATTGGCAGTACAGAATTCGCAGGTGCTGTTGCAGCGGTTAATGGTCTCAAGATTGACGATTAAAGGCTGGGGAACCTGATCTTTTTCCAAAAAATATCGGATAAATTCTTTTTGGGACTTTCTTCTGGTAATAAACTGCATGGACAGGTATCCCTCGCTGGAAAGTCTGGGAAAACGCTTTTGCATGTTCCAGCCGAAACGGCCTAAAAAGTTAACCATTCTGATAGGCATATGAAAAACTCCTTATCTTTTGCTTATTTACCATCTCTTGACAAGGGCGTGTATGCCCTTGTCAAGAGATGGTATAGCCATTTAACTATAGCATGGGATAATTCGGTTGTCAATTTAATACCAGCCGCCGTCCATGGCAACGATCTGGCCGGTCAGATAATCGGGAGACAACGCCAGCGAAAGAATCAGTCCGGCTGCCTCTTTGGGTGTTCCAAGACGGTCGGCGGGGATTTCTTCACAGATAAGCGCAAGGTCTTCTGCGCTATAGCTTTTCATCATATCCGTATCGATGGCGCCGAAAGCGGCGGCGTTAACCTGTATGCCGCTGGGAGCAAGCTCTTTTGCAAGGGCTTTTGTAAAAGCATTGACGCCTCCTTTGGCGGCGGAATAAGCAACCTCCATGGAAGCGCCTCTGGCGCCCCAGATGGAAGACACATTGATGATTTTTCCTTTTTTTTCCTGTAACATCAGGGGAACGGCGAGACTGCAGGTATTGAAACAGGAGTTAAGATTGGTGCGCAGAATATGTTCCCACTGCGTAGGCGTCATATCCGTAAAAAGACCGGTGAAAGAAATGCCGGCGTTGTTAATCAGTACGTCCAGACGGTTAATTTCGGAAAAAAGACCGGCGACTTGTTCATAATCGCCCATATTGCAGCAATATATATGGCAGGGAACCGCATATTCCTTTTGAAGCCTGTCCTGCAGCTTCTGTAAGTCGCCGACAGAGTGGAGACAGGTCAGATACAGTTCAAAGCCTTCTTTCGCAAAACATTCGGCGCAGGCCCTGCCGATTCCGCGGGACGCGCCGGTGATTAATACCCTGGGTAACATGATGATCTCCTTATACGATTGTCTTAATTTTTAACAGTATAACACAGAATTCATTGAAAATTAAAGGGAGAACTGCTAAACTGAAAAAAATGAGAGTCCGAAGGACAGATGGGAGAAGCTATGTATGATTTGATAATAATCGGTTCGGGTCCCGCGGGGTTATCGGCCGCGGTTTATGGAAAACGGGCGGGACTTGAGCTTTTGGTAATGGAAAGACAGCCTATGAGCGGCGGACAGATTTTGAACACTTATGAGGTAGACAATTATCTGGGACTGCCCGGAATGAACGGATTTGATATGGGAATGAAGTTCAGAGAACATGCCGACCGCATGGGGATTACGTTTTTGGAAGCAAAGGTAGAAGCGATCCGGCAGGAAGACTCCGTTAATAAAGTGGTAACGGATCAGGGGGAATATGAAAGCCGGACGGTCATTTTCGCCGCGGGAGCGGAACATGCAAAGCTTGGAATTCCCGGGGAAGAAAGACTTGCAGGTATGGGCGTTTCTTATTGTGCGACCTGCGACGGCGCTTTTTTCAGGAATCGTGAGACAGCCGTAATCGGCGGCGGAGATGTGGCTGTTGAGGATGCGATTTTCCTGGCGGGAAGCTGTGAAAAGGTTTATCTGGTCCACCGCAGGGACGAACTGCGGGCAGCGGCGGTTTTACAGGAAAGGCTGTTTTCCCTGCCTAATGTGGAGATCCTTTGGGATCATGTGGCAGAGGAGATTCTGGGGCAGGATACGGTTCATGGACTTCGGCTTAAAAATGTCAAATCCGGAGAGGAAAAAACGCTTCAGGTGGCAGGGGTTTTCATAGCAGTGGGAATAATACCCCAGACAGAGCTGCTTGACGGTCTGGCTGACCGGAATGACGGCGGATACGTGTTGGCCGGAGAGGACGGTATTACCAGTGCCGAAGGAATTTTTGCGGCGGGAGACTGCCGCAGTAAGAACCTGCGGCAGATTATTACGGCGGTAGCCGACGGCGCCAACGCGGCGACAAGCGCATGGAGTTATTTATTAAAGAAGGAGAAATAAAAAGTTACATTTTTTAATAAATTTGAAATACTTGGCAATTGCCGATTCGTGTTGACAAAAGGAAATAATGATGTTATATTATTTAACAGATGTAATAAATTTGTAACATATGAATCGAAAAAGCATCATATAATGGTGAGCAGGAATTGCTAAGGAGAAAGTTATGCATACAAAAACTGTGAAAATTGCGGCGGGAATGGCTGCGGCCATGCTGGTATTTTCCAATATTAATATAAAATCATTTGCGACGGGAACCGCATTAAACGGAATTAATTCCGTGCTTCCCTCCGGCGGAGTGAACCTGACTCTTGCAAAAGGGCCTTCCCTGGACAGTCTGCAGGGAAGCGATGACAATCATAAAATTGAACCTACATTGGAGCTGTCTTCTATTGAAGATATACAGGCTGCCACGGCGGCCAGCGTAGAGGAACTGGAGGAAGAAGGGTTCAAAAATCTGGTTATAGCGCAGGTTGACAGGTATGTGAATGTGCGCAGTATTCCCAGCGAAGAGGGAGAGATTGTCGGCAAGCTTTACGATGATTCGGTTGGTACGTTTCTTTCGGAGCAGGATGGCTGGTATGAGATTCAATCCGGTTCCGTAACCGGATATGTGAAAGGTGAATATTGTGTGACCGGGGAAGCGGCCGTAGAACTTGCGAAGCAGGTTGGAACCCGGATTGCGGTGGTAGATACGACGACGCTTTTCGTTCGTGAGGAGCCGACTACGGAGTCATCCATTCTGGGAATGGTTCCGGATGAAGAAGAATTGCTGGTAACGGAAGAGCTTGACGGATGGGTTAAGGTTAATATTGAAGAGGGCGACGGTTACGTATCCACAGAGTATGTTAATTTGAAGACCGAATTTGTAGAAGCCGAATCCCGGGAAGAAGAAGAAGCGCGTCTTAAGAAGGAAGAAGAAGCGCGCAGAAAGGCTCAGGAAGCTGCTAGGGCATCGCAGGCAGCGCAGACCCAGGATGCGCCGGCAGGCCAGGAGAGTACAGGAGGGCAGGCTGTTTCCTATTCGGGAGACGGCAGCATGGGATCAAGTGTTGTAGAGTATGCGCTGCAGTTTGTAGGTAATCCTTACGTATACGGCGGCACCAGCCTGACAAACGGCGCGGATTGTTCCGGTTTTGTTATGAGTGTATATGCCAACTTCGGCGTATCACTTCCCCATTCTTCTACGGCGGACCGAAGCCAGGGGTATGCGGTGGATGGTCTGGAGAATGCTATTCCGGGTGATCTCGTATGTTATTCGGGGCATGTAGGTATATATATCGGTAACGGACAGATTGTTCATGCATCCACATCTAAGACGGGAATTGTTGTAGGCAATGCAAGTTATAGAAAAGTGCTTGCAGTGCGCCGAATCTTCTAACTCGAATTATTAGAAAATTCAGATAAAAACCATGGCAAACAGCGGACAATTCCGCTGTTTGTTTTTTTGATAAAAGGCTGGTTTCAGGTAAGGATTGTGCAAAAGTACTAAAAACTTTAAAGCGCCGACAAAAAGTACGAAAATAACCGCCTCTGTTTAGAGCAGGTTATCCACATAAATCATTAGGCTTTTTACGATAAAATGGACTTATGCACTAAGTTATACACATTATCCACAGTTTTTGTTTCCTTTTGCCTATAATTTTATGGTAACCAAAAGGAACGAGTGTTTTGTGAAGTTGTCCTAAAGTTTTGCTTTTTACCTGAAAAAGGAGAAATAAGGGTTGACTTTTTCGAATTCTAAAACCATTATTAAATTTTCTAAATTGTTGCAAAAAGCTTAAGCAATATGGTATAATGCTTATACAATAAAAACGAAGGGGTGAGTACTATGAAGTTTATTATCGTCGGAAGAAATATTGACGTGACGCCGGGATTAAGAGAAGCAGTAGAAAGTAAAATTGGAAAATTAGAGAGATATTTTACCGCAGAGACGGAAGTGCATGTAACTTTAAGCGTTGAGAAGGACAGGCAGAAGATTGAGGTAACGATTCCGGTAAAAGGGAATATTATCCGTTCTGAGCAGGTCAGCAGCGATATGTATGTATCCATTGATCTGGTGGAGGAAATTATTGAACGTCAGTTAAAGAAATATAAAAGCAAGATTGTGGACAGGCATCAGAACGGTTCCTTCTTTACGGAAGCGTATATGGACCACAATTATATGGACGAAGAGGAAATCAAGATTGTACGAAGCAAGAAATTTGACATTAAGCCTATGTATCCGGAGGATGCGTGCATCCAGATGGAGTTGTTAGGACATAATTTCTTTGTTTTCCACAATGCGGAGACAGATCAGGTGAATGTAGTTTATAAAAGGAAGGGAGATACGTACGGTTTAATTGAACCGGAACAGTAGGATAGAAATATATAAGGGGTATATAGGATAGAAGGATCAGAAACAGAGAGTGCAGACGTGCGGGAGCGTTGGCGCTCTCTGTTTTCGCATAAAAAAGAGGAATACGGCTGTTAATTATGACATGAAATTATGCCGTTTATTACAAATCGAGTTATTGCCACAGGAATGTTGTATAATACCTATGTGCAAATCGGAACTGTGCAAAATGGAATTTTGTGAAAGGGGATTCGTGAATTATTTCATTTTGTCCGGTCCGGATAAGCTGAAGAAACAGAGTATTCCTTGAACTGCGGAAGCCTCTGTTTCTTTAGTTGAGGGGTATCAGGCTTTAACGCCCTTCTCAAAAAATGCGACCACAATTGCATTAGGTCCCACATGAGTGCCTATGGTTGCCCCGACTGAACAAATGGGAAGATGTTCCGTATAGCCAGTCCATAAGGCTTCGCTGTCCTTTATATATTTTTGCAGCATGGTATCGTCCAAGCCTGTATAGCCGAGACAGAAAGGTTTGTCAAAGTCAACGCCGTCTGTTTTTTCGATTTCTTTGATAAGAAAGTTATTGCCGTTCCGGGAACCTCTGGCTTTTCCGAGCATAACGACTTCTCCGCCTCTTACGGTGACGACCGGTTTGATGGAGAGGGTTCCGCCAACAAAGGCGGCTGTTTTAGAGATGCGGCCGCCCTTTTTCAAATATTCAAGGGTATCCAGAAGACCGATAATATGTATTTTTTCTCTGGCATGTTCCAGAATTTTTACAATTTCCGAAAGCGGTGTGCGGCGGTCAAGCAGAGAGAGGGCATAGTTGACTAAAATCTGTTCTCCAATGGTTGCGTTCAGGCTGTCGATGACAAAAACGTCGCCTTCAAATTCTCTGGCGGCAAGCTGCGCACTTTGGAAAGTGCCGGAAAGCTTGCTGGAAAGCGTGATAATCAGGACTTTTTCACCGTTTTCGACAGCTTTTTGGCAGGCCTCCCCAAAAACGGCGGGGCCAATGAGGCTTGTAACCGGCAGCGTATCGCTCTCAATCAGTTTTTCATAAAATTCATGATGACTGATGGTAACGCCGTCAAAAAATTCTTCTTCGCCAAAGCGGATGGACATTGGTAATACGGTCAGATCTGTTCTTTCCGATGCGACAATATCGGATGCAGAGTCTGTTATAATTCTTATTTTTTCCATGTGGAAGTTTCCTTTCCTGTTTGTCATTTTATCGTTCAAACAAACGAATCAGCCGGATGTCAAGCTTTGAGTGGGGCCTGTAACGCAGGGGCAGATCCGGAAATGTTTTTTTATCAACAATACTTTTTTTATGTGAAAATGTGTCAAAACCGGCTTTTCCATGGTAGGAGCCCATACCGCTTGCGCCGACTCCACCAAATCCCATATTGCTGGTGGCCAGATGAACAAGGGTATCGTTGACGCATCCGCCGCCGAAGCGGATTTGTTCCGTTGCGAAGCGGATCGCCTTTTTACTGGAGGAAAAAATGTACAATGCAAGCGGAGCGTCCATGGAATTGATTTTTGCGGCGGCTTCACGTAAACTCTTATAGGTCACAACAGGCAGGAGCGGCCCGAAAATTTCTTCTCCCATAACGGCGTCCTCCCAGGTAACGGGCGCCATTACAGTAGGTGAGATTTGCAGTGTTTTGGCATTTGTCTGTCCGCCGCATATGATTTTGGAGGAATCCATCAGACCGCAAAGCCGATCGAAGTGCCGTTTGTTTATGATTTTACCATAGGCGGGATTTTCAAGCGGCCGTGTTCCATATTGCTTTTTGATTTGTATCTGCAGTTCTTTTATTAATTTATCTTTGATAGAATCGGCGCAGTAAATATAGTCCGGAGCCACGCAGGTCTGCCCGCAGTTAATAAATTTTCCAAATACAATTCTTCTGGCGGCAAGCCGGATGTCAGCGGTTTCATCGACGATACAGGGACTTTTTCCACCAAGCTCCAGAGTGATGGGAATTAAACGTTCCGACGCCTTCCTCATCACTTCTTTGCCTACCGGTTTGCTTCCCGTAAAGAAAATATAGTCAAAGTTACAGTCTAACAGGGCGGCGTTTTCCTGTCTGCCGCCTTTTATAACGGTCACATAATCAGGCGGATATAATTTTTTTATTATTTTTTCAAGAATATCGGCCGTGGCGGGCGCATAGGCGCTTGGTTTTAAAACGGCGGTATTTCCGGCGGCCAGTGCGTCCACCAGGGGATCCAGCGATAAAAGAAGCGGATAATTCCAGGGACTCATAATCAGCACCGTTCCATAGGGAACGGGTTTTATATAGCTGTGAGAAGGCATTTGTCCTATGGGCGTATGGACGCGGCAGGGGCGGGCATATTCGGAAAGATGCCGCAGCATATGACGAATTTCGCTTTTGACAAGTCCGATTTCGCACATGTAGCTTTCGGCGGCGCTTTTTCCCAGGTCGGTGTGCAGGGCGGAGGTTAGTTCGGATTCATAGCTTTCCAGGGAGTCAAGCAGTTTTTTTAACGCAGTTTTTCTTGTGCTGACGGGAAACGTTTTTCCGGCGGAAAAAAATGCTTTTTGCTTTTGCAGAACGGTTTGAATATAGATCGATTCCATTATTTTGCGGCCTCCTGTAGTTCTTCCTGTTTCGTTAGATATGTGGTCAGATTGCTGAGAATTAACTTCATGGCGTCATAAAAAATGTTGCGCTGTTCGTCGGTAAGACCGCTGCCGCCGCTGAAAAGAACGGCTTCAATTCGGCGGTTCATTGCTTCTGTAAGCTTCCGTCCATGATCCGTGAGATAGTACAGTGTGCGGTAGGAGCGTTTGTTTTCCGGAAGGTTACAATATATCAGCTCCCTGGCAAGTAACTGGCTCAGGCTTCGGGAAACGGCGGATTTATCTTCCCGGCATAGCCTTGTAAGCTGTGTGGCGGTCAGCCCCGCGTCGCTTTTTCCAAGGTAATACAAACACATGGCATGGCCGGCACGTAATCCGAACGGTTTCATTTCCAATTCTTTTATTTTTTGCAGGCATCGGTTTAATTCCAGTATACAACATGTAAAAGCTTCAAAACGGTTTTCCATTGGTATCTCCTTAAGTGAAATGTTGATAAATCAACAAAATAATGCTAGCATATTCATGTTGATGTGTCAACATTTATAAAAGTCGTTAAATTGTTCTTTAAGATATATACCTTTTGCACAAATTTTTTGTTGTATTTTTGTAAATTATTATAGTTGTAATATAAGATATTTAATTGTATAATTTAAATACAATAATAGTAATTGAGATGCGAAAGGAGAAGTTAATTATGAAAAGAACCAAAAAAATTCTCGTTGTGCTTCTGGGAACCCTTATGTTATTTGGCGCTACTGCTACGGCAAGCGCAGCCAGCTATCCGTATAACATAGGCTGTCCGCATTGTTCCTATCCGAATTCTGCCGAGAGACAATCAACTGTAGCGCAGGGAACATGCTGGTGTGGACAACCCAAAGTTCTTTACAGATGCGGTCACTGTTCAATGCATTTATATGGATGCACACAGGGACATGCCACAAAGTAATTGATGACTTACATCATTATATTTGTAAAAAGGTTTGATACCATTCTAAGAGCGGCAGTGCAATAACGGCCGCTCTTACTTTTTGCAACGAGTCTGCCGTAAGAAAGGTATGCCGGATATTTTAGCCGCATACATTTTCATGAGAGAAAAAATCCGGGTTAAAATGTATGAGATATCTGACATGGCTTCGTAAAGCAATCATAGCTGAAGGAATATTGATTTTAGCGCTTTTTGCGGTCGTATCCCGAAAAGACGCAGAAGAAAAACAGCCTGCCGGGGGAGCGGAAAATATTCAGGTTTCGGCAAAAGGGGATTATATAAAGTGGGTGGATTTTAAAGTTTCGTATGAGGCTCTGTGTAAGGCGTACGAGTGGGATATTCAGACCCATGGAAGCGAAACGGAACTGGACTGGATCGAGCTGCTTGCGTATGCCGCGGCAAAAACCGGAGGAAATGTGGATAAAAAAGCATGCAAGTATATTGATACGGCGGCAGAAGAACTTATGGGAAAAGAGACAACTATAAAAACGCTTACCAGAGACATGGAATATTACCCTTATTATCTGCAGGCATATTCTGCAGTTTTGGATGGATTTGTAGGAGAATATGAGGCGGAGCTTGCGGATGAGACGGGCGGAACCACATGGGAGAAAAGATATGGGCTGAAAGCTTTTTCGCCCGTTGCAAAAGGTTTTTATTATGAAGATTATGATGATTTCGGCGCCAGCAGGAGCTATGGCTATGCCAGGCCGCATTTGGGGCATGATATGATGGGGCAGGTGGGTACGCCCATAATAGCCATTGAAAGCGGCACCGTAGAAGCCCTTGGCTGGAACCAGTACGGAGGATGGCGTATCGGCATCCGAAGCCATGATAAAAAACGTTACTATTATTACGCTCACCTGCGGCAGAATTACCCCTATGCGGAATGGCTGGAGGAAGGCTGTGAAGTAACGGCCGGCGATGTTATTGGCTATATGGGACACACCGGCTACAGCACGAAAGAAAATGTGAACAATATAGAAGTTACGCATTTGCATTGGGGGCTGGAACTCATTTTTGACGAATCCCAGAAGGAGAGCAATAATGAGATCTGGATTGACGTCTATGCGCTGACACGGTTTTTATATAAAAACCGTTCGGAGGTTGTGAAGGTGGAAGGAACGAAGGAATGGAAAAGAGTCTATGGGCTGAGAGAAGAGGCAGGCAAGGAGGAAATTATAAAATAAGCTTTTTTATTTGGCGGGCGTCAATTTATGGCCGTAATGAATAATTCATAAAATCCGAGAAACAATAGGAAAAAAATGAACTGCCGTAAACCGGCGGACAGGAGGCCTTATATGGAACAGGAAACGAAATTTTATGCGGGTAACGATCAAAAGAGTATTTTAAAACTTATTAAAGGGAGCGATATTCCGCAGGGATTACAGGAACTTTGCGCGGAGATGAAGGAGGGAGCGGGCGAAAAACATCTGCCGGTTGCCGAACTGGAACAAAATAAAGTGGTTGTCAAGGTGGGCAGCGTGTTTCATCCCATGCTGGAGGAACACAGTATTGAATGGGTATATCTGAAAACCGAAAAATGTGAACAGCTTATGTACCTTAAACCGGGCGGCGATCCGGTGGCGGAATTCGCGCTTCTTCCGGGGGATAAACCGGTATGCGTATATGCTTACTGTAATCTGCATGGATTGTGGAAACTGCCTTTGCACGGATAGGCTTTTGCCGTGTGTTTTAGTCATAGAAATTTAACAATTGTACCCGTTGAAAAACATTGCCAAAACACTTTGCCTATGTTAAAATTATTCCGATAGGTTAATGATAAAAAAATAACAATCTAATCGGTTAACATGGAGGAAAGTGAAATGTCAAGAAAAGTTGTATTAGCAGGCGCATGCCGTACGGCAATCGGCACGATGGGCGGCAGCTTAAGTACTACTCCCGCCGCACAGCTCGGTGCGATCGTGATCAAAGAGGCTTTGAACAGAGCAGGAGTAAAGCCTGAGCAGGTAGACCAGGTTTACATGGGATGTGTTATCCAGGCAGGCCAGGGACAGAACGTAGCGCGTCAGGCATCCATTAAGGCGGGACTTCCCATTGAAGTGCCGGCTGTTACCATGAACGTTGTGTGCGGTTCCGGACTCAATTGTGTAAATCAGGCGGCACAGATGATCATGGCCGGAGACGCTGATATCGTGGTTGCAGGCGGAATGGAGAATATGTCTATGGCTCCCTATGCAATTCCCCAGGGACGTTACGGTTACCGCATGGGTAATGCAACAATGGTTGATACCATGATCAAAGACGCATTATGGGACGCTTTCAATGATTATCATATGATTAAAACGGCGGACAACATCTGCGAAGAATGGGGACTGACCAGAGAAGAACTGGATGAGTTTGCGTTAAAGAGCCAGCAGAAGGCATGCGCGGCAATTGAATCCGGCGCATTTAAGAAAGAGATTGTTCCCGTAGAGATTAAGAAGAAAAAAGAAACCGTTATTTTTGATACGGATGAAGGACCCAGAGCGAATTCTACCATAGAAGGCCTTGCCAAGCTGCGTTCCATTAATCCCGACGGATATGTAACGGCAGGTAACGCTTCCGGCATTAACGACGGTGCGGCTGCGGTTATCGTGATGAGCGAAGAAAAGGCAAAAGAATTGGGCGTGAAGCCGATGGCAACGTTTGTAGCGGGTGCGCTTGCAGGCGTCAGACCTGAAGTTATGGGTATCGGTCCCGTTGCGGCTACCCAGAAGGTAATGGCCAAAACCGGCATGAAGATTGAGGATTTTGATATTATCGAAGCAAACGAAGCATTTGCGGCACAGTCCGTAGCGGTTGGCAAAGATCTGGGTATCGACGTAGACAAACAGCTCAATCCCAACGGCGGAGCCATTGCTTTAGGACATCCGGTAGGAGCCAGCGGATGTCGTATTCTGGTTACCCTGCTTCATGAGATGGAAGCGAAAGACGCAAAGACCGGTCTTGCAACCCTTTGCATCGGCGGCGGTATGGGCTGCGCTACGATCGTAACCAGAGATTAATTTCCGATAGGTAAATAAATATCCGAATGGCCCTGACCACCTGATTCCGGTTTACGGCTGTTCGGATATTGGTATGTTTAATATTACTTTCATAAGCAAAGGAGTCATACATATGGAATACGTTTTATACGAACAAAAAGGCGCTGTGGGAATTATTACAATTAACAGAGAAAAAGCGCTGAATGCATTGAATTCAACGGTTTTGGAAGAACTGGACCAGACCTTTGACGCCGTGAATCTCGAAGAGGTGAGATGCCTGATTCTGACCGGCGCAGGCCAGAAATCTTTTGTTGCGGGAGCCGATATCGGCGAGATGAGCACGTTGACAAAAGCGGAAGGAGAAGCTTTCGGTAAAAAAGGAAACGATGTATTCCGCAAGATTGAAACTTTCCCGATTCCGGTAATCGCTGCAGTAAACGGTTTCGCGCTGGGCGGCGGCTGCGAGATCTCCATGAGCTGCGACATTCGTATCTGCTCTGACAACGCGGTATTCGGACAGCCGGAGGTTGGCCTTGGAATTACGCCTGGTTTCGGCGGAACCCAGAGACTGGCAAGACTGGTAGGAGCCGGCATGGCAAAACAGATGATTTACACCGCACGCAACATTAAAGCCGACGAGGCGCTGCGTATCGGGCTTGTTAACGCCGTATATCCGCAGGAAGAACTGATGGCGGCAGCAGAGAAGATGGCGGCGGGAATTGCAGGGAATGCGCCGATCGCCGTTCGGAACTGCAAGAAAGCAATTAACGACGGACTGGATGTTTCTATGGACGAAGCGATTGTGATTGAAGAGAAATTATTCGGAGACTGCTTCGAGACGGAAGATCAGAAGTACGGAATGGCATTTTTCCTTGACAAAAACAAAGAAAAAGTGAAAGAACCATTTAAGAACTGCTAGTGAGTCATTCTTTCAATTATTCTATTTAATTCAAAACATAAAGGAGGAACTACAATGAAAGTAGGTATTATTGGCGCGGGTACCATGGGTGCCGGAATCGCACAGGCTTTTGCAATGACGGAAGGCTATGAAGTATGCCTCTGCGACATCAAAATGGAATTTGCGGAAGGCGGAAAAGCAAGAATTCAGAAAAACATGAATTTCCTTGTAAGTAAAGAAAAAATCACACAGGATAAGGCTGACGCCATTCTGGCTAAGATTACCTGCGGTTTGAAAGATATCTGCACGGACTGTGATCTGGTTGTAGAGGTTGCGCCTGAGAATATGCAGATTAAGAAGGCTACCTTTAAGGAGCTTCAGGAAATTGTAAAACCGGATTGTATTTTTGCAACCAATACCTCTTCTCTTTCCATTACGGAAATCGGCGCTGGACTGGACAGACCTATGATTGGTATGCACTTCTTCAATCCTGCCGACAGAATGAAGCTGGTTGAAGTCATTGCAGGAGAGAATACGCCGGTTGAACTGGTTGATAAGATTAAAGGAATTGCTTCGGAAATCGGCAAGACTCCCGTAGAAGTAAAGGAAGCTCCGGGATTCGTCGTTAACCGGATTCTGATTCCGATGATTAATGAAGCAATAGGCATTTATGCGGACGGTATTGCAAGCGTTGCGGATATTGACGAAGCTATGAAATTAGGCGCTTCTCATCCCATGGGTCCTCTTGCGCTCGGCGATCTGGTAGGCCTTGATATTGTTCTTGCAATTATGGAAGTACTGCAGACCGAAACCGGCGATCCCAAGTATCGTCCCCATCCCCTTCTTAAGAAGATGGTGCGCGCAGGAAAACTCGGCAAGAAAACCGGCGTTGGTTTCTACAACTACGCAAAATAATGAAGAATGTAAACGCCTGTCAGGGCGTGTACGTTCTCTGATATTACAAGATAGATGGAGGAATAGTTATCATGGATTTTATGTTAAGCAAAGAACATGAAATGGCGCGCGCTCTTTTCAGAGAGTTCGCAGAAAAAGAAGTAAAACCTCTGGCTCAGGAGGTTGACGAGACAGAAGAATTCCCGAGAGCTACCGTTGAAAAAATGGCAAAGCTTGGTTTTATGGGAATTCCTGTACCCAAGGAGTATGGCGGACAGGGATGCGATCCTTTAACCTACGCAATGTGTGTGGAGGAGCTTTCCAAGGTTTGCGGTACTACCGGCGTTATCGTATCCGCGCACACTTCCCTGTGCTGTGATCCGATTATGACCTACGGTACGGAAGAACAGAAACAGAAATTCCTGGTTCCCCTTGCAAAAGGCGAGAAGATCGGTGCATTCGGCCTGACTGAGCCGGGTGCGGGTACGGACGCGCAGGGACAGCAGACAAAGGCTGTTTTGGACGGAGACGAGTGGGTATTAAACGGTTCCAAGATCTTTATTACCAACGGAAAAGAAGCCGACGTATACGTAATTTTTGCCGTAACCAGCGTTGTTACGGATGCTAAGGGCAGAAGCAAGAAGATGATTTCCGCATTTATTGTGGAAAAAGGAACGCCCGGATTCAGCTTCGGTACAAAAGAGAAGAAGATGGGTATCCGCGGTTCATCTACATACGAATTGATTTTCACGGACTGCAGAATTCCGAAAGAGAACCTGTTGGGACAGGAAGGAAAAGGATTCGGAATCGCTATGCACACCTTAGACGGCGGACGTATCGGTATCGCGTCCCAGGCTTTGGGACTTGCAGAAGGCGCATTGGAGAATACCGTTGCATATGTAAAAGAGAGAAAACAGTTCGGACGCGCGATTGCGGCATTCCAGAACACCCAGTTCCAGCTTGCCGATATGGCGACGAAAGTAGAAGCGGCTCAGCTGCTTGTTTATAAGGCTGCAAAGGCAAAAGCGACACAGAAGGTTTATTCCGTAGAAGCTGCAAAGGCAAAACTTTATGCGGCGGAAGTAGCTATGGAAGTTACCACAAAGGCTGTTCAGCTTCACGGCGGTTATGGTTATACGAGAGAGTATGACGTTGAGCGCATGATGCGTGACGCTAAGATTACCGAGATTTATGAAGGCACCAGCGAAGTTCAGCGTATGGTAATTTCCGGAGCATTGCTGAAATAGGCGTCTGGCACGCATAAAAAAGAATCTGATAAAAATATAAGGAGTGAAAATACAATGAAAATCGTTGTTTGTATTAAACAGGTACCGGATACCAAGGGCGGCGTTAAGTTTAATCCCGACGGTACTCTTGACAGAGCGGCAATGCTTACCATCATGAATCCGGATGATAAGGCGGGACTGGAAGCGGCTCTGAGATTAAAAGACCAGTACGGTGCGGAAGTTACCGTAATTACCATGGGACTTCCCAAAGCGGAAGAAGTTCTTCGTGAAGCGATGGCTATGGGTGCGGACAAGGGAATCCTTGTTACCGACAGAGTGCTTGGCGGCGCGGATACATGGGCAACCTCCCAGACTCTTGCAGGAGCAATCCGCAACCTTGAATATGACTTAATTATTACGGGACGTCAGGCAATCGACGGGGATACTGCACAGGTTGGTCCTCAGATTTCCGAGCATCTTGGAATTCCTGTAATTTCCTATGCGCAGAATATTAAGATTGAGGGAGACAGCGTAATCGTAGAGCGCCAGTTTGACGACAGATATCATGTGCTGAAAGCGAAAATGCCCTGCCTGATTACGGCCCTTGCCGAATTAAACGAGCCCCGTTACATGACGCCCGGCGGAATCTTTGATGCCTATAAAAAAGAAGTTACCGTATGGGGAAGAGCAAACCTGGTAGACGTGGAAGACAGCAATCTTGGTCTGAAAGGATCGCCTACCCAGATTGCAAAAGCATCTGATAAGGTAAGAAAGGGTGCAGGTGAAAAAGTGACTCTGGATCCTTCCGAATCCGTTGATTACATTGTTGACAAGTTAAAAGTGAAACACGTAATTTAAAAAATAAAGGAAAAGTGTGGTGAAAGAAATGAACTTAGAAGAATATAAGGGAGTATTTGTCTTTGCGCAGCAGGTAGATAATGAGATCAGCGGTATCGCATTGGAACTGATTGGCAAAGGGAAAGATTTGGCAAAAGATTTAGGAACGGATGTAACCGCAGTTCTGGTAGGGTCTGACGTGAAAGGTCTCGCAGACCAGCTTGCAGAGTACGGTGCGGACAAAGTGA
This sequence comes from uncultured Lachnospiraceae bacterium, assembly GCA_910587935.1. Classification (GTDB taxonomy): domain Bacteria; phylum Bacillota; class Clostridia; order Lachnospirales; family Lachnospiraceae; genus MGBC143606. Next base: position 68,239 of record CAJUNP010000004.1, read on the forward strand.
TTGTAGTGGATGATCCTGAGTTAAAGGAATACAGAACGGAGCCTTATGCACATGCGCTTTCTTCTGTAATCGAAAAATACAAACCGGAAATTTTCCTGGTGGGAGCTACCGCAATCGGAAGAGACTTAGGACCCCGTGTATCCGCAAGAATACATACCGGTCTGACAGCAGACTGTACGCAGCTTGATATCGGCGATTTCCCGATCAATCCGATTCCCGGCAAAGAGCAGAAACATAATCAGCTCTTGATGACCCGTCCGGCATTCGGCGGCAATACCATTGCTACCATTGCATGTCCCGAGTTCCGTCCCCAGATGGCTACGGTACGTCCCGGTGTTATGCAGAAAGCGGAAAGAGTGCCTGGTGCGAAGGCAGTTGTGGAAGAGTATAATCCCGGCTTTACTCCGGACAATAAGTACGTAGAAATTTTAGACATTGTTAAATCCGTAGCGGATACGGTAGACATTATGGATGCCAAGATTCTGGTATCCGGCGGCCGCGGCGTCGGAAGTCCCGAGAACTTTAAGCTTCTGGATGAGCTGGCGGAAGTGCTCGGAGCAACCGTAAGCTGCTCCCGTGCAGTAGTAGACGCAGGCTGGAAACCGAAAGATCTGCAGGTAGGACAGACCGGTAAGACCGTTCGCCCCAACGTATACTTTGCAGTAGGTATTTCCGGCGCAATCCAGCATCTGGCAGGTATGGAAGAGTCCGATATCATTATCGCCATTAATAAAGACGAGACCGCTCCTATTTTTGACGTGGCTGATTACGGCGTAGTGGGAGATCTGAATAAGATTCTTCCTGCGCTGACCGAGAAACTGAAAGCCGAACTTGCAGCAAAATAATTGGCAATGGAAATAGTGCCATGGATTCCGCCCGGAATGATTCCGGGCGGAATTTTAGCATTTTTATGGGATATTTATGTCTGGAGTCGTGATCGACTATGGAAGTTAACAATATTTGCAAAAAAATGCCAACGCAAAGGGATGGAATTTACCGAAAAAAAGTTATATTATTAATTAAAACATAACTGTCGGTATGATGAGGGAGAGTTTTTATGGGGATAAAATATAAAAAGATGCTGGCGGTTCTTCTGACGGCAGGAATGACGCTTGGCATGGCGGCCTGCGGCAGACCGGAACAGCAGCAGGCGGATACGCGGCAGGAAGAACAGGCAGAGATTTCGGAGTCTGCTCCGGAAGAAGAAAGCAATCGTGAAGAGAGCGGCGAAGCGGTAGCGGAGGACAGTGGGGAAGAACAGGAACCTGTGGACAGACAGGTGATCGTTTATTTTGCCAACTGGAATCTGAACGTAAAGGATGCCGCGGCAGGCGGAGAAGTCGCAAGTATTCCGTGGGACAGCATAACGATTGTTAATCACGCGTTTTGGGCGGTAGCCCCGGCGGACGGTTCCACAGAGACATCTTTTGAACGAAGGAGCAGCAAAGAACCGGCGAGAACGGAATTTGCGCTTGTATCAACCAGTCCGGCGACAGATTATGAAGATACTGAGGCCAGCGCCATGGATCCGTCTATGGAGAGGAATCATTTTGCACAGTACGCCGTTTTTTCGGAACAATATCCGGACGTCGATATTATGATTTCCGTAGGCGGCTGGACGGCATGCGGTTACTTTTCCGAGATGGCGTATACGCAGGAAGGAAGAGCCGGTTTTATTGGGAGCTGCATGGAGCTGATGGATGCATATCCGTGGATTGACGGTATTGATCTGGATTGGGAACATCCGGGTGGCAGCAACGATGGCGAGAGACTTCCCGAGAACGATTTGGACCAGGGCTGTCCCATTTGGGGCACCCAAAAGGAGGATACGGTAAATTTTGCGGCGCTCGTCCGGGAAATGAGAGAAGCCTTTGACGAAAAATACGGGACGGGAATCAAAAAAATTACGGCGTGTGCGTCCGCTTCTACGGGATGGACACTGCCAAATCAGGATTGGCCTGCGGCGGAACCGTATCTTGATTATATTAATATTATGACATATGATCTGGCCGGAGACTGGGATAAAGCAACGGGACATGCTTCCGGTATTAACGGTGTAAAAGGCGCGGTAGCCCATTTCCTCGGAAAAGAAATTCCGGCGGCCAAGCTGAATATCGGTTCGCCTATGTACGGAACGGGATTTTTGATGAGTGGAAAGATCAATCCCGGCAGAATCGTAGGAGCGCCGATTACGGCGCCTTCCGGAATCGATAAGGATATGCTGACCGTAGATGCGGTTCAGGCTTTTGAAGCGGAGGCGGTCAGTGGTTATGAAATTGTTTTGGAGGACGGAAAGCCGGCCGTAGGAGAAGAATGGGATAATTCGGAAAATGGCAGCGCCTGCGGGTGGCATTTTGCATACGATGCAAAAGCGGCCGGTCCTTATCTGTATAATGATGACGAAGCTTCCGAATATTATCAGTGGTATATTTCCTATGAGAATCCGTTGTCTTTACAGCAAAAACTGGATCTGATTGAACAGTATAATCTGGCGGGGATGATTGTCTGGGAATGCAGCGAGGATACGCCGGATCATCAGCTGATCCGGCAGATGGGAGATTTTCTTTTGCAGAAGTAAACAGCAAGGGAGCTTGACCGTAACAGGGCGTGCCGGAGTGCGGGGCGCGATAGGGTGTGGTAAGAATGGAAAATATAACAAATAAAAAAGAATTTAAGAAGCGGGTCGATATTCAGGTATCACTGATAACGGCTATTATCACTCTGACAGCAAGCTTAAGCATATTCGGGTTATGTTATACCATTACTTATCAAGACACGATTAATGTTTTAAAAGACCGTGCCAACGCAGTTTATGAAAAAGTGGTGGCAAATTTAAATAAAGCCACATTCAATGAAATTAATACGGAAGAAGATGCAAGAGGACTCATGTATTTGAAGACCAGGGCCTATTTATCCACCCTGCGTGAAACCAGCAGCGCAGAATTTATTTTTACGGCCAAGGAAGCGGAGGACGGTACTCTGGTTTATGTAGTAGACGGACTTTCCATGACGGAATTGCTATTCAGGGGGCCGGGGACGGCGATCGAGCCGGAATTGCAGGAATATATCCGCACGGCTTTAAGCGGCCGCATAGTGCTTCCGGATAAGTTTATCAGTACCCAGTGGGGGAACTTTTACTGGGCTTTTTATCCGTCCTTGAAGGACACCGAAGTAGTAGGCGTGATAAGCGTAGCCTTTGATGTGCAAAAGCAGTTTGAAACGTATAAGATGCTGGCCAGTGTTACGCCTATCGTGTGCGCTCTATGCTGTCTGATCGCCGTATATATTTCCTTTCATGTTTTTCGCAGGCTGTCCAATCCTAATTTTAAGGATATCTATAATAGTGATATTCTGACCGGGTTGAAAAACCGGAATGCGTTTGAAGTAGATATCAATAATATTAACGTTTCAAAAGATTTTCGCGGACGCGGGGTTTTATCCATAGATCTGAATAACCTGAAAAAGGTAAACGACACCCTGGGGCACAGCGCCGGTGATCAGTATATTCAGGGAGCGGCGGATATATTAAGCGATAACGGTCTGGCCGGTTCCGTTGCCTATCGTACCGGGGGCGATGAATTTACGGTGTTGGTTGTGGATGCTAGGAAGGAACAGATCGAGTCCTGGATCAAGCAGATAAAAGTCTTAATGAGGGAATGTAAGATAGGAGAAGGAAGCTGGACTTCCATGGCGGTGGGATATGCGGTGTTTGACGACGGGCAGGATGAAAATCTGATTGATACCTATAAACGTGCGGATTATGAAATGTATTGTGATAAAAAGCGGCAAAAAGCAGAGAAAGAGACCGGCTGCTGATACATAAGCGATCGATTGTAAAACAACGGTTTTGAAGCATGAATTTTCATGTGGCAAAGCCGCTGTTTTTTCTTGTTTCATACCTTGATTTTTGGCTATCCAAGTGATATTATTTTAACGATAGATAAAATTTGAAGAGGTGCATTTGGATGAGCAAACATTTTAACGATTTACTGGAAAAAGTGTCACAGTGCAGCAAGAAAAAAGTAGCCGTAGCAGTGGCTCAGGACGACGCCGTGCTGGAAGCCGTTAAAGCGGCGAAAGAAAGAGGAATTGCAGATGCGATTCTGGTAGGCGACGAGAACAAAATACGTGAAATTGCAGCCGGTCTGCAGATGGATTTGTCCGATTACGAAGTGATTCATGTGGAAGACGTTCAGGAAGCCGCGTTAAAGGCAGTCAGCCTTGTACACGACGGCAAAGCGGATATGTACATGAAGGGATTAATCGATACGAAAGGCTTCTTAAAGAGCGTACTGGATAAAGAAGTGGGACTTCGTACCGGAAAGCCTTTATCCCATGTATGCGTATTCGAAATCAAGGGAATCGATCATCTTCTTTTCTTAAGCGATGTGGCTTTTATACCCTATCCGACTCTGGAAGATAAGGTACATATTATCAACAATACGGTGGAAATCGTAAATGCGTGCGGTATTCAGAATCCTAAGGTAGCGCCGCTGGCAGCGGTTGAGGTTGTGAATCCTAAGATGCCTGCAACGGTTGAGGCGGCGGAGCTGACGAAAATGTGTGAAGAAGGACAGATTGAAGGCTGTATTGTTGACGGCCCTCTTTCCTTGGATTTGGCAATCGATCCCCAGGCGGCAAAGCATAAGGGAGCTACCGGCCGAAGGATTCAGGGCGATGCGGATATTTTACTGTTTCCGGATATCCATGCAGGCAATCTGGTTTACAAATGTCTGGTACATACTGCGGAAGTTAAAAACGGAAATATTCTGACAGGAACCAAGGCTCCCGTAATCTTAACATCCAGGTCTGATGATTTTGAGACGAAGGTTAATTCCATTGCTCTGGGTGCGGTCGTTGCGGAAGAACTGGGCAAAAATAAATAAGCCGTGAGGCGTTAAAACAGGAGGACGGTTATGTCGATTAAAAGTTTAATTATCAATCCAGGTTCCACTTCCACGAAAATCGGCGTGTTTGAAGATGAAACGCTGCTGTTTGAAGAAACACTGAGGCATCCCACGGAAGAGATCCAAAAATACGCGTCAATTGTAGATCAGAAAGACTTCCGTAAGGATATTATTTTAAGTCTGTTAAAAGAAAAAGATTTTGATATTCGTTCCCTGCAGGTTGTTGTAGGCCGGGGCGGCCTTCTGAAACCGATTGTAAGCGGAACCTATGCGGTCAGCGAGGAACTGCTTCATGACCTGCAGATTGGAAAGCAGGGAGAGCATGCGTCTAATCTCGGCGGAATTCTTGCGAAGGAAATTGCGGATACCATCGGTGTGCCTGCTTATATTGTAGACCCTGTCGTGGTGGATGAATTAATGCCTGCCGCGAGATTTACCGGCGTGGCGCAGGTTCCCAGAATCAGCATTTTCCATGCATTGAATCAGAAAGCTGTGGCAAAACGCTATGCCAGGGAAACAGGAAAGGATTATGAATCTCTCCGGCTGATTGTGGTTCACTTAGGCGGCGGAGTTTCCGTAGGAGCCCATGAAAACGGAAAGGTTGTGGATGTATTTAATGCACTGGACGGCGACGGAGCTTTTTCACCTGAACGTGCAGGCGGTCTTCCTTCAGGAGCATTGATTAAACTGTGTTTTTCCGGTCAGTATACGGAGAAAGAAGTATACAAAATGGTAGTCGGCAACGGCGGCTTTAATTCCTATCTGGGCACCAACGACATGCGGGAAGTAGAAAAAATGGTGGAAGCCGGCAACAAAGAAGCGGAAGCGGCGAGAGAAGCGTTTATCCTGCAGCTTTCCAAAGATATCGGTTCTATGGCTTGCGTTCTGAACGGCAAGGTGGATCAGATTATCGTGACGGGCGGTATTGCCCATGATCAGATTGTGGTGTCCGCTTTAAAGGAAAAGACAGAGTGGATCGCTCCCTTTACGGTATATCCCGGAGAAGATGAACTTCTTGCGCTGGCTCAGGGCGGCCTTCGCGTTATGACCGGCGAGGAAGAGGCAAAAGAATATTGATTCTATAACTGCAGTAATCCGACAGATTAAAAAGGAAGCGGTTGCGCAAGTAGATAAATAATCTACCGAAGCAACGGCTTCCCTTATTTTTGAGTACCACCGGGTACAGTCATTCGGCTCATTTATTTCCCTTTACGCAGCCGGTCCAGTTCATTCTCCAATTCTTCATATTCTTCCCGCGGTGATTTCGAACCGGTGTCTTTTGGCTTCGCCAGCAGCACCTGAAGAGATAAAGCCGCGCCGCCGAAAATCAGTGCCAGAATAATCAAATATTCATAAAGGGTCCGGCTTCGGAACACGAACTGCGTGCTCATAATGACGGAGGCGAGTATAATGACAAGGCCCAAGCACGTTAAAATTTTGGCGCCTATGGAACCGATATTCAGAAACAGCCAGATAATGCCGGCAATAAAAGGAACAACCACCAGTCCTCCGCTGATCTGCATATTGCCCAGACGCAGGCCGTAAAAGCCTGTTGTTACGGTTACGCTGGACATGAACCAGTAGCCCCCGGCCGTAAGCATAACAAGGCCAATAATAAACTGAATTAACGGATTTCTCTTTTTCATAATGGAATTACTCCTTTTATATTATATAATACAATCGATTTCAAGATCGCGCCGCTTACTCAGATCTATAAATTCCGAGCCGCATTTGATTAGCGGACGGCTCAGACGGTGCCTGTTAATCAGTACGATTTCGCCGAAGGAACCGTCTGATAAACGTACCCGGTAAGACAAGTAAGTCTCCGCAACGTGGGATAAAAAGGTCAGAATATACTTGGTGTCGTATTTCTGGAAACCTTCTTCCTCAAAAAGCGCTATGACGCGGAAGGGACATAATGCCCCGCGGTAAATGCGCGCACAGGTCATTGCTTCGTAAATATCGGCAATCGTTACGATTTTTGTAAACGGGTCCAGACGTTCTCCGGTCAGACCGTATGGATAACCGCTGCCGTCGCATTTTTCGTGGTGAAAAAGAGCGGCGTTGCAGACGGCGGGATCTATATGTAAATTCTTAAGAACGCGGTATCCGTTAATCGGGTGCCTTTTAATAATATTAAATTCGGATTCCGTCAGCTTGCTCGGTTTGTTCAGGATACCGAGAGGAACCATAAGCTTGCCTACGTCATGAAGAAGGCCGCAAAGCGTCACGGTGTCAATATCTTTGTCGGGAAGAGAGAGCCATTTGCCAAAGGTGTTGCAGATCAGAGAAACGTTGATACAATGTGTATAAGTGGCATCATTGTACTGGCGCATATTATGAAGCATGTCGAACAGACCGCCGGGACCGGGACTGCCTGTCACCAGATTTTGAATGTGGTGCAAAAGATCGTCCTGATTCAGATCCGTATTTTTTCTGATTACATCGTTAAGTGTGTTCCGAAAATCGGATACCTGGTCTTCATATTCTTTTTTGAACTCTATAAACTGTGCGGACTGCTGGAGCCGTTCGGAAAAAGAAGGATGCGGCACATCCGGGTCCAACAATTCGGGTGCGTTATCCGAAGAGGTTTCGTCCGTAATATAAACCTGAATGACGCTGTAAAATTCCAGACGCGTAATGACGTCGTCGGTGAGGATGGTTCCCTTTGGGAGAACCAGTTGCTTATTATAGTTGTAGACGTCCTCGGCAACCTTCATACCGGGAACAAGTGCATATGTAGAAACTCTTTTCATGATAGGCTCCCCCCTCATCTATTTTCATACATTTATTATAAAGCTTCTGCTGAAATGTGTCAATTTTCAATAAAAAAGTAATAAAAAATTCACAAAATATTAACGTTAGTGACGGGCAAAAGGTTGAACATTCATTATAAATCTGTTAAAATGAGGATTAGGCTTGTGTAAAAAAGCTTAAAAAGGAGTACAAAATCTTATGAGTTTGTTAAATAAAGTTTTTGGAACCCACAGTGAAAGGGAATTGAAAAGAATTGAACCGATTGTGGATCGAATCGAACAATTGCGTCCTGCCATGATGGAATTATCCGACGGGCAGTTACGTGACAGGACGAAAGAATTTAAAAAGCGGCTGGAAGAGGGGGAGACTTTGGACGATTTGCTTCCGGAGGCCTATGCAACCGTTCGGGAGGCGGCACGGCGTGTTTTGAACATGGAACATTACCGGGTTCAGCTGATCGGCGGCATTATTCTGCATCAGGGCCGTATTGCCGAAATGAAGACCGGCGAAGGAAAAACGCTTGTATCTACCCTGCCGGCATATTTGAATGCGCTGGCCGGCGAAGGCGTACATATCGTTACGGTGAACGATTATCTGGCAAAGCGTGACGCGGAGTGGATGGGACAGGTTCACGAGTTTTTAGGTTTGAGGGTCGGCGTGGTTTTAAACAGCATGAAGACGGAAGAAAGAAGAGAGGCTTACAACTGTGATATTACGTATGTAACCAACAATGAACTTGGTTTTGATTATCTGCGGGACAACATGGTGATTTATAAAGAACAGCTGGTTCTGCGCAGGCTGCATTATGCGATAATCGACGAGGTGGACTCGGTGTTAATCGACGAAGCGCGCACCCCTTTGATTATTTCCGGACAGAGCGGCAAATCTACAAGGCTTTACGAGGCGTGTGATATTCTTGCGAGACAGTTAAAGCGCGGCGAGGATATGCAGGAACTGAGCAAGATGGATGCCATCATGGGTGTCGTGCAGGAAGAAACGGGAGATTTTATTGTTAATGAAAAAGATAAGGTAATCAATCTGACGGAAGCCGGTGTGGAAAAGGTCGAGCGCTTTTTCCAGATTGAAAATTTTGCAGACCCTGAGAACCTTGAGATACAGCATAACATAATTCTGGCGCTGCGGGCGCACAATTTAATGTTCCGTGACCAGGATTATGTGGTAAAGGACGATCAGGTTTTGATCGTGGATGAATTTACCGGACGTATTATGCCCGGAAGACGTTATTCCGACGGACTTCACCAGGCCATTGAGGCAAAAGAACACGTTAAGGTAAAAAGGGAGAGCAAAACGCTTGCCACGATTACTTTCCAGAACTTCTTTAATAAATTTGAGAAAAAAGCCGGCATGACCGGTACGGCATTGACGGAGGAAAAGGAATTCCGGGATATTTACGGAATGGATGTAATCGAAATTCCCACAAACAGGCCGATTGCACGAAAAGATCTGCATGATGCCGTATATAAAACCCGCAGGGAAAAGCTGCATGCCATAGTAAAAGCGGTTAAGGAAGCCCATGCCAAGGGCCAGCCTGTTCTGGTCGGCACGATTACGATTGAAGCATCCGAAGAAATCAGCAGAATGTTAACAAAGGAAGGCATAACGCATAAAGTGTTAAACGCCAAATTTCATGAATTGGAGGCGGAGATTGTAGCCGACGCAGGTATTCATGGCGCCGTGACCATCGCTACTAACATGGCGGGACGTGGTACGGATATTAAGTTGGATGATGAAGCCAGAGCAGCCGGTGGTCTTAAGATAATCGGAACGGAGCGGCATGAGTCGAGACGTATTGACAATCAGCTCCGCGGGCGAAGCGGACGGCAGGGAGACCCCGGCGAATCCAAGTTTTATATTTCGCTGGAGGACGATTTGATGCGTCTGTTCGGTTCGGAACGCATGATTACCATGTTTAATGCCCTGGGAATTCCGGAGGATCAGGAAATTGAGCATAAGACTTTAAGCCATGCCATTGAGTCAGCGCAGAAAAAGATAGAAAATAACAACTTCGGTATCCGTAAAAATCTGTTGGAATATGATCAGGTTATGAATGAGCAGAGAGAAATTATTTATGAAGAACGTCTGCGCGTATTGAACGGTGAAAGTATGCGTGATGTAATTTATAAGATGATCACGGACATTGCGGAGAACTGCGTGGATACCTGCATCAGTGATGATCAGGATATAGAGGACTGGGATTTCCATGAGTTAAACACGCTGCTTCTGCCTACGATTCCTTTAAGGCCCATTAATACGGCAAGAGTGGCAAAGCCTAAGAAAAACAGCTTAAAACAGCAGTTAAAAGAAGAGGCCGTAAAACTTTACGAGAGTAAGGAAGCGGAATTCCCGAATCCTGAAGCGATTCGCGAGGTCGAGCGTGTAATTCTTCTGAAGGTAATTGACAGAAAGTGGATGGATCATATCGACGACATGGATCAGCTTCGCCAGGGCGTAGGACTACAGGCTTACGGACAGCGCGATCCGCTGGTTGAATATAAGATGAACGGTTATGAAATGTTTGACGGAATGACCGAAAATATTAAAGAAGAAACGGTACGCCTTTTATTTCATGTACGTATTGAACAGAAGGTGGAAAGAGAACAGGTAGCCAAGGTAACCGGCACCAATAAAGATGATTCCGTACAGAAAGGACCAGTGAAACGGGAGAACGCAAAAGTGTATCCCAATGACCCATGTCCCTGCGGCAGCGGTAAAAAGTATAAACAATGCTGCGGAAGAAAATAATTCCGTAAATTTAAATGAAGAAAGCGTGGTGACGTTAAGTGGTAGAATTAGATCAGATGAAAACAGAAATTCAGGCATATGAAACTCCATTGGCGGAAGTGAGGGATTCACTTTAACTTAGATGTGAAGGAAAAACGCATCGAAGAGCTGGAGCGGGAAATGGAAGCGCCGGGATTCTGGGATGATCCGGACCGTTCCAATAAACAAATGAAGGAATTGAAAAACCTGAAGGATGTCGTGGAAACATGCCGTTCTCTGACGACCTCCTATGAGGATATTCTGACACTGATTCAGATGGGGTATGAAGAAAATGATCCGGAATTGGTACCCGAAATCCGCGGGGAACTGGATACTTTTATTCAGGAATTTGAGACGATTCGAATTAATACGCTCTTGTCCGGCGAATATGACAAAAATAATGCTATTTTGAAGCTCAATGCCGGAGCCGGCGGTACGGAGAGCTGTGACTGGTGCAGTATGCTTTACCGTATGTACACCAGGTGGGCGGAGCGGAAAGGTTTTACGGTAGAAGTACTGGATTATCTGGATGGCGACGAGGCAGGCATTAAGTCGGTAACTTTTCAGGTTAACGGAATCAATGCTTACGGTTATTTAAAGTCGGAGAAAGGTGTGCACCGGCTGGTTCGTATTTCCCCTTTCAACGCACAGGGAAAAAGACAGACTTCTTTTGTATCGCTTGATGTTATGCCGGAAATAGAGGAAGATCTTGATATCGAAATCAATGAAGACGAACTTCGGATTGATACTTACCGAAGCAGCGGAGCAGGCGGGCAGCATATTAATAAGACTTCGTCTGCAATACGTATTACGCATATCCCCACGGGAACCGTGGTGCAATGTCAGAATGAACGTTCACAGTTCCAGAACAAAGATAAGGCAATGCAGATGTTAAAAGCAAAGCTGTTTTTGCTGAAACAGGAAGCAAATGCAGAGAAGCTTTCGGATATCCGCGGAGAAATAAAAGAAATCGGATGGGGCAATCAGATCCGTTCTTACGTTATGCAGCCGTATACTATGGTCAAAGATCATCGCACCGGAGCGGAAAGCGGTAATGTGGATGCGGTAATGGACGGCGGGATTGATATATTTGTGAATGCTTATCTGAAGTGGCTGAGTACAGGCGCAAAAAAGGCAGAGGAATCATAATCCTCTGCTTTTTTATACCTTAACGGTGGTTTGTCCGGCATTTCTGTTTTTCATCAGATCCAGATAAAAGGAAGCAAGGGAAGCCTCCATATATGGGTTAACCCAGAGCAGGCCAATTCCACAGCAGAAAAAGCTTAAAAGAATAAGAGGAACAAAACTGAGGTTAAAAAGCAAATAACGGAAATAGTTTCCCCTCATAACCCGAAAGCTCAAACATAATGCCTGTTTTGCGGTATACTCCGGAAAGTCCAGCAGGATATAAAAACTCTGCATAACAGGAATCAATAAAAGAAACGATACAATTTGTCCGGCAGTCATTAACAGAAAGAGAACGCGGATGTCCGTAGGTCTTCCGGCGTATTCTGCGTAGTAACTGAAAATCTGATACGGCAGCTGACAGATGCAGGTAACCAGTGCAAAGACAACGCCGACTTCCAAAGCCTGATTGCGGCCGGTGCGGAAACCATAATAAATATCGGTTATTGCGGCCGGCTGCCTGCAGTTCAATTTCAGGTAAAAGAAACAACTTCCCACCTGCAGAATTTGTAAAAAGGCAGTTATGATCAGGTTTGCTGTTTCCAGAATAATCAATTCAAAGGGGTTATTGCCCGATGGAATTAATAAAATGAAATAGGAAGTAAACAGACTGATAATTTGCAAATTGATAAATACGGCGATGCAGCGCCCATAATTTCCCTCCAGTCCCTTTCGGGCGGCGGCCTTTATTTTTTTAAAGGATTCATAGTTGTTCATGGATCGCAATCTCCAGTCATGCAAGTTAAGAAATCCTTTCTAACAGGCGACGTTAATATTGTTGCCGCGGTATTTGAGACCGTCGGCAGTTTTCAGGTCTTTCTGGTAAGGATTCTCTTCGTTGTAATACTTGATCTGCGTGGAAGTGGTTCCGCCGGATACGTAGGAGCGTCCACATTCAGGACAGACCGCAGTGCGGATTGACACGCTGGCCTGAAGGACTTTGCCGTTATTTCTGGCGGCGTCTTTATAGGCGTTGCTTACGTGCTCCTGTTCGTGGGCGCGTACGCTGCTGGCAGCGGCCTGCGGAGAAATATGCGTTGCAGCCTTAAAGGAAACCATTTCGTCGGAACCGTCCTTATATTTTCTGTTTTTACAGGTTTCACATTCTGCGGGAGAAGATTTTCTGCCCGGTGATTTTACCGTAGATGCGCCTGCGTTGCGGATCGCTCCGCCTGACTGCTCAGAATCGGATGTACTGTAGCTGCCATAGAGATCATTGGAGCCGGGAAATTGAATTGTCATATAAACCTCCATTCTTGCTTAATCCTTTTTATTTGATTCCTTAATTGCCGGGAGCATGAAACAGGCTTCCGGTGCCGAGGGAATCTAAAAATCCTTCCGTATCAAAATCCGAACCGTATATTCCTTCCAGCATCGTAGAAATCTGGGTTCGGTATGCGTCATTCTTTAATAGCTGCGGCAGGTGTATCAGATAATAAGCCGACATAATCAGTCCCATTACCAGGCTGAAAACGGAGCAGACCAGTCCTGCTTTTGCGAGAGGATGCAGCCGGTTCGTTCCTTTTCTTGACAGGAAGGCAAAAATAACAGACAGACTTCCCGTAAAAACAGCGGAGAAAGGGGACGAAAAGGACAGAAGAGCTACTGTGCCAAGGACTGCCGAGGCCATGGCAAAAGGATTTCTGGAAGATGTATATTCATCATATGCGTATTCGTCATAAAATGCCATAACAAACGGCTCCCTTTAAAAATTCTTATTTATATTTTAACACTTTTTACCGAAAAATACAATTCCTTTTAAAATTTGTGTAAAGGGGGTTGACAAAGAAAAAAAGATATAGTATATTAATACTTGCCCGTCAGGAAGGCGGGCATTAATGTGCGCGAGTGGCTCAGTTGGTGGAGCGCGACCTTGCCAAGGTCGAGGCCGCGGGTTCGAGTCCCGTCTCGCGCTCTTGTAAGAAAAGCGGCTTTCCTTTGAGGTGGCCGCCATTTTTTTGTTTATGGATCAGTTTACTTATCCGGGATGGAGATGATTTTATGCGTACAGATTCTGAAAATGAAATGGAACGGATTCAAAAGAATCTGGAACAGTTTTTAATGGAAGATTTATCAAAAGATCCGGCTTATAAGAAGAAAGAATCTTTGAAGGGAAACCGAAGAAAGACAGAGCCTGATATTGATACGTGGGGTATTTCCGGTGCAGACAGCCGGAACAAAATCAGAGAAAGACAACAGGCGGAACCCGTCAGGGAAGAGAGGAAAACCGGTAAAACTGCAAAAAAAAGCAACCGGAAAAAGCAGGGAGTTAAATCGGAGTCAAAACAAAAGACAAAACAAAAAACTGAGACGAAAAATAAAAAGGGTAAAAAAATCCTTGTTATATGCCTGTTGATTGCGGCGGTTTTGGGCGCAGGATGGTATGGGCTTGTTTCGGCAGTGTATGGTAAAATGACTTATAGCCGTTCGGAAGAGCTGTCGGGAGAACCCCTAAAGTCAAAGGGCGTATATCATATACTGCTGATCGGGAACGATTCCCGGTCCCAGGATGAAGAAGGGCGTTCGGACGCCATGATTCTGCTTTCCATCAGCAGTAAAACAAAGACGATTCAAATGATTTCACTGCTTCGTGATATGTATGTGGAGATTCCGGGGCATGACGGCAACCGTTTGAACGCGGCTTATGCGTTCGGGGGAGCGGAACTGCTTCTGGAGACGGTCAGACAGAATCTGGGTATTGAAGTGAACCGCTACATTGTCGTGAATTTTCAGGCTTTTGCCAATCTGGTAGACGCGGCCGGCGGCGTGGACCTGGAACTGTCCAATGAAGAAGTGCAGTGGGTCAACGCATACCTGAACGAGTACAACATGCTTCGGAATATGCCGATTGATACGGACTATCTGGATACTTCCTTAAGCGGAATGATTCACCTGAACGGTCCTCAGGCGCTGGCTTACAGCCGGAACCGTTATATCGGAACCGATTTTGGAAGAACCGAAAGACAACGCAAGGTTTTGTCTGCCGTTATCAAGAAACTTCCCCTGGCGGCGGTGACCAATATGAAGGAATTGATTGACGGGCTTTTCCCCAATTTGACGACCAACCTGACGAAAGGCGAATGTCTGCGGCTCAGTCTGCAGGCGGGAAAGTTTGCGGTTTATGAACTGGTACAGAGCAGCGTCCCGGTAAGCGGTACTTATTCTAACGCTTCGATCCGGGGAATGACAGTGCTGCAGGTAGACTTTGAGGCCAATAAAAAGTATCTGCAGGAGCAGATATACGGAGAATAGCAATGGACTTAAGCAGAAGAATAAAATTAGGAAAAAAAGAAATACAGCTTTTGGATGTTTTGATGGCGTTCGGTCTGCTTGCGGCCGGACTGCTTGTCCGAATCTGTCTGGCCGGTTATCGGTCGGGAGATTGGGAAGTTTTTCTGGAGCCATGGACAAATCAGTTAAAACAGCATGGATTTCGGGCGCTGGCAACAGGATTTTATAACTATACGCCCATATATATGTATATTTTGTGGTTCCTGACGCTGCTGCCGGTTGATACGCTGCTGGGAATTAAGGCGGTGTCCGTTATTTTTGATTTCATACTGGCAGTAACCGTGGCGAAAATCGTAACAGAGATAAAGCCGGGAGCCAATCCGCTTCTGCCTTTTGGGATTGTCTGGCTGGCGCCTGCCGTGATTTCCAACAGCAGCATGTGGGGACAATGCGACGCAATTTATACGGCTTTTGTAATGCTTTGTCTTTTGTATCTGTTAAGAGATAAATCGGCGAAGGCGATGTTGTTTTTTGGAATTGCCTTTGCCATAAAGCTGCAGAGCATTTTTTTTGCGCCGATACTGGTTTTGCTTTTTTTTCTGAAAAAAATAAGGTTTCGGGAGTTTTTGATAATTCCGGCGGTTTATCTTGTAAGTATTATTCCTGCATTTCTTGCCGGCCGGCCGTTTCGGGAGCTGTTACTGATTTATCTGGGGCAGACTGCGGGGGATAATCCGACGCTTTCGGTTATTTATCCCAATATTTATTACCTGATCGGTAACGATGTGTATCTGGAAGTGTACGGGAAAGCGGCAATTTGCTTTACCATGGGAGTGCTGCTGGTGCTGCTGTATTATGTTCTGAAAAAAGCATATCAGACAGGACTGTCTGCTAAAGTGCTGGTTACAGCGGCCTTAGCCTGCGGAACGCTGGTGGTTTTTCTGCTGCCAAGCATGCGGGAACGCTATTCGTATATGGTGGATATACTGGCTGTTATTTATGGTTTTATGAATTTGAAGAAGCTTTATGTTCCCCTTGCCAGAATTACGATTTCTTTTATGGCGTATACGACGTATTACCGTTATGGAATGTATACTTCTTATGAAGTTCTGGCATGTGTTCAGGTTTTTCTGGTTGTTGAAATTGTATATTCGCTGATTAACGGAATAAAAGAAGAGGAATGTCGTGAAAAATCCGGGAATCATGAAGTCCGGCAGGAGGGATAAATCTTATGAGAACGGGAGAATACGGAACGAAAGAATTATTCAGGCGGTTCGCACCTTATTTTAAACCTTACCGGAAAACGCTGTGTCTCGATTTGTTCTGCGCGGCGCTGACAACGATATGTGAATTGGTGCTGCCTTTGATTATGCGGTTTATTACCAATAAGGGAATCGAGGATCTGGCTTCCCTTTCCGTGCGGATCATCGGAGGACTGGGGCTTTTATACTTGCTTTTGCGTCTGGTGGACTGCGTGGCGAATTATTATATGGCGGATATGGGACATGTGATGGGCGCCCGAATTGAAACGGATATGCGCCGGGATGCATACAGACATTTACAGAAGCTTTCGGATACGTATTACAACAATACGAAAATCGGACAGATTATGGGGCGCATCACGAATGACCTGTTTGACGTGACGGAATTTGCCCATCACTGCCCGGAAGAATTTTTCATAGCGGCGATTAAAACGGTGGTATCTTTCGTAGTTCTTGCCAGAATCAATTTGCCCCTGACATTCATTATTTTTGTGATTGTCCCGGTTATGGCGGTCAGCTGTACGGCATTGAATCTGCGGCTGCGGGGAACCTTTCGGGAGCAGAGAAGCCAGATCGGAGAACTAAACGCCAGAATTGAGGACAGCCTGCTCGGCCATAAGGTTGTGAAGGCGTTTGCCAATGAAGAGACGGAAGAGAAAAAATTTGAAAAGGATAACGGAAGTTTTCTTCATATCAAAGAAAAAACATACCGGTATATGGCGCTTTTTCACACAACAGTGCGTTTATTTGACGGGATAATGTATTTGACGGTGTTGGCGGCCGGCGGAATTTTTATGGTAAAGGGATTTATTCTGCCGGGAGATCTGGTGGCGTATCTGCTTTACGTGACTACGTTAATAGCGACAATCCGCCGGATCATTGAGTTTGCGGAACAGTTTCAGCGCGGTATAACGGGAATTGAGCGGTTTTTGCAAATCATTGACGCCGATATTGAGATTTTTGACGAACCGGATGCCGTAGAGCTTGTAAAGCCGGAGGGAGACGTAACGTTTGAAAATGTAAGCTTTGAGTATCCGGATGACCATAATATTGTTTTTTCCGGGCTGAATCTGCGAATAAAGCCGGGTGAGAAGCTTGCGATCGTCGGTCCGTCCGGCGGCGGGAAAACCACACTTTGCAATCTGATTCCGAGGTTTTATGATGTGACGGAAGGTAGAATTCTGATAGACGGGCAGGATATCCGGCGTTTTACATTAAAAAGCCTCCGAAGCAATATCGGAATCGTTCAGCAGGATGTTTATCTTTTTTCAGGGACGGTTTACGATAATATAGCGTATGGTAAAAAGGGCGCTACAAGAGAAGAAGTAACCGATGCGGCTAAAAAAGCCGGAGCCCATGATTTTATCATGGCGTTAAAGGACGGATATGATACGTACGTGGGCGAACGGGGAGTCAAGCTTTCAGGAGGACAGAAGCAGCGAATCAGCATAGCAAGGGTATTCTTGAAAAATCCGCCTTTGATTATTCTGGATGAAGCTACCTCCGCCCTTGACAATGAAAGCGAGTTTGCGGTGGCAAAATCACTGGCAGAGCTGGCCAGGGGACGTACGACGCTTACGATTGCGCACAGACTTTCAAGTATAAAGAATTCCGACAGAATTCTGGTATTGACGGATGGAGGGATTGTGGAAGAGGGAAACCATGATTCGCTTCTTGCACGAAGGGGAATTTATTATCAGTTTTATACGACGGCTAACGAATTAAAATAAAATGTGCCGGCATATTGTGTAATTCATCGCGTAACCCCTGGATTTACTTGAAACTTTGCTTTTGTATGGAGTACAATAAGAAAAACTATACAAAAATAAGAAAAAGTACGGAAAAACTAAAAGGAGAAAGGTAAGGGTATAAATATGTTTCAGGGGAAAGTTTGTGTAATGACGGGGGCGGTTTCGGGAATCGGCCGTTTGATTGCACAGCAGTTTGCGGCTCATGGCTGTATTATTGCGTTTATGGATGCGGACAGAAAGTCGGGAGTGTATTTAAAAAATACGCTTTACAGAAAATTTGGCACGGACGTTTTCTTTTTTCAGGGTAACGCAGGAAAAGAAGAAGATCTGGAAATATTTGCAAGCGTAGTTGTAGAGCGCTACGGAGGCATTGACTATTTCATTAATTATGCAACTTTCGATAAGGAGAATTTAAATTCCCAGTATGACAGCATGGAGATTATGCAGACGGCGCTTCAAACGAGTGTTGCGGCTCCCTGTATTCTGGATAAGATATTTAAGAATCATTTTGAGGAAGACAGCGTTGTCGTGTATACGGTTCCGGAAAGAGCGCTGTTCTGCCAGGAGGATGAAAGAGCATACCGTATGGTTCGGGAGTCGGTAGAGGCGCTTACACGGATCTGCGCGGAGTCTTATAAGGGGCATGTGCGGGTTAATTGTATCTGTCCGGATGAAATACGGAGCGGAGACGGCATCAATCTGGCTGATACGATCTGCTTTCTGTGTGACGATAAGGCAGGATTCATCAATGGAAAAAGTATGGGGGCGGAGTGCGGACTTATGAAAATGACGGCGTATCCGGAAAAAGGAGGGTGGAAGATCGTCTGCGAATAGAAAGATTCCCATGGCAGCCTTGCAAGATTCAAATGGGCATGGTACACTTAAAGTACTGTATTGGAATCTTTTGAAAGCGGGGTAGACTATGAAATTAACATTTATCGGAGCAGCCCATGAAGTGACGGGAAGCTGTCACTATCTGGAGGCATGCGGAAAGCATATTCTTGTGGATTATGGTATGGAGCAGGGCGTTAATGTTTTTGAGAACGCGGATCTTCCCGTGGAGGAAGCGCTGATTGATTACGTACTGCTGACCCATGCCCACGTAGATCATTCCGGCATGCTTCCTTTTTTGTATGCAAGAGGCTTCCGCGGACAGATTATCACAACGGAAGCGACGGTTGATCTTTGCAGCATTATGCTGCGTGATTGCGCCCATATTCAGATTATGGAGGCGGAATGGAAGAACCGGAAGGCAAAAAGAAGCGCGGGCAATTCGCTGGTAGAGCCTCTTTTTACCATGGAGGATGCGGACGGCGCCATCAGGCGGTTAGTTCCCTGTCCTTACGAAAGCATGATTGACCTTTGCGAAGGCATACGGGTACGGTTTACGGATATCGGCCATCTGCTGGGTTCCGCCAGCATTGAAGTGTGGCTTACCGAGGGGGACGTCACCAAGAAGATTGTTTTTTCCGGCGATATCGGTAACTTTAACCAGCCGTTAATTAAAGATCCTTCCAAAACGGCGGAAGCGGATTATGTGGTTATGGAGTCCACATACGGAGACCGTTTACATACCGCCGACAGGCCCGATTATATTACGGAATTAACCAGGATACTCAAGGAAACCTTCGACCGGGGAGGCAACGTGGTGATTCCGTCCTTTGCAGTTGGAAGAACGCAGGAAATGCTGTATTTTCTGCGTCAGATCAAAGAAAATGATCTGGTTGCCGGACATGAAGATTTTCCCGTTTATGTGGACAGTCCGCTGGCGGTGGACGCTACCGGGATTTTCCACAGGAATGAGGAAACCTGCTTTGACGAAGAGGCGATGGAGCTGGTACGGCATGGAATCAATCCCATTTCTTTTCCGGGACTGCGGCTTGCCATTACCAGTGAAGAATCCAAGGCGATCAATTTTGAAAATACGCCCAAGGTTATTATTTCCGCTTCCGGTATGTGCGAGGCGGGGCGGATCCGGCATCATTTGAAGCATAATCTGTGGCGTCCGGAATGTACGGTGCTTTTCGTGGGTTATCAGGCGGTGGGAACGCTGGGGCGTGCGCTGGTGGAAGGAATTCAGGAAGTGAAGCTTTTTGGCGAGACCATTGAAGTGCGGGCGAAGATTTCCACTTTGCCGGGACTGAGCGGACATGCCGATAAAAACGGGCTTATTGACTGGATAGAAGGATTTCAGGAAAAACCCCGGAGAGTTTTTGTGGTGCACGGGGAAGACAGCGTCTGCGCATCCTTTGTGGAATGTCTGACCGCAGAGCATGGAATCAAGGCTTATGCGCCTTACAGCGGAACCTGTTTTAATCTCTTAACCAATAAGCTGGAATATGAAGCGGAGCCGATTCCCGTTAAGCATAAAGCGAGAGGGGTTTCCGATGTATTTACGAGACTGCTTTCGGCCGGGCAGCGTCTGCTTGGCGTGATCCGCAAAAATGAGGGCTGCGCCAATAAGGATCTGGCAAAGTTTGCCGATCAGATCAATTCCCTGTGTGATAAGTGGGACCGATCTTAATTAAGTGGAAGCAAGAGGAATTACAATGAGTTTGGCAGACAGAATTTTTATAGATATGTGCAGGGATATCCTGGAAAACGGAACATCCACGGAAGGAGAAAAGGTAAGGCCTCACTGGCCCGACGGGACGGCGGCTTATACCGTTAAAAAGTTCGGCGTAGTGAACCGGTATGATCTTTCGAAGGAATTTCCGATTTTGACCCTGCGCAAAACGGCGCTTAAAAGCGCCACTGATGAAATGCTTTGGATCTGGCAGAAGAAGTCCAATAATGTAAAAGATCTGCACAGCCATATCTGGGATGAGTGGGCGGATGCGGACGGCTCTATCGGCAAGGCATACGGCTATCAGATGGGCGTAAAGCACCGGTATAAAGAAGGAATGATGGATCAGGTTGACAGGGTTATATATGATTTAAAGAACAATCCGTTCAGCCGCAGGATTATGACCAATATATATGTACATCAGGATTTAAGCGAGATGAATCTGTATCCCTGCGCGTACAGCATGACCTTTAACGTAACGCAAAAACCCGGGGAAAGCCGGCTGACGCTTAACGCGGTATTGAACCAGCGCTCCCAGGACGTGCTTACCGCTAACAACTGGAACGTAGTGCAGTATGCGGTGCTTATGCATATGCTGGCGCAGGTATGCGGCATGCAGGTGGGAGAACTGGTACATGTCATTGCGGATGCGCATATCTATGACAGACATATCCCCCTTGTAAGGGAACTGATAACAAGAGAAACGTACGAGGCGCCAAAGTTTCTGCTTAATCCCGACGTTCATGACTTCTATCAGTTTACCAGACAGGATGTGCGGGTGGACAATTACATGGCCGGCCCCCAGATTGAAAACATACCGGTAGCCATCTAGTTTCCGGAGTAAAATTAAGGAGAGAGAAAATGAATATTATTGCTGCCGTAGATAAAAACTGGGCCATCGGATACCAGAATGAATTACTGGTCCGTATTCCCAACGACCATAAGCATTTCAGGGAAGAGACCACGGGAAAAGTAGTAGTGCTGGGAAGGAAAACGCTGGAAACATTTCCCCAGGGATTGCCCTTAAAAAACAGGACTAATATTATTTTGTCCCGCAATCCGGAATACAAGGTAAAAGACGCGATTATCGTCCATTCAACGGAAGAGCTGAAAAAGGAGCTTGCAAAATATTCCGGGGAAGACATTTATATTATCGGAGGGGAATCCGTGTACCGGGAGCTGCTTGTGTTATGCGATACGGCCCACATTACCAAAATCAACCGCGCCTATCAGGCGGATGCGTATTTCCCCGATCTGGATGCTTCCGGCGAATGGGAAATTACGGAGGAAAGCGAAGAGCAGACTTATTTTGATGTGGAGTATACTTTTTTGAAGTATGAAAGAAAAGCAAAGGAGAAAAGGTAATGGCTAAAGATTTTAAGGTCATTGGATATTATGCGGAATGGAACGGGTTCCTGCCGGAAAAGCTGGATTTTTCCATTTTGACTCATTTGGTTTATGCGTTTGTGATTCCCGATACCGACGGACATCTCCGTCCTTTCAGGGATCCGGAGCTGGTTCGGAAATTGGTACAAACCGCACATGACAATAAAAGGACAATTTCCCTGGCGGTAGGCGGCTGGAGCTATCAGGATATTCCCCTGGAGGCGACTTTTGTACAGGCCACGGACAGTCCTGCCAAAATAGAAACCCTGGGCAATGAAATCATCAATGCCTGTCTGGAATATGGTTTCGACGGAATTGACATGGACTGGGAACACCCCCGGATGAAGGACGGTACTTTTAAGCAATATGAAGCGCTGATTTTATACTTGTCCGAAAGGTTACATCAGAAGGGAAAAGTATTGACCAGCGCCGTATTAAGCGGCGTAACATGGGACGGGGAAGTGTATGAGGACAGCGCAAGCCATACGGACGCGGTGCTTGCCGCCGTTGACTGGCTGCATGTTATGACTTATGACGGAGGAGAAGGAATCCGTCATTCCACATATGATTTTGCCGTTAACTGTATGAATTACTGGCTGAATACGAGAGGATTGCCTGGAGAAAAGGTCATGATGGGCGTTCCTTTTTACAGTTATGTGCCGCCTATGGCATATGACGAGATTCTTAAGAGAGATCCGGAAGCCTATACGAAAGACATGATTGTAGCGGACGGAAAAGAATTTCATTATAACGGACTGGATACAATGACCAGAAAAGTACGTTATGCGCTTGCACACTGCGGGGGCGTTATGATCTGGGAAGTGACGGAAGATACGGATCGGAAGGAATACAGTCTGCTGCAGGCAATCGGAAGGCAGCTATAGTTTTTTTCGCAGAGGAATTGACTTTTATTGGGAAAAGTATAATAATAAAGGGAAAAAGAAAACGGACGGAGTGGTGTCTGTACGACCGGAGGTATTAAAATGGACAAGAAGAACATTGACTGGGAGAATCTGGGATTCGGTTATATCAAAACCGATAAACGTTATGTCTCCCAGTATAAAAACGGCGCATGGGACGAAGGAGTCCTGACGGAAGACGACCAGGTGGTTCTGAGTGAATGTGCGGGCGTGCTGCAGTATGCGCAGACTATCTTTGAGGGATTAAAGGCATATACCACGGACGACGGGCATATTGTAACCTTTCGTCCGGATCTGAACGGAGAACGCATGGAGGATTCCGCCAGGAGACTGGAAATGCCGGTATTTCCCAAGGAACGTTTTGTTGAAGCGGTAGTAAAGACCATAGAAGCCAACGAAGCGTTTGTTCCGCCGTATGGTTCCGGCGCAACACTGTATATAAGGCCTTATATGTTTGGAAGCAATCCCGTAATCGGGGTGAAGCCTGCGGATGAATACCAGTTCCGTGTATTTACGACGCCGGTAGGGCCTTACTTTAAAGGCGGCGTAAAGCCGTTGACCATTTGCGTCAGTGATTTCGACCGTGCGGCGCCTCATGGTACGGGCCATATCAAAGCGGGCCTTAATTATGCCATGAGCTTACATGCGATTGTATCCGCCCATAAGGAGGGATACGATGAAAATATGTATCTTGATCCCGGAAGCAGGACGAAAGTGGAAGAGACAGGAGGAGCCAATTTCCTGTTTGTTACGAAGGACGGCACGGTGGTTACTCCCAAATCCGACAGCATCCTGCCTTCTATCACAAGAAGATCCCTGATTTACGTGGCAGAGAAGTATCTTGGTCTGAAGGTGGAAGAAAGGGAAGTGCTTCTTGAGGAGGTAAAGGATTTTGCGGAATGTGGGCTTTGCGGTACGGCGGCAGTAATTTCTCCGGTGGGCAAAATTGTGGATCACGGAAAAGAAATCTGCCTGCCCAGCGGTATGTCCGAAATGGGTGAAATCACAAAGAAACTGTACGATACCCTGACCGGTATTCAGATGGGAAGAATTGAGGCTCCCGAAGGATGGATCAAGGTTATTAAATAAGACAGGAGATGCCTCGCGTACCGGATTTTTGAAGTTCGGCGTGAGGTATTTTTATATAAACCGGAGGTATTACGATGAAATGGCAGCAAATCCGTGACAGGTATCCTTATTTATATGAAACCCATTTGCATACATCCCAGGCCAGCGCCTGTGCAAGGCGCAGCGGAGAAGAAATGGCGCGGGCGGCGAAGGCGTATGGATATACAGGGATTTTTGTGACCGATCATAATTGGGGAGGCAATACGCGCATAGATTCCGGACTGCCCTGGAAGCAGTGGGTAGACGCTTACTGCGCAGGGTATTTAAACGCGGAAAGAGCCGGAGAAAAGCTTGGACTGGATGTGTTTTTCGGAATGGAGGCAGGATTTTCGGGAACGGAATTCCTGCTGTATGGTATTGACGGGGAATGGCTGAAAGAGCATCCGGAAATAAAAACGGCGGATGTGGGAAACTTATACAAAAAGATAAAGGAAGTCGGCGGAATGATGATTCATGCGCATCCCTTCCGGGAAGAATATTATATCCCTGAAATTCGTCTGTATCCGGAATATGCGGATGGTGTGGAGGGAATCAACGCGACCCACTCCAATCCGGCAAGCACGGGACATAACCATCCGGAATATGACGTGAAAGCCCTTGCCTATGCCAGGGAGCATGGTCTGCCTCTAACGGCGGGATCGGATATTCACTCGGTGGAGCTTCTCGGCGGCGGAATGGCATTTAAAAGAAGGTTGTCTTCTGTGCAGGACTTTATTCAGGCGGTTACAGGAGAAGAAGACTATATATTGACCAATGGAGACAACTGCTATACAAGATATGGAGAATTGATATAAGCGGTCAAAAAGAAAGGATACAAGTTACCATTATGCCGATTATAAAACAAAACGGAATAATCAGAAAGTGGATTGCCATTTTGATCCTGTGCGGTCTTACGGCCGGTCTGTCTGCGGGGTGCGGTAAAAAGGACAGTTCAACTAAGGTGGTATTGATGACCGGATTTGAAAAAGATGAAATATTCCGGATTGAGACAATATCCTGTACCGTTCCCGAGCTTATGGTTTATCTGACCAATACCCAGAATCAGTATGAGTATGCCTATGGCAAGGAAATCTGGAATACGGATCTGGACGGCGTAACGCTGGAGGAGAATGTGAAGGATACGGTTCTTGCCAAAATTGCTCAGGTTAAGACGATGAATCTTCTGGCGGAAAATTATCAGATCTTTCTGGACGGGGCGGAGTTGGAGAAGGTTCAGAAAGCGGCCGGGGAATATTATGATTCTCTGACGGAGCAGGAAATCGAGAAGATGGGCGTATCGGAGGAGACGATCCGGCTTTTATATGAGGAATATGCGAGAGCGGATAAGGTGTATGAATTTCTGATAAAAGATATTAATCCGGAGATCAGCGACGACGAGGCGCGCACCATTACGGTGGAACATATACTCATAAAGACTTACGCCAAAGATGGAACCGGAAAAAGAATTTCTTATACGGAGGAGGGGAAAGGCGAGGCGTATGATCGCGCCGTAAATATTTTAAGTTTGGCGCAGGATACGGAAAACCATAATTTTGAAGATTTGATTCAGGAATATAATGAAGACAGTATTGCCACGTACTCCTTTGGAAAAGGCGAGATGGACCCGGCTTTTGAAGCGGCGGCATTTGAACTGGAGACCGGCGAGATCAGCGGGATTGTGGAAAGTGAGTACGGTTATCACATTATTAAATGTCTGAATACTTTTAACAGGGAAGAAACGGACGCCAATAAACTGAAAATTGTGCAGACAAGAAAAAAAGAAGTGTTCGGTGAAAAATACGATGAATTTGTCAATACCCTGACCAGAAGACTGAATGAAAAACTCTGGCAGGAAGTGACTTTCATCCGGGATGAGCATGTAACGACCACCACTTTTTTTGATGTATATATGCAGTATTTTGATTAGAAAAAGTGGTTTATGAAAATTTTAGAATTGGTGAAAACCGCGTATTTACTGAGAAAACAAAGAGTTATTAGCACTCATATTAAATGAGTGCTAATTTTTTATTGACTTTTCTTTTTAGTGTGATAAACTGATATGCAGATGGGTAACGTAAGAAAAACAGAAAGGATTGTGATGTATATGGCAGCAAAGAAAGGCAGTTTGTCAATTAACAGTGATAATATTTTTCCCATTATTAAGAAATGGCTTTATTCGGATCATGATATTTTTTACAGAGAATTAATCTCCAATGGCTGTGATGCGATTACCAAGCTGAAAAAGTTAGAAATGATGGGCGAGTATACGCTGCCGGAGGATTATCAGGCAAAGGTGAAGGTCATTGTCAATCCGGAAGCGAAGACATTGCAGTTTATTGATAACGGTCTTGGAATGACGGCGGAAGAAGTGGAAGAATATATTAACCAGATCGCTTTTTCCGGCGCTACGGATTTTATTGAAAAGTATAAGGATAAGACGAATGAGGATCAGATTATAGGACATTTTGGTCTGGGCTTTTATTCTTCTTTTATGGTGGCGGACGAGGTTCATATTGATACTCTTTCCTATAAAGAAGGCGCCGCGCCCGTTCACTGGGAATGTGACGGCGGTACGGAATTCGAGATGGAAGACGGGGATCGGACGGAAGTGGGTACGACGATTACCCTGTATCTGAATGAAGAGTGCCTGGAATTTTGTAACGAATATAAAGCAAGGGAAGTAATTAAAAAATATTGTTCCTTTATGCCTGTAGAGATTTATCTGTCAAAGGCAGATACGAAAGAAACGCAGACGATTAATCCGGAAGAAAAACTGGATACCGACGTGGTAATAGAGACGGTAAAACCGGAAAAGGAAGGCGATCCCGAAAAGCTGAAGATTCAGAAGCGTCCGGAGCTTTTAAATGAGATTCATCCTCTCTGGACCAAGAACCCAAGCGAATGTACAAAGGATGAATATCTGGAATTTTACCGCAAGGTATTCCAGGATTACAAAGAGCCTTTGTTCTGGATTCATCTGAATATGGACTATCCTTTTAATCTGAAGGGAATCCTGTATTTCCCCAAGATCAATACGGAGTACGAGTCGATTGAAGGCGTTATCAAGTTATATAATAATCAGGTATTTATTGCCGACAACATTAAAGAAGTGATTCCGGAATTCCTGCTTTTATTAAAGGGTGTGATCGACTGTCCGGATCTTCCCCTGAATGTTTCCAGAAGCGCGCTGCAAAACGACGGTTTTGTTAAGAAAATTTCGGACTACATCACAAAGAAGGTTGCGGATAAGCTTTCCGGTATGTGTAAGACCGAGAAAGAAGAATATGATAAATATTGGGATGATATCAGTCCTTTTATCAAATTCGGCTGCTTAAAGGATGATAAATTCTGCGAAAAGATGACGGATTATATTCTGTTTAAGAATCTGGACGGCAAGTATCTGACTCTTCCGGAGTGCCTGGAGGTCAACAAAACTGACCCGGAAGAAGCGGATGCGGTAGACGAAGACGGCAATAAGGTTGAAGCGGAGATCGTAGAAGATTCCGAGACAACGACGGATGAGGAAGGCGAAGCGGCGGACGAAGAAGAGAACAAGGAAAAGGTTATTTACTATGTAACCGATGAGCAGCAGCAAAGCCAGTATATTAATATGTTCCGCCAGGCTAAGATGGATGCGGTGATTCTCACCCACAATATTGACCAGCCTTTTATTTCTCAGCTGGAATCTAAAAACGAGGGAATCAAGTTCCAGAGAATTGATGCGGATCTGACCGATACCTTTAAGGCCAAAACCTCTAAGAAAGCCGAAAAGGAAATGGAGGAACAGGCGGAGAAGATCGGTAAGCTGATGAAGAAAGCGTTAAAGAAGGACGCGCTGACGGTAAAGGTTGAAAAACTGAAAAACAAAAAGGTAGCTTCCATGATTACGCTGTCCGAGGAAAGCCGCCGTATGCAGGATATGATGAAGATGTATGCGATGCAGGGCATGGGTATGGGAGGTTTTGGCTCCGAGGGAGAAACTTTGGTGTTAAACGCCAATCATCCGCTGGTTCAGTATGTGACGGAGCATGAGGACGGAGACAATACGAAAATGATCTGTGAGCAGCTCTATGATCTGGCAAAACTGCAGCATGCGCCTCTGGAACCGGAAGCAATGACGAAGTTTATTGCAAGAAGCAATGAGATTATGCTGATGCTTACAAAATAAGGTAAGCAGGTATTTTTAAATGAATAAAAAGGACTTTCAGCCTTGCGGTGCGAATTCATGCGGGCACGGGGAAAGTCCTTTTTTATTTGTCAGATGGGATAAGCGAAATAATAAAAGCAGCAAGATCTTTCATGGTATTGCTTCTACTAAATTGTTCGCTATGCTGATATATATATTAGAGAAAATAATATGATAGAATGTATAGAAGCTGGATCAATAAGAAAGCATGGAAAATGGAATAGGAATCTTGCATGCAAAGTTTTACTGATGAAGAAATGAAAATATTTTATAAGTATGAAGTTTTATTGGTACTGTAAGGTGTTTTTTAAAGAATATAAAGAAACGAAGAACGGTAAGGGGGATATGCTTATGAAAGTAATCGTTGCGATAGATTCATTCAAAGGAAGCCTGACTTCAATGGAAGCCGGCAACGCTGTTAAAGCCGGAATTGCCATGGCGTGTCCGGAAGCGGAGGTTCTGGTATTGCCGCTTGCGGACGGAGGAGAAGGAACGATGGAAGCCCTGGTTATGGGCATGAACGGACAAAAGGAACATATTACGGTAACCGGCCCTTTGGGAGAGCCTTTAGAGTGTGAATACGGCATACTGAAAGAAACAAAAACAGCAGTTCTGGAAATGGCTTCGGCGGCAGGGCTTGCACTGGTTCCGGAAGAGAAAAGAAATCCTATGTATACGACGACCTTTGGCGTCGGGGAAATCATTAAAGATGCTGTCTTAAAAGGATGCCGTCATTTTCTGGCAGGGATTGGAGGAAGCGCTACCAATGACGGAGGAGCCGGAATGTTGCAGGCTTTAGGATTTGGTATGCTCGACCGGGAAGGCAGACAGATCTCCTTCGGAGCAGTAGGCTTAAGAGATTTGGTAAAAATAACCGACGATCAGGTTCTGCCGGAATTGAAGGAATGTGATTTTAAGATCGCCTGCGATGTGATAAATCCGCTGTGCGGAGAGAACGGGTGCAGTATGGTTTTTGGCCGCCAAAAAGGTGCGGATGACGCTATGATTGGACAGATGGACCAATGGCTGCAACATTACGCACAGCTTTCCCATGAAAAATATGCGAAAGCAGACGCATGCAAAGAAGGAACCGGCGCGGCCGGAGGCATGGGCTTCGCTTTTCTTACATATACCAATGCGGTTCTCGAATCGGGAATCAAAATTGTGACAGAAGAAACAAGGCTTGTGGAAACGCTGCGGGATGCCGACCTTGTTGTGACGGGAGAGGGGCGGCTCGACGGACAGACGATTATGGGAAAGGCGCCTGTGGGTGTAGCCAGGCTGGCAAAGAAATACGGGAAACCGGTGATTGCTTTCAACGGCTGCGTAACGCCGGAGGCGGCAGCCTGCAACGCACACGGGATTGACGCGTATTTTCCTATTTTACAAAATATTGTAACACAAAAGGAGGCGATGGAGCCTGACAGGGCAAAAGCAAATATGACTGCTGCAGTAAATCAGGTGTTCCGCCTGATCAAAACGGTTTCCAGGAAAGGATGGGACTAACCGGAAATAAACAGGGGTTTGCAAAACGGATAGCAGGGTTGAATATTTTTACGACCGATCCGTTTCACAAACACCTGATGATATAAAGAAAATGAGGGTTCCGGACATGATTTATTCCATCATCCCGGTTCCGCAATTCTGCTGACGCCCACATAGATTTCGGAAATTTCATACCAGGTGGCATAATCGGTAATACCGGTTTGTGGAAGATTGAAAATCCGTTGAAAAGCGCGGACGGAATTAGCCGTTCGTTCCCCGTAAATGCCGTCCACGGTAATAACCGGAATTGCGGGGTAATTCTGCGCGATTCGGTTTAGCTGGGTTTGCAGCTGGCGTACTTTTTCGCCGGAGGAACCGATTGTGAGGTCGTAGCCGGGCCATGAGGAAGGCACGCCTGAAATCTGATCCGCCGAGTTAATAAACATATCGTTTCCATAGTAGTAACGGATAATTTCAATGGCGGAATACCCTTCGTCGCCGAGATATTTGGATCCCCATTGGCTTAATCCGCGGCAGTTAACCCGGTTGCCGTCACAGTAGGACGTGAAAATCGGCTGTCTCACGCCGGGGCGGGAGAGATAATTGGCAAAAATAGAGTCCACCAGGTAATCAATGTTTTCGTAGATGTTTCTACCATATACCCATTTCTGATCGAAGGCGGTGGAGCTGGTAATAGTGAAATTATAGCCTTGATTCCGATACCACTCCGTATATACGCGGTTCAGCGTAAAGGATTGGATTGCCAGGATATTGGCGTAAATGGCGGCTTCCGGCCAAGTGGCGTAAATTTCGCAGGAAGCGACGTTTTTAATATAGTCTTTGTACCGAACCCAATAGTTGGGGGCGCTGGAATCGGAGGGAACTCCGTCATGTACAATGACATATTCGGGGATTACGACGCGGCTTAAAACAATTTCACCGCTTTCACCGGTGGGCTTAATTTCCGCTTCCGGGATTTTTGGAGGATAGATTCCCCAGAGGGTATGTTCAGGAATCACAATATCTTCTTCGGGATTTTCAGCAATTTCTTCAGGAATCATCTGTACAGGCTGCAATGCGATCACGTTGGGAAGAATTTCGGTTCCGGTGATGGAAACCGGTTCGTATCCCGGTGCGGTGATAACGATGTTGTATTCCGAGTATGGCTGCCCTTCCCCCGGTTCCTGGCTGTAGGAGAGAGGGGGAGAAGGCAGATTGACGACTTCTGTCTGTCCGGAAGAATCGGTGGTTAAGGTCTGGACGACGGCGTCCGGGTCTCCGCTGTAGGAGATGGATACGGTGGCGCCGGGAACAGGAATCATCCCGAGGGAAGATGTAACGAACACTTCAAGGCTGCCGGTATTCTGGCTGTCGGCAGGCGCCTGCGAGGCATGTAAACTTTTTTCAGGCATAAAAAGACCTCTGCATATGATGGGATTACCATAGTATATGCAGAGGCTGCGTTTTTTGTTAATAAGAGAACATAAGAGTTTATATGAGGAACCATGGGAGTAGCACAAGCGTATCTGGTATCGTGATTGGCACCAGCTCCCTTCCTTAAGTGTCCGGCAGCTGACATAATCGCCCTATTGGCTCTCCGGTTAAGCATATTATATTGGCATGGTGCAGGAGTTACGACGGCTGGTTTGACCTGCTATTACATCATTAAATGGTTAGGCGGCGATAAATAGTTGGTAACTAGCCTATGGCTCTAAGCCCTGTTATTCAAAATCAGGAATAGTCCAACATTAATATAATTAACAGCATAATGCGATAAGAATAAAGCAGAACAGAAAAACGAAAA
This sequence comes from uncultured Lachnospiraceae bacterium, assembly GCA_910587935.1. GTDB lineage: Bacteria > Bacillota > Clostridia > Lachnospirales > Lachnospiraceae > MGBC143606. The sequence goes on from CAJUNP010000004.1 coordinate 99,567, forward strand.
ATAGAACGTTTTTTCTGTTCTGCTTATTATCATATTGCTTTGAGTTAGACTGAGTATCTTCTTATTGTAAGTATACAGAACGGTTGCAAAACACAATTATTTACGCGTAAATACGGTGTTTTTTATTAATCAAGATTCAATTTTTTCTGCATAATGATTTGCGTGATCAGATAGAAAACGACTATACCGATGCCGTTCATAACCAGATTCATCCAGAACGACGGCCCCAGAATGGAACTGACTGATGTAAAACGGTCTAGCTGTTCCGTGCGGATCAGGAGCAAAGGAATCTGCAGCAGTGAACGCACAAGTGATAATACCATATTCAGGCATACATATGCAATAAAGGATGCCATTACCTTATGACGGTTGAAGGTCTGGCCGATAGAGATGGAACCGTAAATCATCAGGATGGAGAAAATCAGCTGGCAGATTGCGGCCACAATGCATAAAATAATTGTGGTTGCCAGTGACGTTCCCCAGAAGGCCCGGAATTCACGCATGATTTCCGGCCAGAATTCCTGCAACTGTGAAAAGAAATCCCCCCAGTTAATGCCCGATACGGAAAGGGCCGCCGAAAAAATGATGCTGAATATGGAAAAAAATACGGCGAGCACACTGATTAAGGACCAGATAAAAAAGGTTAGACCCTTTGTCAGAATGTGTTCCCAGGATTTAACGGGAAGCGTGTGCATTAAATACCCTTCGTCCGTATACATGTTCCGGTAGAAGCGGACTACGAAATAGGCGAAAATTGCGATGCAGATACCAATCAGCGACAGGATATAAATAAAAATAGAGAATCCGGCAATAACTTGCACAACCATATTATCGCTCTGCCAAAGAGGCGAAACGAAAGAAGTACAACCTAAAATCGTTAATATGCCCAGATAAATGCAAAGGGCAGTGGGCACCTTCCAAGTGCTCAGCCATTCATGCTTCATTAATTTTCCTAACATGCGAATACCTCCCTGAAATATGCGTCTACGGATTTTCCTTGGGCGGAGCGGATATCGTCTACGGAACAGTGAAGAAGAATTTGTCCGTATCGGATAAAAATAACTTCATCCAGGATCGTTTCAATATCGGAAATCAAATGCGTAGATAAAAGAATACTTGCTTCCGGATTGTAATTGGTAATAATTGTTTTCAAAATATAATCCCTGGCCGCAGGGTCTACGCCGGCAATCGGTTCGTCTAAAATATAAAGGTCTGCGTTTCTGCTCATAACCAGAATTAACTGAACTTTCTCCTTTGTACCTTTGGAAAGCGTTTTGAGTTTTACGTCGGCTTCAATATTCAAAGATTTCAGCATGGCATAAGCCTTTTCTTTCTGAAAATCTTCGTAGAAGTCTGCAAAAAAATCAATCAATTCATAAATCTTTTTACTATTTTCAAGATAAGTGCGGTCCGGAAGGTAAGCAATATGCTTCTTTGTTTCCGGTCCCGGTTCATGGTCCAGAATCCGGATGGAACCGTGGTTGGGACATAACAGCCCATTGATCATTTTGATCAGGGTAGTTTTGCCGCTTCCGTTGGGTCCTAACAGCCCAATGATTTTTCCCTTGGGTATCGTAAGGGAAATATTGTTCACGGCAATGTTACGATTGTCATAGACCTTGGTAAGACTGTCGATTGTTACAAGATTTTCCATATTCTAATCCTCCTTGTTTTGCGAAGCAAAATGCGACTGCTCATGCAGGAGCAGAGGATTTTCCTCCTTGTTTTGCGAAGCAAAAGCTGTCTGGTTTTCTATAAGAGCCTTGATTTCTTCCAGAGAAAATCCCAGTTCCTTCATTTTTTGAATAAACTGCCTTATGTGGCCGCAGGCCAGATCTTTTTGTACCTGTCTGATCATTTGTGTATCCTCCGTTACGTATCGTCCGCTGGTACGCTGTGTGGTGATAAGTCCGCTGCGCTCCAGTTCTGCAAAAGCCTTTTGCATGGTGTTGGGATTCACATTCACAGCTGCGGCAAGTTCTCTGACGCTGGGAAGTTTATCGCCGGGACTGTAGCGTCCGGATACGATCTGCATCTGCAGGCGTTCCAGTAACTGCGCATAGATGGGACGGTCGTTGTCAAAATTCCATGACATGGTAAAACATCTCCTTTCGTAGTATTTGTAAAAGTGCTGTTAAGTGTTCTGTATTACTGTATTATGAACTTAATACAATAATACACCATTAAAATAATTTGTCAAGTAGTTATGTTAAAATATTATAAAAATTATTGGTGAATTTAGATTATCTCTTTAGAGGTGGTTATATACCCTCATAACCTTTTAGGTTTTCCATCTCAATGGTAGTAAAGGAAGTAGTAAATTGGTTTGCGGCTATGCTGTAATCAGCCTTTCCATTTCAGTCTTTGCGGAAGCGAAAGTTGTGTGTGTAGTAGTTCAGTGTCATGGTAATGTTGGAATGTCCCATGATATACTGTAACGCTTTGGGGTTCATACCCGTATTGGCTAAGTTGGTGCAGAACGTATGGCACAGGGGGGTGTCAACTAAAATGATACAACATCAATCCGTCAATGGTGGTCAATTTCACTTCCCGGCGGTTTTCCAATACGCGCCCCAACGCTTCATACACTTTTTCACTCATTGGAATTTGTCTGATACCGCTTTGCCTCCGTAAAAGCTGGTGGTCTACATTGATTACTCGGTTTTCAAAGTCAAAGTCGGTTTCAGTCAATACGCACAGTTCGGAAATTCTAAGCCATGTCTCCGGCAGTATGATAACCTCATCACGGTATTTCTGATAAACGCAATCACTTTGTATAAAGGATAAAAGGCTTTCTTCCTGTTCCGCTTTGAGAGGTACTTTTGGCTCTGTGTCGTCCTCGATCATGGTGTTTAGCTGGAAGTCAAAGGGATTCCCCCTTATACAATCGTCCTGTATCGCCGTATAAAACGCGGCTTTTTCGGAACGGGAATGTCCGCAAAGACTGTAGAATCGTGAAAAAAGGCGAAGTCTATGAGTGCAATCTTTTTACCGCCAAGAAAGATACAGACCGATATTTTATCTACATGCAGATGGATCACTTCGGAAACACGCATTCCGGAAGAATACATTGTTGCAAACATGGCCCTATATTTGAGGTCATCAACAGCATCCATCAGACGGTCGATTTCATCCATCGTCAAAACAGTTGGAAGCTTGTGTTCCAAAATCATGTGGGGGACTCCCGCTTCCTCAAGCTGTTCTAAATATTTTTCGTACATAATAAAATCCTCCATGTAAAATCAGCAGCAATCAAAAACACTGCTTTACACGGAGGTGCATTTGGGGCATAAAACGTTTGCCAACCAAGCGGAAGGGTGGTATTCTTTTCATAGGCAGTGGGAAGGTCGATCCTGTTTGATTGTTGATTGTGGTGATTTAACAATACTACTTTTAGGACTTGTTTCCACTGTTTTGTTATAGAAAAAGTAGAATCGCTATGCCATAGCCTTGGCTGGCCATCGCACAGCGATTTTGTTCAATTCTAATTTATCGTGCGAACGGCTCGGCTGACCATTCGCGGATAAACCCGCTATAAGCATCGATCTCAAACTCGTATTCCATGCCATCATAGATAATTTCTCCTTCATATAGGAGCATTCCATCGTCATGGTCCGTTTTGAATTTCCGAATATCACTCTCAGATGCACCTGGGACCTGTGCAAGAGCTAACTGCTGGGCTTGCTCGGCTGTGATGGCACTGGAACTGCCCTGCTGGGAAGAATAATATTCTGCATCATAGTCAAAGCTGATTATCGCTCCGGTGTAAGCATCGATTTCGTAGTCGTATTCTTCATAATTCTGAGTGTAGAACTCCACCTCGTATTCCCATTGGCGATCATCAAACTCCAGGAAGGCGCAGACAATTGTAACCTGGCTTTCATCCAGTCCTGCGTGTTCTAAAGCGATGCGCTTGGCCTCATCCTCTCCAATGCAGGCGCTCGCATCAGTGCTCGAAGTCGCCGGAGCAGCAGTTTCAAGGGATTGCTGGAAAGAAGGTGCGGCGGAATCCAAATGCTCGATCCCCTGCTGGTCGCCCATTTCAAGTTGATTTGTTTGGCTGCTGGCTGTGCTGTTAGAGGGTTGTGCGCTGATAACTACTCCAGTGAGGGCATCAATATCGTACTGGTAAGTCTGACCTGCCGCCTCGAAACGTACTTGGTAATAATCCAGCCCATCACGAGTACTCATATCCGTACTGATAGAGCTAACCTCTTGCTCTGACAGGGCGGCCGCCTCCAATGCGGTCTGCTTTGCGGTTTCAGCGCCGATATAACTCGTCTGGCTCTGCTGCTGGGAGCAACCGGCAAGGAAAATAAAGGCCAAAGCTATTATACATAAAAGTATTTTTCGATTCATAACTGTCTCCTTTCTTGCTTCTGTATGCAGTCTGCCTCAATAACATGAAATCTACATGAAATTTGCAGAAAAATTTTCAAAACAATTCCGCCGGAGAATGACCTGTCCGGCAGGAGATTCCCCGGCGGCTTGTTGTTCTGGTATTGGTACATGAACTACGCATTTGTGGAAGCGGCTGGTTTTGGTAGATGGAGGATAAATGCACTGCCAACCTGCGGGATGCTTTCCACTGTCATGTATCCTCCATGGGCTTGTGCAATCTGTCTCACAATAGATAAACCAAGACCTGTGCCGCCTTCAACGTCACGGGCCGCATCTACCCGATAGAACCGCTGCCATATCTTATCCTGCTGATCGTAGGGGATTCCAATGCCATTATCCCTCACTTCCAGAATAACTTCGTTATCCTCTTGGCGGGCTGATACCCATACGCAGCTATCCGGTCTGCCATATTTGAACGCATTTTCTACCAAATTCCGAACCAACCTGGACAACAGCGCCGTATCCGCTGCAACCATTATATTTTCCGGAATTTCCAAAAGTAAGCGTTGGGAATCATGTGGAATTTCTTCACATTGAGAACAGATTAGCTTGTTCAGATTGATACATTCCAAGTGGGCCAGTTCTGTCCCTTGTTCTAATCTAGTCATGCTCAATAGCTGCTCGATCAGCAGGGATATTCTTTCAGCCTGACGGCGAATCATGGTAATCGTCTCCTGCCGTTCTTCTGGGGTTTCATCATACTTTTCCGCATATTCACAGGCTCCCTTAATAATGGAAACCGGGGTGCGCAGTTCATGAGACGCATCGGCTGTAAACTGCTTTTCAGATTCAAAGGATTTTTCCAATCGCTGAAATAGCTGGTCAAAGGTAGTGCCAAGCAGAGAAAACTCGTCTCGCCCAGGTGGAAGCCCGATACGCCGGGATAAGTCCTGAGCTTCATTGATGGATGCTGCTGTGGCGGTAATATTGTCCAAAGGGCGAAACGCTCTTTTTGCGATCCAATAACTGCCCCCGGCAGCTAACGCCATAAAAACCGGCAGGATAATCAAAGCTACCAGCAGTAAATTAAGCGCAAGCTGCCGGTTTTCTGGCGCCTCCATGATACCTCGAAGCCAGACGCCGTTTTCCCATCCTATTGGAAGCCACATATCCAACACCAGATACTGTTCATTTCCTGCGCTTACTGTACGAATCAAACCGTTTTGAAAGCTCTCCTCAACTGTAAAAGAGCCAGGAACCCGACCAGCCAGCAAAGCTTTGTCCCGGCTATAAATCAAAGTGGACACACCGTTCCGGTAAAATTTGAAATCACTGCCTGTTTCGAGGCGGTCATTGGGCATTGAGGTCTGCGCCAGATTGCTTTGGACCGTCTGTGACAGTTGGGACATAGCGGTTTTAGTGGCAACCATCTTGCTTATGAAAAGCATAAAAGCCAACAGTAAACCTGCCAGTACCCCCATCAGCAAAGTAAGCCATATTGTAATCCGAATCTTCACAGAGAGGTTTTTCATGCGTCCTCCTCAGTTTCCTCCAACTTCAGCACCCAACCAACACCTCGGATTGTGTGGAGTAATTTGCACCTGTTCCCATCATCTAGTTTCTTTCTCAAACGACTGATATACACATCTATGTTATTGGAATTGCCGGAAAACTCATAGTTCCATATTTGATTTTCTAATTGCTCACGTGATAGGACAATGCCCTGATTGCGAATCATATACTCCAAAAGGGAAAATTCTTTAGGAAGGAGTGTGATTTCCTCTCCGCTCCTGTAAACTGTCCGCCGTTCAATATCTACTGTCAGATCAGCGATAGAAAATTGATTTTTGCGATTTCCTGCACGTTTTCGAGTCATGGCTCGGATTCTGGCCAGAAGTTCATCAAATGCAAAAGGTTTGACCAGATAATCGTCCGCCCCCAAATCCAGCCCTTTCACTCGATCAGCCACAGTGTCTTTAGCGGTAAGAAACAATACAGGTGTTTCTACATCCCTGCTTCTAAGCTGTTTCAGCAGGGAATAGCCGTCCAATTTTGGCATCATTACATCCAAAAGGACTGCATCATACTCCGTACACAACAGATAGTCTAAAGCTTCCTCGCCGTCGAAACAGCAATCAACACTATAACCAGCTTTTTTTAATGTCTTTTCAATCAATCGGTTCATATCTCGCGTATCTTCGACTACCAGAACTCTCAAACAGGACACCTCCCGGTAATAACAAATGTTGCGTTTTCTGTCTGGTTTTGAGCAATTCGATTATAGCCGCAGCAGTACGGTGCTGTCAAGCGAACTTGTCCCTTACGGGTCATCGTCCGGCACCAGCGCAATCACATCGGAAATATCACAGTTCAGTGTTTTCCACAGCGGTTTATAGCTGATTTTCATAGCCTGTTCGACCTTTCCGGGCCAGGGCCGGCAGAAACAGCTCCGGCCCTATGGCCTTTTTGCCATTATACCGCCCACATTGAGAAAACACAATGATGGCTTGCAATTCTTCTCCAAAAACTGCGGCATACACAATGCATTTGTTCTCAAATTTTTTACATCATGGCATTAAAAAGCACCGCCCGTAAATCAAGGCTTTTTTGAGATAATCAACCATTTTAAAAAGAAAATTTAATGGATTTCGGCAGATAGTCAGTTGCGTTTAAAGATATAGAAATGTTATAATGAAAAGGATGTATTATTCAGAAACAGTTACGTTGTTAAAAGCATTACAAAATGTTTAAATACGAAAGTAAAGTGTGGTGAGATAGTGGAAGAGCAAATTTGGAATCCGGAAGGGAATTTTGATTTTGAAGGTGGTTCTCTTGATTTTTCATGCACAAAACTGGAATTAACGCTGTATAAGGATGAAATTGCCGAAGGCAGTTTTATGGTTTACGGGCCTGAGGGGAGGAATTCCAGAGGCAAGATTTATACCTCCGATTCCAGGATGTATTGTTTTCCGGATACTTTTTCCGGCGAGGAAGAAGAGATTGCCTACACTTTTGACGGAAGGGGAATGGACGAAGGGGATGTTCTAAAAGGGGAGATATTCTTTATTTCTGATCAGGGAGAGTTTTATCTTCCTTTTGTGGCGACAGTTTCCTATCATACGCTGAACTCTTCCTTAGGTATCATTAAAAATCTTTTTCACTTTACCAATCTTGCGAAAAGCAGTTGGGCGGAGGCAGTTAAGCTTTTTTATTCTCCGGGGTTTTCCATCGTGTTTTCCGGCAGTGACAGACAATATTACCAGCTTTACAAAGGTTTGTCCATGTATAAAGGGAATGAACGGAACATGGAGGAATTTCTGCTTGCAGTCAATAAGAAGCAGAAAATAGATTACAAATGCAGCGAGGATGCGGTGCGGATAGAAGATGCGGCGGGATTTGCGGAATATCACCTGACGCTGACACGCAACGGATGGGGTTACACCAGTCTGGAGATTGGTTCCGCAGATGGGCTTTTGCTGCCGGAAAAGGAAAGGCTGACGGAAGATGATTTCCTGGGGAACCATTGCGATATCTGTTTCCGGTTGAACGAACAAAAGCTGCATGACGGCAATAATTATGACAGACTTGTGATAAAAGCATCCGACCGTATGATTTTTGTGCCGGTAACCGTTGTAAACGGAGGCGGTTCGCGGCACGGAGGGAAACGCCGTATGCAAAGACGGCATACGGTTCAGCTGATGGAATTTTACCAGGCGTTCCGGTTGAAAAAAATCAGCGCATCAACCTGGCTGAAAGAAACGCAGAAGCTGATAGAACAGATGATTACGCTTGACGATAAGGATGCGGCTGCGAGACTTTTCCAGGCGCAGCTTTTAATCAGTCAGGAACGGTACAACGAGGCCCAGTGGATTCTGGACCATACGGTACAAATGATGGACAGGCAGCCGGGAGGCGGTGAAGAACCGGTTCTTTTGGCATACAGGCTGTACCTTACGACGCTTATAGGACGGAATGAAGCTTATACTAATGAAGTGGCGGCGGAGGTGGAAGAGTTATATAAGCAGTACGGGGACTGGAGGATTGCGTGGATTCTTTTGTATCTGTCGGAGGAATACAATAAAAGCGGTTCCAGAAAGTGGCTTTTTTTGGAGGAACAGTACCGGAGGGGCTGCACAAGTCCGATGCTTTATATTGAGGCGCTGATTCTGATCCGCATGAATCCCACGCTTTTTATGAAGCTGTCCGGTTTCGAACTCCAGATACTTCACTATGCTGCGCGCAGGGAAGCGCTTACCGGTGATATGATCGAACAGTTAAACTGTCTTGTGCCGAGAGAAAAGGGATACTCGGAAGTACTTTTTAAAGTTCTGGAAGCCGCATACAAAAAAAAGGCGGAGAGGGAAACGCTGACGGCAATTTGTTCCCTTCTTATTAAAGGGGGCAAGACGGACAGCCGTTATTTTGGCTGGTATGAAAAAGCGGTGGAAGCGGGAGTACGACTGACCAGATTGTACGATTATTATATGCTGTCGATGGATATTACCAAACCGGCGCCGGTTCATAAAATGGTATTGATGTATTTTTCCTATCACAGCAGTCTGGATTATGAGAGAAATGCATATCTTTACGCGGATGTTCACAGGAGAAGAAAAGATTTTCCGGATTTATATCTTACCTATCTGCCTCAGATCGAAAAATTTGTGATAGAGCAGATCAGTAAGCGGCGTATGAACAAGGATATTGCCTTTCTATATAAATATTATATTAACGAACAGATGATAAATGAAAGGTCGGCCAGGGATTTGGCAAATCTTCTGTTTATGCATCAGATTCACGTGGAGGAAAAAAGATTTTCCCGGATTATTGTCAGACATCCTGCCTTAAAGGAAGAGGCCGAATACGGACTGAACGAAGGAATAGGGGTGATTCCTCTTTTCGGGCAGGATTGTACAATCCTGTTTGAAGACCAGGAACAGTATCGTTTTACCGGGGACGGACAATACACCATGGAAAAACTGATGCTTCCCGGAAAATTGCTTAAAATGCTGAACGGTTACGCCGAAGACGAGACGGGACTGAATTTGTACCTTTGCGGCGCCGGACATGAGAATCCGGAAATTCATGAGGAAAACGGAAAAAGATTCGAAGCGTTGTTTGCGTCGCCTCTTCTGGAAGAATCCTGCCGGAAGCAGATTGGAACTGCTCTTGCAAAATACTATTACGAGCAGGACCGGATGGAAGAACTGGATGCCTTTCTGGAGGTTTTGGATCTGAACGGGTATGACGGCAAAGCACGCAGCGAATTTATCCATTATTTTGTGCTGCGGGGAATGTACGAGAAAGCATATGAGTGGATTCGCATTTACGGAACTTATGGGATGGATGTAAAAACCATGGTCCGCCTGTTTGATTACCGTATTTCCATACAGGGTATGGAGGAAGATAAAACGCTTACGGATGTGGCGATTTACTCATTCAGACGGGGAAAGTATAACGAAGGGATTCTTAATTATCTGAGTTCTTTTTACCAGGGAATGACGAAAGAGCTTCGGGATTTATGGAAGGCGGACGCATCGTTTGACGTAGATACGTATTATTTAAGTGAAAAAATAATTCGGCAGATGCTTTTTACAGGGTCTTACGTGGGGGAGCAGATTGAAATATTTAAATCGTATGTCAAAGGCGGAGCCAGGACAGAAGTGGAGGACGCCTTTTTATCTCAGTGCGCCTATGACTATTTTGTATACGATAAAATCATGGACAGCTATATTTTTGAAGAAATATGCAGGGAGCTTGCCGGAGAAAACGGGCTCCATCCGGTATGCAAGTTTGCGGTGGTCAAATATTATTCCGATAATCCGGAAAACGTCGGAAAAGAGCAGTGGCCCCAGCTGCAGGCGTATATTAATGAAATGCTTTTCGGACAGATGCATCTTTCTTTCCTGAAAAAGTATGCGGATTATGTGCCGGCGGTAAGGCAGCTGGCGGATATGACCATTATCGAATATCATGCGGCCCGGGGAGCCAGGGCATATATTCATTACGTTATGGAAAAGGATTCGGGAGAATCCGGCGAATACAGAACGGAAGAAATGAAACAGGTCTGCGGAGGAATCTGTTTTAAGGAGTTCCGGCTGTTTTTCGGAGAAAAAATTCAGTATTATATTATGGAAGAGACGGACGGAAGCGGCCAGCTCACCGAAAGCGCCGCAATTCAGAAAAGCGATATTGAAAAGGAAACGGACAACAGCCGTTATAATCTGGTAAATGATATTGCGATTGCCCATTCTCTCCAGGATTATGATACGATCGACGGACTTCTGGAAGAGTATGGAAGAATGTCTTATATGACGGACAGACTGTTTGGGTTAAGATAGGATGGGATTAAAATGCTGCTTGGCAAAACCGTAGAAAAACTGAAGAGTGAAAAACTGGTTATCGGCTATGAACTGGGAGACAAAATGTCCCAGATCAGTTATTGCTATCTTAACAGTAACGAACCGGAAACACTTTCCGTAACGGCGGGAACGGAACAATTTAATATTCCTACGGTATTGTGCAAGCGTTTGGAAGTAGGACAGTGGTTTTATGGAAAAGAAGCGCTGCGGTATGCGGGAGAGGAGGAGGGAACCCTTTTAACCGATCTGGTGGAACTGGCTAAAAAGGGCGGAAACGTGGAAGTAGAGGATAACGAATACGACGCGGTGGCGCTTCTGACGCTTTTTGTGAAAAGAAGCCTGACGCTTTTGTCTCTGGTAGCGGGAATGGAAAGCGTTACGGCCATTATGTTTACCTGCGATAATCTGGACCACAGAATGATTGAGGTGCTGACACAGGTTGCGGCGGGGCTCGGACTGAAGAACCGGAAAGTGTTTTTTCAGTCCGGACGTGAAAGCTTCTATTATTATATGCTTAACCAGCCGCAGGAATTATGGAACCATGAAGTCTTATTATGTGATTATCGGGAAAAATATTTAAAAATACACCGTCTGGAATGTAATAAAAAAACGACGCCCATGGTCGTATACATCGAAACGGAAGAATATCCGTCTTTTTTATTTGAAAGCTTTCCGCAGGAAGAAGACGCCAGGAAACAGGCGATGGAAGAAAAGGACAGGAGGTTTTTGGAGATTCTGTCCGAATGTTGTAAGGAGCGGGTGATTTCTTCCGTGTATCTGATCGGAGACGGGTTCAGGGAAGAATGGATGCAGGATTCCCTGCGTTTTCTATGCAAAAGCAGGAGGGTGTTTAGGGGAAATAATTTATACAGTAAAGGCGCCTGTTTTGGAATGAAGGACAGGCTTGAGCAGAACGACACTGCAGGTTCTTATGTTTTCCTTGGCGAAGACAAGCTGAAAGCCAATATCGGTATGAAAGTTCTGCGAAGGGGAATCGATTCCTATTTTGCTCTTTTAGATGCGGGACAGAATTGGTTTGACTGTAAAAAGGAGTGCAGTTTCATTCTGGAATCGGATAATTATTTTGAAATGCGGGTGACTCCCCTGAACGGGCGGGATGCGAAAGTGGTTGAGATTTTTCTGGACGGCCTGCCGGAGCGGCCGGAGAGAACCACCTGTATACATATGGATATTTTTTTGAAAGACGAAGATACGGTAGTATTATTATTGGAGGATAAAGGGTTTGGTGAAATTTTTCCGGCATCGGGGAAAAAATGGCGGGAAGAATTTAAGATATAACGAGTATAGAAGGGGTTTTAAAATTGGGAAGAGTAATTTTATGTATAGGAAATCAAGCAAAAATTCCATACTATTTTGAGAAGCTGGGAATCCAGGTGTGGTCTGTGGAAGAATTGTGTTATTGTCTGAAAGAAAACGTATTTCTTCTGGACCAGGAACTGGTATCCGTAAAGCTGGCGGACTGGCTGGAAAAAGAATGTGGCCTGCAAGAGCTTGCAAAAAGTCTCAATCCCTTAGTAAATCAGAAGGAAAGCCTGCCCGTTTTTGTTTTCAAAATTCTGGAATATACCGGGTTTTACGATTCCCACACCTTAAACGGAATCAGTCAGAGCCTTCAGGCGGGAGCAAGTCTTTCGGAGTTTGAAAAAAAGAAAAAACGGGGTGATTTTCTGGTAAGCAACCATAAATATACAAAGGCCCTGCTGGAATACGAATGGCTTCTTTCGGAGCTTCCCGGTTCGGAAACGCAGATCCGGGCCGGAGTGCTGCATAATATGGGGACGGCGTTAGCCAGACTTTTTATGTTTGAAGAGGCGGCGCAGCGCTTTTTGGAGTCTTACCGGCTGAGCCCTGAACCGGATTGTTACAGAGATTATCTGGCGGCTAAAAGGATGTTTTACGACGATCAGGAATATATCGGATTTGTGGCGGGCCTGCCGGAGGCTTATGACGTTTCCCTGAAACTGGAGAGAGAAGTGGATTTGATTTTGGAAGAATGGGAAAACGGAGAAGAAAGAAAAGGGCTGGCGGCGCTTTTCTCACTGAAAGAGGATGGCCACAATTCCCTTTATTATGAAGAAATTGATATACAGGTACAGCGCTTAAAGGACCGTTACCGGGAATATACACAGTTTTAGCCGGGCGGATTAACAAATCGGAAGGATTATTATGGGACTGATTAAATGGTTATTGGAAAAAAGAAAGAAATGGGACGAGGGAGAGGAGGAAGCCTGGGATGATATTGCTTATGAGCAGGACGAGCTCGATATTCATAACCGGGAAGAACGCCATAAGTACATCAATGAGTGCCTCGCGCAAATGAAGGATGCATCGCAGGAAATTCAGATTTTGTCCGGCGAGTATAATGTGGTAACTTCCTATTTGACCGATATGGAAGAAATTGAGAGGCTTCCCGGGCAGGAACAGGAAATATTAAAAGAAATCTGTACCAAAATCGTAACCTTAAGCGAGGACAAAGTTTCCTATGAGGAAAGAAAAAGCCGGATGCCGGATGAACTGTACCGGAGCATGTCCAGAAGAGAGGAAGACGCGGAAGAGGGAATTCATAAAATTGACGAAGCGGAAAAATATCAGGCGTTAATCAAGCAGGATATGAGAAAGCTGGACAGTGAAAAAAGCGCGTATCATTACAGGCGGAACGAGCTTCGAAACGAACTGCTTAATTTACGCGGAATGACTATGATTATTTTAGGGGCTATTGCGTTTTGCTTTCTGTTGTTGTTTATATTGCAGGCGGCGCTTTCGTTTGACACCCGGCTGGGTTATCTGCTTGCAGGAGCAGGAGCGGCCATTGTTATAACATTCATTTATTTCCGGTATGCCAATGCGGAACGGGAACTGACGCAGGTAACGCAGGCTATTGGCAGACTGGTGCAGCTGCATAATACGGTGAAAATACGTTATGTAAACAATACGGGCCTATTGGATTATCTGTACACAAAATATGGCGTGGACAGCGGCGCACAGCTGCAGAGCCGATGGAAGCAGTATCAGGAGGAAAAGGAAGAACGCAGAAAATTCAGGCGGACCGAGCTGGAACTGGATCTGTACCAGACCGAGCTTATGGAGCATTTAAAACAATACAACATTACGGAACCGAGACGCTGGCTGAATCAGGCGCTTGCCATTATCGAACCGAAAGAAATGGTGGAGATCCGGCATGAACTGATCGTCCGGAGGCAGTCTTTAAGGAAACGGATGGATTATAATAAAGACGTGGCCGGGAGCGCCAGAGATGAAATTATGGACGTGGTCACAAAGTATCCTGAGTACGCAGACGAGATACAGGGGATGGTGGACCGGTATGAAAAAATGTATTGATTCACGCGGGCGGCGGACTTGTTGACTTTGGAAGGTTCCTGCGCTATAATGGGCGCGTAGGTTCAAAGATAAAAGACAGAAAGGCGGAAACAGATAATGAAGAAACTGGAACAGCTTTATGAAGGAAAAGCAAAAAAGGTATTTACAACGGAAGACCCGGATGTTCTGATTGTTGATTACAAGGATGATGCTACGGCGTTTAACGGTGAAAAGAAAGGAACCATCGTCGGCAAGGGCGTTATTAACAATCGTATGACCAATCATGTTTTTCAGCTGTTGGAAAAAGAAGGCGTTCCCACACATTTTGTGGAGGAGTTAAGCGACCGTGAGACGGCTGTGAAAAAGGTGGAGATTGTGCCCCTTGAGGTGATTATCCGTAATGTAGCGGCAGGAAGCTTTTCCAAAAGGCTGGGTGTGGAAGAAGGAACTCCTTTTGCAGAGCCTACCATTGAATTTTCCTATAAGAATGATGAACTGGGAGATCCCCTGATTAATTCTTATTTTGCGGTTGCGTTAAATCTGGCGACTTGGGAAGAAATCGAAATCATTAAGAAATACGCATTTAAGGTGAATGAAGTGTTGAAGGCCTATTTCCTGCAGGCGGATATGAAGCTGATCGATTTCAAGATTGAGTTTGGCCGTTTCCACGGAGAGATAATTCTGGCGGACGAAACGTCACCGGATACCTGCCGTTTATGGGATGTACATACGAATGAAAAGCTGGATAAAGACCGTTTCCGCAGAGATCTGGGCAACGTAGAGGAAGCCTATAACGAAGTATTTAAACGCCTTGGTTTATAATCCGGCGATTAGTTTTGATAAAAAAGGAGAACCGAATGAGTACAGACAGATATGAAAGCCCCTTATCCGAGCGTTATGCCAGTAAGGAAATGCAGTATATTTTTTCTCCGGATATGAAGTTTAAAACATGGAGAAAGCTTTGGATTGCGCTGGCAGAGACCGAGATGGAACTGGGACTTTCCCAGAACGGAAAGCCGGTCATTACAAGGGAGCAGATCGACGAACTGAAAAGTCATGCCGAAGATATTAATTACGACGTGGCAAAGGCGCGGGAAAAGGAAGTCCGCCATGACGTTATGAGCCATGTGTACGCTTACGGGCAGCAGTGTCCGAAGGCGGCGGGAATTATCCACCTGGGGGCGACCTCCTGTTACGTAGGCGACAATACGGATATAATCGTTATGACGGAAGCGTTAAAGCTGGTAAAGAAAAAATTAGTGAACGTGATTGCGGTGCTGGCAGCGTTCGCTGATAAATATAAAAATCAGCCGACACTGGCGTTTACCCATTTCCAGCCTGCCCAGCCCACGACGGTCGGTAAGCGTGCCGCACTGTGGCTGCAGGAGTTCTGTCTGGATCTGGAGGATCTTGATTATGTGCTGTCCGGAATGAAGCTTCTTGGTTCCAAGGGAACGACAGGGACGCAGGCTTCTTTTCTGGAACTGTTTGAAGGAGACCAGGAAACTATTGATAAGATCGATCCCATGATCGCTGCCAAAATGGGATTTAAGGAGTGCTGTCCCGTATCCGGACAGACATATTCCCGGAAGGTGGATACAAGAGTTGCCAACGTACTGGCAGGAATTGCCGCCAGCGCCCATAAGATGAGCAATGATATCCGTCTTCTCCAGCATTTGAAGGAAGTGGAAGAGCCTTTTGAAAAAAGCCAGATCGGTTCATCTGCAATGGCATATAAAAGGAACCCCATGCGAAGCGAGCGGATTGCGTCTCTTTCCAGATATGTGATGATTGATGCCCTGAATCCGGCTATTACCTCCGCTACCCAGTGGTTTGAAAGGACGCTGGATGATTCCGCCAATAAACGTTTGTCGATTCCGGAAGGTTTTCTTGCCACCGACGGGATTTTAGATTTGTGCCTGAACGTGGCGGACGGTCTGGTGGTATATCCGAAGGTAATCGAAAAGCGGCTGCTCAGTGAACTTCCCTTTATGGCAACCGAAAATATTATGATGGATGCCGTGAAGGTCGGCGGGAACCGCCAGGAGCTTCATGAAAGAATCAGAGAGCTTTCCATGGAGGCTGGCAGGAATGTGAAAGCGGAGGGAAAAGAGAATAATCTTCTGGAGCTGATTGCACAGGATCCGGCTTTTAATATGAGTCTGGAGGAGCTGAAGAAGACGATGGACCCTGCTAAGTATACGGGTCGTTCGGCGGTTCAGGTAGAGAATTATCTTGCCCGCGTAATTGCCCCCGTTCTGAAAGAAAATCAGGAACTGCTTGGTATGAAAGCAGAAATCAATGTATAGATATAACAGGAGAATAAATAATATATGGGTGGATTTTTTGGCGTAGCATCGAAAAAAGACTGTGTTTTTGATTTGTTTTTCGGTACGGATTATCATTCGCATCTGGGAACAAGACGTGCAGGCATGGCCGTTTACAGTAAACAGAGCGGGTATGACAGGGCGATCCATAACATTGAAAATGCGCCTTTTCGTACGAAATTTGACAAAGATCTGAATGAGATGCAAGGAGAGCTTGGTATCGGCTGTATTTCCGATTATGAGCCGCAGCCTCTGATCGTACGGTCGCATCACGGCACGTATGCGATTATGACGGTGGGAAAGATTAATAATACGGATAAGATCGTAGATGAAATCTTTAAAAAAGGAAATGCGCATTTTCTGGAGATGAGCGGCGGAGATATTAACGCAACGGAGCTTGTCGCTTCGGTTATCAATCAGAAGGAAAATCTGGTGGAAGGAATTCAGTACGCGCAGGAGTTGATCGAAGGTTCCATGACGCTGCTGCTTTTAACGGATAAAGGAATTTATGCTGCCAGGGACAGGCTTGGAAGGACTCCTGTGACAATCGGAAAAAAGGAAGACGCGTACTGCGTATCCTTTGAGAGCTTTGCATATCTGAATCTGGGTTATACGGATGTGAGGGAATTAGGCCCCGGTGAGATCGTCGTGGTAACGCCGGAGCATGTACAGACGCTGGTAAGGCCCGGCAGTAAAATGAAAATCTGTACTTTCTTATGGATTTACTATGGATATCCCTCTTCCTCCTACGAAGGGATCAGCGTAGAGAAAATGCGTTATAACTGTGGAACCCTTCTGGCCAAGCGGGATCATGTGCGGCCTGATAATGTAGCGGGCGTTCCGGATTCCGGCATTGCCCATGCAATCGGTTATTCCAATGAGTCGGGAATTCCTTTTTCCAGGCCCTTTATAAAGTATACGCCGACCTGGCCAAGATCTTTTATGCCTACGATACAGAGCCAGCGCAATCTGATTGCCAAAATGAAGCTGATTCCGGTGCATGATCTGATTCAGAATAAGAGTCTGCTTTTAATCGACGATTCTATTGTGAGAGGCACGCAGCTTCGGGAAACCACAGAATTTTTATACCAGAGCGGCGCAAAGGAGGTTCATATACGGCCTGCCTGTCCGCCTCTGCTCTACGGCTGTAAATATCTGAATTTTTCCAGGTCTTCTTCGGAGATGGATTTGATTACACGCAGGGTGATTAAAGAGATGGAGGGAGAGAATAAATACCCTGATCTGACTGCGTATTCCGATCCGGAAACGGAAGAGTATCAGACTATGGTAAAGCGGATTGGAGAGCAGTTAAATTTTACTTCCCTGCGTTATCACAGGCTGGACGATATGATTGCTTCCGTTGGAATTGATAAAGAGAAGCTTTGCACATACTGTTGGAATGGAAAAGAATAGATGAGAGACGAACATGTATCGGCACACCGGGGCAAAGGAAACCGTTTGGGAAAAGCCTTCCGGTGTGCTTTTCCTTATACGATTCCCATTTTTGATTCCTGCTATGATCGGGATGCTGACAGCGGGGACGGTACGGTTTGTTATATGCTGCTGGTTCAGTTTGTATTTTAATTTTCAGATTTGAATTTTGCTTTTCTATCCATTAATATATTTTTAGCGGTTTTATACTATAATATTTTGCTAAGGGAGAAGACCATGGATATCAAAGAACAAATCAACAAAATTGTGTTGGATAAGGTATCAGGCGTGGCGGATTCAATTAAAAAATTATTTTAAAAGCAGCATATGATATGTAAAAAAGCGTTTGACTTCCTGGTTTGGATGTAAACGCTTTTTCCATAATTATAAATTATGAAATATATAAAAAACATTGATTTTACTTATGACAAATTATCCTGTATAATCAATTATGTTTGGTGCAATGATAGAATTGATATACATAAAGAAAAGCGCCATGTAAAAGACGGACAGGAAAAGGGAGGAATCAGTGATGGTAAAGGCTGTAGTAGGTGCAAACTGGGGAGATGAAGGCAAAGGGAAAATCACGGACATGATGGCAAAAGAGGCCGACATTATCGTGCGTTTTCAGGGCGGTGCGAATGCAGGACATACCATTGTCAATGATTACGGAAAATTTGCGCTTCATACGCTGCCGAGCGGCGTTTTTTACGGACATACAACCAGCATAATCGGAAACGGGGTTGCGCTGAATATTCCGGTGCTGATGGAAGAAATTCGTTCCATAACGGACCGCGGCGTACCGATGCCTAAAATTCTGGTATCCGACCGGGCGCAGATTGTGATGCCCTATCATATATTGTTTGATCAATATGAGGAAGAACGGCTTGCGGGAAAATCCTTTGGCTCGACAAAGTCGGGAATTGCTCCTTTTTATTCTGATAAATATGCAAAAATAGGTTTTCAGGTCAGCGAGCTGTTTGACGAAGAATTGTTAAAGGAAAAAACGGTTCGTGTTGTCGAGACGAAAAATGTGCTTTTGGAGCATCTTTACCATAAGCCGCTGATCGATCCAGAAGAGCTGACCGAGACGCTGCACGGCTACCGTGATATGATTGCGCCTTATGTGTACGACGTATCCGCCTTTTTGGACCGGGCGGTAAGAGACGGCAAAACCATTCTTTTGGAGGGGCAGCTTGGAACCCTGAAGGATCCTGATCACGGGATTTATCCTATGGTTACCTCTTCTTCCACACTGGCAGCTTTCGGGGCGATCGGAGCGGGGCTTCCTCCCTATGAGATTAAGGAAATCGTAACGGTATGTAAGGCTTATTCTTCGGCAGTCGGAGCCGGCGCTTTTGTATCCGAAATTTTTGGCGGTGAGGCGGATGAATTAAGACGGCGTGGCGGCGACGGAGGCGAATTTGGCGCTACAACCGGACGTCCGCGCCGCATGGGTTGGTTTGACTGCGTAGCTTCCAAATATGGCTGCCGTCTGCAGGGAACGACGGATGTGGCGTTTACCGTGCTGGATGTGCTGGGATATTTGGAGGAGATTCCGGTGTGCGTTGCATATGAAATCGATGGAGAAGTGACTACGGATTTCCCGGTTACCGCGAAGTTAGAGAAAGCAAAGCCGGTATTAAAAACACTGCCTGGCTGGAAATGCGATATCCGCGGCATAAAGAAATATGAAGAACTTCCGGAAAACTGCAGAAAGTATGTGGAATATATTGAAGAACAGATCGGATATCCCATTACCATGGTAAGCAATGGTCCCGGAAGAGACGATATTATTTACAGGAAATCACGTTAATAAATCATACCCGTATGGAGGTGTAGCATGAAAAGAACGGAAATTAATGCGGCAATTAAAAATATGGAAGAATTAATAAATAAACACGGTTTTGAGATTCCGCCCTTCTGTAAGTGGACGCCGCAGGAGTGGAAGGTAAAAGGATCTGAATACGATGAAATCCGTGATAACCGGCTTGGATGGGACATTACGGATTATGGACTTGGGCGGTTTGACGAGGTTGGCTTTGCGCTTATCACCCTCCGCAATGGCAACGTAAAAAATGATAAGTACACAAAATCCTATGCGGAAAAGCTTTTAATGGTAAAGGAAGGGCAGATGGCTCCCATGCATTTTCACTGGAATAAGATGGAGGATATTATTAACCGGGGAGGCGGCAATGTGCTGATTACCGTTTATAATTCCACAGAAGACGGAGAATTTGCAGATACGGATGTGACGGTACACTGCGACGGCAGAGAGTATACCGTACCCGCCGGGACAAAGGTTCGTCTGACGCCGGGAGAGAGCATTACCATTTATCCCTATATGTATCATGATTTTCATGTGGAAGAGGGAAGCGGCGCGGTATTGCTTGGTGAAGTGTCCATGTGCAATGATGATGAGAATGATAACCGGTTCTATGAACCGATCGGAAGATTTCCGGCGATTGAGGAGGACGAAGCGCCTTACCGGCTGTTATGCACGGAATATGTTAAATAATCAAAAAAGACCGGATGGAATACAGGCAATGAACGGTAAAGTATATGATTATGAATCCCTGCTTTATAAAGCGGGAGAAACAGGCGGTGCGTATGTTATTTTCCCCTTTGACATCAGAAAAGAGTTTGGACGGGGGAGAGTGAAGGTTCATGCCACATTTGACGGGGAAGCGTATGACGGAAGCATCGTTAATATGGGTGTAAAGAACGACGACGGGAGTATCTGTTATATTATCGGCGTACGGAAAGACATCCGTTCGCGGATCGGGAAACAGCCGGGGGACAGCGTCCGGGTGACCATCAGGGAGCGGGAATAAAGGAGTGGAAAATGTGGACATGTTCGAAGTGCGGGCGGACTTTTAAAAGACAGGATCAGAGCCACTATTGCGGGAGCCGGAGGCCATTTTGGAATTTGCCGGACGTCTGGAGGGATATAAGACAAGTAAAGGAGCGATACAGCTTCCATACAACAGACCGGTTCCGACGAAACTGATTTCCGATATTGCCGGATGGTGTTATGACACAGGGAATCATCCGTAAGACAGAAAAATGCGAGAATCATTTTGGAGGAGGAATCACAAAATGGATTGGAATACGCCTCCGTCAATGGAGCAGATCGCGGATTTTATTAACAATCCTTTATGGACGGAATTTAACAGCCGGATCCAATCGGCCTATCAGATTGAGCCTTCTGTGGAGCACAGCCGCTGCTCCCTGCAGGCCGGTTGGAACATCAAATATAAAAAGAGCGGCAAATCTCTTTGTACGCTTTATCCAATGCAGGGATATTTTATTGCGCTTGTGGTTGTGGGGCGCCGTGAGCTTACGGAAGCAGAGCTCCTTATACCGGTATGTTCCGATTATGTGCAAACGGTATTTAAGAATACGGAAACCGGCAACGGGCAAAAATGGTTGATGCTGGAGGTTCGGGACCGGAAGATTATGGAGGATGTATTCAGTCTCATTAATCTCCGTAAGCGGGCATGACTTTGGATTAGCAATATTCTTTGGATTCAAATGTTTTTACCGTTTCTCTCAGCTTATGCAGAGTTGAATCAATTTGTCTTTTTGCTTCTTTCAGTTCGTCTTTTGAAAATTCCATTTTATACCCATGCCTTTCCTGCATGGGTTCTTCCCATACGGGAAAGGCCCAAATACGTCAGGTTGAAAGCGCTTTTCTTTCAACCTATATCTCCGTAAATTCCAGTTTTTCTTTGCCTATTTTACAACAAATGAGGTTACCCTCTATCGACCGTGTATGCCCTTGTCAAGAGATGGTACCCAATATTGATACAAATGCTATTCTTTTTAACCGTACAATAAAATTTCCTCTGCAATTTTCAATTGTGAATTGATGATTTTTAAGGGAAATAGTTGCTATTATATTTATTTATTAAAATCTCCGCTAACCTTTGAAAAAACCAGGTTTACCGCAGTGAGCTTTCTTTTAAACTTACCCTTGTGTTATATTTTTCCGCAGGACATTATGAACGCCAATAAGGGAAAAAGTGAGGGAAACAAAATTATAGAAACAGTATAACACAAAATATATGGAAATTGGTAAAATGATTGAAATGCAAAAGATATGCGTGGTACAATAGAAGTGAAATTTCATAAATTTTATGCCAGCAAACACAAAATATAAAAAATATTATAGAGGAATTTATGATAAATTCAAACGTTTTTTTCTGTTAGGTTGTTCCTGCTCAGGCAAGAAAAGGGAGATAATACAAAAAACTAATGATAATCTTGCGGTAATTCCGCCGGGCGCTCAGGCAGGGATGGCCAGGAATGAACTGCCGGTATCAGCGGTGAATAAGTTAAGGGATGTAGTGTCGGTCAGCAGAATGTTCGTGTCTGAATCTGCACAGATAAATAGGCAGTATACCGTTTCATTTAGACAGGGGGATTACTTCCTCAGACGAATTGTTATGGTTTCTCACTATATAAGTTTAATGTATTATAGCATATATATGGTCTGACAGGACTATTGTAAAGGACATATGGAGGTAGTAAAATGAATTTTGATATTAACAAATTAAAATGGACAAGAAAACCTGCAGGTTACATTGTATCTGACGATAAAATTGAAGTCACAACAAATCCCCACACGGATTTATGGCAGAGAACATACTATCATTTCAGAAATGACAATGCACCTGTTTTGCAGATGGAAACGGATGAGAAATTTTTTTCTTTTACTGTGAAAACAGAATTTGAGAGTAAGCACAGATTTGACCAATGCGGAATTGTGATGTACCTTGACAGCGAAAATTGGCTGAAAGGTTCGATCGAATACGAAAATGAAAAATTTCAGCATCTTGGAAGCGTTGTTACAAACAATGGCTATTCGGATTGGGCAACAACGGAAATAAGTGCTTCTGTAAAATCAATGTGGTACAGATTCAGCCGCAGGAAAGATGACTATTGCATTGAGTGTTCTGAAGACGGCGTTATTTTCAGGCAGATGCGAGTATGTCATATGTGGAATGGCAGCGGAACGATTCAGTTTGGGATTTATGCCTGCAGCCCCGAAGAATCATCTTTCAAGGCGACGTTTTCCAACATGGAATTAACGGAATGTAAGTGGCTTGCCCATAACGGACAGAAGCCTGATTAAGGGCATCAAATGTTGCCATTAAAAAAATGAATAACCGCCTCCATACAGAACGGCACACCAAG
>CAJUNP010000005.1 GCA_910587935.1 uncultured Lachnospiraceae bacterium
AGCCTAAAAAACCTTGATTTTAAGCCATTCTTCAATACTTTTGCCTGTTAGTACCAAAAATCCTATGGCATTATTTCTGAATAGCCGCCTGAGCCGCCGCCAACCGTGCAATCGGAACCCTAAACGGTGAACAGGATACATAATTCAGCCCTACCTTATGGCAGAATTCTACCGAAGAAGGATCGCCGCCGTGCTCGCCGCAAATACCAAGCTTCAGATCGGCTCTGGTATGCCGTCCCATTTCCGCCGCCATCTTAACGAGCTTGCCCACGCCGCTTTGATCCAGCTTTGCAAACGGATCTGCCTCATAAATTTTGCATTTATAATAATCTGCAAGGAATTTACCGGCATCATCACGGGAAAATCCATAGGTCATCTGCGTCAGGTCATTGGTACCAAAAGAAAAGAACTCTGCTTCTTCGGCTATCTCGTCCGCCAAAAGAGCCGCGCGCGGAATTTCAATCATGGTTCCTACATGATATGAAATGTCGGAATCCATTTCCTTCTTTACCTGTTCCGCTACTTCCGTCACAACGTCTTTTACAAACTTAAGCTCTTTTCTGTCGCCGACGAGAGGAATCATAATTTCAGGTTCGATAGCAAAACCTTTTTCCTTCTTTACTTCAATGGCAGCTTCCATAACCGCTCTGGTCTGCATCTTGGCAATCTCCGGATAAGAAATGGATAACCGGCATCCGCGGTGTCCCATCATCGGATTAAACTCATGCAGATCATCACAGATCGCACGCACCTGATCGGCCGTCAGGCTCATATCTGCGGCCAGCTGCTCGATGTCCTTCTCGTCCGTAGGCACGAATTCATGCAACGGAGGATCAAGAAAACGAATCGTCACAGGTTTTCCTTCCATTACCTCGTAAAGAGCTTTAAAGTCTCCCTTCTGGAAAGGAATTAACTCATTCAGCGCCGCCTCTCTCTGCTCCACCGTACCGGAAAGAATCATTTTACGAATCTTGGGGATTCGGTCCGGCTCAAAGAACATATGCTCCGTACGGCATAAGCCGATTCCTTCCGCTCCCAGCTTAACCGCATTGGCTGCATCGGAAGGAGTGTCCGCATTCGCTCTTACCTTCAGAATACGGTATTCGTCAGCCCACGCCATAATGCGCTTAAAGTTACCGGTTATGCCGGCTTCCACCGTTTTGATATCGCCCTTATAAATTTTACCCGTTGAACCGTCCAGAGAAATATAATCTCCTTCCGTAAAACTGTGTCCGCCTAACTCAAAAGTCTTTGCTTCTTCATTAATTGAAATTTCACCGCAGCCGGATACACAGCATGTCCCCATGCCTCTTGCAACAACCGCCGCATGGGAGGTCATGCCGCCGCGTACCGTAAGAATTCCTTCCGACGCATGCATTCCCTCAATATCTTCCGGCGACGTCTCCAGACGTACCAGTATAACTCTTTCTCCTTTATCATGGGCAGCCACTGCGTCTGCAGCGTTAAAATAAACTTTGCCCGCCGCCGCGCCGGGTGAAGCCGGAAGAGCCTGTCCGATTACTTCTCCCTGCTTCAGCGCATCCGCGTCAAAATTCGGATGAAGAAGCTGATCCAGCGATTTCGCCTCGATGCGGCACACCGCCTCCTGGGGAGTAATCATGCCTTCATCCACCAGATCGCAGGCAATCTGCAATGCTGCTGCCGCCGTTCTCTTGCCGCTTCTTGTCTGAAGGAAATACAGCCTGCCCTCCTGAATCGTAAATTCCATATCCTGCATATCGCGGTAATGCTTTTCCAAAGTATTCGCAATATCAATAAACTGCTGATAACACTCCGGTAAATCTTCCTGAAGCCTTGTAATCGGCTGCGGCGTCCGGATACCGGCTACTACGTCTTCTCCCTGGGCGTTGATCAGATATTCTCCGTAAATTCCCTTAACGCCGGTAGATGGATTCCTTGTAAATGCAACGCCCGTACCGGAAGTATCGCCCATATTGCCAAATACCATAGCCTGTACATTGACGGCGGTTCCCCAGTCACCCGGTATGTCGTTCATACGGCGGTAAACGATGGCCCGCGGGTTGTCCCATGAACGGAATACCGCCTTTACGGCTCCCATAAGCTGTTCCTTGGGATCCTGAGGGAATTCTTCCCCGTTCATATGATCCTTATATACCTTTTTAAAACGTTCCGCCAGCTCCTTCATATCTTCCGCCGTCAGCTGCGTATCATACTCCACGCCTTTCGCTTTTTTCACTTCATCTATAATCTTTTCAAAAAAAGATTTCGGAACTTCCATCACTACATCCGAGTACATTTGTATAAATCTGCGGTACGAATCATATGCAAATCTGGGATTGCCCGTTTTCTCCGCAAACCCCTCTACCGCCGTATCGTTCAAACCAAGATTCAAAATGGTATCCATCATACCGGGCATGGACGCTCTCGCGCCGGACCGGACAGAAACCAGAAGGGGATCCTTTACATCGCCGAATTTTTTCCCCTGCTTTTCCTCTAAAACCCCTAACGCCGAAAATATCTGCTCTCTGATTTCATCGGAGATCTGCCTGCCCTGCTTGTAATAATCCGTACAGGCTTCCGTTGTAACAGTAAAACCTTTTGGGATCGGAAGACCAAGATTGGTCATTTCCGCAAGGTTCGCGCCCTTGCCACCCAAAAGGTTCCTCATGTCTGCATTGCCTTCCTCAAAAAGATACACCCACTTTGCCATAGAAAATCCTCTCTCCTCCTAAAAAAATTGACATAGCTGCCGTGCAAATGCCTGATATAATTATATCATACAGATTTCTCACACGCACTACATATTTTCATAATTTTGGTAATTTTTGATTTTTTTTGTTATCTTATTTTTGGAATACTATAATCAGAATCCATAAACATTTCATCTTTATGCAAATCTATACATATTATTATTGACTTCTTCCATTATTTCTTATACCATTATACAGAATCATACAGGAGGATTAAGGATATGACAGATACTATCGCTCAAATTAACGGAGTGGTCAACGGCATTGTCTGGGGCGTTCCCGCGCTGGTTCTTCTAATCGGAACCGGCGTACTGATGACCGTTATCACCAAATTTTTTCAGTTTACTCACTTTGGCCACATGTGGAAGGAAACCATCGGAAGCCTTTTTAAGAAAAAAGATATTCTGAAATCCGACGACAAACATTCCATCTCCCAGTTTCAGGCGCTTTGCACCGCGCTCTCCGCAACCATTGGAACCGGCAATATTGCAGGTATTGCATACGCGATCACCATGGGCGGCCCCGGCGCCGTATTTTGGATGTGGATTGCCGCAATCGTCGGCATGATGACCAACTATTCGGAAAATGTGCTCGGCATCTTTTTCCGCCGCCGCAATATAAAAGGCGAATGGTGCGGCGGAGCCATGTATTACCTGCGTGACGGACTGGGTTCCAAAAAACATTGCAAAACCCTCGGCAAAATTCTCGCCGTTTTATTTTCCGTTTTTGCAATCTTCGCTTCCTTTGGTATCGGCAACATGGGACAGGTTGTTTCCATTAAAGAAAGTATTGCCGGTATCTTTGCCTTTACGGATAACACGACGGTAAACTCCCTGATTCTGGGGTGTATTCTGATGCTCGTTGCCGCCCTTGTTATTATCGGCGGAATCACGCGTATTGCAAAAGCCAATGAGAAAATCGTTCCGTTTATGGCCGTTTTTTACATCATCGGCGCTTTCGTGATTATCTTGATGAATTACCGGATGATCGGACCGGCTTTTGCATCCATTTTCACCAACGCCTTCAGCATGAAAGCCGTTGGCGGCGGCGTTGGCGGCGCTTTAATCAAACAGGCCGTCACATGGGGCTTTAAGCGCGGCGTATTTTCCAACGAAGCGGGCCTTGGCTCCTCCGTTATGGTACATTCCGCTTCCAATGTCAAAGAACCCGTTACACAGGGATTGTGGGGTATTTTTGAAGTGTTCTTTGATACGATTATTGTCTGTACCCTGACGGCGCTTATCATTCTTACCAGCGGCATCGTGGATTTACATACCGGCGCATCCTTAAGCGGCGCCACCAAACTCGGTCTTGCCACGGAAGCGTTTACCATGCACTTCGGCGCTTTCGGCGGCATCTTCATGGCAGTTGCCGTTACCCTGTTTGCCTTCTCCACCGTACTTGGCTGGAGCTACTACGGTACAAAGGCATGGGAATTTTTATTTGGAACCAAATCCACCGTTATTTACAAGGTAATCTTTCTTGGGGTTATCGTAGCCGGCTCCACCCTGACTGCCGATCTTGCCCTGGATCTATCCGATACCTTTAACGGCCTGATGGCGATTCCCAATCTGATCGGCGTGTTGACCTTATCCGGTACGGTGATGGCGATAACCAACAACTATGTTCAAAGGAAACTGAACCATAAACGAAAAGGTACGCCGCCGGCTCCGATGCTCTCTTTCTTTGACCAAATCCAGAAAGAACAGGAAGAAGCCCTCAAGGCAGAACACTGATAAATATTTGCACAGATAAAAGCAGCTATGAGCCGTTCATGCGGTTCATAGCTGCTCCTTTTTCATCGTACGTCCGTATACGCTTCTATTTTAAATTTCTATAAGCTCATATTCCCGCAGTCCGACTCCCAAATCAGCTGCCGCTTCCACCGTATGAACTCCGTTTCTGCTCTCAATCCTCTCAAGAAGATGTTCTCTTCCCGGATCATTCGTTGCCCCGTAAACCAGATCCAGACATGCCTGATCGATTGCCACAGGATCTAAGGAAGCAAGGATTCCGATATCCTCCATACAGGGATCCTCCGCTACGGCGCAGCAGTCGCAGTCTACGGACATATTTTTCATTACGTTAATGTAAACCGCATTGCCGTGGAAAAATTCCACAATGGAAGACGCCGCATCCGCCATGGATTCCAGAAACGAATCATGATCCGCCGTCCATATGGCGTCCGGGTCTCCCGCACCGTGAATATACGCTTTCCCATAGGAAGACGCCACACCGATGGAAAGCTGCTTCAAAGCTCCGCCAAATCCCCCCATAGGATGTCCTTTAAAATGTGACAAAACTAACATGGAATCATAATCCGCAAGATTTTTACCTGCAAAATTTTTCTGAATCCGTTTTCCGCCGGGAATCGGAAGCTCCAAATCCGGCCCCTGCGCGTCCAGCAGATCCACGTTAAAATAACGGCTCCACCCGTGCTCCTCCAAGGTTTTCAAATGTTTCTCCGTGGTATTGCGGGTTCCCTCATAGGCCGTATTGCACTCTACAACCGTTCCGCCCGTATGGTCTATAACAGGCTTGAAAAATTCCGGCTGCAGAAAATTCTGGTTGCCGGTTTCCCCGGAATGTAATTTTATGGCAATCTTTCCGGGAAGCTCTTTATCCGTAAGCTTATACAACTCCAACACTTTCTCCGGGGAGATAATTCTTGAAAAATACACTTTTGCTTTCATGAAGATCCTCCTTTTCCAACGTCTCTGTTTTAAGCTATAAAGAAAGACTAACGTAAAACACGTGATTTTTCAAGATTATTTTTTTATTTCCTCCTAAACTTGCATTTACTATCCAAATCCTTTATCTTAAAAGTACGAAATTTACCGGAAGGACAAAAAACATGGATCTGCACTCTTTAAAAGAAAACGCCCGCCACGGAACCGTAAGCTTCCCCCTCGCCTTCTACGAATGGGCGGGCAGGGAAAGCTGGCAGATTCCTCTTCACTGGCACGACGAAACGGAACTGATATTTTTTGAAAAAGGGGATTTTCAAGCCTGGCTGAATACAAAAGAATTCCAAATCAAAGCGCCCGCCATTATGTGCGTCCACGCCGGAGAGCTTCACTCCCTTCTCCTGCCGGAGCATGCCCTGGAAAGCGCCGTGGTTTTCAATTTAAACATATTAAGCTTCGAGCACTATGATTCCGTCCAGGCCAAATTAATACGCCCTCTGATAGAAGGCCGCATGAAAATGCCGCTTCTGCTGGAACCCTCCGCTTCTGTTTTTTCCCGCATCAAAGACCGCTACCTGACGATTGCGGAAAAAATCCAAAAAATGAACCGTTGTTCACCGTCCCGTGAATTTGAGAAAAACGCGCTTTATTTACAGATTAAGGCGACGCTTTACAATCTGCTTGCAACCCTTTATCAGGAAAACTTTCTGCAATGCAGCGGCAATTTTGATCCGAAAAGCGAACGGCAGATTGAAAACCTGAAAAAAGTCCTCAGCTATATCCAGGAGCACTACGCCGCTCCCATAAAGCTTGAAGACCTTGCTTCTCTTGTGAATCTCAACCCCCAGTATTTCTGCCGTTACTTTAAGGAAAACATAGGCAAAACCGCAACCCGGTATATCCAGGAAGTCCGTATGGAAAAAGCTGCCGAAGCCCTGGCAGAAACCAATGAAAAAATAATTACCATTGCCGCGGATTCCGGCTTTGACAATATTGGATACTTTATCCGAAAGTTCAGGGAAATCAAAGGCGTTACTCCCAGCGAATACCGTAAAAAGTCAAAATAGTGTTATAAACAAGTCAATTATAAGCAAGAATTCCTCCCTTTAAGCTAATATAATGTAATCACAAACACAAAAGGAGGATTCTATTATGAAAAAGGCCTGGTGGCACGATAAAATTGCATATCAAATATATCCCAAAAGCTTTTACGACACAAACGGGGACGGAATCGGCGACTTACGGGGGATCATCGGCAAGCTCGATTACCTGCAGGAGCTGGGCGTTGATATCCTGTGGCTTTCCCCCGTCTACCAATCTCCCTTTGTCGATCAGGGATACGATATTTCCGACTATTACAAAATAGACGAACGTTTCGGCTCCATGGAAGAATTCGACCTTCTTCTGGCAGAAGCAAAAAAAAGAAACATGTATGTTATCATGGACCTTGTTATCAACCACTGCTCCGACCGGCACGAATGGTTTCGGAAAGCGTTAAAGAACCCGGAAGGAGAATACGGCGGATACTTCTATTTCCGAAAAGGAAAAGACGGAAATCCCCCCAATAATTACCGTTCCTATTTCGGAGGCAGCGCATGGGAAAAGCTCCCTGACAGCGATTATTATTATCTGCACCTGTTTGCAAAAGAACAGCCGGATCTAAACTGGAACAACCCTAGACTGCTGGAAGAGCTTTACCAAATGATTAACTGGTGGATGGAAAAAGGCGTTGCCGGCTTCCGCATCGACGCCATTATGAATATAAAAAAAGATCCGGCCTTTCCAAGCTGCGAACCGGACGGGGCGGACGGCCTGGCAAGTCCCTGCCACATGATCGAAAACGTA
The DNA here is from genome assembly GCA_910587935.1 of uncultured Lachnospiraceae bacterium. Taxonomy (GTDB): domain Bacteria; phylum Bacillota; class Clostridia; order Lachnospirales; family Lachnospiraceae; genus MGBC143606. The sequence goes on from CAJUNP010000005.1 coordinate 7,265, forward strand.
CGCGGCATCGGAGAACTGCTGGAAGACCTGAAAAAACATACCTTTGAAGAATACGGGGCTTTTACCGTGGCCGAAGTCTTCAACATGAGAAAAGAAGAGCTGCATGAATTTATCGGAGAAAACGGACATTTTTCCACTATGTTTGATTTTTCCGCCCATTCCCTTTCCCTCGGTGAACACGGCTGGTACGACAGCAAGCCTGTGGAATTTAAAGCCTTCCGCAACGTACTTTTTCATACCCAGTCGGAATGTCAGGACGTAGGTTTTCTGGCAAATATTCTTGAAAATCATGACGAACCAAGAAGCGCCGACCGGTATCTGCCGAAATATGCCAAAAACGACGACGGCGTCAAAATGCTGGGAACCGTCAGCGTCCTGCTGCGAGGTATCCCGTTTTTGTATCAGGGACAGGAAATCGGTATGCGCAACTGCCCAATGCAGTCAATAGACGACTATGACGATATCAGCACACTAAACGAATACCGGTTGGCACGGAGCGCAGGACTGACGGATAGCGAAGCGCTTGCCGTCTGCTGCCAAAACAGCCGTGATAACGCAAGAACTCCCATGCAGTGGGATGCTTCCCCTCACGCCGGTTTTACTTCCGGCTCCCCATGGCTTAAAGTGAATCCAAACTATCTGACCATAAATGTGGAAAAACAGCAGAAAGAGGAACACTCCGTTCTCTCCTATTACAAAAGACTGCTTGCCCTTCGCAAATCGGAAGCTTACCGCAGCCTCTTCACTTACGGCGCGTTTACTCCGCTTTTTGAAGAGGAGGAGCACATTTTTGCCTACGAAAGAAGCCTTGACGGCCAGTCCGTTATGATTCTTGCAAATTTTGGCGAACAGGACACCCTTCTGCCCGTCCGGCATATTGCAGACTGTCCGGTTCTTTTGAACAACCAGACAAAACTCCACATACAAAAAGGATTTCTCTGCCTTAAATCATGCCAGGTACTCGTACTGGAAAAACGGTAAACATAAGAAAACGGAGCGCGGTCTTCACACCGTTCTCCGTTTCTTATTTGAAACAAAAAGCTTACCGTATAAAATTCGTCCTTACGACGGCTTCTTTTTCGGGAAGTCCGTATTCTTCTTTTCCCAACGCAATACTCTTCATTAAGAAGGCCATATTTCTGGCAAGTGTACGCATACTCTGCAGACCTTCCCCATCGCCCTCAGCCTCGCCCGGCGTCCTTCCGTGAACGCTGTTCCAATATTGGCCCGAGGCTACCGGCATACCGGCAATCGTAAAAAACTTATTCAGTTCGTCAAAGGCTGCGGACAGGCCTCCCCTTCTTGCCGCCACGACGCTTGCCCCCACCTTCATGGTTTTATCAAACGGCGTACTGTAAAACAGACGGGTCAGAAACGCTACGAGGGTGGCATTGGCGGAAGCGTAATAAACGGGACTTCCGACTACCAGTCCGTCGCACGCCTCAAACTTTGCCGCCGTCTGATTGACCATATCGTCAAATGCGCATTGTCCTTTCTTTGCGCAGGTACCGCAGGCAATACAGCCCCGTATATCCTGATTCCCGATCTGTACAATCTCGGTTTCTATTCCCTCCCCTTCAAATACCTTCTCCATCTCATGCAATGCCACATAAGTATTTCCCTTTGCTCTGGGACTTCCGTTAATCATCAAAACCTTCATACACATTTCCACCTTTCTTTTATTATACATAATACTGCGCCTGCGCCTCAAACATTCCGGCATAAATGCCTCCCGGAATTCCTGCCAGCTCTAATAGCGGTATGTGTGTTTTTTCCTTTTCATTCTCTTATCCCCCCTGCGTATGGTTTATAAATCGTAATACATCTTAAACTCCGCCGGATTCGGTATCTGCTCCATCTTCTTTAACTCTCCGCGTTTCCGGGCTACCCAGACATCGATCAGCCGCTGCGGGAAAACGCCGCCTTTCGTCAGATAATCGTGATCCGCTTCCAACGCGTCCAGCGCCTCTCCCAGAGATTTGGGAAGACCTTTGATCTTCTTCTGCTCTTCCTCGGACAGCGTATATAAATTAAAGTCGTATGGTCCCCATCCGCTTTCCTGCGGGTCGATCTGATTCGCAATCCCGTCCAGTCCCGCCATCAATATAGCTGCGTAGGCATAATAAGGATTCGCCGTCGCGTCCGGGTTGCGCAGTTCAAAGCGTTTGGTTTCCGGCGTTTTGGCATAAGCGGGTATGCGGATTACCGCGCTTCGGTTAGAGGTTGCGTAACCGATGGTAACGGGCGCTTCAAATCCCGGCACCAGGCGCTTAAAGGAATTGGTGGACGGGTTGGTAAAAGCACATAAAGACGCAATATGCTTAAGCAGTCCGCCCATAAAATAATGCGCCGTGCGGCTTAATCCGGAATAACCTTCCGCATCGTAAAACAGCGGCTTTCCGTCTTTGAGTAGCAGCATATGCACATGCATGCCGCTGCCGGCTTCCTGGTATATGGGCTTGGGCAGAAACGTTGCGGTTTTCCCTTCCTTAGCCGCCATATTCTTAATAATATACTTAATAATCATGGTGTTGTCCGCCATAGCAGGCATATCCGCAAGCTCCACCTCAATCTCCATCTGGCCCGGTCCGCCCACCTCATGGTGATGGTATTTCACCTTAATGCCCCAGTCTTCCATCATCATGCACATGCGGCTGCGCAGGTCATAACCTACGTCCTGGGGAGAAGCCACATGGTAGCCGCCCTTATGAGGGACTTCATAACCGTTGTTACCCTCCGTATCGAGACTGCTGTTCCAATCCGCCTGCCTGGTATCGATCCGGTATCCGCACTGCTGCGGAGAAACTTCAAAACGGGCCGTATCAAACAGATAAAACTCAAATTCCGGTCCGATTACCATCCGGTCCGCAATCCCGCTTTCCTTCATATATTCGATGGCTCTTAAGCTCACGTTTTTCGGATACTGGTCAAAGGGTTTATTTTCACCTTTTCCGATCGTACACACATTGCCGCACATGGTCAGCGTCGGTACGGACGCAAAGGGATCGACATACGCCGTATCCGGGTCAGGCAAAAACACCATGTCGCTTTTCTCAATCGGCGCATAACCGTAATTGGACCCGTCAAAACCGATACCATATGTAAACGTATCCTCTCCCAGCCGCTCCACCGGAATCGTAATATGACGCCACCGTCCGTCGATATCCGTCATTTTAAAGTCGATCATACGGATTTGTTTTTCTTCGCATAATTTTCTGATTTCTTTGCTTTTTTCCATGATTTGTACCCTCTCCTTACGCTTATTTACAGCTATTATTCAGTATAGTATAGCATACCTTACTTTTTCACGCATTAATAATTTTCATATGGCTTCAATAAAATGCACGGAAGAATTATTCCAATACTTCTTAATAAACGTCTTTGTTATTTTCACATAGTTCCCTCCTAATTCGGTTAACTGACTTTTCCAATCTTATATCATTTTTACTTGATCATTTATTTTTGCACGTTTATTATAACATTATATTACTTTTACACTATCCCTGATATGGAGGTTTGATATATGGCATCTGTAATCACCGAAACACTGATCTACGAAATCCTCTCCGTCGTGGAGGAAATTCCCAAAGGGAAGGTTGCTTCTTACGGTCAGATTGCGAAGCTAATCGGCAGGGATAAAAATGCAAGACTTGTCGGAAAAGTTCTTAGCATGTCCGAATATTACGGGGACTATCCCTGCCACCGGGTCGTGAACCACGCCGGACGTCCGGCTCCGCATTTTAAAGAACAACAGGAACTTCTGATTGGCGAAGGAGTCCTGTTTAAGGAGAATCATCACGTAGATATGAAAAAATGCAAGTGGCGCTGTTTATAATATTTTCAAATACCGCTTTCCTCCAGTCCGTTTTCCGTCAGTCTGTATATTTTATCGCATACCTCTTCCATGTATTTCCGATCGTGGGAAATACTGATAACGGCTCCCGGAAATTCCTGCAGCACCTGCCTGATCACCGGTCCCGACAGGGGAGAAAAGTTGCGGGTAGGCTCATCCAGGATCAAAACGTCGGCGCCCGACAGACTCATCTTCAAAAGGAGAAGCTTCGCCTTTTGTCCGCCGGATAATTCTGCAATAGTATGCTCCATTTCCTCCGCCGTATATTTCAGCGCTCCCAAATAGGTACGGATTCTGGTCCGCTCATTTTTATCGCCGGTCCGGTCGAGAAAATCCACCGGCGTCATGGATAACGTTAAAAGTTCTTCATAATTCTGCGGCATATATTCCGCGGATATATCCGTTCTGTTAAGAAGCTGTGCTGCAATTTGATGAAGCAGCGTTGTTTTGCCCGCCCCATTCGTTCCGATAATACAGATTTTTTCCGGTCCCCGGACCTGCAGAACAATATTGTGCGATAATATTCTTTCCTTATCCGGTGTATAAAGCGCATCAAGCGTAAACTTTAAAACCGTTTTCCCTTTTGGGACAGCCGACTCCGCATCACCGATCTTAAAGAAAATGGCGGACTCTTCTTCCGGCATTTTTGTCATTGCCGCGTCCTCTCTGGCAAACCTTCGTTCCAGGGACTTTACCGCATGCATTTTCTTTTTCAGCAGCTGCCCGCCATGGGGATTTTGCCTCGTAATTACGTTTTGCGCATGTTCCACACTTTGATAAATCCGTCTGTATTTTTCATCCCGAAGCTTTTTTTCCCTTCTGTCCAGGGCTGCCTGGCGCGCCTGTATTTCAAACCGGCTGCTCCGTTCCTGCCGGTACTGCAAATAAGGCATACGCGCCACCGTATACCGGCACTGTGTTTTTCGCCTGATCTGTTCCATATGAATCACTACATTGGCCGTATTTTCAATAAGCGTCTCGTCATGGGAAATAAACAATACGATGCGGTTCCATTCCAGAATCAGTCTTTCCAGCCATTCCAGCGTCTCAATATCAATGTCATTGGAGGGCTCGTCCAGCAGAAGGATATCCGGCTGTGCCATAAGCAGCCGGAGCATTTGTGCCTTTACTTTTTCGCCGCCGGACAGCGTTCCCATGGTCTGCCCGCCGTAATAAAAATCCGGCGCCAGCGAAAATTCTCTTGCCATTCTCCCCAGTTCTTTCGGAGTCTGACTAAAAAACGCCTCTTCGTCCGTAAAATATTCATAAATGCTTTTATTTCTGTCATCCGCCGGCAGTTCCTGGGGCAGATATCCGAAACGCTGACCGGAACCGATCCGTTCCCCCTTTGCCTCGCAATATGTCCCGATCAGTCCGGGACTGTAAATCCACTGAAGCAGCGTTGATTTTCCGTTGCCTTCTTCGCCGATTATAACCGCTTTGTCACCGTCGTTCAAAACACAGTTGAAATTTTCTACAATCGTCCTTAAATCTTTTTTATGGGTAATCGTCAAATTTTTAATCTGTAACACACAGGTCTCCTTTCCGTAACAATCAAAAAGTCCGTTTTCACAGCCGAAAACAGACTCACGCAAAGAAACCCTGTATAGTAAGCAAAAGCTGCGATACAAAAGGGAAATAGGGCGCGATAATCTAATCTGGCATATGCAAACAAACTGATTGACATACATACCGGTTAATATCCATTATGCATATTGACCGATAAAATAAGCTGCACGAACCAAATCCAATTATCTGATAATCATCTTCCCACCCTGCACCTCTGTGCCCTTTCTTTTCAGCTTTTATCTGCCCCAATTATACACGGAAAGAGAACGAAATGCAACCGCTTTTTATATAAGCCGCCTCTGTCTTTCACATCTTCCGTCATACTGACCAGGGCCAGTACCTCCCCGGTATACGGATTTATAGCGGCGGAACAACTCTTGTCTTCCCGGAACTGTTCATAAATCTCCCTTTGAAGCTCCGCGTCAATGGTCAGACGCACATCCTGTCCATGCCGCACGCTTGCGGCCGTATAACCTTCTCCCTCATGCTCTTCAAGATCCTCCGCGGTAACGTTCTGCACATACCCCGTCAAATGTGCAGCGGCTTCGCCCAGCGGATAGTGTCTGACCTGTGTATCGGATATCATGACACCGGTGATGCCGCCGCGGAACTTACTTTTTCTGCTTTATCTGATTTGAAGCTTCGGAATTAATACCTTTCATTTTTTACATAGTCCGCGACCAGGCGGATTGCAATATCCTTTGCTTCAGCGCTGGATACATTCTTATCCTCCGCCCTGCCAAGATATACGCAAAAGTAAATATTTCCTTCCTCCCCCTGTGCAAACCCGGCATACCATGCGTCAACAACAGCTCCATGATCCATTCCCATTCCGGTCTTGCCGTACAGGGAACATTCCGTTTCATTTTGTTCCGCCAGCATAACCCGTTTCAGCGCGTCTTGCGTCTCTTCGGAATAAACGGATTCTCCGCCGAAGATACGCTCTAATACTTCCGTCTGCTCTTTCGGAGAAATCAGCAGCGATGATTCAAGCCAGAATCCTGTCAACACACGATTGTTATTATTGGTATTCAGGCGGCCTTCCCAGTCAGAAATATCACAATTGCCGTACATAAGCTTATTCAATTCATCCTGCATCAACTCCTGTCCGATCTCGTCCGCCACTTCTCTGAAATACCAGACGCAGGATTCGCGAAACGCTTCTTCAAAATCTATATCTCCGTTCCACTTTTCGTTCCAGAATATCTCGCCGCTCCATGTATGCGTTGAATGTTCCGGATCAATCATTCCATTTTCCAGCGCAATCAGCGAAGAAACTATTTTAAACGTTGAACACGGCGACCGCCTGGTCCGGGCAAGCTCCATGTTATATACCGTATACTGCATGGCGGGCGCATCATAGATTACCGCCGCCCCATTGAAGCCATTAAAATAATGAGTCCAATCAGCTTCTATTACTACGGGATCAGACATGAATTCTTCAGTCATGGGATCGGTTGGCGTTTCCGCATCATCATGGTTTGCTTCTGCCAGAGATTCTTCTGTTTCTTTATTTTCTGACGTTTCATTCCCGATTGTCTGCGGCTCCTTTTGTGTATTGTGTGCGGCGGAACAGCCGCTCACAAGCAGCATACACAGGATTGCGCAGATGATGGATCTTGCAATGCAATAGTGTTCACTCATAAATATTCTCCTTATGTATTGGATAGAAGCACAACCGTCTCTATCCCTCCGGTCCATGCGAACTGATCCACAGCCACCGCCCTTTCCACCTGATATCCGTTTTCCAGAAACGCCTGAAGATCGCGGACCAGGCTGGTAGGCTTGCAGGAAATATACACGATCCGCTCTACCCCGTAAGCAATTATTTTTCTTAACGCTTTTGGATGAATCCCGTCTCTGGGCGGATCTAATATGATAAAATCCGGCTTTTCTTCAATCCCGTCCATTACCTTCAGCACATCTCCTGCGATAAACTCACAGTTTGCCAGTCCGTTCTGTGCCGCATTCTGCCTTGCCGCCTCCACGGCCTCCTCCACGATCTCCACGCCGATCACCTTTTTGGCCACGGACGCCATCAACTGCGCAATCGTACCTGTACCGCTGTATAGGTCATACACCACCGTATCCTGCGTTACACTGTTTCCTATGTAATCCCGTACCGTCTGATACAATTCCTGTGCACCGTAGCTGTTTGTCTGGAAGAAAGAAAAAACGGAAATCCGAAACTTCAGGCCAAGCAGCTCTTCATAAAAATAATTGCGGCCGTACAGTACATGCGTGGCGTCGCTTTTTACCACATCAGCCACGGAGTCATTGTCAATCTGCAGAATCCCGGCAAAGGTTCCTTTTAAAGGCAGTGAAAGAAGCATTTCCTTCCATTCCCGCATCATATCGCCGGATTCATCCGTCACCTCCGGATTCTGCGTAGTCGTCACAAGCGCAGCCAGAATCTCTCCCGTCGCGGCAGCCTTTCGAACCAACAAATGGCGCAGGCACCCGGTATGACGCAGCCTGTGGTAAAAAGATATGCCGCGCTGACCAAAAAACGCAAGCGTCTCCCGCAAAATTGTCCTGTAGTCTTCATCTACAATCTTACAGCCGGACACCGTAACCACATCATAAAAACTTCCTCTTTTATGCATGCCCAGGGAAAGCGGGCCGTCCTTCACTTCATCCCCGAAAGAAAATTCCATCTTATTCCGATACCCGTAAACCATCGGACTTTTCCTGATTCCTTCAAAGCTCCAAGCCGCTTCCTGTCGGCAGAGAACGGAATCAAGCAGTTTTTTTACCTGTGTTTCCTTTAACTTAAGCTGCTCTTCATAAGACAGCGATAAAAAAGTACAGCCTCCGCAAACGCCGAAATGGGGACACGTTTCATTTGTCTCCAAAGGGGATTTTTTCAATACTTCTAAAAGCCTTCCTTCCGCCTTCCCGTTCCGAACCTTCTGCACACAAAACGAGATTTCCTGTCCCGGCAGACTGTTCTTTACCACACAGCTTCCTTCCTGTGTCGTTACAATTCCCTTATTGGGAAAATCTACCCGCTCTACCATACCGGTTAATATCTGTCCCTTTTTCATCTCCTGCCTCCGCACTTCTTCGTTTCATTTACCTGTACGCAATTTAAGCCTGCTCCAAGCTTTCCCGGAGCAGGCTTCCTGGTTCCTGTCAGAATGAGATATTATTCGTTATCTCCGCTTTCTTCTTCATCCTCAAAGAAATCATCTTCAAAGTCGTCTTCGAAATCATCCTCAAAATCTTCCAGATAATCCGGCGTCAGATAACGGTATACGGCATATGCAATCGCCGCTACTGCCGTAACCGCGCCGATCACAGCCAAAACCCACAGCCACACATTGCACTGTTTCTTTTCCTCTTTTTTACCTAACAACTCGTTAATCTTAGATAACTCCAAAATATTCTCCAGCTTATTCATAACTTTCTCCTTTCTATTTGCACCTGCCATTATATTTTATTTTGTAATTTCGAGTTTCATTTACTATCTATAGAATACCACGTTCTGCAAAATTTTACTATACTTTCTTTCATCATACCTTTTTTAATTTTGCAAACGCTGCATACATAATTTTGGTTCCCGCTTTGTCAAACTCTACGGTCACCTTATAATCTCTCGGTTCCTTTTCTTTTTTTATAACGGTTCCTTCCCCGTATTTGACATGGCGTACACGGTCCCCCGCTTCATAATCCGGAGCGTCTGCTGAAAAAACGCCTGCTCCCGTATGAATTCCGGCGGCCTGATTCAGCGCGCCGACGCCTCTTGCTATATATGGTTTATTCTGTACTGCCGTTGCATGAGGACGCAGAATCGCTCTCGGACGCTGGATGCCTGCGGCCTGTGTATTGGTATCCTGCGGACGCCTTTCGGACGACGGCGTGTATTGATCCAGTAAATCCACAGGAATCTCTTTTACAAACCGGCTGACTGCATTATACTGCACTTCTCCGCGCTGCATCCGCTGTTTGGCACAGGTCAGCGTAAGATCTTCCCTTGCGCGGGTAATTCCCACATAGGCCAGACGCCTCTCTTCTTCCAGGTCGTCCGCATCATCCGACACAATCGACATATATCCGGGAAACAGACCGTCTTCCATGCCGGCCAGATATACTACCGGAAATTCCAGTCCTTTGGCGCTGTGCAGCGTCATTAACAGAACCCTGTTGTCTCCGTCCTCCACACGGTCGATGTCCGCCACCAGCGCTACCTCTTCCAGAAATTCGCTTAAAGACGGTTCGTCATGGCTTTCCTCATAAGACGCAACCTTGCTGACCAGCTCGTCAATGTTGGCGATCCTATCCTGCGCATCTTCTTCGTCGGATTCCTCCAGTTCTTTCACGTAACCTGTTTTCTCCAGAATATCGTCCATCAGGTCGGTCAGAGAATAATACTCCAGCTTACTGCGGAAAGTCTGGATTAAGTCCACAAAAGGACGGATTTTAGCGGCTGCTCTGCCAACGGAAGCGATTTGCTCCGCCTCCTTTAGGGCTTCATAAAAACTGATTCCCTGCTGCCCGGCGTAATCCTGCACTTTTGCTATCGTGGCCGCGCCGATTCCCCTTCTGGGTATGTTGATAATCCGTCTTACCGCCACGTCGTCTTTTCCGTTGTCAATCGTTTTCAGGTAAGCCAGTATATCCTTAATTTCTCTCCGGGAATAAAAATTTGTGCCGCCTACCACATCATAGGGTATGCCCTCCACAACAAAACGTTCCTCCAAAAGCCTGGCCTGCGCATTAGTCCGGTACAACACCGCGCAATCCCCGTAATCCGCCTCTCTTCTTTTAGCCTTTCCCGCCACTTCCGAAGCAATATACTCCGCCTCCTCATAAGCGTTGTCAAACTGCCTGAAATGAATCCGGCTGCCGCTGCCCTGTTCCGTCCAGAGAGTCTTACTCTTTCTCCCCCGGTTATTTTGAATCACCGCGTTGGCGGCGTCCAGCACATTCTGGGTGGAACGGTAATTCTGCTCCAGCTTAATCACCTTTGCGTCCGCATACGTTTTTTCAAAATCCAGAATATTACGGATATTGGCTCCGCGGAATTTATAAATGGACTGATCGTCATCTCCCACCACGCACAAATTCCGATATTTCTGTGCCAACAGGCGGATCAGTTCAAACTGTGCCGTATTGGTATCCTGATACTCGTCTACCATGATATAGCGGAACCGCTCCTGGTAGGAATTCAAAACCTCCGGACAGGCTTTAAATAATTCAACGGTTTTTACGATCAGGTCGTCAAAGTCCAGTGCATTATTCTTTTTTAATACGGTCTGGTATTCCTTATAAACCATGGCAATTTTCTTTTTCGTAAAATCCCCCATGGTATTTAACTCATATTCGGCGGGGCCGATCAATTCGTCCTTGGCAGAAGAAATGATTCCCATAAGCGTTCTTTCTTTTAACTGCTTGGTATCGATATTAAATCTTTTACAGATATCTTTTACCACAGACTTCTGGTCATCCGTATCATAAATCGTAAAATTTGTGTCAAATCCGATTTTATCAATGTATCTGCGCAGAATTCTCACACAGGTGGAATGAAAGGTGCTGACCCAGATCTGACTGGCCCCAAAGCCGACCATCTGGTCTACCCGCTCCCGCATCTCGCCCGCCGCCTTATTGGTAAAGGTAATGGCCAGAATATTCCACGGATTAACTCCCATCTCGTCGATCAGATACGCCATACGGTGCACCAAAACCCTGGTTTTGCCGGAACCTGCCCCAGCCAGCAGGAGAACCGGTCCTTCCGTCGTAAATACCCCGCTCTTTTGTTGTTCGTTTAAAGTATCATATATACTCATTACTGTTCCTCTGTTATTTGATATTTATGTGCGGCATACGGGAATCATTCCTGCACGGCGCCTGTGTTCTGTTTCTGCAAAAACTTATTAAATTCCGAAACCGGCATGGGACGCGCATAATAATACCCCTGCGCCATATCGCACTCCGCCGCTTTTAACATTTCCGCCTGCCTTTTTGTCTCCACGCCTTCCGCAATAATCTGATATCCCAGATGCTTAATCATGGTAATCAGATATTTAATAAACTCCGGCGAAGAGTCCTCGTCGTAATCATCCAGGAACTGTTTGTCCAGCTTAATCACGTCTGCAGACACTTTGGAAAGGACATTCAGAGACGAATAACCGCTGCCAAAATCATCTATGGAAATTTTGACTCCCATTTGCTGCAGCCGTCGAATGTTTTCTCTTAATATATTCAGATCATACATATAGATCGATTCCGTCACCTCTGCTTCCAGAAGCCCGGGCGCAATCCCGTAACCGTCTAACAGTTCCTTTATCTTTTGCACGAAATGCGCATCATCATTGTGCAGCCTGGAAAAATTGACAGATACGGGCACTACCGCTTCTCCCCGGTCAAGAACCTCCCGCAAATACTTAAGCACCTGCTCAAGAATATGAAAATCCACCCGGGTAATAAATCCGTTCTGCTCAAACAAAGGTATAAACTGATCCGGATATATCATGCTTCCGTCCGGTTTAACCCACCGCACCAGCGCTTCCGCCCCCACGCACCTTTCATCCTGCAAGCTCACCTTTGGCTGCAGATACACCTGAAATTCATTATTTTCCAAAGCGCTCGTCATGTTTGCCACAATTGTCTTTTCCGATTCGTTGCGCTCCCTGATCTGCTCATTATATACAATGCAGCTGGTTTCCGCTCTTTTCTTTCCGTATTTGCGGGCAGTATTGGCACAGTCTATCATAGCCGACAAAGAAACCGTATCCCCGTCCATTTTACATATTCCACAAATAACAATCAGATTGCATAGTGAATATTCTTTATTTTTTTCCGCGCAAAAAGCACTAAGAAATCTGCGAACTGCCGCCGCCGGTTCCGTATCCTTCGGAACCTCCAAAAAACCCGCAAAATGATCCGACGTAATCCTCGTAAAATATACCCCGTAAGGACATTTTGTGCGAAGATTTGCGGCAAAGCTTTTCAGGACCATATCGCCTTCGTTATATCCGTATACTTCGTTTAAATACTGAAAATTAGCGAAATCCGTATAGATAAAACAATATTCCACATCTTTCCGGAATCTTCTCTCCTGAATATACTGTCCGCATAGAGATAAAAATTTGGAATAAGAAGGAAGCTCCGTTAATCCGTCGTAATTAATGCGGTAATCTATTTCCTCTTTATTTTTTTCCTCGCTTTGAATCTGAAACATACGGTTACAGATGATACTGGAAATTCGTAGAAGCGTGCCGCTTTCCCCCTCCCAGTTTCTTACCGTAATCCGATCTATAAAAATGACAATCCCCGAAGAACCGTCCGACTCTTCATACCTGACTAATAACAGGGAACCTACCACGCGTCCGGGAATTTTCTCCAATTCCTTTCTGGTCAGAATCGCCACGCCTCTTTCGTCAAACTTACTCTCTACATATTTCCATCCGTCCGCATCTTCCTCCATAATCTGGCTTTCAAAAGGAAAACCGGATGCGTTCCCCCAGTGGTAAAGCTTCTCATACGCCTCTTTTCTTTTCTTTATAAATACAATATCGTCAAAGCCAAAATACCGGCAGACACGATCAGACATCATTTTCAGCCCGCTGCGGCTGTCTTTTACATTATCAAGCAGCTCAAGGGAAAACAATACCAGCTCTTCATCACTGTGAATCAGACTGTCTTTCTGAATATAATCTTTCTCTTCTCCCTTGCTTTCCAGATAACTCTGGTGCTGCTCTATACTGCCGTCTCCCACCATTGTCGTCTGAAAAGTTCCCTTATTACCGTCTTTAACTTTATACAGAGTATAATCCGCATAGCGGAAAGCCTTCTCATAATCATGTTCCTCATAAGTACAGACTGCAACGCCGATACTGCAGGAAATCTTAATCACTTCTCCGTCATCCGCATTCAGCTTGGAAAAACGCTCGTTTAACTGAAACAGTTTCTCCTCAAGCAGTTCGCGCACCATATTCTTTACCATAAAAAGAAACTCGTCGCCGCCGATCCGCCCCTTGATTGCACTGGGAAACAGACTCCGCAGTTCGTCCGCAAAAGTGCAAATAACGGCGTCCCCAAACAAATGCCCATTATTATCGTTAATCTTCTTAAAGTTATCAATATCGCAGATCATCAGATAATACCGGTCTCCCGGCTTTATCTGCTTCAGCTGGCGCTGAATTTTTTCCTTACAGGTCATGTGATTATACAAGCCCGTTAAGGAATCCCGTTCCGAACTTCGTTTCAGGCTTTCCTCTTTTTCCATGCGCTCGTCAATATTACAAATCTTACCGATCACCCGGTCCGCCGTTCCGTCCGCTTCATAAATAGTCCGTCCGTCAACCTCTACCCAATGATATTTACGGTCAAGAAAACGCTTTCTGAGCTGTGTGTGCACATGCTGCTTACCGCCCCGCATCTGATCGCAGAAATCCTTCAGCGCATCTGCATCCTCCGGGTGAATCTGTGCCGGAATCGTCTTAAAGTAATCCGGCGCAATCTGTTCGGAATCCAGCTTAACCCGGCCTTGTACCGTGTAATACATAATATCCTGCCGGATATCATACTCAAATAAAAGATCGGCCGAAATCTTTGCAATGATATCAAGCTTTTTCTTTTCTTTTTTAATCTGTTCCAGCGTATTATGTGTTTTGGTCGTATCAATTAATATGTACTGAATTAAAATATCCTGATCCGTTCTGGATATAACCTCCCCACGCAGATCAATCCACACTTTGGAACCGTCTTTTCTTGTCAGGCAGCACTCCAGCGGAGCAATCGGCGCTCCCTGAACGGCCTCCCTTGCCCCCTGCATCATAGCGTCCCGATACTGCCTGAAAAAACAAAAACCACATGGGTCGTCAGCCTCCTGCAGTTTCTGATACTCTTCTTTTGTATATTCCAAAAGCCTGAATACCGAATCCGACAAATAAATAACCTTCGCCGACACCCCGTCAAAATGTATCCGCATAATCCCACTGACCACATTTTGAACAAGTGAGTCCATCATAGATTTAGTATCCCGCAGCTTTTCCTGTGTACTGGCAAGCTCTTTTTCCAGTTCCCTTATTCTTTTCGTTGCTTCCATAACGCTGTTTACTCTCCCTGCCAGCATTTTTTCTGCCCGTTACCGGTACTTTTATTATACTCTATTGTGGTCTGTATTGACAACCTTTCTAATTAAAAAAGAGGATGCTGTCAGACATCCCCTTCTATAAACTCTATTTTAATTTATATCCGCAGTTCCCGCAAAAATTAAGTCCCTCCGTGGGCTGCCCGCAATTCGGACAGAACTTGGAAACGCCTCCCATGCCGCCCGCAGCCCCCTGTGTATTCTGCATCTGCGACATCATCTGCTGCCCCATCATCATACCCATCTGGAGATTGACCATATCGCCTGCAACGGACGCGCCCCCCTTGCCTTTTTCTATCCCGTCCGCAACAGCCATCTGCTGATACCGGTTCATATCGCCTACCATCGACTGCGCCGCCGCTTTTTCCTGCATTTTGGCAATCGACTCCGGATAGGAGAAGCTTTCGATATTGAAATCCGTAATCCCGATTCCGATCTTGCGCAAATCCATATCCAGATCGCTCATAATTCCCTTGGCTATATTTCGTGCATCCGCCTGCAGATTGAACATATCGTGCCCTTCCCTGGAAATCCAGCTCATCAAAAGCTGATCCAGCTCCGAGATAATACGCTCCTTAACATCTTCAACCGTATACATCTGCTTCACACCTGCAAGCTTATCAATCAAAACCATATGGTCCGCAATCTTGCAGCTAAACGTGCCGAAAGAACGAACCGGCATTCCGCCGGGCAGCCCGGGCGCCGGAAGGTTAATGGCATTCTTGGTTCCCCACTTTAACAGATGCTCCTTCGTATTGATAAAGAGAACTTCTGCCCGCAGTCCCGAATTAAAACCAAACTTGAAACCTTTGAGACTGGAAAGAAACGGAATGATCTCCGATTCAATATCATAGCTTCCTTCATCCTCAAATATTCCTTCTACCCTTCCGTTATAGAGAAAAATCGCATCCTGTCCGGGACGGATAATCAATCGGGAGCCTTTCTTAATCTCCTGATTGCTCCACTTCCAGAACAATACATTATTACCGACTTCATTCCACTCTACAACATTTGCCAGCTGCTTTGAAAACAAACCCATAATTTTAACCTCACATTCCCATTTCTGCTTTTAAAGCTGCAAGTTCATCATCTACCAACGAGTCTGCAGAAGTACTCTCATATTTTTTGGCAAGTTCTTCAATAGAATCCTTCTTAGGCGCGTTAAGCTCCGCCATGGCATCCGCTTCGTCCAGCATCTTATTAACCTTATCTTCCATTCTGTCAAACGCCGCCAGATTGCTTCCTGCGCTCTCAAGTCCGGAACCCATCTTGTTCATCTTCTTCTGGGTCTCCGCCACTTTTGCCTTAGCCTTTAAGGTATCTCTCTTATTCTTCAAGGAGACGATATCCGTTTGCAGCTTATCATGCATGGCGCGCATCTTCTCCGCACTGTCTGCGCAAAGGTCATACTGTTTCTGAAGAACCTCCAGCCTGCCGGTAAGCTCCGCCTTTTTGGAAAGGAACTGTCTTGCCTCGTCGTCATTGCCTGCTGCCACGGCTCTTTTCGCGTACTCACCCATTTTGGCAATTTCTTCATTGCAATCGTCCAGCTTTCTTTTTGCCGCTTTTTCTTCGGCAATTACGGACGCAGTCTCCGCTTTCACGCTTGCCAGATCATTCTCCAGATTACGAAGATACTGATCGATCATTTTCTCCGGATTCTCTGCCTTATCTAATAATGCGTTGATGTTCGCAGACATAATGTCCTTAAATCTTGTTAAAATACCCATGCTGCCATCCTCCTTGTTCTCTGTCCATAATCCTAATTATAAATGATTTCAGAACATATGTCGATATAATTTTATGTTCTGTTTCCTTTATTCGGGGAATTAAACCGGTTTTTTCTGATTACCTATTTACAATTCATACGTTTTCTTCTAAACTGGAATATAAATCCCCAAGTGCGGATTTATTGGGTTGTTGTTTATTGACACTTATATTATATAAAAGAAAAGAGAGAATTGAAAATGGGTAAAAAAGCAACTAAAGCCGCCGATAATATGTATTACCAGGCACGATACGAGGCATCAAAAACCAATTCCGACTTCAGCAGCCGCGAAAAAGCGTCCGAACTTCTGAACATGGACCGCACCAGGCTTGCACGGATCGAACTGGAATCCGTAACCCCTTATCCGGAAGAAGTGCTCGCCATGTCCAAAATTTACAATTCTCCCGAACTTTATAATTCCTACTGCGCGAGAGAATGTCCGATAGGAAAAATGACTGTTAAAGAAGTTATGATCGACGACTTTGACCGTCTGGCGCTTAAGGTTCTCGGTTCCCTGAAAGATATTGACAATCTTCGCATGTCTCTTATCGCTATTTCCGAGGACGGCATCATCTCCGAAAATGAACGTCCCACCTTTCATGCAATTTTGGATTCCCTTGAAAAAATCTCCACCAATGCAAAGGCGCTTCAGTTATGGGCCATTAAAAATATTCACATAGAAGAATAATAAAAATACCCTATATGTCCTTTCCGGCAGCTGCGGACATATAGGGTAAATTTTTCTCTTATTCCGCCGCTTTAACGGCAAATTCGGTATTAATCAATTGCTCATAGGGCACTCTTTGCGAAAGTTCTCCTCCGTCCTCCAGGATATCCTGTAAAAGAATAAAGCTTTCCTCTTCAAAAATCAGATTTTCCTTCCATGTGTCCTGTGCGTAATAACGTTCCACAATCATCGTAATCTGTGATTCTTCCGTTTCCTCGAACTGGGGTTTAATCACTTTTGCAATTTCTTCCGGCGTATGGCTGCGTACATAATCCATTCCTCTTTGCAGCGCATTTGTAAACTTCTGGATCGTATCCGGATTCTCTTCCATATAACTCTTGCGTGCGGAAAACGCCGTATAGGGCACATAACCGGAATCTTCTCCCAGAGAAGCTATTACGTATCCGTCGCCCTTTTGCTCCAGCGCCGTCGCATGCGGTTCAAACTCTATCGTAAAATCTCCCTGTCCTCCTGAAAAAGCCGCCGCCGTAGAGCCAAAATCAATACTCTGGTCAATCCTTACGTCATTTTGCGGATCTACATTGTTTTTCTTTAAGATGTACTCAAATACCATTTCCGGCATACCGCCCGCGCGGCCTCCAAGAACATCCTTATCCTTTAACATCGACCATGAGAAATTCTCAACCGGTTCTCTCGATACCAGAAAATTACCGGCCCGCTGCGTCAGCTGCGCAAAGGTCACCACATAATCGTCGGTACCGCCCAAATAAGTATAAATGCTGGACTCGCTGCCCATAAAGCCGATATCGGCCTCTCCCGTAAGTACCGCCGTCATGGTCTTATCCGCGCCGAATCCGGTGATCAGGGTAATGTCAATTCCCTCTTCTTCAAAGTACCCTTCTTCTATGGCCACATACATTGGAGCATAAAAAATAGAATGTGCCACCTCATTCAAAACGACCTTTGTCCCATTTGCACTTTCCTGCTTTTCCCCTTCTTTTCCGCACCCAAACAAAAACGCAGCGCATAAGAAAAGCATCACCTGAAATGTGAAACGCTTCTTTTTCATAAAGAACCTCCATTTTTTCGTGATGCTTTATTATATGTTCGGAAAGAAATTTGTGTCTTACCGGCGCCCTGTTATTTTTTATCGGTTTTCATGCCGTCGATCAATTTTTCGATGATAAGCTTTTTTACGTAAACATCAAAGCTTAACATGCAGATAAAAGAAAACAGCTTCAAAAATTCTTCGCTGTCCTTTGGACCTTCTCCAAAGGTTTCTCCCGATTGCCGGAATTTCTCAATAACGTCTTCCTTCAGGCTCTGCACGTGTTCTTTCTCCAGCCCGAATACTTCGTCATAAATCTGCTCCAGTGAAAAGTCACCGTCTCCCTTAAAAAACTTATCGGTAATCGGTGCGAACAATACCTGAATATCATGAATCGATAAGATACCCTTAAAATAGTAAATAAAAATCAGCAGCAGAACGTGTTCCTTTGAATATTTTTTCTTAACGGGCGGCGGCAGCAAATCATTTTTCGTATAATTGTTAATCATCGTCTTGGTAAGAATCTTATCGTCGCCCGGATTCCTTGCGGTCCTGCGGAGCTTATTGTCCATAAAAGTTGTTACCTGATCCATATATAAATCAATATTGGGGATATCCTCCGGCCTGATATACTCAATACGTTCCAAACTGTCCAGAATACTGTTTAACATGTCCTGCATATCAATCGTCATAAATGTACCTCTCTTTGGTGTTACTTTCCTTACATTATATAGTATTCAAAACCACATGACAAGCATTTCTTATATTTAACAAATCTTGTAAATTGTTGTTTACTTTATAACTTTAATATGTTAAAATTTCATATGTAATCTTTCATAGTTTACAACATAAGGGCATTAACTAAATTTGTGAGGTGTCATGATGAATAAAAAACTAAAAAACGAAGCCGTGGACTCTCTTTTCGATGCAATTCTCTGTCTGAAAGACAGAAATGAATGTTACAGTTTTTTCGAAGATTTATGTACCGTAAATGAGCTTTTGTCTCTTTCACAGCGTTTTGAAGTCGCTGCCATGTTAAGAAGCCATAAAACCTATCTGGAAATTGCCGAAAAAACCGGCGCTTCCACTGCAACAATAAGCCGTGTAAACAGGTCTCTAAACTACGGCAACGACGGTTATGAACTGGTCTTCGAAAGAATGAAGGCCTGAAACAATACTGAATTTTAAAAGAGGATGTCCCGGTTTTAGATTCCGGAATATCCTCTTTTTTATATTGCCGCATATTTTCAGAAATATTTATTATTCTCTGTGTCACCGTGCTTTTGCAGGATGCCATAATCCCTTATTGCATAGAACCCGTTTGGGAAAAAGGTTCCTGCTCAGAAGCCATCCCTGACATCCGCAGCTCTTCCGTTCCGTCTTCATCCACATCCTTTAAAGCGTCTTCAATCGCAGCTCTTGCCGACTTTCTTGCCGCTCTGGTTGCTTTCCCGGTTTTTCCTGCGCTCTTTTTGCTGGCGGAAGAATCCTGATTCATATCGCAGCCGCCCTGGAAAACAGCCCGCTCATCAATTACAAGAATCTGTGTTCTGATATTTCCGATAATTCTGGCCGTTGAAGATGCCTCCAGCTTCTCGGAAGCGTCTATGTTTCCAATTACTTCACCGCCGATCAGAGCCGCCGTCGCCTGGATATCTCCGTTTACTCTTCCTTTCACACCCAATACCAGTGTTCCGTCAACGTTTATGTTTCCATTGATCGTGCCGTCAATTCTTGCAGAGCTTGTGGAATGGAAATCACCGTCCACCGTAGTGCCTTCTCCCAGGATTGTCCTGATTTTTGCATTCATATCGTTTTTCTTATCCATACTAACTCCTCTCCCTTCCATGATACTGCATAGTCTTTAAAATTAACCGCTGATTGCGATCATTTCCATCGGGTTCACATATACGCCTTCCTGAGTAATCTGATATCCCAGGGTCGCGTTATCACCGCCGATTACATAAAGGGTCACGCCACGGTTGACGCTGTCTCCCTCTTTTACCATTGGTTCGCCACGGTTCAGATAAACCGACTGATACCCGTTACCGTGATCAATAACAATGCGATATCCGAAATCTGCATCTTCCCCCACCGACGCCACGGTCCCGTTCCCTGATGAAACTACCGTTGTTCCTTCGGACGCCGTAAATATGCAGACCGGCCGTTCTCCATCCTCCGTATTTTCATCCTGCTGCTGTTCCTCACCGTCTTCCTGTGCGTTTGCGGCTCTGACCGCTGCTATGGTAGTCTCTTCCACCTGTGCGGAACCGGTCAAAGGAAAGTCTGTCGGCAGGCTCATCTGTACGTCCAAAGCCTCCGCTTCCTGTTCCGCCTGTACTTTTTGATTCACTGTTTCACTTAAAACCGCTACCTTTTCGTTTAGCTCCGCATTCTGGGCAGTCATAAGTTCTTTCTCTTTGTTTAATTCGGCGATAATTTCCTCCTGTTCCCGCGCTTTCTCAAGAAAATGCTGGTAAATGGTTCCTCCATAAACAAAATAGCCTGCCAGAACTCCGGCAATGATGCAGATCACAAACATCAGAAAACGAAAACCTCCGGGCGATAAACGTATCTGCCGTACTTTACTGTCCACAGCATCCGATGTAAACAAAATCAGATGATTTACTTTTTTCTTGTGCTTTTTACTTTTAAAAGGTTTCATTTAACGAGCCTCCTCCGGTAAATCCTTTTTATTTTACCACAAGTGCTCCATTCCGTACAGTACAATTTAATATTTTTGTAATATATTAATGCTATTTTGTAACGTTTTATATCTGCAGCTTCATATCGGAATCCCCGATCAGCTTCCATTTACGCATCGCTTCCGAAATGCCAAAGGCCAGGACGCCCGGTAAAACAAAATGCATAATTAAAATCAGGAGCAATACCTGAACGCCTCCCATTCCGCCTTCGGTCATGGAGGCATACGCCGCAAACTGTCCTACAAAGCCGGCCGATCCCATGCCGGATCCTACAGGCGTACCGGTCATATGTAAAACTGCCGACGCAACCGGACCTAAAATTGCACTGGATATAATTGCCGGCAGCCAGATCAGCGGTTTTTTCACAATATTGGGCACCTGCAGCATACTGGTTCCTACGCCCTGTGCAATCAATCCTCCCATTTTATTTTCCCTGTAACTTGCGACGGCAAACCCGACCATATTACAACAGCAGCCGACGGTCGCCGCGCCTGCCGCCAGCCCGCTCAGTCCCATGGACACTCCGATTGCTGCGGAACTGATTGGCAGCGTCAGAATCATGCCCATCAGTACGGACACAAGAATTCCGCCGATAACAGGATGCGCTTCCACATTAAAATTCACAATACCTCCAAGCCACGTCATAAACGCGCTGATAGGAGGTCCCGCTACAAAACCCGCGGCTGCTCCTGTAAGTATTGCAACAAGCGGCGTTACAAGAATATCGACTTTGGTCTTTCCTGCCACCAGATGTCCCAGTTTAATGGCCGCCATGGCCGCAATAAACGCTCCCAGCGGTTCTCCCGGTTTTCCTAGTACAAAATTCTCCATTTCGGTTACTCCCGGAAACGCTCCGATCATACCGGCTGCCGCCGCGGATACGGTTACAAGGGCTCCTTCTTTAAATTTGCATGCCACTCCCACGGCAATTCCCGCACCTGTCAATGTCTTTGCTACCTTACTGACCGCAAGAAGATAAAATCCGACCGTGCCTCCGGCCATACTTCCAATCTGTTCCAAAATTGTACCGACAATCAGCGTTGAAAATAATCCAAGCGCCATACCGCTTAATCCGTCGATAAAAATCTCATTTAATATTTTTTTTAATTTTTCCATGCTTACCTCCTAAAGTAAATAAGTGAATTAAATTGTCAAGTCTGCTGTCTTGTCAGCTGTTTTCTAAAATACCACAATGTAAAACAAAAAACAATAGAAAGTCTATTTTAATACTTTTTTTTGCTTTACTTTTAGGAAAATGTATGATATCCTAATCATGTTGCAATTGTGCAACGTTTATTTATTCTTTTTTGGAGGTATCTACGATGAACAAAGGTACAGTAAAATGGTTTAACAACCAAAAGGGTTATGGTTTCATTTCTGACGAAGCTGGCAACGACGTATTTGTACATTATTCAGGCCTTAATATGGACGGATTCAAGTCTCTTGAAGAAGGCCAGGCCGTTGAGTATGACGTAATTAACGGCGAGAAAGGCCCTCAGGCTGTGAACGTAACCAAGTTATAAGAACCGCTTATAACAACCGAATAATCAAAACACTATGTGCCTTTTCTAATATAGTAAGGATAACCGGTATTTATATTTAGAATTTGCATTATTGTAAGTGATTAGAAAAAGAACCAATCACCGATTGGTTCTTTTTTTGTCCGTACAATATTCCAATACCCGATCCAGTTCCATACTTCCGCCAAAAATCTGCAGAGCGCTTCCGATCGTAACATGCAGCCTGTCTTTTCCCAGTTCCCTTAACAGACACAGATCTTCGTAATTATGTACGCCTCCCGCATAAGTCACGGGAATTCCTTCCCACTCGCCAAGATACGATACCAGTTCCTTTTCAATTCCGTTTACCTTTCCCTCCACATCTACCGCATGAATTAAAAACTCATCACAATACTGTGCCAGATCGGACAACAGTGCTTTTGTCACCGTAATCTGTGTTTCATTCTGCCAACGGTCCGTCACAATTACATAACCGTCCCGCTTCTTTTTACAGCTTACATCCAGAACCAGATGTTCCTTTCCCGCCGTCTTTACCAGCTCCTTCAGACGGTCATAATGAATCTGTCCGCCGCTGAATATATAAGAAGTAACGATAACATGGCTGGCCCCGGCATCCAGAAACATTTCCACATTCTCCGGCGTAATTCCGCCTCCTGCCTGAAGACCGCCGCGCCAAGCAGACAAAGCCGCAAGCGCTTCCTTCTTTGTTTTCTCATAATATTCGCTTTCCGCCGCGTTCAGCATAATCACATGTCCGCCCCGGATACCAAGGCTTTTGTAAAGCCGGGCATAATATGCGGCGTCCAGCTTTGCCACAAAATTTTCATTTGCATGATTATCCGCATCGGAAAGACTTTTTCCTACAATCTGCTTTACCCTGCCGTTATGAATATCAATACATGGTCTGAATTCCATTCAGTTTCTCCCAATTTTAAGAAAATTTTTTTTCATGTATAAAACCTTACTTCCCACACATAATAACAAAAGAACCACCCTTTGCAATGTTAACGGTGCGTTCTGCAGACAGGATGAAGGAGTGAAAGTCATATGAAAAAGTTTAAAAAATTAATTGTGCTTTCAGTAGTTCTTGCCCTTACCTGCTTTATTGTAGCATGCGGCAGAAATAACAACGGCAATAACGCGAATAATAAAGGCGATATGGCCGGAAATTCCACGACGGAAGGCACAACAGGCGGTACCACAAACGGTACCACGGACAACAACACCACAAACGGTACGGACAATAACACCACAGACGGCACAAATGATGCCGCAGGCAGCAATACCTCAGATACCAACAACACCGATAACAATAACACAGGCGATACAGACGGAACCGGCAACATAATAGATGATGCAGGCAACGCTGTCGGCGATATGATCGACGACGCCGCAAACGGTGTGGAAAACATTACGGACGATGTAGTTGGCGGAAGGTAGTATCCGAAAAATGAAATAGTCCATGCATTGCATCGTTCTTTTGTCAATGTATGGACATTTCATTTGTCCTCTACATTCCCTTTTCTACAAGAAGCCCTTCCCTGTATGCCCGCAGCAGTTCTTCAAGCTCATAAATGCTGTCCCGCAGCTCCGCTCCGATATCCGTATCCGCAACCCTTCTGCGCATGGAACTGGTCTCAATAATTACGGAATCGGAAAATATATCCGACTCATTTTTAATGGCAGCTTCCGTAGATTCAAAAGGTTCATGCGCCACCAGGCGCATACCGTGTGAATTATAAACAAGAGTATACCCTGCAATTCCGGTTTTATCCTGATAAGCTCTTGAAAATCCTCCGTCAATAATCAGCAGTTTCCCGCCGCAGCGAACGGGAGATTCGCCTTTTTTCAGTTCCACCGGCACATGTCCGTTGACAATATGAGAATTCATGGGGTCCAAGCCGAACTCTCTGAATATGCTGTTAACAACTCCCTCGTTTTCTATCAGACGATAATAGCTGTTCTTAATTTCTTTATGGGTCTCCTTATCTTCGATAAAATATCTTTCAAAGGTAGTCATTTTATCTTTGCCGAATACCGGCGAACCGCATCCCGACCATATATACCAGAGAATATCCTGCCCTTTTATTTTTTCGTCGATATCCTCATCGGCATAAAAACCTTTTCTTGCATAATGATCCAGAACATCGTATAACGCTTTTCCGCTATACTTCTTACCGTATATCTCCACCTCGGAAAAAGTTCCGTCCTTCTCCATGGGAATACATCCGTGGTACAGCAGATTCCCATTATATACTTTATACAGGCTGCCTTTTGCAAACAGAAAGCGTACATGTCTCTGCAGCTTCTCACAATGTATAAACGCCTGCCTTAAACGCTCCACAACAGCCTGTTCGCCTTCGGTCAGGGTATAAGGGTGCTCCCAGTCCACCGTCGGAAAATCCACATCCTTCATAGGATACGTCTTACCGTATACCTGAATCGTACGTGCTTTTGGATCAATCTTATTAAGCAAAAGGCGGTCCTCCATATGAAATTCCGGTCTCCGCATAATCAGCTGCCCCTCCAGTTTAAACTGAATCATGGCAATCGCCTTATGCATCTTCATATCAAGGCTCAAATCCTTTGTATTATAATCCGTATTGTACTTAATCATAAAACAGCTGCAGTCCGTATCCGCATACGTATCCATGGCAAAGGTTGCCAAAGGGATCAGGTTAATTCCATACCCGTCCTCCAGCGTATCCAGATTCCCGTACCGTGCGGACATGCGAAGCACGTTGGCAATGCAGGCCGTCTGCCCGCTTGCGGCGCCCATCCACACAATATCGTGGTTGCCCCACTGTACGTCTACGGAATGGTACTGGCTTAAGGTATCCATAATAATATGCGGACCCGGTCCCCTGTCAAACACATCACCAACAATATGTAAATGATCGATTACCAGACGCTGAATCAGATAACTTAGCGCCGTAATAAACTGAGGCGCCCTTCCGATCCGGATTATGGTATGGATAATTTCATTATAATAGGCTTCCTTATCCTGCACCTCCGCCTTTTCCGTAATCAGCTCTTCAATAATGTAAGCAAAATCTTTGGGCAGCGCTTTCCTTACTTTAGACCTCGTATATTTGGAAGATACCCGTTTGGTAATCTGCACCAGCCTGTGCAGGGTAATCTTGTACCAGTCTTCTATGTTGTCCTCTTCCTTGAGAACGAGCTCCAGTTTTTCTTCCGGGTAATAAATCAAGGTCGCAAGACTTTTTTTATCCTTCTGGCTCAGGGTATTCCCAAATTCCTCGTCAATTTTCCTGCGCACGGACCCCGAACCGTTTTTCAATACATGATTGAACTGTTCGTATTCCCCGTGAATATCCGTCAGAAAATGCTCCGTCCCTTTCGGCAGATTTAAGATTGCCTGAAGATTAATAATTTCCGTGGACGCAGCGGCAATCGTCGGATACTGTTTGGCAAGACTTTTCAAATATTTCAGTTCCTGTTCTTCTATACCGCCGCTCTCCTGTGACCAGTCGTAATGCCTGGTAATCCGCCTGTTCTCCGTCATACTAATCCTCCATTTCTGTCGCCGGCTCCCGTTTTATCCCATCTGCGCATCAATCACATGACTCATATCATACATGCCGGCCGGCTTTCCTGCCAGAAATTTGGCAGCCTGCAGCGCGCCTTTGCCAAAAACCGCTTTGGAATACGCACGGTGTGAAAACGTTATTACCTCGTCGGGCCCCGCAAAGATCACGTCGTGGTCTCCTACAATCGTTCCGCCCCGGACGGCGCTGATTCCGATTTCTTTCCTGCTCCTTTTTTCACGGCTTTTGCTTCTGTCAAAAATATAATCATATTCCCCGCTTAATTCTTCATTCATGGAATCCGCCAGCGCTATGGCCGTACCGCTGGGGGCGTCAATTTTCTGGTTGTGATGCTTTTCTACGATCTCAATATCAAAACCAGCAGGCGCCAAAAGTCCCGCCGCCTCTTTTAACAGCTGCAACAGCATGTTAATTCCCAAAGACATATTGGCCGACTTTAAAACCGCTATCTGTTCGGATGCCTCCTGTACCCGCTGCAGCTGCTCTCCGGAAAGTCCCGTAGTGCATAAAACACAGGGGAGTTTTTTTTGTATACAGGCAGCCAGCAGTTCATCGACTGCAGGAGCCGCAGAAAAATCAATTACAACGTCAGCTTCCACCGTACATTCCTCCAGCGACGAAAATACCGGGTACGTAACCTGTTCCTGGTCGAAAGCGTCAACTCCCGCCACAATCCGTATTTCCTGATCTTCTGCTGCCAGCCCGGTAATAACCTGTCCCATTTTACCGTTGCATCCATGCATAATCGCGTTTATCATTTTTATCCCCATACCTTTCGTATGAAAGAAAAGGCAGATTTCAACCTGCCTTTCCTTTCCTATTTTATCCTTGTATTATTTTATCACGTTTTTTATAAAATACCAAACTTTTTCATGGCGGTTTTCAATTTTTCGGCGTTCTCTTCCTCGATCTCGGTAAGCGGCATCCGCAGCGGCCCCGCTTCCATTCCCATCAGGCTGACCGCCTTTTTAACGGGAATCGGATTCACTTCACAGAATAACGCGTCGATCAGCTCCATAGCCCGAAACTGCAAAGCGGCGCTGCCCGCAATATCGCCGTTAAAAAACTTTTCGCAGATGTCATGGGTTTCTTCCGGCGCCACATTAGACAATACGGAGATTACTCCCTTTCCCCCCAAAGACAAAACGGGAACAATCTGGTCGTCATTGCCCGAATACAGATCTACCTGGCCATCCGCAAGGGACATCAGCTTTACAATCTGGGCAATATTGCCGCTGGCCTCTTTCACACCCGCAATATTAGGTACATCCCTGCACAACTTTACAATCGTAGCCGGGGCCAAATTACATCCGGTTCTGCCCGGAACATTGTACAGCAGGATCGGAACCTTAACGGCGTCCGCCACCGCCTTAAAGTGCGCATATAATCCGTTCTGCGTCGCCTTATTATAGTAAGGCGTCACCAGAAGCAGACCGTCCACACCGTACTTTTCCGCTTCCGTAGAAAGATATATTGCCGTTTCCGTACTGTTTGACCCCGTACCCGCAATAACGGGAATCCTTCCGTTCACTTTTTCCACGCAATATCTGATCACCTCCAAATGCTCTTCATGGGATAAAGTAGAGGCTTCTCCCGTCGTACCGCATACGATAATCGCATCCGTTTTGTGTGCAATCTGAAACTCGATCAGTTCCGCAAACCTGTCGTAATTTACTTCTCCGTTGTCATAAAAGGGTGTCACGATCGCAACACCTGCGCCTGTAAAAACAGCCATTGTTTTCCTCCTTCATTATGGTTATGTTAGATTTTATGCTTTAAATACAAAAAAACCGGCGCAAAAAGGGGCCGGCCTGTAAAGTCCTTCTTTGATAGCGCCCCATCTGCTTCAGATGACAGTCATACAGTTCTTAACTATATGCCCAAGATTTGACTTGCAGTGCATCTCCTCTTTCGGCGCTCTCCCCTTTCCCTTTCCTTCCTCTGTGACTGTCACATCCGAAAAGCTACTCATGAATCGCGCAACCTCTATCATTAAAAACAATCATAGCACCCAAACGCCTATCTGTCAACGTGTAGATGCCATGAAATTAATTTATTTATTTTATTCTTCGGTAGAATCCCATGTCTTGAACTTAACCGTCTCGATCCTGGAAACCTTATCAGCCAGCATGCACACTTCGTCCGACATAACAATCCCTGTCATAATGACGGTTGTCTCCTCCGATTTGCACTGCAGCAGATTCTCCAAATCTTCCACCGTAATGATCGATTTTTCTATCAGGCCCAGCACTTCATCCAAAACAAGCAGGTCCGCCTCTCCGGTGCACAATACCTTCTTGGCAAAATTCATACCGTTACGGATATTCATAATTTCTTCCGCTTTTCTTTCTTCCGAAAGCATCTCAAAATTGCCGTCCGACTTTTCAAAACGGAACAACTTAATCTCCGGTTCCAGTTTTTTTAAAAATTCGGATTCCTGCAAACCTTTTCCCTTCAGGAACTGAATAATCACAACATTCGCGCCTTCAGCCGCCGCCTGAACTGCTTTACCAATTGCCGCCGGCGTTTTGCCCCGGCCGTCGCCCGTATAGATCTGTATGATACCTTTACTCATAGGAACCCTTTCTTTTTAACTGCCAACTTGTTCCATTTTAAATCATCATACCATATCTTTTTCGTTTGGGCAACTATTCTTCTCTCAATTCCAGTTTGCTGACGGACACTTCATACGCCACACGTTTTTCCAAAGTTTCCTCATCCAGCTTTTTCATATATTCCCTGCTCTGAATTCTTCCCCAGATCTCACATCTTTCGCCTACCGCAAAGCCGCTGGCAAACCGGGCGTTGCGTCCCCAGCAGATACAGGGAATGTAATCCGATTTTCCATACGGACGGTTTACGGCAAGAAGCAGGTCCGCAATTTCCCTTCCAAGAGGCGTTTTGCGGTAAATAGGTTCCTTACAGATATAACCGTCAAGATAAATCTGGTTGCTGCGGGCGCTCTCTTCCATAGACTCCACAAACTCAATCTCCCTTGCAAAAACCGACAATACCAGTCTGTTTTTGCGTTCTTCATGACGATTATAGGAACGGAACTGCCCGTTTACTGCAATATAATAACCCTGATAATCCTCCGTCACGTCAATCAGGCGCTCCGAGACCATAAGAGGAATAATATCAGCGGACTCACTCAAACGATTCACTTTCAAATCTACCATATAAAATCCTTCCCCAAAGATTGCATGGCTGAATGAAAATGGACTTACGATTTCCCCCATCATTGTCACCTGGTTGTTTTCAATAACCTTATCTGTCATTTTTAGTTCTCCCTTCTTACACCTTAAGAAATTTTTTCCGACGCTGCCCGCCTTGGGGCAATATTTGTAATGCAATATATTTATACTATATTTGGAGTCAAATTAGTACTGTTAGTTATCGCGCAAACCGATTTTTGCAGTTTATCCGCGTTAACGCTTGCCAACCGAAAAAAGTGGTGCTATACTAAAACAGTTTTGAAAACCGTTATTTTCATATTTTTTATATCATAAGGAGTTTTTCATGAAACAAAAGCGAGAAGATATCAGGAATGTAGCCATTATTGCCCACGTTGACCACGGTAAAACCACACTGGTGGACGAGCTGTTAAAACAAAGCGGCGTATTCCGTGCCGGTCAGGAAGTGGCCGAACGGATCATGGATTCCAACGATATTGAAAGAGAACGCGGTATTACCATTTTATCCAAGAATACCGCGGTCACTTATAAGGACACTAAAATCAACATTATTGATACGCCCGGCCACGCCGATTTCGGCGGAGAAGTGGAACGCGTACTGAAGATGGTGAACGGCGTTATACTGGTAGTCGATGCCTTTGAGGGTGCCATGCCCCAGACCAAATTTGTTCTGAAAAAGGCTCTGGAGTTAAAACTTCCCGTTATTGTCTGTATTAATAAAACAGACCGTCCCGAGGCAAGACCCGCCGAAGTTATCGATGAAGTGCTGGAATTATTTTTAGATCTGGATGCGGATGAGAGTCAGTTAGACTGCCCCTTTGTTTTTGCCTCCGCCAAAGCCGGCACCGCCACACTGGATATGAATGTTCCCGGCAGGGATATGATTCCTCTTTTTGAGACAATCCTTCAGTATATTCCGGCTCCCGAAGGTGATCCGGAAGCCGGAACCCAGGTACTGATCAGTACCATCGACTATAATGAATATGTAGGACGGATCGGAGTCGGCAAGGTGGATAACGGAACCGTCAGCGTCAATCAGGAAGTAGTAATTGTCAATCACCATGAACCGGACAAGCAGAAAAAGGTTAAAATCAGCAAGCTGTATGAATTTGACGGCCTGAACAAAACAGAAGTGAAAGAAGCGCACATCGGCTCCATCGTGGCTATTTCCGGTATTGCGGATATTCATATCGGAGACACGCTCTGTTCTACGGACAATCCCTGCGCGATTCCCTTCCAGAAAATTTCGGAGCCGACAATCGCCATGCAGTTTATTGTAAACGATTCGCCGCTGGCCGGCAAAGAAGGAAAATATATTACCAGCCGCCATTTAAGAGACCGGCTTTTTAAAGAATTAAATACCGACGTGTCTCTCCGTGTGGAGGAAACGGACACTACCGAAGCGTTTAAAGTATCGGGGCGCGGAGAACTTCATCTCTCCGTTCTGATCGAAAATATGCGCCGGGAAGGTTATGAATTTGCGGTCAGCAAGGCCGAAGTAATCTATCACACCGACGAAAACGGAAAAAAACAGGAGCCGATGGAACTTGCCTACGTAGATGTCCCGGACGAGTTTTCCGGGGCCGTAATCGAAAAATTGAGCCAGCGCAAGGGTGAGCTCCGCAGTATGGGTTCCGCTTCCGGCGGTTATACCCGTCTGGAATTCTCAATCCCCTCCAGAGGACTGATCGGATACCGGGGCGAATTTATGACAGACACAAAAGGAAACGGAATTATAAACACTATTTTCGACGGATACGGGCCTTATAAGGGCGATATTCAATACCGTAAACAGGGCTCCCTGATTGCTTTTGAAGCGGGAGAAGCCATTACCTACGGATTATATAATGCCCAGGAACGCGGCACTCTCTTTATCGGTCCAGGCGAAAAAGTATATTCCGGAATGGTCGTTGGTCAAAACGGAAAAGCGGAAGATATTGAATTGAATGTCTGCAAGAAAAAACAGCTGACCAATACCCGTTCCTCCAGCGCGGACGAAGCTCTCCGGCTGACGCCGCCCAGAGTTCTTTCTCTGGAACAGGCGTTGGAATTTATCGATACGGACGAACTGTTAGAGGTTACTCCCACGTCCCTGCGCATCCGCAAAAAGATTTTAGATCCCACTTTAAGGAAGCGGGCGTCCATGAAAAAATGAATTCGTTTCATGCATATAAAAAACAGAGGCCGCAAACGCCTCTGTTTTTTATATGCTAAATCCCATTTGATAATGTATAAAACCGTTACATTATTTTTTAGCCGAATCTCCGTTTCTTCCATTAATCTGAGAAACTCTGGCTATCTTATCATGCATGCTGGTCCCGGCGGACGCAGAATTTACCGGTTCGGCAATAAAATCATTCTTTCCGCGTTTTTCATCTTTGTCGTTTCGGTAAATAATAAACGCAAGCGCACAGGAAACAAGCGTAAGAAGCCCCATCAGCAGTACGTACAACGCAACGTCAGGAATCGTCCCATCATTGTAAAGCGCCAGCATGAAACCGTTTAATACGCTTAAGGCCGCCGCCACGGCAAGTAAATGGATTTTGCCCTCTCTCTTTACTCCCTGGAAAACCAGCACGGAAACGGCAATCGATAAAAGCATCATAAAAATTCCCGCCGTACCGACCAGTACAATCTCCGCAACCGGCATCTGCATCATATTCTCCAGAATCGCACGGTTCTCTTCCATGTATTCCGGGTCCAGCGTCTGCAGATAAGCGTCCGCTCCCCGCGCGTTGACAGCCCACGCTACCATAATCAGACTGAAGCCCGAATTAATTCCGTATGCCATAACCGTATCGATAATTCTGACGCCTACGCCAAACAGCAGGGAATTCTCTTTCCGGTAAAATTCCTTCATCATATAGCGCATAATCAAATAATAACCGCCCACCTGGATCAGTCCGTAAATAATCCCGTAGACAAAAGCATAAACGGCCGTATTGGCTTCAAAAAATTCCGCAAGTGCAGGAATACTGAGTATCCCCGTATTAACCAGACTCAGCGCAAACATATCCGCAAGAATATATGCGCTTGCACCGATAAACAAAACGCCCAGCCGTAACTTATACTTTTTTCTCAAAAGTAAAACCAGAACGAACGGCAGTCCGATTCCAACGATTGTGTTGAAGACCATTCCGGCAATTACCGGACTTGAAAATGATTGCTGCATATGCATCCTCCTAATCTGTTATTTTTTATTCCACAGCATTTTTCTGCCTACCGTCAGGAAAAACAGAGTTACCGTCGATACCACCGCCAGAAAATCTGCAATCGGCTCTGCCAGAAAAACCGCGGCCACTTTGTTTTCCATAAACGGCGGCAATATATAAATCAGCGGAATCAATAAAATAATCTTCCGCAAAACAGCAAGGAATAGAGAATGTACCGCTTTCCCAAGGGAAACAAACGTCTGCTGGCAGGCCATCTGCGCTCCAAACAGGCACGTCGCTCCGAAATATACCCGCAGGGCCCACGCACAGTAATCGATCAGCTCCTGATCCGTGGAAAAGATTCGCGCAAACACTTGCGGATATATTTGTATCATCAGCCAGACAGCCACCGTATAAAGCACACAGGAACACAAAGCCAGCATAAAAGCCCTTTTAACCCTGTCCAGCCTGGAAGCTCCGTAATTGTAACTGATAATCGGCTGCATTCCCTGGGTCAGTCCCTGCAGAGGCATCATAACCGCCTGCATCAGACTCGCCATAATAGTCATGGAGCCTACCGCAACGTCGCCGCCATACTTTTGCAGAGACGTATTGAAACAGACGGAGATCAGACTTTCCGTTGACTGCATGATGAACGGCGACACGCCTAACGCCATAACCGGCGCAATCACACGGAAACGGATCCGCAGATTCCTGGGGCGTATTTTTAAAACCGTCCTGTCGCTGAACAAAAATTTTAATACCCATGCAGCGGATACGGCCTGCGAAAGTATCGTGGCCAGGGCTGCGCCTTTTACGCCCATGCGAAATCCAAATATAAATACAGGATCGAGCACGATATTCAGGCCGGCGCCTATCAAAGTCGTAAACATTGCCATCCGCGCAAATCCCTGCGAGGTAATAAACGCATTCATTCCCGTGGTTATCAAAACAAACACGGAACCCAGAACATAAATATGCAGGTATCCCGACGCATAACCGATGGTATCCTCACTGGCTCCAAACAAATATAAAAACGTATCTCCGAATATGAAAAATATAACGGACAGAATCCCTCCGGAAACAAGCAGGGCGCAAAGACTGTTTCCCAATATTTCTTCCGCACGGTCATGATTCCCCCTGCCCATTTCAATGGCGGCCCGGGGAGCGCCGCCGAATCCGAACAATGCGGAAAATGCGGCTATCAGAATAATAATGGGAAATGCAATTCCGAGCCCCGTAAGCGCCGCCGCCCCTACCTCCGGAATATGTCCTATATAAATCCGGTCTACAACATTATACAAGAGATTAACAATCTGCGCGGCAATAGCAGGAAGCGCCAGTTCAAAAAGCAGCTTTCCCACCGGCGCCGTTCCCAGTTTCTCTTCATTTTGATTCATAAATAAGCCTCCCGTCCGTTACAGCCCCAGCAGTCTGGTTGCAAAAGAAAAATAAATGAGCAGAGACAACGCATCCACAATGGTTGTAATAAACGGACTTGCCATTACGGCCGGATCAAATCCGAGACGCTTCGCCAGAACAGGCAGCGTACACCCTACAAGCTTTGCAATAACGACCGTTACCACAAGAGTCAGGCAGACTACTGCCGACACCGGAATTCCTACCCGGTCAAACCACAGCAGCTTGCAGAAATTTGCGGCGGCCAGAGTCACGCCGCACATAAAAGCCACACGGATTTCTTTCCATACGACGCGTAAAACGTCTTTATAGCCGATTTCTCCCAAAGACAATCCGCGAATCACAGTCACGCTCGCCTGTCCTCCCGCATTGCCTCCGGTATCCATCAGCATCGGAATAAACGCGGTTAACACGACATAAACGCTTAAGGCGTCTTCAAAAGCCGTAATGATCCTGCCTGTAAAGGCCGCGGAAATCATCAAAAGAAGCAGCCAGGGAATTCTCTTTTTGTAAGTCTCCCAGATACCGGTCCGCATGTAGGGTTTGTCGGACGGCATAATCGCCGCCATCTTCTCCATGTCTTCGGTAGTTTCTTCTTCTATAATGTCCACAATATCGTCTACGGTAATGATACCCACCAGCCGCTTTTCATTGTCTACCACCGGCATTGCCGTAAAATCATATTTTTTAAACTGCCTTGCGGCTTCCTCCTGGTCCATAAGCGTATTGATCGCAATTACATTCTCATGCATCATTTCGCCGATCACCGCGTCCGGATCGCTTAGCAGCAAATAACGCAGCGCTACCGTACCCACAAGTTTCCGTCCCGGGTCCAGCACGTAGCAGATATTAATCGTCTCGCTGTCAAGTCCTACTTTCCGTATTCTGTCGATCGCTTCCGCTACCGTTAAATTCTCTTTCAGATCTACGTATTCCACCGTCATAATGCTTCCGGCGGAATCTTCCGGATAACGGAGCAGATGATTGATATCCCTTCTGGTATCGGGGCTGGCGTTGGCAAGCAGCTTTTTAACCACATTCGCCGGCATCTCTTCCAACAGGTCCGTCGCATCGTCGGCCATCAGATTATCGATAATATTGGCCGCCTCTTTATCCGAAAGGGAAGTAATTATCGTCTGCTGGTTTTCCACCTCCAGATAAGAAAACACATCCGCCGCCATGTCTTTGGGAAGAATGCGGAAAACCTTAAGCATTTCTTCTTCTTCCAGTTCTTCCATAACCGCCGCAATATCTGCGTCATTCAGTTCCGACAGCCTCTGCCGCAGGCGGGTATATTGCTTGGTATCCAGTAATTCTCTGATCTCTTCCATAGCATTTCTCCTTTTCAGTTGTGATTTTTATGCTCCGCCCGGGGAGAGGAATATCCGTACTATATGTTTTACTTCTATTCTTCAAAAAAACCACCACCTTTCAAAAAAATACTATGGTTCCAAGATTTCGGTAATTTAAATGTACTTAATAAACTATACTAAAGGGAACACCTTTTGTCAATGAAATACGCCCTTTCAATCTCCGTGATTTTTGTTTTTCCGCCGGTCGCTTCGGTAATCTCTTTTTCCATTTTCCCGGCAATTTCAAAGGGGAGCATTACCTGCAGATACACCTTTTCCGTATACTCCGCCCTTTCCGGCTCAATCCCTGCTTCCGAAAGAAAGTAAAGAATTTTACCTATCCCGTTATAATCTGTATCCAAGCCGTAGCGGATGCCGTAACGCATCCAGGCCGTCTGCGAATTTTTTATGCCTTCCCTGACCGCCTGGGTATATGCCCGCACCAGTCCGCCCGTTCCCAAAAGCACTCCTCCGAAATAACGGGTAACCACAACGGCAACATTCCTGATTTCTTCTCCCAGCAAAACCTCCAGCATCGGTCTGCCCGCCGTCTGGGAAGGTTCACCGTCGTCGCTGCAGCGGCTGAGTTCCCCTTTCGGTCCGAGCACATAGGCAGAACAATTGTGCCGTGCATCCCAGTATTTCTTTTTCATTTCACCGATAAAGCGCTGTGCCTCCTCTTCGGATTCCACACTCCGCACGGTAGCGATAAAACGGGATTTTTTCTCTGTAATCTCCCCTTCTCCCCCCGCCGTAAGAATCCGGTACGGCTCTTTGTACTCCTGCATAACATCACATCTCCCAACTTTTCCTGTCTATAAATATACCATATTTTGAGACTGATTCCAGCATAAAACCGAAAGATTTTGTGAACAATTCTTAATATGTCAATAAAAACCTTTATTTACCACAGTTTTTTTGCTATAATTAATGCAGTATTGCTTATCAGGCAAACCATCTAAAGAGGTGAATTACTTATGAATTATGGAAAAAAGGGCGTCCGTGAAAAGCAGCGGGCGCTGAACGCTAAATCAACCAAATGGGGACATAAGCTCACGCTCTATTGCGTGAAGCTGCTTCTGATCGGTATGATAGCCGTATGCGTAATCGGCGTGTCTGCCGGGATCGGAATGTTCCGGGCGATTATCGATACGGCTCCCGTCATTTCACCGGACGAAGTGGCTCCCAGCGGTTATTCAACCTTCGTTTACGATATAGAAGGTAATCAGACTGCCAAACTGGTAGCAAGCAATTCCAACCGGATCCCCGTGGGCATGGAAAAGATTCCCGAGAATCTCGCTCATGCTTTCGTGGCCATTGAAGACCGGCGTTTTTACGAACATAACGGAATCGACCTGCATGGTATCGTACGATCCGGCATAACGTTTATCCAAAGCGGCTTTAAACGAAAAGAAGGAGCCAGCACGATCACCCAGCAGCTTCTTAAAAACACGGTATTTACGGGCTGGATGGAGGAAGACGGACTTATTGAAAGTGTAAAGCGTAAACTTCAGGAGCAGTACCTTGCCCTGGAAATTACAAAGGAGTTAAGTAAAGACGAAATACTCCTTCGGTATATGAATACCATTAACTTAGGACAGAATACGCTGGGTGTACAAGCTGCGTCCCTCCGCTACTTTAACAAGGATGTAAGCGAACTGACTCTGTCCGAGTGCGCAGTCATTGCCGCTATTACCCAGAATCCTTCCAAATGGAATCCGATCTCTCATCCGGACAATAATGCCGAACGAAGGGCAAAAGTTTTAAACCATATGCTGGAGGAGGGATATATCACACAGGCAGAATTCGACGAAGCTCTGTCCGATAATGTATACGAACGCATCAAGCAGGTTAATGAAGTCGTACAGAGTAATGAAACCACTTCTTATTTTGTGGATGCCGTTACGGAACAGGTTTACGAGGATTTGATCGCGGCAGGCAAAAGCGATACCAGCGCTTATTCCATGATTTACAGCGGCGGCCTGAAAATTTATTCCACGCAGGACCCTTCCATTCAGCGTATTGTTGACGATGTTTTCACCAACGAAGAAAATTTCCCGTCCGGTACGGAATGGCTTTTAAGTTACCAGCTGACTATCGAAACAGCCGACGGAGAAAAACATAATTTCGGTTCGGAAACGTTTCAGACGTACTTTAAAGAGCAGGAAGACCGCAAATTTGACTGCCTTTTCGATTCTCAGGACGAAGCGCGGCAATACGCGGAAACATACAAAAACGCCATGTTAGCCGAAACCGGGGGTGAAATGCTCGCCGAAAACATCTCCCTGACGCCGCAGCCCCAGGTTTGTATGACAATCGAAGACCAGTCCACAGGATATATAGTTGCCATTGTAGGCGGCCGGGGTACAAAAGAAGGCAGCCGGACTTTAAACCGGGCAACTTCTTCCACCCGTTCACCCGGTTCCACGTTTAAGGTACTGGCCGCTTACGCACCGGGACTTGACAACGCAGGCCTGACTCTCGCAACCGTGCGAAACGATGCGCCTTTTAATTACAACGACGGCACTCCCGTCAACAATTATGATAATTCTTACCGCGGACTTTGTTCCATACGTTACGGTATTCAGGAATCCCTGAACATAGTCGCGGTAAAGAACCTGACCGTTAT
Source organism: uncultured Lachnospiraceae bacterium (assembly GCA_910587935.1). Taxonomy (GTDB): domain Bacteria; phylum Bacillota; class Clostridia; order Lachnospirales; family Lachnospiraceae; genus MGBC143606. Next base: position 44,828 of record CAJUNP010000005.1, read on the forward strand.
TACGCCGCAGCTGGGCTTTGACTACCTGCAGAATTTCGGTTTTACAACCTTAGTAGCCTCTAAACAGGTCGGCGACGAAGTGAAATCCGATATTGTACAATCGCTTGCTCTGGGCGGCCTGACAAACGGCGTTACAAACTATGAATTAAACGCGGCTTATGCCTCGATTGCCAATCAGGGAACTTATATTAAACCGAAATTATACACGAAAGTTGTAGACCGCAGCGGAAACGTCATTCTGGATAACACCCAGCCGGAAAGCCACCGTGTAATTAAAGAAACGACTGCCTTTTTACTGACCGACGCCATGCAGGACGTTGTCATGCACGGCACTGCCACCATGACAAACTTTGGCGGTATGGCCATTGCAGGAAAAACAGGCACCTCCAACGACTATAACGACGTATGGTTCGCCGGATTTACCCCCTACTATACGGCGACGGTCTGGACCGGTTATGACTGTAACGGAAGGCTCCCCAAAGCGGACCGGAATCTTTCCAAGTCTCTCTGGAGACTTGTTATGCAGGAAATTCACAAAGATCTGCCCAATCCCGGCTTTCCTTCACAGCCGCAGGGAATCGTTACCGCCACAGTCTGCTCCAAATCCGGGAAGCTTCCCATTGCGGGATGGTGTGACGGAGCTTTGACAAATGAATATTTCGAAGAAGGCACCGTTCCTTCAACTACCTGCGACGTTCATTATCAGGGGAATTACTGCCAATACAGCGGCCTGCCGGCTACGTCTCTTTGTCCGTTCCAGATCGCAGGAATTATTGAACTGACTCCCATAGAAGATCCGGCTCTTCAAAAAGGCTCCAACACCTTGAATCCGGATGGCAGCACTACTCCTACTACCACGATTGATCCGGAAACAGGCGAAACGGTTCCGATTGTAACGCACCTGTGTCCGCACAACGAAGCGTTCCTTGCCGATCCGAATTATGAAGCCATTTATCAGCAGCAGCTTCAGGAGATTCTCGCTCGTTCCGCACCTCCACCGGAGGCGCCGCCGGAAGAGACTCCTGCACAATAACAAAAAAGATACCGCCAAGTCCTCATTATGAAGGATTGGCGGTATTTTTTTGTTACAAATTTTTTTATAGAAAACTGATTAACAAATCACACATTTTTGATCTCATTGATCTTCTCATTCAATGCTTCCTTGCCCTCCCTGGCATTTTTAATGGCTGTACATTGTTTGACAAAGATTTCTTCCGGTTTGTCTCCGAAGCTCTCATAATATATCTTTCCGATTTCAATGTAGTTCTTTCTGATTACCTCCTCACAGGTATGTATCTGACTTTTTAAACTTGCAACCTCTGCCAGTTCCTTTGCCTTGTCCGTAGCGCTTTTTCCGACGTTTGTAATCGTCTCTCCTACTTTTTCAAAAAAATCCATTGTATACCTCATCTCCTATCATCAGGCTTCTTTACTATTGCTATCGCTTTAATTTTATACTTTTCCCCTCTATTATGCAACATTTTTCCTGCATGTTCACAAATCTTTTAGAAATCACTTCCCGTTCATCTGACCGGACAGTAAAATATGGATAATCTATACCGTTTTTTTTCCTGTCCGAAAAATTCCGCCGTCTGTTCGGTAAGGGAAATATAGTAATCATTTGTCACAATTGCTGATAGGTGATTTTTGAGCGGATACGATCTGCCATCTGTCTGATTTATTAACGCCATCGCACGATACGCGTCTTCACTTAATAAGTCACCGGTTATATACTGCCGTTCCCGGTTCATCTCTCCCATAAAAATGATTTTACCGTCCTGATTTGCCAGGATGATATTATACAAAGCGCCTTTTTTCCCTGGCATACCCGGTGAATTCGTTTCGGACGTAAACGGAATAATTTCTCCGGTTTCCATATTTGTAAGCGCCCAATCTTCAACATGTCCTCCCGTATGAGAAGCGGTCCAAAATGCAATCAGCGCGGAACACACCAGGCTTCCTGCAAAAAGTATACCTGTCCAGATTCCAAAACCTTTTTTCATTATAAGCCTGTTCCTTCCTATTATACATCTATGAATAAATGTATCCGATTAAAATAAATATATTATATATTTTATCGTTTTAAATCCAATAGGTCAATGGATATATCGCATCAAATCCATTAACTGAAAACCACTTATAACATACAATCAAATAGAGGTGGTTTTTATGTATGAGGATTTCTTTTTCCAGCGTTTAATTGAATTACGTATGCAGAAAGGCGTATCAGCCAGAGAAATGAGTCTGGCTCTTGGTCAGAACGCAGGATATATCAGTAATATTGAAAACAGAAAATCTTTTCCTTCCATGAATGGGTTCTTTTATATTTGTGAATACTTTGAAATCACTCCGCAGGAATTCTTTGATGAAGGAAATATTGCTCCCACAGAAATGCGAGAACTTTTTCAGTATGCACGGAGCCTGAACCGGTCTAAGCTGGAGAGTCTTGTCACTATCGCCAAAGCGCTTACAAAATAATGTATATTAAGCAAATATATATTGCACCGGCCGCCGGAAACAGGAACGCCCGTTTGTTTCCGATGACCGGTGTTTGATAAAATGCGCTTAAAAATACGCATTTATTCAATTTTTCTTTAAAAGAGTAGTGAAAATATTAAAAAGCTATGGTATAATGGTTGCTGATAAGGCAGATATGAATATTTTTCAACAATTATTTACAAAAGGAATGAACTGACGATGGAACAGCCACTTTATACTTCATTAAAAGTAAATAATGAGATTCAATTATGTGAAATATCTGACATGGATATAAAAAGTAAAATTGAACGGGTTCTTCTTCAAAACAGGATCTCCTATTTTGTCAGATGGAATAAAGCCGGATTATTCAGAAGGAGAAGGGAATCCTGCATTTTCTGTATTAACGACAACGACAGAAATCTTGCCGAAAATTCCATTCGTGCTCTTGGCAAAGACGTGGCAGACAAAGTGGAATTTATATTAAGTAAGTCTTATTGTGATTTCTTTTAATCCGGTAGTTTTTTTTGTTGACAAAGCTTATCCAAATTGATATAATGAATTCCGGTGGTTGGAGATATCCTTTAATCACAATGTAAGTGCTGCTGTGGCTCAGTCGGTAGAGCGTCGCATTGGTAGTGCGGAGGTCACGGGTCCGATTCCCGTCAGCAGCTTTTGTTAGATATGGCTGGAAGCCTTAGTTTTACAGGGTTTTCAGTTTTTTATTTCCCCTTATCTGTGATTACACTTTTTACATTATTTTACTCTGTTTTAACATATCATTCTTATCTTCCACCCCATTTGCAAGTCTCTAAACCGCTTATATTTACCCATTTTCCGGTTATACTAATTGTATCAATATTCAGGAGGTCACAATGAAAGCAACTGATAAAGATAAACATATCCCCACTGTTCCGAAAGGAACCTGGGAAAGCGGTATTAATAATGAGAAGAAAAAACATTCTCCCAAACAGCACCTTAACGATATTACCACCGACATCCAGGGAAATGGATACCCGGTATTTCAAGAAAATCGGGACAACTAAAGCGTCCCGATTACATATGCGCTGTCGCATTCGTTAATAATTCCAGCCTGCACTCCCCGCTCTCCCAGTTCTTAAAACTGTCAGAGACAAACATCAGGCATTCCCGCAGATTATAGTCCTTCGAACCATGCCCAAAAGCAACGCATCTATTCGGCCCTGCCTTTACATACTCCATCATTTCTCCTATATCCATTCGCTGCTTTACACGCAAAATTCCCCTATAATCCCCTGATATGTCAGCTCCCTCATCTGCCTGATATCCACACTGCGGGAATAGACCGGACGATCCTCCTCCTTAAAATCCGCCAGCGCCGCATAAGTAAGCAGCCTGGCGCATATCGTATATACAATGTAGGAAATCGGATACTCCTTTTTTAATTCCCCGGACTCCATTGCCCGTACGATAATCCTGTCCAATACGTCTAAGGGTGTCTTGGCGTTCCCGCTGTGCACGGTCTGCTGCAGATAAGTACTGATCTGTGAAGACCCTAACAGAAGGTGAACCACCCGCAAAAGACATTCATTTTCATGCAGATTCTCATCGATCAGATCAAACAGATATGTGATCTGTCCCGCAAAGTCTTCCTGCTTCTGAAGCATGTCTTCAACTTCTGCCAGAAACCGGTTCAGGTAATACAGAATCCCTCTGATAATGACCTCTTCCTTACTTTCAAAATAGTCGTATGCCGTTCCCTTTCCGATACCGGCCCTTTGCGTAATGTCCGATACCTTCAAAGTATTTACATCTACATTCTCATTTAATAAGTCTATCACAGCTTTGTATAAAAGTAAAACTTTTGGAGATAATTGCCCGCCGTTTTCCGCTTTGCTCCACATCCATTTCTTCATTCCAAACTCCTACTTCCCGTTATTACTCTTCGAAAATTTTTTCACCTTTTTTCTGGTAAGCAGATCGTATACGCAGGGAATAACAAGCAAAGTCAAAAGAGTTCCGTAAAGCAGCCCCCCAATCGTAACGGTCGCCATCGGTTTCGCCATCTCCGATCCCATATCATTGCTGAAAACCATCGTAGACATCGCAAGAATGGTTGTCAGCGCCGTCATAAGCACCGGCCTTAACCGGGTTCTTCCGGCTGTCAGAATCGCTTCTCGCTTTTCCATACCCGCTAATCTCAGCTGATTAATGTAATCGATCAATACAATTCCGTTATTAACGATAATACCGGACAACATGACAAAACCAATCATAGCGATTACGCTAACCTCGCTTCCCGTAAAAAACAATCCCAGAAGACCGCCCGTAAACGCCAGCGGAATCGTAAACATGATTATAAAGGGATGCAGCAGCGACTGAAATTGCGCTACCATAATCAAATACATAAACACCAATGCCAGAACCAGCATCAGCACCAGCTGTTCCATAGCGTCGTTAATCGTCTCGTTTTCACCGGAAAATACCAGCGAATAGCCTTCCGGCAGTTCATAATCCGCAAGCCGTTCGTTCAGCACACCTGATACCAGTCCCACATTATAACCGTCTGCAATGGATGCCGAAACCTCTACATAACGAGTCTGTTCGTCACGCTGAATGGAAGACAGGCCTTCCGTGTTTTCAAATGTTACGATCTCCGAAAGAGGTACGTCCACGGTTTCCTGTTCTTCTCCCGTTCCCTCAACGGTCAGCTCCCTGATCAGCTCCCTTGTAAGCGCCGCGTCATTTCCGTTTATAACGTAAATTCCATAATCCTTTGCGGCCTCCTCCAGAGACGCCGCCGACTGGCTTTCCGCCAGTTTGGGCTGAATCTGCGTAAAAATCTGCGCTATGGTCAGGCCATATTCCATGGCCTTTTGCTTATCCACTATGATACGCAGTTCTTCCGTAGTTTCCTCCATCCCGTCCGAAACCTCCGCCGTGCCTTCTACGCCTTCTACAATAGCGGCTATTTCGTTGGCTATTTCCTGTATTTTGTCAAGATCGCGCCCGCGGACCTGTATACTGATTCCGCTGCCCCCCAAAGTGCTCATATCCATATTGGACGTATCGACCGTAATTTCCGCGCCTAAATCTTCCGACCGTTCCATAATCAAAGAAGCGATCTCTTCATTGCTCAGGGTCTTTTCTTCTTTTGTCGTCACGTATACGGAAGCAGCGTTCACCGGTCCTTGCGAACCGCCGCCCATTAACATGCCCATGGACGAACCGCCCGTCATAGCCCCCACATCGGCTACGTCTTCGATTTCCATAATCCTCTCTACCAGCGTATCCGTAACGACTCTCACATCTTCAATCGTCGCGTCTTCCTCCAACTGCACATTCACGCTTAACTGCGTGCTGTCCATAGATGGCATAAACGCCGTTCCTCTTGACATTGCCGCTGCAAAACTGATTCCCAGCAAAAGTATAACAACCAAAAGCACCGCCGGTTTCATTTTCAGACACAGGGCCAGCACTTTTTCATAGCCTGCAGTCATTGCGGAAAAGAACCTGCTGTCCTTGGGATTCTTCGTTTTGTCCAAAAGTTTCGACGACATCGCCGGCACAACAGTTAACGCAATCAGCAGGCTGGCGAGAAGCGAATAGGCAATGGTCAATCCCATATCCACAAACAACTGTCTGGTAATGCCTTCCGTGAAAACAATCGGCGCAAAAACACAGACGGTAGTCAGGGTGGAGGCGACAATGGCTCCGGAAACTTCCTTCGCGCCTTCTACGGCGGCCTCTTTTATACCGACGCCTTCGCTTCGCAAACGATAAATATTTTCAATAACCACGATAGAATTGTCAACCAACATACCGATACCGAGAGCCAGACCGGACAAGGAAATAATATTTAACGTAACGCCGCTGAAATACATGCAGACAACCGCCGTCACCAGACTAATCGGAATCGAACAGGCTATTACAACCGTAGGCTTCACGTCTTTTAAAAACAGCACCAGAATCAGAATGGCAAGAAGCGCACCCCAAAGTACGTTTCCCACAATTGCATCCATAACAAGATCGATATAGATTCCCTGGTCCATAAGCGCCGTTAAAGTAAGGTCCGGATTTTCTCCCATCAGCCTTTCAAAACGATCCGCAAGCTTTTTGGAAACGTCTCCGGTGGAATACCCGGTCTGCTTCTGAATCGTAAGCATTACGCCGGGAGTCCCGTTAATATTCGTATAAACTTCCGCGGAATTATCCGTATAAAAAACATCCGCTACCGCTTCCAATGTAATAATATCCACGCCGTCCATATGTAAATTCAAAAGGGGAAGTTTCTTTAATTCTTCCAGATCCTCCGGCTTGTCACCAATACGGATCATATAATCCAAGCCGTCTTCATGCACATAACCTGCGGGCATGGAAAAATTCTGTGCCGTAAGCAGCGATTTGACGGTATCCACGGTCAGTACCTCCGTCATATCCGCGCTGTCATACGCATCTTCCTTTGCTTCCGCCAACTGCTCTTCCCCGTCTTCAATCTGCTCCAAAGCGTCCTGCAGCTGTTCTTTTCCGGACTCCAGCTGGCTTTCCGAAGCTTCCAGCTGAGTCTTGGCCGCATTGATCTGGTATTCCCCTAATTCAAGCTGGGTATTGGCATTGGAAAATTCAATGGACGCCGTCAGCCTGCCCTGGCTTAATTCTAACAGTCCCTGATCAACCGTCGCTATCTGCGTATTGATTTCACTTAATTGTGTATTCAGTGCGGCTATGAAAGCTTCCGCTCCCAGCGTGTTGGTATTGGCGTTTAATGCATCCGCCAGATCCTGCAGTTTTTTGCCGGCTCCCTCATGGGTAACGCTTAATTCTTCCAACTGCTTGTCTAACGTTCCGATAATTCCCGCCTTAATTGTGTCCCAGTCTGCTCCCATGGCTTCGCCGGCGGCAATTGCCCCCTGAATCATCTGTCTGATTTCCTCCGGCAATTCCGGCGACTGCAAAAACAGATTAGCCTCCTCGATCGTCGATAAAGCGCCTATACCGGCTTTGAGAGTTTCAAGCTGCGTCATGGCCTCTTCCAGCTTCGCCACTCCGGCAGCCGCCTGCTTATACCCGTCCTGAAGCTGCTTAATCGTAGCAATCTGCGTGGTTATGGAAATCTTTGCGGCTTCCAAATCCGCCTTTGCGGTCAGAAGCTGTTTTTCCGCTTCCGCAAGCTGTGCGGAGGTCGCCGTTTTCTTATTATCCAATTCCGTCTTTCCGGACGTCAGCTTATCTTCATTTTCCGTCAGTTCCGCTTTCCCGTCCGTAATTTTCTTCTGTGCGTCGTTTAATTCTTTTTGATTTTTTGCTATTTCGTCTCTTCCCTCGGAAAGCTTTTCTTCCTGCTCTTTCATGGCCTCGTCGATGGAAGCATATATCTGACGATTGATTGCATCTATTTTATCCTGGCGGATCACAACGTTAATGCTCTCGTCGATCAGACCGGACGCGGAAGCCGACGCTACGCCTTCGAGGCTTTCAATCTCCGGTATAATCTGATTCTGCACATATTCGCTGACCTGGGCATTATTCATCCCTTCCACGCCCACAGCGGCAATCATAACCGGAAGCATATCGGGATTCAGCTTCATCATTATGGGATTCCCTACGGAATCATCCCAATAGCTTTTAAGCTGATCCAGATTCTCTCTGATCTCCAGAGTAATCGCATTCATATCCGCCGTCTGGGTAAATTCCAAAACTACCATGGAATAATTCTCGCTGGATACGGAACTGATATTTTCAATATTGCTTACCGTAGCCATGGACGATTCGATCGGCTTGGTTACCGCCATTTCCACAGTCTCCGGACTGGCCCCCACATATGTCGTCATAATGACTACATAGGGCAGGTTAATACTCGGCAGAAGATCTGCCGTCATACGTGTAAAAGACACAACCCCCAGTACGATTACCAATACAACCCCCACCAGTACGGTATACGGTTTCTTTACGCTGAACTTAGAAATCATCTCACTTTGTCCTTTCGGTTTTCTTCCGTCCGACCAGTCGGTCGGTTTCTTATGCAACATAATAGTAGGTATTTCCTGACCAGTCAAGAAGTCCCTACTATTTTTAATATAAAATTTATGATTTTTATAAAAGTTTTTTTACCTTTCCTTTAATTCTGGAAAGCGCATTATCCGTGGATTTTTCATCCTTTCCCAGAACTTTGGCAATCTGTACGTAACCCATACCGGTTAAATACAGATCCAGCACCTGATTTTCAAAGGGACTCAATTCCTTTTCAATCTGTTTTTCCAGCTGCTGTGCGTTTTCTTTATCGATCAGCAAGTCCTCCGGATTCACGTCCACCTTAGACGCCAGCGACTGGAGCAGATTTGTTTCTTCTCCGCCCTCCGTTTCCCGGCTGCCTCCATACAGAGAAATATATGTATTAAGCGGAATGTGCTTCTTCCTGCGTGACGCCTGCACCGCCGTATACATCTGCCGGCTGACGCAAAGGTCCGCAAAAGTCGCAAAACTGGCGTCTCTTCCGCTATCATAATCCCGCACCGCCTTAAACAGTCCGATCATTCCCTCCTGGATCAGATCCTCACGGTCAGCGCCCAATATATACATGGACTTCGCCTTGCTTTTTACCAGATTCTTGTATTTTTCCATGATAAAATCCGTAATGGTATTTTCACCTTCCCGGATCCGCAGAATCAATTCCTCATCCGTAACACCGTCATATCCGATCCCCATAACATACCTCGCCTCTTTACGGCGTCACGCCATTCTCTGCCGGACAATTTCATACGCCAGCACGCCTGCTGCCACGGATGCATTCAGGGAATCGATATCGCCCTTCATGGGAATGGACGCCGTAAAATCACACTTTTCCCTGACCAGCCTTCCCACGCCTTCGCCCTCGCTGCCAATCACCAGTCCGATGGGACCCTTAAGGTTTAACTGATACATACAGGTTCCGCACATATCCGCACATACAAACCACAGTCCCTTATCCTTTAATTTTTCTATGGTAACGGCCAGATTCGTTACCTTTGCCACAGGCGTATAATTAATTGCGCCCGCCGAGGTGCGAGCCACCGCAGCCGTCAGCCCCGCCGCACGGTTTTTGGGAATAATCACTCCGTGCGCGCCTGCCAGATTGGCCGTTCGGATAATGGCCCCCAGATTATGGGGATCTTCGATATTATCCAGCAAAAATATAAAAGGAGCCTCCTGCTTTTTTTCCGCAGCCTCAAGAATATCCTCTACTTTTGCGTACTCATATGCTGCGGCATACGCTATGACGCCCTGATGCCTGCCTGTTTCGGACATCTGATCCAGCCGCTCTCTGGTAACAAAACGCACAGGCGTATCGTTCTTTTTCGCTTCCCTTTTGATACTCATAACCGGACCGTCCTGGCAGCCGTCCAGAATAAACAGCCTGTCGATGGGTTTTCCCGAACGGTAAGCCTCTAATACCGCATTCCTGCCTTCAATCGTAAATTCCTGATACCTCATGTTAATCTCCTGTTTTATGGTTCCATGTGTAATTTAGCAATTCCCGTCTTCACTAACTGCAGGCACCGTTCCAGACGTCCCTGCAAATATAAATATCCAATTAACGCTTCCATTCCCGTCGCCTTCCGGTAATCGTCGGCCGTAGCATTTTTGGCCATCGTGTGGGATTTCGCGTTGCGCCCTCTGTGATAGACGGCAGTCTCTTCCTCCGTCAGTTCTGACTGTAATTCCTCTATCATAGACGCCTGTGTTCCCGCATTCACATACCGGATCACCATCCTGTGTAACGCATTGGCCGGGCGGTTCCCCATTTCCACTATGACGGTACGGATAATCAGATCGTAAACCGCGTCGCCGATATAAGCCAGGGTTAACGGAGAATATGTTCTGATATCCACCGTCTTACATTCAAAAAGGGTTCTGATTTCCTCCGCCAACATTAAATCCTTTTCCATTTTACGCCCTCTCTGGTGTCCTCCAGCACAATTCCTTTTTCCAGCAGCTCCGAACGGATTGCATCCGCCCGTGCAAAATCTTTTGCCTTTCTGGCCTGTTTTCTCTCTTCAATCAGATTCTCGATTTCTTCATCCAAAATCTGCGCCTGTTTCCTGACGAGCAGACCGCAGATATCGGAAAGCCGGACGATTTCTTCCGCAAGTTTCCCGGCGAACTCTCTGCTGCTGTTTTCGCCCGTATTCGTATTCGCAAATTTGACCAGTTCAAAAATAACGGAAATTGCATCCGCCGTATTAAAGTCATCGTCCATCGCTTCGTCAAAACGTGTAATAAACGCTTCCGCCTGTACAAGCAGCGCCTTTTCCTGCTCATCCGCTTCGCTCCGGCCCACATTCTGCGCCAGATAATCCAGATTGGAAACGCCCGTTACAATTCTTTCGTACCCGTTTTTTGCCGCCTCCATCAAATCCGCGCTGAAGTTCAGGGGGCTGCGGTAATGCGCGGACAGCATAAAGAACCGTAGAACCTGCAGATCGTACTTTTCACTGATATCCCTTACGGTGAAAAAATTGCCCGCAGACTTGGACATCTTCCTGTTGTCTATATTTAAAAACGCATTATGCATCCAGTAATTCGCGAAATTCTTGCCGTTTGCGGCTTCCGACTGAGCAATTTCATTTTCATGGTGGGGAAAAACAAGATCTTCCCCGCCAGCATGGATATCGATCTGCTCTCCCAGGTATTTCCTGCTCATTACGGAACATTCAATATGCCATCCCGGTCTGCCCTTGCACCAGGGAGACTCCCAATAAGGCTCTCCTTCTTTTTTGGGTTTCCACAGCACAAAATCCAGAGAATCTTCCTTCTGCTCTTCTCCCGACACCAGAAGAGAACGACTGCCCCCCTGCAGGTCGTCCAGATTTTTGTGCGACAGCTTTCCGTATTCCGGAAATCTTCTGGTGCGGAAATATACGGTTCCGTCTTCCGCCGGATACGCATACTCCTTTTGGATCAGGGTCCCGATCATTTCAAGCATACCGTCTATTTCATTGGTGGCCAGAGGATGGGTGGTTGCCGGCCTGACATTTAATGCCGCCATATCCTTCTTACACTCTTCTATATACCGCGCGGATATCACGGACGCATCTACCCCTTCTTCCGCCGCCTTTTTTATAATCTTGTCATCCACATCCGTAAAGTTGGATACGTAATTTACCTGGTATCCTTTATGCTCCATGTACCGGCGAACCGTATCAAACACAATCATTGGCCGGGCATTGCCGATATGGATCAGATTATAAACGGTAGGCCCGCAGACGTACATTCTGACTTTCCCCTCTTCGATGGGAACAAACTCTTCTTTCCTTTTTGACAATGTGTTATAAATTTTCAAATCTTATACCTCTTTTCCTTTTTGTATCCGTTTCAGCTGCAGTTCCATATCCAGCAGGCGGTTCGTCAGCTCGGTATTGGCACGCTGCAGATTCGTTATATCTTCTCTGACCGGGTCCGGCAGATCGCAGTGATTCATTTCTTCCCGCGGCAGCGTCCTGTCCTTACGTCTCACCACCCGGCCCGGCACACCGACTACCGTAGAATCGGGCGGCACCTCGTCAAGCACCACGCTTCCGGCTCCGATTTTAGAATTGGCCCCGATGGTAAAAGACCCTAAAATCTTAGCGCCTGCGCTGACCATAACATTATCCTGAAGGGTGGGGTGGCGCTTACCGTGCTCTTTTCCCGTACCGCCAAGCGTGACCCCCTGATAAAGCGTCACATTATTGCCGATCACCGTAGTCTCTCCGATAATCACGCCGTTGCCGTGATCGATAAACAATCCCTTGCCGATCTGCGCTCCCGGATGAATCTCTATACCGGTTTTTCTTACCGCCCGCTGGGAAATAAACCGGGCCCAGAAAAAATGGCCTCTTTTATATAACGCATGAGCCACGCGGTAATGCAGCATAACCTTAAAGCTTGGATATAGAAAAACTTCCATGGAGGAATGAATTGCCGGATCCCTTTCCCTGATAATGGCAATTTCTTCTTTAACGCTTTTAATCCATCCCATACTCTCACCTTTTTGCATAATAAAACGCGGATCTTCCTCTCCAAAGAGACGAAATAATCCGCGGTTCCACTTTGTTATCGTCCTGCCCTGTACTCTTCCCGCTCTCAGTCTTTACTCTATAAAACTTATTCTTCTTTTAGGATATGCAAAACAACCGATTTTGTCAACCCTTTTTACCCGAATGGGGACAGCCGCCGCATCCTTCACAGGATTTTTTCGGAATTTCCTGTTCCGGGTTAAGACTTACCGGAGTATCTGCAAGATTCACCGGACTTGTCAGCAGACAGACCGCCTGGGCCGAAATCCCTTCCCCGCTGCCGGTAAAGCCAAGCCCCTCCTCCGTCGTCGCCTTTACGCTGATCTGGCAAAGCTCGATCTGCAGGGCATCGGCCATATTCTGGCGCATAGTATCGATATAGGGCCGCATTTTGGGCGCCTGCGCAATAATGGTGGCGTCTATATTTTCAATCAGGAAAAAATTTTCCTGAAGAAGTTCTCCAACCTTTTGTAATAATTTTATGGAAGATATTCCTTTATACGTTTCGTCCGTATCCGGAAAATGCTTCCCGATATCGCCTAAAGCCGCCGCACCAAGCAAAGCGTCCATCACCGCATGAACCAGAACATCCGCATCGGAATGTCCCAGCAGTCCTTTTTCGTACGGAATCTTTACCCCGCCCAGAATACAGTCCCGCCCTTTTGTCAGACGGTGCACATCATAACCCATTCCGATTCTCATCGTAATCTACCTGCCTTTCTCTGTACGATTGTCCGGCGCCAACTACCGGATAAAAAATGTCGCGCTTTGTGCCGGAACGCAAAGCCTGCCCGAATGATAAACAGCCGGCTCATGGATATGGTAAAACGCCTCCGCATCCTCCGGAATCTGCGTTATATCTTCCTTTTCTAAAGTTATCTCCCGATCGGAAGGATTTAATACCACCCAGACGGTTTCCGTTTCAGCGGTTCTTTGATAAATAAAGGGATATTTGTTTTTTTCCGCATATATAACGGAAAATCCTCCAAAAGCGAGTAAAGCCGGATGCTCTTTGCGGAGCGCAGTCAAACGCCGCACCTCATGCCACAGACTGTCCGGGTCCTGGATCTGCGCTTCTGCATCCGGACGGCTTTCATCCTCATCCTGGCAGATATACAGCTTATCTTTATCCGCTTCCGAAAATCCGCAGTTTTTACCGCCGTTCCACTGCATGGGCGTTCTGGCTCCAGTCCGGTCATAGCCGCCTTCCACGCTGACAAGATTCTCCAGATAATGCATCCCGATCTCGTCTCCGTAGTAAATAAACGGCACTCCGGGCATGGAAAGGAGGAAAGCAAACGCTATTTTCAATTCCTTTTCATCCAGCTTCCAGGCAATTCTCGGCATATCGTGATTGCCGGACGGAATACAGATCAGCCCTTTCCCCTCCGTCAGGCAGTAATTTTTCATATAGGTCGTAATAAATTCGGATATATCCCCCTTTCCCCGTCTGGAAAAGAAGGGTTCCTCTACCCGGAACAAATCCAGATAATGGGAAGGTCCGAAATGCAGCAGAAAGTCCATGTGAAAACCGCCCTGCAGAGACTTGTCCGGTTCTCCCCACTCGGACACAAGAACAGCCGCCGGATATTCCTCATCCAGAAAGGCGCGGAAATCCTGCCAGAGTTTTATCGTCTCCGCACTGTCCGGATCATTTTTTACCAGCGATCCCGCCATATCCACCCGGAAACCGTCGCAGCCAAGCGAAAGCCAGAAACGCATCACCTCTTTCATCGCTTCCCTGGTAGCTATCGCCGCCTCGGAATCCGGCGCCAACTGCCAGTCTGCGGAAGGATTGGCAAAACCATAGTTCAGAGCGGGCTGGGAAGAAAAGAAATTCACGGCACAGCAGCCGTTTCTCGGCGATATTCCCCGCAGGCATCCCGCAATACCGCTCACATCTTTAAAATCGCTCCATACATTCGTATTCCAGATATACCGGTCCGTAAACTCATTCCGACCGGCTTTCATGGATTCTCGAAACCAGTCGTGTTCTATGGAGGTATGGCCGGGAACCAGATCCAGAAGAATATGCATCCCCCGCCTGTGTACCTCTTCGCATAAACGTTTCATATCTTCATTTGTTCCGTAGCGCGGGGCAATTCTCATATAATCCGCCACATCGTAACCGGCGTCCATAAAAGGAGAAACAAAACAGGGATTGAGCCACAGCGCATTGCATCCCAGATCCTTAATATAATCCAGTTTCTCAATAATACCATTCAAATCACCGATTCCGTCCCCGTTGGAATCCTTAAAGCTCTGAGGATAAATTTCATAAAAAACGGCCGTCTGCAGCCAATCATTCATATTCTGATTTTTCATATGAGTCCTCCCAATATTATCTTAAAACATCTCTGATCCGGCATATGCCGATGGATATAGTTTAAATGACGCCGTATCAGAAATCAACAAAGAGTTTCCGGATTTTATAAAATAGGGCTTATTCCATAATCCATGCCTTTGACCCTTCTCACTCATTTCCGGCATTATGTATCCTTTTAGTTCCGATACACGTTAATTTGTATATATATTGCACAAGATAATTCCAAATTTAACAAAATTAAGCAATGAATTTGCTGTCAAAATGTGGTATTTTTTACATTGTACATGCGCATGTTCACGAAACTATCAACAACCTCACTTTCAGAAAAGGGGATTAGTATGAAACTACATATGAAACGTTTTCTTTGCATCACCTTATTAGTATCTATGTTCCTGCCTTCCACGCCGATCATGGCAGCCGAAGGCGCTGACGAAGTTTCCGCTCCTATAACTGCCGATGCCGGTATTACCGATGCGGAAACGCCTACCGAACCGCCCTATCCCTTCTGGCAGGATTATAAGAATTATCCGACAAAGGGCACCAGAGTTTATTACATGGGCAAAATTTACGAAAACAAATGGTATGCCAACGCAGGCGACAAACCCGATGCGGGCGATCCCTGGTTCTTTGTAGAGGACGCCGCATGGACGGTTCCCGAAGATGAGAAAAATTATCAGAAGGACGAAAATGCCGGATCGGCTTCTATCAACAAAGTTCTTACGGATGCCGAAATTGAGACCTTATATGGTGGAATTAACCCCGATTATTCTCCGGAAGCCGCATTGGGCAGACTGGACGAGTTGATTCCCGAATCTTCCTATAATGAACTGTTCCCTTACCGCTTCGGTTCTCCGGGATGGAAAAACTGTTCCGCAACGTCGCAGTACTATCCCGATACCACAAATATACCGGATTATTATTCCTATAATAATCTGAAAGAAGCCGTAAGCACACTGGCTAACACAATCGTTAAAGTTCAGTGGTACGAAGGCGCCGAATGGTGTTACCGCATCATTCGTCTTAATAAGACCACCAAAGAACAGAAGCTTACCTACAGCGATCCCGATTTTGACGCCGAATGGCTGCAGACTAAGGTTCTGCGCACTTCCGTATGTGATTACGGTTCATTCCTGGCTGTCGGCGATTTAAATAACCGCAAACGTGAATTGGCAGGTTTCCTTGCTAATATCTCTCACGAAACAGGCGGCGGAATCATCGCAGGCGAAGTGGACAACGACAGCCTTACCGGATTATATTTTAATGAAGAAGTAGGCTTTATCGGCTCCAGCGCGATCGGTTATGTACAGGGAACCGGAACCAACTATCTGCCCGTAGCCGGAAAAAGCTACCACGGACGCGGTCCGATCCAATTATCCTACAATTATAATTATGGACTTTGCTCTGACGTATTGTTTGGCGACAGCTCCATTTTGTTAAATAATCCGGAACAGCTTACAAGCGACGGCGTAATCGGCTTTATGACCGGTATCTGGTTCTGGATGACGCCCCAGCCTCCCAAACCGTCCTGCCACGAAGTTATTACCGGAACCTGGCAGCCGAAGGAAGGCGGAGCTAACGCTTCTTACAACGGTAACTTCGGTCTGACGATCGTAGTCATCAACAACGAATCCGGCCAGTCCGAAAACGGAACCGGAGCCGTTGCAAGACGTGCCAGATATTACAGACTTTTTGCCGCTAAAATGGGCGCAAATATTGAAGGAGAACATTGTGATACAATGGGTATGACTACCTTTGTACAGCAGTAATGTTGACGTGCAAAGACTGATAGGTTGTGGCTAAATCATAAAAGCCACTTCTTATCAGTCTTTCTTTTGTCATTGCCATATTTATAACAACGTTAATCAATTAACGGAGCAATCTCCAGCATAAGCACATTCTTGAATTCGTCAATCATCCGTTTCCTGAATTTGTATTTAGGCATGGCATCTTCCTTTTCTTCCTTATAAGCCGCGTAATCGGCACTGTCCTTCAATTTATTTTCATTTGCAAGTTCACCATCCCTGAACTGAAAAGCTTCATACCTGACATCTTCAAAATCCAGATACCATTTATCAGCATATTTCCTGATTTCCGCATCAATAACAGCATAACGCATCTGATTGATAATAACGGAAATATCCTGTCCCAGAAAGCTTTCTTTATCCTTTTCAATCTCTTCCACAACCTGCATAAGCAATGCACTTAACTTCGGATTATCGCCTGCAAATTCTGCTATAATCTCTTTAATGGTTTTTATTCTGGTTTCAAATTCAGACTCGTTAAAATCATTTTGTGACTTGTCCAGGGACTCCATAACTCCCCGCAGTAATTCAACAATATACTCAAAATCAATCCTCAGCTTGCTGTATGCCACCAAATCATAGTCATCCCATACGGGCTCTTCGTCAGTATCCGGATTATTATCCGGCTTTTTCAGTTCTTCCATTACATTCTTATACATCGCTGCATAATTTTCATATTCATCTTCGGAAAAGCCGAACTCGTCCAGTACATATGGTTCATATACAGAAAATGATTTTAAGTGTGCAAAATCGTGATCCAAGGTTCTGAAAAGACTCACAAATGCCTTTTTCTGTTTTCTCGACAGACCCGCTATGTCTTCGGGTGTCCGCGCCAGATTACGGATTGTTTTAAGGGATATGGAAAAAGATGTTTTCACATCATCCCAGTCCTCCGCAATGGGATTGCCGTCACCTCCGCGCGAATATAGCTTGAGCGCTTTATTAATTGCATTTTTATACTCTTTGGGAGCCTGAAATGTCACAATCTGCCCGTACCGCTTTGCATAATCGAAAAGTCTGTTGGTACGGGAAAATGCCTGAATGATATTCTGCGGAGCCATAGGCTGTCTGTCAATAAACAATGTAGACAGACATGGTGCGTCAAACCCGGTTAAAAGCCGGTCAACCACGATTACCAAATCAAGCTGCTGACTTCGATCCAAATACTTTTTCTCTTTTCTTGCCAAACGTTCATTGAGATTGCTATTGTAGGCATTGATGGCATCTATCTGATAACTGCTGCCAAACATTTCCTGATAATCTTTTAACGCTTCCTTCATTTTATCCTGATTAACAGTGGACGTTTCTTCATTTTCCGACAGCGAATAGGTTATGGCAAATTTAGGGAAATCAGGCAGCGCCTTATGTACCATATCGCAAATTTTCAGCTCATCCTTCCCTTCTTTAACCTTCTTCAGCAAATCATAATATTTCTGTGCCCGTTCAATTGAACTGGTCGTTAAAATCGCTTCATAGGTTCTGCCTTTATCATTGTTCATGCCAAATTTGTCATAGGACTGATTCAATATGACATTCAAAACCTTCCGCATATGTTCTTCGGTATCATATACCTTTTTTGCCTCATCGTCACTTAAATCTTTTGCTCCAAGATTTTCAACCATAAACCCTAAAACTGCCTCGTCATGGATGGCCTCTTTAATCGTATAGCTATGCAGGCATTCACCGTACATCTGCTCTGTGGTCTGCGGCAGATCGCCTTTTTGTTCATAACCGTTCTCCTCAAAAATGGGCGTTCCCGTAAAACCATACCACAAGGAATTGGCAAAAAACCTCTCAAGATCTCTTTTGGTTTGAGGCGTTACAGCCCTATGACATTCATCAACAACAAAAGCAACCTTCAGGGATTTAATCTTTTCGTACCGCTTTGTTCCTTCCTTTAATCGCCGGTTTACCATAATCTGCATTTTCTGACGAGTGGTTACTATCATCTGGCGGTTGTTATCCGCCATCTTTTCTATGAGTGAATCGACATAATCCGTATCATCCACATCAATCGTATCATTATCCGCATAGGACTGAAAAGCCATTTTCGTCTGCATATCAAGATCCTTCCTGTCTATGAGAAAAATCGTCTTCTCAATTGCCGGAATATCCATCAGCAGATTTCTTGTAGCCTTATAGGAAGTCATTGTCTTCCCGGAACCTGTCGTATGCCAGATAAATCCTGATTTTCCCTGCTTTGATGCCGCCCGCATTGCCTCAATCGCATGAATCTGATAGGGACGCAGTATTAAAAGCTTTCTTTTATCGTTATCAAGAACCGTGTATCTGGTAATCATCTCATGCGCTTCCGGTATTTTGAGAACTTCCCTGGCAAACTCAATATAATCACAGACAGGATGATTTTCCTTATCAAGCCATCCAGTGATAAATTTTTTGTTTAATTCCGTATCCCTCGCAGCAGAAAAATACTTTGTGTCTACCGCATTACTCACAACAAACATCTGCACATTGGAAAAAATGCCGTGGAACTTACCCTCCGCAATATATTTCTTAATCTGGCGGTAGGCATCCATATAGGAATGTTCTTTGTTCTTAAGTTCAATATGGATAAAAGGAATCCCATTAATAAGGAGCGTTACGTCAAAACGCCTGTCTCTGTCTCCCTCTGCATCCTCTGATTTAAACGCCTGATATTGGTTGATCACCTCGTACACGCTTGACCCGCCGGCCACATGCTCATTATTCATCACCATAAGATGCAATGTTTCATTCCCGCGCTGAACATGGACATATACCTTACCGTTTTCTCCCACGATCCATTTTCCGGCATCATAAAAGGAAGCGTGAGATAAATCATTCTTAATCTTTGCAAACTCGGACTCGCTGAGAGGAACATCGCCTAGTTTCGCCTTATTATTCTGTTCCAAGATATATTTAAAATTATTCCACAGCTGTTCCTCTGTTCTGATATCAGGTCTGTAGGTCCATTGAGACTCATCACAGCAAAGCTGGTCTATCAATCTTTTTTCCATTACGGATTCTAATTCTGCCATAAGTTATCCTTTCTTTGGAAACATATTCTGTCGCAAAAAATTACGCTTGTCTCTCTGCAGCAAGTCTGTCAATATCCTCAAAAGCATTTTCCAAACGCTCAATATGATACCTCTCATACATATCATATATAAAATCTGTTAATTTCAACTTATCCCATGACTGCAAAATTTTATCAGCCGTAGTATTTTTATATTCCGCATAGTTTTCAAGCAAAAAAATGAAAAATTCCATCTCCTTACCCATGTCAATCTCTCCTTAAATATAAAGAATTACGTGGATCTCCGGTAACCTGCTCAGCCTCCCACATATCAAAAATTCCAAACGGGCTGAAATCCCACATTTCAAGTTCCTCATTGATCAGCATCCGGTAAGTTTCAGAAAAAAGAAATTTTCTAAGCGCCCATAATGGTTCAATTCCATACTTATCCACTATCATCTGCAATACCTTTTCATTGTAAAAGGAACGAATAAATACCATTTCATTTTTCATCGTTCTATCACCTCGCTTAATACCAATAATTTAAGAGCTTTTTCGCTTTTGAAAACGTACTGGTCCTTCAATTTTTGCGGCAAAAGTCTTTTAATCGTTTCACCTTCATCATATATACCGGAAAAATATAGTTTAATAATCGGCATCGTCCTGTCATTGGCAACCGGACCAATCACTATGTCTGATTCATCTATAAAGTCCTTGACATTTCTGTTGTTTGCAATAAATTTCAGCCATTCGACAGAAGCCCCTTCAAATTTCGTTACTTTCAGCGAAGGCAATTTTCCTTCGTCAAAATCATACGATGTAATGATCTGTTTTCCCACTCCTCTTCTTCTCACTGTAAGAAACGCCCATCTTTCCGCCTGTTCATAGCTTGACGTAAGGTAAAATCCTGTACCAAAGTCAAGTCTGCGGTCAGATTGAAGAATTTTAGGCCTTTCAACAACAATATTACTTCCATGATATAATTTCATCAAGCTGTTACTCCTTATACAAACATATTTTGCAGCATAAATTTCTTTACTTCTTTTAGCTCTTCATATTTATGCTGGTGAAGAGTGATGAGGTGGTCGAGGTTAGAAAAATATCTACCAAGTCTCACTTGCTCATTTTTTGACGGAACCATAACTTCTATATTATTTATTGCTGTTTTTGATAAACTTGGTACTCCTGTAGATTCATCCATAGCCTTCCAGTTTATATGTTGGTAAATGATGAATACAAAATCCAAATCAAAAGCCTTCTTAGGAATACAATAAAATAGCGTGTCTACAGTCCAAAATGGTGCTCTTAAAATGTATGGGTTATCTATGGTGCCTTTTCGCCCGATTCCAACAGCATCATCTTTTTCAGACAATGCTTCTGAAACACTTAACATATATCCCCCTGTCCCATAAACCGGAATATCCCCTTCGTCAAGATGTTTATAGTCACGCCCGTTGCATACTTCAACAATCTCCCCCAGCTTACGCTGTTCCCAATCGTCAGTAAATCCTGCAAATCGAATCTCTGGAATTTTCTTATCATTTTGGGGGAACATTTTTTGCAACATATATTTCTTCAATTCTTTTGTCACCTCACACTTATGCTGGTAAAGGGTGATGAGATGGTCGAAATTTTGAAAATACCTTCCAATATTCATTTGTTCTTTATAATCTGGTAACACCAAATCAAAATTTGACAGCGCTTCTTTGGTAATTGTTTTTATAGTACCACCTGGTGCTTTTCTTGCTTCTTCAATAAATTTTTGCTTAATAATATAGGCCCAAAAAATGTAATCTATTTTCTCTTTATATTTTTCAAATTTCAGAACTGTTCTATCCACGAATGCCCCATATTGCGTGATTGCTACACGTCCTATGCTTCCTTGTAACGTTACTAAAACAGTGTTTTTATCAGCATATACGCTCATTGGTTGTGCTAATTTACTTATCTTCTGTTTTGTATTAACTACCAAATTCATCTCATCTGTTACATCTGCAACTTGTACGAACGGCATAGCTCCTTCACCATCATACCACTCCTTATTTCCATATGGTTGAGGAAAAGAGCCTCGTCTATATTCAGCCACGTCCCCCAACTTACGCTGTTCCCAATCATCCGTAAAACCCCTAAATCTCACATTAGGTATATCTGCCATTATCACACCTCCTTGAGAACACTGATAAATTCTTCAACAGCATTCTGCGTTTCAGGATTTGCAAAGGTCAATTCCCCAAGCATTTTAAGCAAAGCGTCATTTCCCTCTTTGATGGCTTTGTTTGTCTCCCTTATAGATACGGAAAGCTGCCTGAGATTCACTTCCGGTTCTTCCTCACTTGTATCTACATATCTGGGAATATTCAGATTATAGTCATTCGCTTTGATATCCTCAAAAGTTGCAAGATAAGCTACCTTGTCAACCGGTTTTCTGGCAGTATACAATTCCAGCACTCTGTCAATATGTTCCTCGCGCATGACATTCTGTTTCTTTTCCTTTTCATACAGCTTGGATGCGTCAATGAACAATACATCCCGCCCTTCTCTGTGCTTTTTCAATACCACAATACAGGTTGGAATAGAAGTATTATAAAACATATTGGACGGAAGCCCAATAACGGCATAAATGGATCCATTCTTAAGGAGTATCTCCCTGATTGACCCTTCTGCTGCTCCTCTGAACAAAACGCCGTGAGGAAGAACAATCGCCATCGTACCTGTCTGCTTTAAATGATAGAACCCATGTAACAAAAAAGCATAATCCGCTTTTGACTTAGGGGCCAGTTTACCCCTATAATCCATAAACCGCTCATCCTGCTTGAAGCCCTCTGCGGCAGACCAATTTGCCGAATAGGGCGGATTCATCGTTACAACATCAAATTCTGTCTCTTCATCTGTCGGCCAGTCGGCATCAAGGGTATCTCCATTGCGCAAATGCTGGTTTTCAGGCAGTACTCCGTGCAGAAACATATTCATACGCGCCAGGTTATAGGTTGACGGCATAAGTTCCTGCCCATAGTATTTAATGTAATCAGGCTCTTTTGAGTAATTTCTGCAGCTAAGCATCAACGAGCCGGACCCCATACATGGATCATATACCTGTAATCCCTTTTTTCCTTCCTGGCCAGACATGGCAATCCTGCAAAGAATCTGCGCAGGACCATGGGGCGTATAAAATTCTCCGGCCTTTTTACCTGTTTCAGATGCGAATTGACCGATCAGATACTCGTATGCGTTACCAAGCACATCGCCTTCCGTATGAATAATGTCCACGCCATCCAACACTTTGATGACTTCCGCAATTGTGGCGCTCTGCTTCTGGTCACCCGTGCCAAGCCGATTGGAATATAAATCCACATCCGCAAATAAACCGTTGAATAATTCGTCAGACTCCTCTATGCGGTTAAAAGCCGCCTGCAGTTTTTCTCTGTTAAAAGAATTATTTTTAGCCGCATTTAACATGCTGATATATGTCATGTCAGAATCAAGCGTATAATGCATTGATTTTTTTATTTCACTCAGCAGTTCTTCGGCGTCATCTGATTTCATTGCCTCTTCATACGCACGCTGTGCTTCAGCAAGACTATCCGGATTTTCGTCTTTAATAAGGTCATAGATTTTCGCCAAGTACGAATCTGATAAATATTTATAGAAAACCAATCCTAAAAGATACGTTTTATACTCATTTGCATCCATTTTCCCTCTAAGTACATCCGCACCGCTCCACAATACCTGTAATAAATCTTTCCCCTCAGCCATAGCTAATCTTCCTCCATCCTTCGTATCAATGTCATCGTAAATTTTCTTATATCTTCTGCCTGCTTTACCATTAAATCGTTTTGTACAATTGACTGCCTGTATATATTACCGATTGTCCTTTGTTTTTCTATATCCGGCAAAACAATTTTTAGTTCTCCAATAGTCTTTATATTCAATTTCTTGACGCTCAAGGTTGTCCCCTGATGGTACATTTCTATCTGCTGTTCAAAACTTTTTCCTTCGTTAAACTGATAGCAAAAATACCAGGAATCGAGCTTTCCGGTATCAAAATCGCATCTTAGAAAATTTGACGTAATACACTTCTCTTCTGTCTGTTCCGATATCGGAGAAGACTTCGATTTTATCAAATTTATAATGCAGCCCATACCCTCTTTCGTTGAATTAATACAATGTAAATCTTTCTCAAAATCCTCCGGGGTATATAATTTATCAGCCTGCTCTCTTATTCGTGTAGGGTTTTTGCCTGATGTGAATTGTATAATCTCATTTAAGGATATTGATTTCATCGGATCTCCTTCTTAGTAATTGAGTTAAATTACAATATAACAATACCTCTCCTAAACAATTTTGTCAACATGTAATTTAATTAAATTACATATTTTCTATTTATATTATAATACCTGCCTTTTAACAGAATTACAAAATCTGCATAATTCATTGACTATATCCCTATTCTTTGCTATATTAGCAATAAGGCATACTATTTTAAATTGGAAACATTGTTTATATGTGTTTATTTCTATTTATGCAAGTGAATATCTGTAAACACCCAAAAACAAAGAATCTAATTTAATCTATCTTGTCTGACTGTATAACTGTGCTTAACAGTTTTATTTTGTCGGACTTTTTTATGCCTTTTAGTACACAACAAATACTGGGAGGTAATTTTTTATGGAACAAAAAGATTTTGTATTTATCCAAGATCAAATTGGCTACAACTTTCAAAATACCGATTTGTTGCAGCAGGCATTTGTCAGACGTTCCTATTCAAAAGAATACGGCGGAGAGGATAACGAGGTATTAGAGTTTATCGGCGACAAAGTATTGGATCTTATTGTGATAAAACTGCTGGCAGAAAAATACGGCTGTTTTACCAGTGATTATGAGGACTATAATCCAAACGAAGAATTTGACGAATTTTCATGCAGTAAAAATGAAGCAGAATTAACGGAACTTAAGAAAAAGCTGGTTCAAAAGAAGACCCTGGCTGACAGAATCAATGTTTTGGATCTTGCGGATTATCTTATCATGGGAAACGGCGATGTGCAAAATAATATCAATCAGGAAATGTCTGTTAAAGAGGATTTGTTTGAAGCAATTATTGGCGCGGTGGCACTGGATTCCGATTGGGACATGGAGGAACTTCAAGATGTCGTTCAAATCATGCTCGACCCTGACAGTTATTTAGAAGATGATATAAAGGACAATTATGTCGAGTTGATACAGGAATGGACTTTAAAACGGTACGGAATGGTTCCGTGGTATCATTTTGAAAAGGCTTCACAGGCAGTATGGTACTTTCCTTTTGATGGCATCTCCTCCTCTTATAATGGCAGCTCCGAATTAAAACATAGCTGCCTGCTAAAATTAGGCAATCTGAACACAATTTTCAGAAGTTTTGGCACCTCAAAAAACGAGGCCCGGAAAGCAGTATGTGAGTTGGCATATAAACAATTAGAGCAGCAAGATCTACTATTTTCCATTCGTGATGAAATTCCGAATCCAAATAAGGATGAAGCCATAAGCCAACTGGAAATACTTGCACGAAGAGGATACTTTTCAATACCTTTCTACGATTTTGTACAGAAATATGATAATAACGGCAGCCCTATCTGGGAATGTACCTGTCGCATAAAAGAAAAGGCAAAATACTTTTCTGCGAAATCATCTTCTAAGAAGTACGCCAAAAAACAAGCTGCCTATCAGATGCTTAAATATACTTTATTATAAGAAGGTCAGCACCCATCTATATTTTACTACTCACCCAAAACTGGCAGTTTTTTTATGACTGCCAGTTTCGTACAAACCGTTCTGTTTTATTACCGCCATATGGGCTGATGTAACTGACGCTGTCTCAATCCTGTCCATAATACGCATGTTCCCCATGCTTTCTATAATAATGCTTGTCCTGCATTTCCTTAGGCGCAGACGTATTCCGGGGATTAATGGTCTCGCAGTAAGCCGCCATTTTGGCTACCTCCTCCAACACTACCGCATTGTGGACCGCATCAAGGACATTTTTTCCCCAGGTAAAGGGGCCGTGATTTTTACAAAGCGCTGCCGGCGTGGCCTCATAATTGATGCCCTGCGACTCAAACTCGTCGGCGATTAAAATTCCGGTGTTCCTCTCATAAGCTTCTTCAATTTCCTCTTTTGTCAGATTGCGGATACAGGGAACCTCTCCATAAATATAATCTGCATGGGTAGTTCCATAGCAGGGAATGGACCGGCCGGCCTGCGCCCAGCTCGCCGCCCAGGAAGAATGGGTATGTACGATTCCGCCTATGCCGGGAAACCGGCTGTAAAGAGCCGCATGTGTCGCCGTATCGGAAGACGGATTATATTTTCCCTCTACCTTTACGCCCTTTAAGTCTACCACAACCATATCCTCCGCTTTAAGCTTTTCATATTCCACCCCGCTGGGTTTTATTACAAACAACCCGGTTTCTCTGTCAATGCCGCTGGCATTCCCCCAGGTAAAAGTCACAAGCCCGAACTTTGGAAGCTGCATGTTTGCTTCATAAA
Organism: uncultured Lachnospiraceae bacterium; assembly: GCA_910587935.1. GTDB lineage: Bacteria > Bacillota > Clostridia > Lachnospirales > Lachnospiraceae > MGBC143606. The sequence continues at coordinate 70,958 of CAJUNP010000005.1, forward strand.
CTTCTTGTTTTAACTGTTCTAACATATTCCACCTCATTTCTGCATTGAAAACATCCTCTTCATCACCATTCCAAAGTATACATGGCAATTTCATCCGTTTCTCTGTTGGCCGAAATCAAAATGTCTTTTTCCCCGTCTACATAATGGAACACATTGGCCGAACCGCAGTCCCTGTCAATCAGCTTCCAGCAATATCCCTTCGCTTCATCCCACCAAAAAACGATCAGATTCCGTTCCGCCTTTCGATGCCCCACAATCAGCACCGGTTTACCGCCAAGGTTTCCTCCGTAAATTGCATGGGTAAAATCCGCCGGCTTTTCGTATTCATAAACTTTTTCAAAGCCTTTTTCCGTTTTTTTATAAATACGGATCTGATCCCCATGAAAGGGGGAAAGCACTGCCAGTTCCATTTCGCCGTCTCCATCAAAGTCCACCAGAACGGCGTCGCTTGAAGGTGTATTAAGAAGCTGCTCTGTTTCCCACGCTCCGTTTACATCCGCAGGCGGAAAAAAACGGAATACTCCGCTGTCGGCAGAAATCAGACAGGTATCCGTATCATTTTCCGTAACCCTGTAGTACCCATGATTTTTCAGCATATTTTCCCTGATCACCTGCAATTTCAACGGATGCTCCCCGTCAAACCCGCTTAAATCCTCAGGTAGCGCGGCAGCATATACTTTCCCGGGCATGGACCAGTCATCCTTAAACTTATGCCCTGACTTCAGCGTACAGGCAATCAGATAATTTCTTCCATTCCTTTTAACAATATCAAAACGATGCACATGAGGAAGTTTTACTAGGGTGCGTACCTCCCAATCCCCATTTTCCTTATGGGACACGGTCACAATCTCCGCATCGGCAGAATCGTTCGGAGAATAAAACTTATGAGTAGCCAGAAACTGTCCATCCTTTCCCGGAACCTGCACCATACTCATAGCGCCTCCCGGTTCTTCCCATACGGTGTCCAAAAGCTTTCCCTTCCTGTCAAACAACAGACATCGCTCCGTTTTCTCCGCCGCCACCAAAATACAGTCTTTCCCCCGATCGCGCAGCGGTGCAATGGAATAACACTTTGAAAGTCTGGCAATTACTTTCTTTTCCACTTTCATAAGTCCTGCCCTCCTCGTTTATATTTGCTTTTTCAAGCTCACTCCATCCGATCCAAAATCTTTGTAAACTTCTCGCATGCCGACGTTAAATCCTCTCTCCATTGAGGATTTCCCGTATACCAGAACTCCGTTACAAATTTACGCACCTGCAGTTCCCAAGCCCTGCCAATGGCCTCTTCAAACGCCACGTGGCCGGTTCCGTATGGAATTTCTCTGAATTTTCCCGGAACCGTTTCCTTTAAATGCATCGCAAGAAGGTGTCCCCTTCCCAGTTCCAGATCCTCCAACACGTCATTTTTATATGTACATGCGGCATTGGTTAGGTTTCCAATATCGGGATAAATCTGCAGATAGCCGGAATTGACCAGTGTTACATATTTCATAGCCTTTTCCACCGTATTCATAAACTCTGTTTCCATTGTTTCAAATCCAAGAGAAATGCCTGCGCGGCCCGCACAATAAACGGCCTTTCTTAAATTTTCCAGAAACAGTCTTTTAGTTTCCACGTTTGATTCCTCGTAATAGACGTCATATCCTGCCAGCTGAATCACACGGATACCCAGATCATCTGCGAGCCGAACCGCTTTATTCATGATCTCCATTCCTTTTGAACGTATTGCCGGATCGAGACTCCCTAAGGGATACTTCCTATGACCGCTTAAGCACATGGTTCGTATGGGAATTCCTGTCTGGTGCATGGTCAGTATCAACTGCCGTCGCTCCTGCCCGGACATATCCAGCCGGCTCAACTTTTCCGCCGTCTCATCGATACTGATCTCCACAAAATCATAACCGGCTTCCTTTGCCGCCAAAAGCTTTTCCTCCCACGATAATTCCGAAGGCATCGCCTTTTCATACAGTCCAAGCGAATACTTTTTTTCCATTAATGTTTCCATCCGCATCCTCCTTTGGTTTCCGGTCTACAGACAGGAGCGGAACGGAATGTTTTGCGGCGCTTCAAAGCAGTCCGCAAATCCTCTCCGGTGATGATATTCTCTTTTCTCCTTCTCGGCAGGATATATATATTTCCCGCCTACTTCCCAGAAAAACGGATGGAAGCCATACCCAAGCCTTTCCTTTTTCATTTCATAAAGCATGCGGATCTCATTTACATCCGCCATAAAATTTGTCCACACGTCATAGTGGATGGGAATTACCACCTTACATCTTAACGCTTCCGCCATGCGGAGAATATCGCAGGAAGTCATTTTATCCGTAATGCCCACCGGATTTTCTCCGTAAGAGCCAAAAGCTACATCAACATCATAATCTTTTCCATGTTTTGCAAAATATATGGAATAGTGCGAGTCTCCACTGTGGTAAATATTTCCTCCGGGCGTCCGGATCAGATAATTAACAGCTTTCTCATCCATATCGACAGGACAGACGCCTGTCAGTTCTTCTCTGTCACCCTCCTGGGAATCCGTCGTAACAAGGCAGGTTCTGTCAAAGGAATCCAAAACAATAATTTCCAGATCTTTTATTTTAATGGTATCTCCTGGTTTTACAGTGATGCATCTTTCTTTTGGAACCCCCCACTTTTGCCACAGCTCCACCGACTTTTTGGGTCCGATAAAAGGAACCGGAATCCTGCTCCCGGTCTCGTCCGTAGTAGTCATGCCGCTTTGGATCACATGGGCTGCATATTCCACACTCATATGATCCTGATGGTAATGTGTAGCAAGCACCGCATCCACCTGCTTTACCGCAAAAGGGTCCAGCACAAAAGGAACCGCCCGCAGATTAGGCTGCATGGCTCTTCCCCCGCACATATTGGCCATCTGATGCCCCGGCTTCATCTTCCCGTCTCCATGCGTTCTTTTGCCATTTCCATTCCAAAAATCAATGGTAATATTACATTCTCCGGGGGTCTTAATCCATAATCCCGTACACCCAAGCCACCACATTGCGACATTGCCGGTCGGCACCTTTTCCTGTTCAATCTCTTCATTCAGCCACGTCCCCCATTCCGGAAACGTATTCAGAATCCAATCTTCCCTCGTAATTTCTTCTACTCTTGACATAGCTGCTCCTTTCCTGTCGTGAAACTTTCAGAAAACTCTTTTACCTGTTCGGCAATTCCCTTTCCATCCAGTTTATACTTTTCCAGCAAAGCCTGTGCAAAACCGGATTCCCCGAACACATCCTGTATTCCTATCTTCCTTACGGGCGCCGGATATACTCTGTTAAGCACGTCTCCTACCGCGCTTCCCAATCCGCCAATCACAGAATGTTCTTCTACCGTTACAACCTTTCCGGTTTTGCGGGCCGAGCTTAAAATAAGCGCTTCATCCAAAGGCTTAATCGTACAAATATTGATCACTTCCGCACAAATGCCATCCCGCTGCAGCAGCTCTGCCGCTTCAAGAGCATTCGCCACACAAATGCCGGTGGCTATAATGGAAACATCGCTCCCTTCCTTCACCACGCTGCCTTTTCCCATTTCAAATTTGTAATCCGGCCTGTCATTGATTACAGGACATGGGCTGCGCCCAAATCTTAGATATACAGGGCCTTCATATTCTGCTGCCGCCTTTACTGCCGCTTTCGCTTCCACATCATCCGCCGGGCACATCACCACCATTCCGGGAATCGTCCTCATCAGTGCAATATCTTCATTGCACTGGTGGGTGGCCCCGTCCTCCCCTACCGTAATGCCTGCATGGGTGGCTCCGATCTTCACATTTAAGTGCGGATATCCCACCGAATTTCTGATCTGCTCAAATGCTCTTCCTGCCGCAAACATTGCAAAGCTGCTGGCAAAAGGAATTTTTCCTGCGGCGGCGAGCCCTGCTGCCACTCCCATCATATTGCTTTCCGCAATCCCGCAGTCTATATGTCTTTGAGGATACCTTTTTTTAAAAGAATCCGTCTTAGTGGCCGATGAAAGATCCGCATCCAGCACTACCACATCCTTGTTTGCCGCCCCCAGCTCGATCAGCGCATTGCCATAACTTTCCCTTGTCGCAATCTTTTTCCCTGTATTTTCCTTCATCCGGCTTCCTCCCTGGCCAATTCTTCATCTATCTTTTCAAGCTCAGCCATTGCTGTCTCATACTGCATGTCATCCGGCGCCTTTCCATGCCATCCGGCGTCTCCTTCCATAAAGGAAATCCCTTTTCCCTTTATGCTGTGGGCAATCACTGCCGCAGGCATTTCCCTTGTATTTTCCGCCTCTCTGAACGCTTCTCTCAAAGAATCGAAATCATGGGCGTCTGCATGAATCACATGAAACTGAAAGGCTTCAAACTTTTTATCAATGGGGTACGGAGAACAGACATCCTCAATGGGTCCGTCAATTTGAAGTCCGTTATTATCCACGATCACTACCAGATTGTCCAGCTTATAATGGCCTGCAAACATAGCGGCTTCCCATACCTGTCCCTCCTGAAGCTCACCATCGCCTAAAAGCGTATAGACTCTATATCCCTTACCATCCATCTTTCCTGCCAGAGCCATGCCTGCCGCCGCGGAAATTCCCTGCCCCAAAGAACCGCTCGACATGTCCACTCCGGGAATATGGTTCATACAGGGATGCCCCTGTAAGTAAGATCCCAGCCTGCGCAGCGTTGCCAAATCCTCCACCGGAAAAAAACCTCTGTAAGCCAGAGCGGCATACAGTCCCGGCGCGGTGTGGCCTTTGGAAAGCACAAACCTGTCCCGCTCTTCCATCCTGGGGTTTGCAGGATCAATCTTCATCTTCTCAAAATACAGATATGTAAAAATATCCGCTGCTGACAGAGAACCTCCCGGATGTCCTGCTTTTGCACTGTGAACGGCGCTCACAATCCCTTTGCGTATCTTATTAGCCGTTTTCTTTAATTCAAGATTGTTCATAATACCCTCCATGCATGTTTAATGCCTGCATCCCCGATTTAAACGCCCCCAAAGCAGTGGCTTCACTTTCGTCCGCCCGGCATACGCTTCTGCCTAACGTATCCTCCAAAAGTTCCATTAAAAATTCCGCTCTCGACAGCCCTCCCGAAACCTTAACCGGACCGCCTTTTTCAGGAAGCATTGTCTCCACGCTTTTCACGCAGCCTGCCACGTCCCGGACGATTCCTTCCAGGCCCGCACGGGCAAAATCCTCCCTGGTATGCCGCAGTAAAAGATTGGTAAAACTTCCATTCTGCAAAAGGTTCCATTCCGGCGTTCCTGTACCGGCCAAAGCGTTTACAAAACACATTCCACGTGCGCCTGCCGGCGCTTTTTCCGCCTCTTTAAGCAGTATCTTAAGCGCTTCTTCTTTCTCTAAATGGCTGTAAAAAATATTGCACAGCCAATCCAGCGTAGTTCCGGCGCCAGGTACCATTCCCTCTAAAATCCACGTACCCGGCCGTCCCCCCACATTACAGTTCACCCGCATGTTTGGATCCAGTACCGGTCTGTCCGTTTGCGCAATCACATAAGCGCCGGTACCCATGTTGCAGATGAGACTGTCTTCTTTTTGATCCTGCATCCCAAGCGCCGCACATTGTTGATCTCCTCCGGCAGACACCACCGGAATACTGCGGTCCGTTTTAAGAAGTCCACCGATACGGGACCTTGTACTTCCGACCACACTGCCCACCGGAGCGATCGGACACAACTTTTCTTTATCCACTTCAAATAACGCAAGAAGATCCTCCGACCACTTATTCATACGCAGATCATACAGGCAGGTCCGGCTGGCAATGGAAGTATCCGTAACATACTCGCCGGTCAGATAATGCAGCACATACTCCTGAAATCCGATCAGCTTTACGGACTGCTCATAAATTTCCGGCATATGCGTTTTTACATAGCGCATTTTAGGAGCGGAAAAGACAGGGGAAAGCCGCATACCGCAAATCTCATAAATTGCCTTTGTCCGATCCGTTAAGTCTTCGATCAGACCCACGCATCTTTTATCCTGCCACATAAGCGCAGGACAAAGGGCATGTCCGTCTTTCCCCATCGGAATTACGGAAGAACGCTGGGCAGTCACGGAAATTCCGTCCAAATATATTCCCTCTGCGGTACAATAAGAGCCGATTTCCTCAAGGCATGTTTCAAGGGCTTTATTAAGCTGCCCTGTTTCCATAAGGACGCCTCCGTCAGGCATATGCTCCGGTCTGTATTTACTTTGTCTTTTTTTTATTATTTGTCCCCGGCAGTCCATAAGCATGCCCCGCATGCTTGAGGTGCCAATGTCAAGAATCAGCAGCATACTGTCTCCTTCCCAATCGCGCATGTGATATTGTCACATGTATCCGCTACAGCCCAAGCTCATAAATTACAATTTCCTCGATCGTCCCTTGTCCGGGACATTTTGAAATCATGATTCCCCCAAACTCATTCTCCGGAAATACTCTGGCCGAAATGGTATATCGCTCATTGATAAACACTTCAACCGACGAATGATCCAGTATCATGTTTATCCGATATTCACAGCTTTCCCCTCCAATTGGTATTTCTATCTGTTCTGTCCCCACATGGATATCCTTCGTAGATTCGGAACGGTCTAAACAAATCCTGCGGGAAGTATGGTCAATTCTTAATTCCGTATATTCCGTTCCATCCCGGGAAGCAAATATTCTGACTGCAAAACAATCATTTTCCGGCAGCTTCACCCGGCAGCAAATTTCTGCCTGCCGGCATGACGCCACTACTTCCCCCCGCTTCACACAGGCAGATCCCAAAGAATACAGGACTTTTTTTCTAAGGTCTTCACACTCTTCCACCGGCCGGATACAAAGTTCCTCTTTTTTCAGAAATACCTCTCTGGGAAGAGACTGCATTCCCGCCCAGCCTCTGTGATACGTGCAGGCCATGCGGTCCCATTCAAACAAACAGCCGATGATAACGTATCTTCCCTTAGGATCTGTCAGATAAGTATTCGGGGCATAAAAGCCTTTTTTCCCAACACTGTAGTCAAAAATTCCTTCCGAGCGCACTGTAAATTCCCAGGTATCTTTGTTTAATTCTCCGATGCAATACCTGGTTCCTTCCAGGGGCGCATACAAAAGAACATATTTTTCTCCAAACTTCAACATATTCGGACATTCCAACAGTTCATATTCCGAAGAGACATACAAAATGGAGCAAAACGACCAATTCTTAAGATCCGGCGACCGGTAAAGCGCCACACATCCCCCGGATTGTACTGATAAAACATATGGTACCAGCCGTCTTTGTATAGAAGCCCGTTGGGATCATTAATCCAGTTTTTCGGGGGTCTGTAGTGAAATCCGGGATAAAATTTATCCTTCATCCGCACTCTCCCTTCTTTGCGCTTACTTCATGGCCGCATTGGTAATATGTAATGCATCGGCCATAAACGTACCTTCACAAATCAAAAAGCCGCAGCCTCCGTTTTCATACTTTTCATCCTCCGCCGATAACAGCGCAGTTCCATTTATGGCGGCGCTGATCCTGTTTTTTTCCGCCCGCAGCGTAAGCTCATAAAAATTCAATTCCTCATAGGCAAATGAACCTTCTGCCAATATTACTCTTTCCTCTCCGTCCTGCCGGATCAGCTGCGCAGTGTTATGTTCTTTCAATAAAAATGCATAATATTTTCTATGTCCTCTGCTGCGGATGACCAGTCCGAATTCCTTATGAAGATAGGGTACTGCTTTACAGCTTACCTGATAGTTTTTCCAGTCTTTGGTGCCTATGGTTGCAAGCCCCGTCCCACCATGATGGGAAACGGTAAAGGTGTGTCCGGCGTCAAAGGAAAATTCCTTTGCCGATGAAGTAAATGCCTGTAACTGCATGTTGGCACGTCCTAAATCGTAATTACGCAAAGAACCTCTGATAGAAAAATCAGACGGTGCATCACGAAAATCAACGGAACGGATCAGCGCCCGGTTTCCGGCTTCTCCAATCACCTCTATTCCCATACGGTCAATACATTTTCCCCCTAACGGCGGAATATGCCACACATATTCCTTCCACGCAGGACTTCCTTCATATATTCCGCTTTCTAATACCTGCTTTTCATCATCAAAATCATAATAAATCACATACAGCCGGAACTGCATCCGCCCGCAATGCGCTTTAATGTTTATATGCACCTTCTGCGTCTCATATAAAACGGGACTTCCCAAAAGACAGTAACCGCCATAAATATCCTCTCTCTGCCACATCACCGGAACGGATAAAAATCCTTTCCCTTCCTCCTGCAGTGTCACCTCAAGCTGCCGCCCCCGATGATTGGATAACTCCGTTTTTCCCTTTCTTACAGGACACGGTTCAAACCCCTGCAGGGCTCCTCTATAGTCAAAAGTATACCTTTGGGGATGATACGTATATCCGGTATGATAAATCTGATTATGCAGCTTCAAAATCCGTTTCACCTGCTGAAGCGCGTCTGTTACGCACGCTCCTCCGTTGGAGGATATATTATAGAAACGGTCTGCTATGGGCGACCTGAAATCAAATTCCTCCGTAATCGCATCAAGTCCAAGCCGAATCCCGTTAAAGCACCCTATGTTTGCTCCGTTGCAATCCGTATCCCAGCCTGCGGATACACACATCTGCATGGCATCCCGAAAACTGTCTTTTCCCAAAAGAAGTACCGTAAGCATCAACGCCGTATTGGGAATCACATGGCAGTTCCCCGGAAATTTATCATACCCCCATCTTTTTTCCAAATAAGCCCTGGCAGTCCGAAAATCCGGCTTATCTTTACAAAATCCGATAATCTCATAAAAAACTTCTTTCAGATTCTTTGATTTTACATAAAAAAGATTTTCTTCCAACAAGGCTTCAAGGCTTTTCTCACGAAATGCCGCGGCTTCCATCCCTGCCCAAAAACACGCCGATTCTACCGCCGCGCCGTCGTGACTTACCCGGGCCTGCATATCCGTGTATTTCCTTGCATTTTCAACATCCCCGGCAAAGACAAGGGGAATCGCATCCATAAAAATCTGTGCGCCGATCTGTTCCGCAGACGCTCGTCCATTTAATTTCATGCTCCCGCTTTCCGGCGCTTTAATGCCGCTTTTTAAACGCAGATACGCCGTATGCTCGGTGGACCTTCCAAGTCCGCCCCACCAGAAAACCGTCTTCTCTTCAATCAGGTAATTCAGCCATGTATCTCCAAATTCCGCAGCCCCCAGTTTTGATAAGGGATAATCCTCCAGGGCATTAAAAAAAGTAAATGTTCCTGAAAGATCATCATCCGCAACATGAAGGGGCACTCCCACATCCTTTGCCACAAAATGGTCTACCATGCCAAACCGGGCTTTAATTTTTTCATACGGCCAGCCTTCTATGGGGCGTCCATAAAATACACCGATTATTTTTCCAAGGATTCCTGCATAAACTTTTTCTTCATAATTGTCGATCATCTTTACCCCTTTATGCCTGATGCGGCCACACCTTCTACAAAATATTTCTGGAAACACAGATACAAAATCAGCAAAGGAAGAATTGTAACCACTGCCATTGCCATAATCGGCCCAATGTCCATAGTGGAACCGGCCTCACCCTTAAAGGCATTTAATCCCAAGGCTATTGTAAATTTAGCGGGACGGCCTAAGTAAATCAAAGGAGCCATATAATCATTCCAGCAAAATACCAGCTGATTAATTACTACTACCAGCAAAGCCGGCTTACAATTAGGCAGATAAATTCTCGAAAAAATACCAAACCAACTGCATCCGTCAATTTTTGCCGCCTCTGCCAGATCGTTGGGAAGTCCTGCAAAAAACTGCCGCAGCAGGAAGATGTTAAATGTACTGGTTCCAAAAAATGCCGGCAGTACAAGCGGATAAATGGTATTCAGCCAGTGAAACTTGCTGTACATAATATACATGGGAATCAGGGTAACCGTCTGGGGAACCATCATCGTTGCAAGCAGTACGAGAAATAATATATTTTTTGCCTTAGACTGGAATTTTGCAAAGCCGAATCCCACAAGCGAACAGCTGCATACTGTCCCGATCACACATAATCCGGCTATTTTCACCGTATTCCAGATGTAAATCAAAAATTTCCCGCCTTTCCAGCCCTTTTCAAAAGCGCGGAAGGAAACCGGCCATGGAAAAAACTGCTTATAATCTGCAATTCCCGCTTCTGTTTTTAAGGATGTACATAACATCCAGACAAAGGGAAACAAAAAGAGCGCCGCAAGGATTACCAGCAGAATTTGTATCATAATATTTCCCGCGCTTTTTTTCATGTGTCGTTTATCTTTTCCCATACCTAGTTCACATCCTCCCTATAAAATACCCAGAACTTTGAAGTCCCAAGGATCACAAGCGTCAGCAGAATCATAATGATAAACAATACCCATGCAAGAGCGGAGGCGTATCCGAATTTACCATAGGAAAATGCCGTATTATAAAGATATAGTCCATATACATACGTGGACTGGGCCGGCCCGCCGCCTGTCATTACATAAGGCTGGGTAAAAATCTGCAGCCCCTTGATGATTGCCATAAGTACGTTAAAAAATACTACCGGACTGATCAGCGGGAATGTAATGTGCCAAAATCTTTGTATCCCGTTTGCCCCGTCTAAATCCGCCGCCTCATAATAATCCCTTGGCACATCCTGCAGCCCTGCCAGTACAATGGTCATTGCTGTGCCAATACAAAACATATCCATAAAAATAATAGACAGCATCGCCGTATTTCTGTTTCCAAGGAAATTAATGCTTTCCATCCCCAGGGCATTTAACATTACATTGATAAATCCATTGGTTCCATTAAACAAATAGGTCCATGCAATATAGGTTGCAACTCCCGTACATATCGTAGGCAGATAAAAAATCCCCCGAAACACATTCGTTCCCGGCAGTCGCTTATTTAAAAGCGTAGCCAGAAAAACCGATACCGCCGTATTTAACGGAACCGATACCCCAATATAAAAAAAGGTGTTTCTAAGAGACAAACCAAATGTTTTATCTTTTGTCAATATCTGAATAAAATTAGATATTCCAACAAAATCCCTGTTTGTCAGTCCATTCCAATTTGTAAAGGACATGGCAAATGAATATAACATAGGAAAGCAGGTAAACGCGCAAAACCCGGCCAGCCAGGGCGATATGAAAATCCAGAACAGCTTCGAAGTGTCATTTAATTTCTTTTTCTTTTTTCCGTTTTGTTTTACCATACTAATCTCCATGCATATCCGGCATATATGTGGAAGGGATCTCAGGCCCTCCCACAGCGATGCCGTACTTTCTGTTTATCTTTATTTATAAGAATCAAAAATTATAGTTCCCTGCGCCTGCACATCGGCTATCATTTCATCGATTGTCATATCTCCTGCAAGAACCTTCTGGTAATCTGCTTTTGTCAAATCATTTACCTCCGCAAAGGAACCCAGATTATAAAAGGGAGTGGAAGAAGAAATCATATTAATAAATACGGTCTTGTTATAAGGCGTACCCCCACCAAAATCATTTAAATATTCTTCACTGGTAACATAGGGCTGGAAATCAGGAATACCGATACTCTGCGCTGCCTTAGCCGCTTCCTGTGTAGTTGTCATGAATTTAATAAAATCCCAGCAGATATCTTTATATTCTGATTTGGAGCTCATACACCAGCCATTTCCTCTGAAGCTGGTCAGCCATCTGGTATTAAATTCCTCATTAATCGGGAGTTCTACCACATCCCACTCAAAAGAATCTCCAATTGCATTTTCATAAGTAGAGATATCCCATGTGGCGGAAAGCGCCATACCGAATTTACCGGTTTCAAATCCTCCGGTAGAAATCACCCCATCCGTTTCATCCGGCGCAAGCCCTCTCTTTATGGAGTCCGCAAACATTGTGACCGCAGCTTTAAATTCCGCATTGCCTTCCACATTGATCGCCTCGTTTTCCACATCATAGAACATGTTTCCATAAAGATTACGGTAGAATTCCGGTACACGCACACCCCAGCGGATTCCATAAATGTCGTCTCCAAGGGCGGATATTTTTTCTGCCGCATCTAACATTTCCTTTTCCGTCCAGTCGCTTGTCGGGCAGGAAAGTCCTGCCTGGTCAAACAAAGCCTTGTTATAAGCGATTGCAAATGTTTTTGAAACAAAAGGCGCCGCAACAATTCTTCCGTCCTCCGTCTTCCAATTTGCTTCTACGGAATCCATATCCCAATATTCACTGCATCCGTCCTTTTCAATGTAAGGCGCTAAGTCTTCAAATAACAGACTGTCTTTATATGGGAAGAGCTGGTCGCTTGCCAGTGCAAACACATCCGGCGTTTCTTCAGAAGAAAACCATGTCTGCAGTTTCGTCAGATAATCTGCTCCGGTACAATATTCGAACTCAATTTTCACATTGGGATGGGCGTCCATATATGCATTGGCAAGTCCCATTTTCATTTCGGCTTCCGGATCATCTCCAAAAAATCCAAACGTTAACGTTACCTCTTCTTCAGAAACGGAAACCTCTCCGTCCCCTTCTTCCGAATTGCTTTCCTGTGTACTGCCGGTGTTATTCCCGCTGTCCGTACCGCTGTTATCTTCCGGTTTTTTTCCGCATCCTGCCAGCATGGAAAGCGTTACGGCAGCCGTCAATAAAGAGACTAAAATTTTCTTTTTCACCATATTACATCCTCCATTTCTCGAGCCTTCCGCTCTTATGTATTGTTTTATGAACGTTTTATGAATATTTTACGTTCGTTTTATGATTTTATTTTAATTTAGCCACCTATAAATGTCAATATTTTTTTCATTTTCGGCAAAATACGCAATTAATTTACATATTTTTTGTGCTTATGTCACAATTCAAGATTATTTTTATTGATTTTCGTTCATATAAATGTTATTATATGAATGGATAAGCAGAATTGCAGCAAAACAGGAGGCGGTCACATGAAGCACAGCGTACATATCATAGAACAAAGACGCAACAAAATTATTGAGCTGCTACAGCAAAAGGGCAATCAACAGGTTAATACATTAAGCGAGTATTTCCACGTTTCTCCTTTAACAATTCGCAGAGATTTAAATGAATTGGAAGATGCCGGCCTGGTAAAAAGAATTCATGGCGGCGTCAGCCTGCATAAGGAACCGGAACCACTCTCCCCTTTTGTAAATAAACAAAGCGCGCACAATTTTGAAAAAGAACAGATTGCCCGCTATGCGGCAGAATATGTGCAGGAGGGAAGCACTATATTTATGAATTCGGGTACCACCATCCTGCATTTGTTAAAGCTTCTCAATCACCGTTTCCTTACTATTGTTACCAATAATCTCCTCGCATATGAATGTTGCCCGTTGCTAAAGGGAAATTTGATCTACACCGGCGGCGTATATAACGATACCAGCAAGGCATGTCTCGGTGATCTTGCCGTCACCGTCCTGAACCAGATTTATGCCAATCTGTGTATTCTGGGCGTAAACGGAATCAGTGCAGACAGCGGCGCAACCACTTCTCTTCTTCAGGAAACGGTTTTAAACAGTAAAATGATTGAACGGTGCAGCGGAAAAGTTATTGTCGTGGCAGACAGCAGTAAAATAGGAAAAACTTACAGTTTTACCAGTGCAAAACTGCAAAATATAGATATTCTTATCACCGGTTCCCAGGCAGATCAGACAGAGCTTGAAAAAATCAAAGAACAGGGTGTTGAAGTGCATCAGGTAGATTCCGGCGAGGACTATAAAATATAAGGTGATTTTATTAAATACGGACAGGAGAAAAGGTTATGAAAAATATTTTGGTAGTGGGCAGTTTGAATATGGATTGCGTAGTAGAAACACCCCACATTCCCCAGGCGGGAGAAACGGTTTCCGGAAGAAACGTTTCTTTTATTCCCGGCGGAAAGGGCGCAAACCAGGCATATACCGCCGGTAAGCTGGGCGGCAGTGTAAAAATGCTTGGCGCGGTGGGAAATGACAGCTTTGGCCAAACCCTGAAGGCGAATCTGGCCGACGCCGGAGTTGATGTTTCGGGAATCTATGCTTTGGAGAAAGAAACAACCGGACAGGCGTTCATTAGTATTGATGATGCAGGGGAAAATTCCATCATTGTAATTCCCGGAGCAAATGGAGCTTTCACTCCCGATTTAATGGAAAAAAAGGAAACAAGTCTGGCAAAAATGATTGAAAAAACCGATATTGTAGTGATGCAGCTTGAAATTCCTTTGGAAACAGTCCTGTATGTGAAGGAACTGGCCGCTTCCCTGCATAAGCTGATTATTGTAGATCCGGCCCCCGCCCTGTCCAATATTCCCGATCGTTTTTGGGAAGGAATCGATTACATAAAACCAAACGAAACCGAATTATCCATTTTAACGGGAAAGCAGATGAAAACCCAGGAAGAAATGATAGACGGTGCAAATCTCATGTTAGAAAAAGGCGTCAGAAATGTAATCGTGACAATGGGCGGTAAAGGCTGTATGCTTGTAAATAGCGGCTTACAACAATTTTTCCCGGCCCGCAGGGTAAAAGCGGTAGATACAACAGCCGCAGGAGACTGTTTTACCGCCGCATTTGCCCTTGCGCTCGCCGAAGGAAAATCGTGTTCCGAGGCAATTGTCTTTGGTCAGACTGCCTCTGCAATTGCAGTTACCAGAAAAGGCGCGCAGACATCGATTCCTACCAGGGAAGAGGTGGAGTCTGCTTCCCCGTGATCCAATGGTTCTGCATTTTCCATAAAGCTTCCAAATGCTTAAGTTTTGCAGTAATAACCTTCTGATCCCGTGAGTCCTTACGCTCCAGATCATCATATGACACGCCTCTTATTTTGGCTTTATGCAGCGATTCTTTAAATGCCTGCATAAAGCCGCAGAACTGTCCTGCATCCTTTTCATTTTTCACAATTCCGGCATATAACGCAAGCCACAAAAAGGTGTTTCTTGCATTAAACATTTTGACGTTCTCCCCGGAAACCGTTTCTTCAAGCTGTTCCACCATCTCTTCAAACCGGTCAAAAACGGCAGGCCTGGCATGATTTCTGATGTATTCGCACAATTCCTCCGGCTTTGTCTTCCAGTCCTTTAAAAAGTAAACTGCCATAATGCTTTCCAGGATAACGTAATATATCGTTCCGTTTTTTAATTCGGAGCTTTTATACCCTCCCATATCCTTAAAAAATCTTCGGTCCGCAATCTCTTTAACCCTCGCCGCATACGCCGCCCCCAGTCCGGCAATCCCCTTTTGAGCCGCAGTCATGGGCTTCCCCTCGTTATATCTTGTAATATGATAAGCAATATCGTCGCCGGAGCAGTTTTGATACCTTACAATCTCAAACTGATAATTCATAAACTTCTCCTGAAGCTCTCCCGGCAGCTGTGAAAAATACCGTCCCCTGATATCGAACGCTTTCTGCCGATACGGTATCAGCCAGCGTCTGATACCGGGCGAAATCCTAAAGCCGTCCCGGAAAAATAGATACGCACTGGTACAGCGCTGCTTCCCGTCCAAATCCCACTTTATTGTAACTCCGCCCATATTCTGTTCTGCAAATACAAGAGCCGGAATCGGATTGCCCTGCAGGATATCGGAAATCAGATTCCCTTTCATAACACAGGACCACTGGTCCGACTCCCTTTGCAGCGGATGATCGAACCGGATCGCAGACCGTTCCATTTCTTTTATGACAGCGCCTACGCTCATTCTGCCGGTTTTACTTACTGCCGCGCCTTTCTTTTCCGTATCCACTCTGTTTTGTTCCTCCTTCCGCTCCTGCCATCCTTCACGGACAAATAAACGATTTAAGTGTTCAAATGACTTTAATTCCATGCACTGCTGGCTATACTTTTTATCGCTTAGTCCTAATTTTTGCTTGATTTCCGCCGCCGGAACGCCCTCCATCTTCAGTTCCGCAAGCTGCCTTTGCAGGGATGTAAGACCGTTTAAATATCGTTCTACGCTTTCCTCCCGGTATCCGCCGGCGCCTTCTTCGAAAGCCTTGTCCATATCAAAATCAGAGGGAAGCATATCTGCCAGGGTCATACCGCCCTCCTCCTCCACCGGCATGTCTATGGAAACGGTATTTCTCTCAACCGTCCGCTTTTTTGCATTTCTGGCCGTAAGCTCCGTCTTAAACCGGTTCATCAGGCAGGCATATAAAAATCCGTCAAAAGACTGTGTTTTGTCAAACCGTTTCAGCACGTCTGCAAAAACCTCGTTGGCAATGGAATAAAAATCATCATAATCCTTGTCCGAAATCCCTCCGAACCTGCATAGCATTTTATCAATCATGGTCCGAAGTTTTCTGGCGTTATTCTCATAATAAGCGTTTAGCATCTGTTCCATTTAAATTCCTCCCTTTATGGAAAATTTTGTCATCTTTGGATTTACCAATATTATAGAACATCTGTTCGATTTTGTCAATTTCGTTTTCGAACGTGCGTTCGATTTTTGGTCGAGGTTTTTCTTTTTTGCAGAAATAAGTATTATCGGTACCAAAAATCTGCAACGATACAAAGGAGTTTGTCACATGAAAAAATTTTTACTTAAACCCACACGTTCTGCTGCCGATCCTTCCTGCTTCGGCGGAATCTTATACCCCTCCGATTTCAATACGGAATACCGCGGCAAAATCAATGCGGCCGGATCGGCGGCCGCCCGCCGGATCTTGTCCGACCGCAGGTTTGATAAAAGCTGCAGGGAAATGAAAGAAAATGAAAACAGAAGAAAGGCCTGGTAATAAGAATGAGTCAAACAAAAACGTTACAAAGATTTGTCTATAAAATTCACTCCGGCCGCCTTCGCAGAGCCGACTGGAACCTGGAGCTTCCTCTGCACCGTGCAAGGGAAAATAAAGAACTGATCGCCTTAAACGACAGCCAGCTTCTGCGGTTTATAGACCGGATAAACAAGACCGACACCCCGGAAATCCACATTGCCGGTATCCGATCACAGATCGAAGGTTTAAAAAGGCAGACCGATCTTCGCCGCGCACGGCCCGAAATCAAAAAGCTGTATGAAGAGCTTGACCGATATCTGTTTCAAAAAGATTACGTCTGCGTGGTCATGGACAGTGTTAAAGATTACCGGTATCTGTGTAAAAAGGGATTTCGTATGAATAACGTTACATACGGCCGCTTACTGGGCACTACGGGAGGCGTTAAGAATAATACGATCGTATTCGTCAACGAACGGCTTCTGCCCGAATTGCAAAAAAGAATTGCAAACGGACGCGACTTATCCAAACCGTTCATACCTGCAAAGCTGGAGGCTTATAACGCCCTGGTGTGCACTTCTTCCGTTCCCGTTTCCCTGCCCCGCGGCATTGTCGTGGTGCATGACTGCATCACACATTTTAAATCAGACGTAATCGAACTGGACGATACGAACCTGGCACAGCCCCGCATGAAATATATAAAAAACAAGGATATCCGTTTAAACGACAGCGACGGTTACGGTATTGCCATGCCGGCTTTAATGGAACGATGGGGACATGAACTCGGAAAAGACTATATCCTGCCCGGATGCGTTATCCGCAACGCTTTCTGCAAAGGCTGCGTTTTTCCCGTCGATTTCCAAAAATTTGCCAGAGAACATCAGGTCCATTGCATTACGGACGTATGGGGCAACTCTTACGATATACAAAATATTGAACTGGTATTAACCGAATCCATGTTGAAATTATGGGATTCTTATTCTTCCCTGGAAGAATATTTAAGCTGCTGTATGGAAAACCAATATACCTTTTCAATCGCCAAAGCCTCCGACAAAGAGCTGGAAGATATACGTACCATGAATTACCAGTTTTTACAAAGCTATGATTTTTCCGACGAACAAATTGAAGAACTGATCGGGCCGACGGTCCGTGAGATCAAGGCAATCCTGTCCGAAGACTACCGGAAAGCGATCCTGTTCGCCAAGGGAACAAAGCTTCGCGAGGAAAACCTGTTAAGCGCTGACAATCCCTTTGCCTCTGCCCTTATGATCGAACCGGAAATGATAAACGATCCTTACATCCGGACACAGTTGTATACCATGATCCGAAAACGCATCAACCACGCCAAAGTCGGCGGCATAAAAGTCCCCGCCAATTATTCTTTTGTTTCCGGCGACCCCTATTCTCTCTGCCAGTCCATGTTCGGTCTTAAGGTAACCGGGCTGCTGAAGGCCGGGGAGATTTATTCCAAATACTGGCTGGATCAGGGCGCCGATAAAATCGTCAGTTTCCGCGCCCCTATGACCTGCCATAATAACATACGTCTGTTAAAAGTCGTATCAGACGAGAGAATGGCAGACTTTTATCAATACATGACCACGCCTACCATATTCAACAGCTGGGACACCTGCGCAGACGCCATGAACGGTTTTGACAAAGACGGCGACTGTGTTCTTAACACGGCGCTGCCCCTGCTTGTAAACAATACACGGAATCTGCCGGCAATCGTATGCGTCCAGCGCAAAGCGCCCGCCTGCGTACCATCCGAAGAAGACCTGATTCAGTCCAATATTAACAGCTTTGGCAACTCCGTGGGCGAGGTTACAAATAGAATTACATCCATGTTTGAGACACAGGCAGCTTTCAAAAAAGGAAGCCGTGCATACCGGATTCTGGATTACCGCATCAAATGCGGGCAGCTTTACCAGCAAAATCAAATTGATAAAACAAAGGGAATCGAGGCTAAAGATATGCCCGCCCAATGGTTCAGCAAAACGGCGAACAAAATCGGCAGCGGAAAAAATTCTTCCGAAAAAAAGCAATACTGGCTTGGCCAACAACTGGTTTCCGATAGAAAGCCTTACTTTATGCAATATATTTATCCCGCAGACAAAAAGAAATATAAAGACTATCTTACCAGAAACGACGAAAAGTGTATGATGCTGTTCCGCTGCAGCCTGAATGAACTTCTCGCCAAAAAAGACAGATCCCCCGGCGAGGAAGCTTTCCTTAAGTATTATCATAAAAACATGCCGCTTGGCGCCGCTCCCTGTACCGTCAACAAAATCTGCCGCAGGATGGAAAGCCTTTTTGACGATGTTAAGCCTTACCGGCAAAAGAATTTCGACTACTCCATATTGAAATGCGGCGCCGGATATACCGGGCAGACCTATGACAAAATCAAAAAACTTTATAACGAATATGTCCGGGAGCTTGCCGGCTTTATGCAGTACGCCAAATCCGAACGTATCAAATCCGAAGAACGGCAAATGCAAAAATATATATTAAAGGAAGAATTCAAACGCCGGTGTCTTAAACAGTGTCCTGACGAGGGACAGTTATGCGATATCGTACTGGACTTGTGTTACGCCAAATCCCAAAGCAGCAAGCAGTTTGCCTGGGATATCTGCGGCGGCATATTTCTTGAAAATTTATTGAAGAAAAATAACTACACGCTGGAATACCCGGTCCCGGATGAGCACGGGGACATCCTTTTTAACGGAAAAACCTTTTCCATGAAAAAAATAAAAATCAAAGAGTAAAGCAAGGAGGATATCTATGACAGTCGTATTGAACGAAACAAAACTGGCGGAAGAAATTCTTGAAAAAGAAGAGACCGGAAACAAACCGGCCGCCACGCTCTTTCTTCTCGCAAGATATTACCGGCACAGGCAAAACCTTACCAGGAAAGAAACGGCAGGTAAGCTGGACTGTTTTATGCAGCGCTGCTATAAAAATTATAACCCGGACTTATGGGCCGCCATGATTGAAAACATTTCGGATAAAGCCCTGAAATATCCTCTCCATGAAATAAACGCCATCCGCATAACAGAGTCCGAACTGGAACGCATCCGCGGGATACAAAACACAAAATACCAAAAGCTTCTGTTTACAATGCTCTGCTACGCCAAGCTTTATAACACACTGTCGGAAAACAATAACGGCTGGATCAATACAAAGATAAAGGAACTGTTCCGCTCCGCCAGAATTACCGTTAAATACAGAAAAGACAAATTTCTGTATTTAAATGATCTTGAACAAACCGGCTTGATTTCCTTTTCCGTCAGAAATGATAATCTGAACATACGAGTTAATTTTATCGATATGGATTCGGAATCCGTTTTGGAAATCCAGGACTTCCGGGAACTGGGATACGAGTACATGAAATATATGGGAGAAGGAAATTTTACGCATTGCAGCCGCTGCCACAGACTGATTCTGAAAAAAAGCAATAAGGACTTTTCCACGAAATACTGCGCCGAATGTGCAAAACAGGCAAAGAACGAGCAGAACAGAATTTATTACAGAAACAGATTAAGGAAAAGCTAAAAGCGCGGAACCCTTTGATTTTTCTGAGTTTGCAGGACATGCTCCCGTTTTTCTTATTGTGATAAACGGGAGCAGACGTTTTCATCACAAAACATAAGGAGGATTATCCATGGAATTTTCAGAAGTACTGAATTATACCCTATATACCATTTTAACGGCAATCTTGCCGATTGTTGCCGCCTATGCGGTAAATCTGCTTAAAACCAAAATAAAGGAAAGCAATTCGATTCTGGAAGCCACCAAAAATGAGACTATGGCCAAACGGATTGAAAACGCATTATCGGATGTCATGGATGCGGTTCTTTACGTAAATCAGGTTTATACGGACTCGCTGAAAGCAAGCGGAACCTTTGACCGTGAAGCGCAGGACAAGGCTTATAACCGTGCCTATGCAGAAGCCATGCTGATGATTTCAGAGGAAACCAAAAAGATAATCGGCGAACTCTACGGTTCCTTCGACCACTGGTTACAGCAAAAAATTGAGGCTTCCGTAAACGCCGCCAAAAAGCAATAAATAATGATACCTATCAAGTCCGTTTTATAGTACACATTCTACACTATACTGATATCGTGGAGGTGTTATAAAAATGGATATCATCATGAAAAAAATTACGCTAAAACCCTTTGTCAAATATATCGTCTTAAAAGTAGGTCTGTTTGAAAGCGAAATTATAGACGAAGCAAACTTTTCGGCCGGTGATAAAGCCGAAATTATACGGTTTGAAAGAAAATATATTGACAGAGACGACTGTTACATTGCAAAAGTGGATATGTAAAACAAGCGACGGATTAAAACATGGAAAACAGAAAAAGCTTTCTAACCCTGACATCTGTTCGTATTCTTCCGAATCTTGCGATCCGAATACCTACGGTCGGCGAAATACTGGAAGATGAGCAGAATTATTACAATCTTATATTTTCTTTGACGGCTACACCGTTTCAGTACATGGTGCAGCTTGACGATATGGGAATTGACTTTACACAAATAACAGATTATGAGCTGTTCATGATGCTGCTGCCGGCTTTTGCCCATCGAAATATGAGTATATTATTTGGCGGCACAGATTTGTCAGACATATTAGTCTGTAAAAACACCCAAAATGATATGCCCGTTCTGTACAGTCCCAAAAACAATCTTATCATAGACGAGCTTGTATACGGCCAAATTGCAGACGGCATAAGAAAAATCAACAATCTGGAAAAGGAAACCAGAAAACCGGGTAATGACAAGGCAAAGGAATTTCGTATTAATCTGGAACGCAAAAAACAAAAGCGCAGCGCCGGAAAGCCATACGAGCCTTACCTGGAGAAGCTGGTCGTGGCATTGGTTAACAGACCTGAGTTTAAATATAACTATGAGCAGGTTAACAGTCTGACAATCTATCAGTTTAATCAAAGCCTTGAACAGATAAAGACCAGTATTCATTTCGATAAAACCATGATCGGCGTTTATGCCGGAACAATTGATACATCCAGGCTCAAGGATAAATCCTGTTTGTCCTGGCTGCCTGTAAAGTAACCAAAAATTAAGACTCTATTCAGGGTCTTTTTTTTAATATTATAAAAAACAAGGAGGAACTAAAAATGGCAGTAGATGTCAGCAAATTAATCATTACGGAAGTAGCTCAGATTACAGCTTTTAACAACGCCGGTGAACTGGAGTTTATTATGGACGAGGTTCAGAACGGATCCATCAGCAATACCCAGGAAAAAGCAGATATTACCGGCAGAAACGGACGCAAAATCGCTTCTTTGAAAAAGAACAAAGCCGTTACGGTTACGGCTACAAACGGAGTTCTGGTAGGCGGCGCTTTAGCGGCACAGGCCGGTACGGAAGTTGAACAGGGTACATTTCCCGTACGGTTCACGGATGTAATGACCGTGACGAATAACACATGTAAGACTTCAAAACCCGCTGCCGGAGTAACCGGAGCGGAAATCGGAACCGTTTACGTAAAAAATGCAAACGGCTCCCTTGGCTTAAAACTGGAACAGGATGCGGCTGCCGCAGAAGGTAAATTCAAATATGATCCTGCGACACAGGAACTTACGGTTTCCGGTATTGCCGACGGAACACAGCTTGTTGCATTTTACGATACACAGGTAGAAGCCGCAAAAATTTCCAACGACTCCGAAAAATACAGCAAGGTATTAAAACTCTACATTGACGTGGTTCTTCAGGACTCCTGTGACGTAGAATATGCCGGACAGGTTATTATTCAGCGCGCCGACGTATCCGGCGAATTCGAACTGACATTCGGCGGCGACAGCTTTGCACATGCTTTTACAGCGGAATCTCTTGCGGGCGGCTGCACAGGCGCTACCAATCTCTGGGATCTGATTATCTACGGTGTCAGCGAATAATGCAAAAACCATGCAAAACATGCGGGAAACCGTTTACTCCCTGTGCAGACTGCACAAATGATAAAACAATGTTTCGCTGGAAAAAAGTCGCCTGCTCTCCTGAATGTGCAGAGCGGTACTTTAAAAAAATTCTGGCATCGAGACAACCTGAAACGGAAACGAAATCTTAATAGAAAGAAAGCGGACGGACATGAATAAATTTACCCCAGGAAAAACCGGCATATATCTTGATAACGCGGCCACGACAAGTTTATCAGCCTCTATGAAAAAATATTTATTATCTATACTGGATTTGTATGGCAATCCATCCTCTCTTCATTCCGTTGGAAAACCGGTAAAACAGATTCTGTCAAAATCGCGGCAATCCGCCGCAGATTTTATTAATGCGGACCCCAAAGATATCTTCTTCACTCCATCGGGGTCCGCATCGTCCGCTTTAGCCATCCGCGGATACGGGCTGAAACACAATTGTACAATTTTGTACTCTCCTATTGCGCACAAATCCATTTTGGAATATACGTCTAACATTAAAAACTCGTATCCGCTAATGGTAGATAATCATGGTTTTATTGATTTTGACTATCTGAAAAAACAGCTTGATGACCGCCGTATAAAACCATTTGTAATCATCGACATCGTGAATGAACAGAGAGGACATCCCCAGCTGTATTCGATTGACTTTTTCAGGAAAAGAAACAAAAGAAGAATTAGATTATGTATGTGATCAATTAAAAGAATGTATTGAAACCTTAAGAAAATTAAATACGCTGTAAATACCGTCAAAAAACATAGGAGGTGATTTTATAAGCTTAGCAATCAGTGAT
Source organism: uncultured Lachnospiraceae bacterium (assembly GCA_910587935.1). Classification (GTDB taxonomy): domain Bacteria; phylum Bacillota; class Clostridia; order Lachnospirales; family Lachnospiraceae; genus MGBC143606. Next base: position 94,354 of record CAJUNP010000005.1, read on the forward strand.
CACGGACTTGCCTTAATAAAAAAATTTGAAGGCTGCCGCCTGACATCATACCAGGACAGCTCCGGTATCTGGACGATCGGTTACGGGCATACCTCCGGTGTGTCAAAAGGCCAAGCCATAACTCAGATACAGGCGGACGCATACTTAAAAGCAGACTGTTCTTCTGCGGAAAAAGCAGTGAACAGCTTTGACCATATCTATCACTGGAATCAAAACCAGTTTGATGCGCTTGTCAGCTTTACTTTTAATTGCGGACGCGGAAACCTGAACAAATTATTGCAAAACGGAACCCGGACCATCCGGGAGATTTCCGCCATGATCCCCGCCTATAATAAGGCCGGGGGCGTTGTGCTGCAGGGACTTGTAAACAGACGCGCCGCAGAAAAAGAATTGTTTGACAAGCCGGTATCTTCCTCTGCTCCTTCCGCCGTTATCCGCAAACCGGTCAGCTATCTGCAGACAGATCCACGCTGGAAAAACTGCAATTATTCCGCAAAGGGAGAAGCCAGAACGATCGGCAGTTCCGGCTGCGGCCCTACGGCTGCGGCCATGGTTATAGCAACGCTAAAAGACAGTCGTGTAACCCCCGTTACCACTGCCGAATGGTCCATGGCGCACGGATATAAAGCATTGAACCAGGGAACCTATTATACCTATTTTGAACCTCAATTTGCTGCATATGATATTCCATGCAAAAGGCTGAACCAGACCAATCTGTATGGAAAAACCTCTTCTGACGCACATACTAAAGCGCGAAATGCATTGCAAAAAGGAGACTGGGTAATCGCCTGTATGGGAAAGGGCCACTGGACAAGTTCCGGACACTTTATCCTTATATATAAATACGAAAACGGAATGATCCATATTAACGATCCGGCTTCTACGTCTGAATCAAGAATGAAAAATACATGGGATTTATTTGCCGGACAGGTAAAGTATCTGTGGACCGTTACCGTTCCGGAAGAATTTATTCCTTCAGCTCCCACATCGCCGGACGGCATATCCGAAACTAACGTGGAATTTATAGGCAAAATCAATACCCGGTCCGATAATCTTAATATTCGTTCGGCGCCGGATACCGCATCGCCTAAAACCGGCTTTTATAAAAAGGGCGACCTGGTTCCCATAGCTGCCAAAACTTCCGGGGGCTGGTATCGGACAGACCAGGGATATATTTACGGGAAATACGTAATTGCCGCCCGGGGCAGGGTATGTGGCTGTACAAAACTGAATATGCGGAAACAGCCGGAAGTTCAACCTGATAATGTAACGTCTGTTTTAAATGTAAACGATGAATTATATCTTATAAACCGTGCCGACAACGGATGGTATAAAGTAAGAACTAAAAATAATCTTGCAGGATATGTATCCGGCAAGTATATTGCTATTTTATAAGAAAGGCTGCATTACGGGCAATGAGTGAAATTACAGAATTAACCAAAATAGATTTTTCATATGTGTTTATAGCGGTATTTGTCATTCTGATCGGCATTAAAGTAATCGTATCGCTGTTTGAATGGATAAGCGATAAACTTGGCCTGGAAACCAAATGGATGCGGAAACGGCGCGAAGAACATGAATTATTGCTTCGGACATCCCAACGGCTTACCGCTTTACAGGAACAGTACAATCGTGATATCAGGACGTCCAATACCTGCACAGATATGCAAATAAATAATTTAATGGCCGCCCAGCGGGAAATACTGGCTGACAAAATTAATGATAAATATAAGTATTATATATCCATTAAGGGAATTCCGGAAGATGAAGTCGATGAATTTACCAATCTGCATACCGCTTACAAGGGTGTGGGCGGCAATCACAGCGGAGACGCAAAATATGAATACTGCGTCAATCACCTGCACGTCATACCGGTGGAAACAAAATTAATTATGAAAGGGTGATGATACTTTGAAACTAAGTTATTTTGAATTATTGTCACCGGAACCGGTGGAAATAAAAAATGCCGGCGGCATCCTTTCGCCTAAACTGCGAAGTATTGCAGCGCTCGGATATAATACTTACCAATATTATTTATCCATTCTGCTGCTGGACGCAGAAACATTGTTATCCATGTTCGGCGGCTCGGATCAATACAAAAGAATGCCAAAAGAAGCTCAAGAGCAAATCCATATTTTTGATTTGCTGACAGCAAGCGAGCAGTCTTATTCGCTGCTGCAAAACATCTTAAACTTTTTTATAAAAGAAGAGATTATCTATTCACCCGAAAACAAAGGCTTTGTAAGCAGAAACGGTTCCAGGGAAAGCGGCATCATTACAAAAGACCTGTACCCGCAGGTCTGCGATCTGATATGCCAGCGCAATTGTGTCAAATTTGACCGAAAGGAAGATTTATCAAGGGTTAAAAGCAAAAAAGCGCTGGAAATCATGAAAAAGCTGCAAAAAGGAAGAGCCGAACGGTTGAGACAGACAAAGACCGATCAAAATATGGAATTGGGAAATATCATATCGGCCGTTGCAAGTAAAAGTCATTCCTTAAACATATTAAACATTTGGGATCTGACCGTTTTCCAGCTTTGGGACTGCTTTGCAAGACTGACCAATAACAGTATCTATGATATTCAATCCATGAGTGTTGCGGCATGGGGTAATAAAAACAATTACTTTGACGTAACCGCATGGTTTAAAAGAATTGAAACGGATAAATAAGACGCATTTCTTATGGGTCTTTTTTATTATACAATTACATTTTATTTTTAAGGAGGAAATTCTAATGACAAACCCAAACATGACAAACAGAGAGGTCTGCGACCTTATTTTTGTGGATTACTCCACAAAGAAACCTTTTCTGAATCTTGATTTCGCCAACGTAACGACTACGGAACTCACCGGTGAATCGGTGTTTGCTTACGGGGGAAAAGGCCATCCCAAACGTATGGCATTTTCCGGTGAACGCGGCGGTACTCTTACCATTGAAACACAGATTCAGACCGTCAAATTGTGGCAGATGATTACCGGCGGCGAGGTCTCCAAATCCGCCAGATTCGTAACAAGGGTTGAAGCTGCCGTTGACAATGACGGCACTTCCGTTACGCTCACCGATACGCCCGTTGCAGAATCGGTTGTTGTTTACGCAGACGGAGACGACTGCGGAACAGAGCTTGCATGCACTGTGGCGGATAAGGTAATCACGCTTACTACCGCACTTACAGCCGGTGACAAGTTAATCATTTATTATATGAAAGAAGTTACGGAGGGCGTACAGCGCGTTAACATTAAGTCTACAAGCTTCCCGAAGAACTTTATCGTTTACGGCGATACCGTTATGAAAACCGAAAACGACGAAGTACTTCCTTATAAGCTCACGGCATACAGGGCTGCTCCTCAGGGCAATATGTCTCTCAGTTTTTCAAACTCCGGCGATCCCGGCTCCATCACCATTACGTGTGATCTTCTGGCCGACGGCGACGACAATATTCTCGACCTCATTCTGATCGAGGAATAATTCTTTTAAGGAGAGCGGTTTTATACTGCTCTCCTGTCTACGTAAAGTTATAAATTTGCAGTTTTATCAAAATTTTTTACAAGGAGGATGTTTTTATGATTACTTTATTCAGACTGTTCAGGCTTTGGCGGTTAAAGACAAAATGGAAATTGTCATTTTATCAGTTTTTAGACAGCCAGTTAAAAAATCCGGAAGAATTGCAGAAAAAAATTGTTCATGAAATTGCTGAATTATTGCACAGCGCATAAGAAAGGCTCCACTTGACTTTTCAAAATCTGTCCTTCTGTCCGGCGGCTTACCTGAAAAACTGACTTGAAAAATTGGATTTATGTGGCATAATATGATTAAATAATTTTGTAGTAATAATAAAAAAAGGAGGGAATACATAGCAATCGTATATTTTTGATAAACCGAAGAATATAGTAAAAATGGAGGTCTTTATGAAGAAAAAATTGTTATGTATATTATTATCCACAGCAATGATGTTTACAGCCGTGGACTCTTTGGCGCTGGCCGCGGAACGCCCCACAGAACCGCAAACGGCAGTCGAAGAAACACAGGGTGAAACAGATGCAGATACAAAACTTCAAGCAGAATATCATAGCATTGATGCAATCAGAGAATTTCTAAACCAGGAAAAAGTCGGCAAAACAAACGCTGTCACTTATGCGGAACAACCGAATTTGACAGCGCCTTATCATGCAGGCGCGTTGTCCGATTCCACATTAGAATCGGCAGCTGCCATGATTCGTCAAATTCGTTTTATAGCAGGTTTGTCCTATGAAATGTATTTACATGACGAATACAATCAGTTTAGTCAGGCGGCGGCTCTCTTAAGTTATGTTAATCACGGATTGAACCCGGAACCTTTCCAGCCGGAAGATATGTCCGAGGAACTCTTTAAACAAGGTTGTGACGGAGCCGCAAACTCCGCCCTTGCCTATGCCAGCGACCCATCGCAAACTTTAAACGGCGTCCTTGTTGACATATGGATGGCAGCGCATGACGGACACAGCCTGCGCGGCCAATTGTTGAATCCATCTATGGAACAAATTGGTTTCGGTGCGGTCCAGGACAGCAATGGAATATACGGCGCAATGTATACCGCAGACCACTCCGGCAAAGCGGAAACGGTATTTGGCGTTGCATGGCCTGCCCAAAATATGCCGACTGACTATTTTGACAAAGATGCCCCTTGGTCCGTATCTACCGGAGAGTCCCTGATAGCTTCGGACATTCGTATAACGCTTACAAGGGAATCCGACGGAACTGAATGGACATTTTCCGAGGAAGCGGCAGACGGTTTGTTCTCTGTAGACAATGGTACTTCCGGACAAAGCGGAACTATTATTTTCCGCCCGGAAACGCCTGAGATTTCAGAATATACGGACGGAGATATTTATGAGGTAAAAATTACGAAGGATGAAAATCCCTATCTTAATTACCGCGTTCAGTTCTTCTCTCTATCTGAAGAAGAAAAATTAACCGCACCGGAAGCAAACATCCCAGCCGGAGAAACTGTTGCAAAAGATACCAAATTAATACTGACAAGCAAAGAATCCGCTTCGATTTACTACACGCTTGACGGCACAGAGCCAACATCAGACAGTACCGTGTATACGGAACCGATTTCTATTGAAGCGGATATGACAGTGAAGGCAATTGCGGTAAAAGACGGCTATGAAAACAGCGATATTGTTACATTTACCTACACCATGGCGGAAAATGCTCCCGTACAATATACTGTAAAATTCGACACGCAGGACTTGGGGGAGCCAATTGAGCCGGAAACCGTGAATATTGGTGAAACGCTTACAGAACCGGAATCCCCAACAGCCGATGATTATGTTTTTAAGGGCTGGTATCAGGAACCAGACTGTATCAACGCATGGAATTTTGAGACGGATGTTGTAGAATCCGATATCACTTTATATGCAAAATGGGGTAATACAGACGAGGCCGCAGCGGAATCCGATACCGCATATATTGTCACCTACGATATGCAGGGCATTGGAGAACAAATTGACCCGGAAACCGTAAGTGAGGGCGAAATGCTCACAAAACCTGATACCCCAACAGCAGACGGATATACATTTGCCGAATGGTATCAGGAGCCAGAGTGCATTAATCTATGGGATTTTGAAACGGATGCGATCACGCAGGACACTGTTTTGTATGCGAAATGGATACAGGGAAATGAGGCCGCTATCTCAGACGAAACCGCTGCTGCAGAAGAGCGTATCGATTTGAGCGCCAAACTAACCGATACTCAGACAAGCAAGATTGCACCAAGAGTCTATAACGGCAAGGCATATGAACCTTCCATAAAAGTTACGGCCTTTAACGGAAAGAAACGAGTAACATTAAAAAAGGACAGGGACTATAAGCTCACATATCAAAACAATACACATGCCGGCGTAGAGACAGCTTCCGTAACCATATCGGGAATTGGGAAATATACAGGAAGTGTGATAAAAAAATTTACAATCACCCCTAAAAATGTTAATAAACTAAAGATTATTACAGGAAGCAAGCTCACCACTGACAGAACGGCTCCAATTGTTATATATGACGGAAAAACCAAGTTAAACAATGGGTGGTTTCTTGCTGAATATACTGATGCAAAAGATCCTAAAAAAGCGAAAGTCACGATAACTCCAAAAGCAACAACAACCGACTATACAGGATCTGTTACTTCAAAACTTACGGTGTATGATGTTCCGAGAGAATACTATATTAATTCAGTTACGCCAGAAATTACCGGAGATACTCTATATACCGGAAAGGCCATTAAACGGAATGTAAAAATTACAATAGGGGATACCGAACTTAAGTATAATAAAGACTACAAGGTGCAGTACCAAAATAATGTAAATGTCGGAACAGCCATCATGATTATCACCGGAAAGGGCCAATATAAAGGTAAAATTGTAAGTACCTTTAACATTGGCAAGGTGGATATCAATAAAACGGCACCCGCAGAAAATATCCCTCAGCATGTGAAAATAGCAGACATATCCCCAAGAACCTTTAACGGAAAAGAGCAAAAACCTGCTGTAACAATAAAAACAATGGGTAATAAAAAACTGGCTTTAAACAAAGACTATACCGTTACCTATTCCAATAATATTCACGCCGGAACCGCTTCAATTACAATAACGGGAATGGGCAATAACTGTACCGGAAAAACCACCGTCAAATTTAGAATTGAACCACAGCAGATTAAAAAGGCAGCGGTAAGGCTTATCAGGGGAAAAGATGGAGCGCCGAACACCATTGCATTAACCTATAACAAAAAAACGCTGCTGGAATATGCTGATTATATCATTACTGAATATGGAGAAATGAAAAACAAAAAAATTCCGGTCACAATAGAAGGCCGCAGCGACTTCACCGGCAGCATAACGAAAAAGTTAAATGTTGAAGCGCCTGAAGAAGATCCAAACAGTTCCGCCGCATCGGCCTCAAAAAACATAAACAGGCAGAATTATGGATCATATGAAGGCTGTATCGTAAATTCCTATTTACAAAAAAATGACGACGGCACTTTTATGCGTGTAGAGCACCTCGGTCAAAAGAATGTTTGTATTGAATCATACGCACCGGACTATACGTTTACCGGTAAAAAAATAATCAAAACGGAGCTTCCAAAATTCGGTGGATTTTACTCTGGCAAAGATTACTATTTTCTTGTCTTTGGACAGGATAACCCCAAGGAAGACAATACGGTAGAGGTCATACGGATCGTAAAGTATGATAAAAGCTGGGAACGCAAAGGATCTGTCAGTATCTTCGGCGGAAATACCGTTTCCCCGTTTAAAAACGGCAGTCTCCGCATGGCGGAATACGAGGATACGCTGTTTATCCGTACCTGCCACCAAATGTACAGAAGCAGTGACGGACACCAGCATCAGGCAAATGTTGCAATTAGCATAAATATACCAACTATGGAAATACTTGAGCAGTATCTGGGAATACACCACTCCGCATATTCAAGCCATTCCTTTAATCAGTTTATCCTGATTGATGATTCTGACTTGCTGGTAGTCGACCATGGCGACGCTTACCCGCGTTCGGTTTCACTGGCAAAATATGGGCAGAAAATAGGTACGCAGGGTATTTTGGGTAAAGGGTCCTACAGTGTCGCAGCACTGTTAATACAGGGAAATCGTAACAACCCTGCTACAGGCGTATCCGTCGGCGGCTTCGAAACATCTGACACTGCTTATCTGATAGCCGGAAATTCAGTGGAGCAGAATCCCGCAACTTACACAACAAGCGGTGTACGCAACATTTATGTGACAAGTACGCGAAAAGATGATTTCTCAAAAAATGGTAATACAGTCCATTGGATTACAAACCATAAGTATATTGAATATACTGACGCAAAAGGCACACAGAAAAAAACTCCTGAAGCATCCGTTTCCACCCCTCATCTAGTGAAGATCAATGGCAATGAAATGATGCTGCTGTGGACGGAATCAACAATAACCATAGAAAACAATACGCCGGTAACTGCTTCTACTTCACAAAAGTGTGTCCTGCTCAACGGAGCCGGTGAACCTGTTTCCGGTATATACAGTTTTGAAGGTCCCATCTCTGACTGTAAGCCAATTGTGGATAACGGAAAACTGATTTGGTATTATACCAACAACAGTACGCCTAAATTCTGCACACTGAATATCAGTGACGTCAGAAAGCAGCCTAAATAAAACCGTATATCTACTCAGAATGATATATGAAAAATCTCACAACCAGCATATTTTTGCTGATTGTGAGATTTTACGCTTTTATAAATTTCAAAAAAAGAAGATAATACTGGATGGAATACAAAATATTTTTTCTTTTACAACTTCCATACGGTATGAACCATAGGGCCAAACATATAATATTTATTTTTGAAATATTAACAAGTCCTGCTTCATATCCTGCAATGGTAATATTTATTCTTATATGTTCAATCAATTCTATTATATTTGCTAAAAAAATAATAATAGCTATAATTGTTAATACAATGTGTGGTTTCGCTTTCTTTAAATTGTATTGTTCAAAAAAATCATTCAGTAATAATATTGCTCAGACTCATCCTGTTATCGCTGGCATTACAGCTATATTAGCATTATTTGACGGTACTGCATTAGTAAATATGGCAATTCAGAAAACACCTTTCAATTTTGATTGGTCGAGTTTACCAGATGGCATTGATAAAATCATTGGAATGCTGTAAGTGAGCATTTAAGACGAAATATACTGTTTTTATTTAATAACTTTTATTCAATTTAATAAGAAAGAACATGATATTATAAACTAAAACATCTCATTAATAAATTTCTTATACAATTTATCATCAATTTCAATTAAAGATTTTTTACCATCTTTCCATTGAATTGCAATTGTAAAAATTCCTTTATTTTTTGCAGAAAGTCCGGCAAGTATACCTACTCATACGGAAGCGCTCAGACAAGCCGGCCTCAAAACATGACGTACGCCACCAATGCACAAATTACTGCCTTTGTCAACAAACGAATATTTGAATATTCTTGTTCGATAAAATCACACTTCCAGAAATCTGGAAATCAGATGTCCGGGAAGTGGAAATCATCTTATGCGAGTTACTCGCGTAATGCTTTATCCAAGCCATATACCTCTCGCATTGAAATGTCATGTTGGGCATCTATGCTTGTGATGTTGATGCGATAGCTGTCATGAGCAATGCGGTCAATGATTGCATCTGCCAATGGGCTGTCATTACCACCCAGTTGGTCATACCACTCCTCAAATTCATACTGGGAGCAGAAAATCGTTGAAGATTTCTTACGTCTCCTGTGGAGTAGTTCGAAGATATCTCTTTGTTCTGAATACGTTGGTTTCAATAGAAGCCATTCATCCAGAATCAGGACAACAGGATTAGCATATTTAGCCATGACTGCCTGTATCACCCGATTCTGTCAACCTAACACTAACAAATTTTTCAAAAAAATTTCTCTCCCCTAATACCACCAGCAAAATCTCTTTCTCCCCCATATTGAATTCAGCCCCTTTTTCATGTATAATCTACCCATAGAAAGAAACACTTTTTCATAGACCCTGATCATGAAAGGAGGCTTTCCCATGAGCACTTTAGACGCAACCGTATCCATGCTCGAAGCAATGCCGGAAGATGCGAGGATCAAAGTCATGGAATTCACCCGGAAACTGTTCACATCCAGAAAACCCGCAAACCCATTCGTCCCGGTCAGTCAGGAACAGATCCTTTCCGACCTTGCCGAATCACGCCAGCAGATTTCTGATGGCAAGGGGCTTGACATGGAAGACGCTCTGAAAAGGATGGGTAAACAGCATGGATTCATTTGACGTGATTATCTCACCAAAAGCGCTGTCACAGCTGAACGACTACATCGATTACTTACAGTACACCCTGCTGAATGACCAGGCAGCCTACAATGTATGGCAGGATGCCCTGGAGACACGCGACCAGCTTTCAAAAGTCGCTGGCAGCCTGAAATTATGTACCCATCCCCAGCTGAAAAAGCACGGATACCACATCATCCATTTCATGCGGCACCGCTATCTCATGCTTTACCGGATAGAAGGCACAATCGCTTATGTGGATGCCATATACCACCAGCTCCAGGATTACGAAAATATTTTTGCAGACGAATCAGGCCACTAAAACAAAACCGGAATGGGAATATGCCCCTTTCCGGTTTACTTTATCCCTTATTCATTTTCATCCCCAAAGTTCCACCGAACCTCAATCCTCTCCGCCAGCCCCGCATCCGAAATCTCCTGCCCAGCCTGCCGATCTCCGCATCATCCCCCTTCTTCCTCTCCAAAATGAACAGCAGCGCAGTCTGATCCGGCAAAAGCTAGTGTACTGACATGTTGACATTTAGATTTACCATTGCCTCCTTAAGAGGCAGTAGTAAATGTAGGGTACAAAGAACTCAGGTAAGGCGGATTCTGTGGGACTTGGCATAAGCTATATCCGGAAAATCCAGAACGGAACCCTTTCCGAGGAAGAATTATCCGACGAAGAGCTGTCCGAAAAAATTGAACGGTATCAGGAATGGTATGATAAAGCGCAGGATGTACAAAATACCATCCAGGATCTTTACGAACAGCAGCGCAGCCTGATCCGGCAAAAGCTTGACAACATCCTGACCTATTACGATGACATGGACAGCTACCTGTCTTCCATTACTTCCAAAATGGAATCCCTCATTTCCCTGCATGATGAAATGGGCAGACGAAGCTCCTTTACGGAACTGGTTGAATATTTTTGTAAATTTTTCAGAATTTATGAAAAGCTAGAATCCCCCAATCCCCTAGTTTTACCGGGTTCCCATACCCCCCTCCCGTTTTTCTTATTATGATAGACGCAATAAAAAACAACAAATATGAAAGGTCGGTGACAAAATGTCCAATAATAACCAAGAACCGGAAAACTCCTGGCACAGCCTTGAAAAACTTACCTCGTTTCTTAAAGAACAGATGTCGCAGGCAACACAAAGCCTTAATCGATGGCTGTCTGCAGGATCCGGTGTGAATTTTTTGATATCCAACACAAAAATTGCTTTTTCAGAACTAAAAGAAATTAACACCATTTTGACGGAAATCAGTAAGACAAATGATACATTGTCTAAGTCCCATTTAAGCGAAATAGCCGATAACTCCTTTGATACTGCTGGTAAATACGGTAAATCCGCAGCGGACTATTTAACCGGCGTACTGGAGGCATCCCGTGCCGGTTATAAAAATGCGGAAGAAATTGCCGAATTGTCTTTAGCCGCACAAACCGCCGGCGGTATAACCGCAAAACTTGCAGATCAATACATCATGGCAACGAATAATGCCTACCAGTTCGGCGGGTCCGTTGAAAAATTAACAAAAGTTTTAGACGGCAGCAACTATATTGCAAACCAAAATGCCCTGAATATGGCAGACCTTGCAGAAGGCATGTCTATCGTTGGTTCCACTGCCGCTTCTTTTGGCGTAGACGCCGACGAAACAGCTGCCGCACTGGGCGCCATGATAGCCGCAACACAGCAAAGCGGTTCCGAGGCCGCAAATGCATTGAATACTGTCTTACTGCTTATCAGACAGGTAACCGATGTGGAAAAAGGAATTGATGCGGAAGGCCTTGCCAGATACAAAAATGCCTGTGACGCATTAAATGTACATTTAGAAAAAACCAGAAACGGGATTGTATCCCTTCGGGACCCAATGGAAGTACTAAAGGATTTATCTGCCGAATACAACAAACTGGATGCATCCGACAGCCGCCGGACAAACCTGCTGGATTCTGTCGGCGGTGAGCAAAACGCAGTACAGTTCGATGCACTACTGCGTCAATGGGATACATATGAAACAATGCTGCAGCAATACGCCACCGGAACCGACTCCATGGCTGCTGAAGCGGAAAAGACGGCTGACTCATGGGAAGGTTCATTGAACCGTATTGGCAATACATGGAAGTCCACCATGAATAACATTGTTGACTCTGATGCTGTTATCACCGTGGTAAACGGTTTAAACAGCCTTCTTTCCGTTGTTAATACTGTTACGGATAAACTCGGCGCTTTAGGCACGATCGGACTTAGCGCAGGATTATTTGCAGGAGTCAGGAACACTGGTAAATGCCGTATAAGTGTACGGATTTCATAAACTGTCTTTTGTTTTGAATATGCCCTTCATGCCTGAGTTATTTTTTAATTAAAATGGCAAAGGCAGGAATGTGTGAGCCCCGTCAACTCACAGTGTTCTATAAAACAAACCGTAATTGGGGATTGCTATTCCTCAGTGCTGGGAAGCTTAATTATAGTGAATAGATAGTACTGCATAGCTACAACGTGACCGGAAACGGTGAGCGTGACACGCACTCCGAAAGGATGTCAGCAATGACAAGAAAATATGCAGCAGGTCATATGCGGAAACGCTAAGTGACAGGTCTTGTGGATGAGACTAAACCACCAATCAGCAGCGGAAACCCTAAGTCTGATTTACTCAGATATGGAAGTGTTCACAGAGTGTAAACGGTTTTGAGTCGAAAGGCTTGTAAGAGGCACTCGATACCAAGAAGGAAAACTTGCCCGTGACTGGGTAGAAACCAAAAGAGTGATGCTGCTCTTCTGTTTCTTAATAGTAACTATATTATTATGGGAAGAAATAGAATAATGCGCGGATTTCTCCTGGCCGTAGTGGAAGAAACGGAGAAAAACATCTACCAAGTAGTTCCACAATTATTACACTTATGCGTTTTACCAATTTTGCTGCTCGCAAAACCAAACAGCTTAAAAGACACTGCCCTACCCACTACTCCGATTTTGGAAATATTGCTACTTCCACAGCTAGGGCATTTAGGACTTCTGCTCTTCTCTTCTAAGATTTGTTTGCCATGCTCAAGTTTTGCTCTATTCTCCATCCTACGTTTGAATAAATCTTCATCTCTATGATCAAATAAATATTGGTCAAATTCTGGAGAGGATTTAATATATTCATCAATGAATTGCTGTTTTAAATCATCATTTAAAGCAATTCCTCTTTTACCAATCAAAAATTGTTTCGGAATATATTCAAGTATGCCATTACAATAGTCACATATTTGTTTATCTCTTCCATAAACTTCTTGAACAACTCTACCACATTTTTTACAGTAACAAAGCATTGATAATTCCTCCGATGCAACTTATATCGAAAGTTATTTTATCATATTTTTCCATATATCACAAGTAGACTCCACAACTACTTTTATGTGTATCTCCACAATACACAGTAAAATAGGTATCCACAACCTATAATAATTTATAGTATGATATTCAAAACATTTGACAGTAAAATTGATAAATGGACTTCTAAAATAGGTATATTCGGAAAATCATTCAATGAACTTGGAACTGCTATAAATGAAGCATTTAAGTCAGCTATTGATAATCTTGATAACTTTGATGAAAATGTTGGATTTTGGAAAAGTTTAAAAAATAATCTTTTCTCTAAAAAAGCAGATAAAGATTGGATTAAAAACTCTTTAGGAGATATTATCTCAAAAGAAAATATTGATAGCTATATTGCTGAATTAGATTTGAATTC
>CAJUNP010000006.1 GCA_910587935.1 uncultured Lachnospiraceae bacterium
GGCATTATGCGGCCTGCAAGAATTTTTTTCTTATTCAACTGTCAAACTCCCGAGTTTTTTATGAGCTTTGTCGATTGTATCAATACCTATATTAAACCGGTCGTTCCATTTTATTTCATTCATCATGAGGTCTCCTGTATCGGTTTTCCGAAGGGGGCAAAAGCGTTGCCTGAGAGCTGTTTTGGTATACTGTTTCAAATTTAGTCTAACATGTTTTCACGGACTTGACAATGCGGCTTTTTTTGTGTTTTTCGGATTTATCCCCCGTTAAGAGATGATAATTTCCTGAATCGGAAAAAATTATCATTGCTATCCGTGCCGGTTTTGAGTATAATCTTTGTAAGGTTTAAATACTGTGCCTTTGTTCGGATTCAAGGACTGCGGCAGCATGGAGGTTAAATATGGATGAGAATTTCAAAAAGCGGATGGAAGATAACGGAGCGGATGTGAATACGACCGTAAAGCGTTTTATGGGCAAGGAAGAACTTTACATGAGGTTCATCCTGAAATTCCAGGATGACAAAAATCTTCAAATTTTACAGGACAATCTGGCAAAAAAGGAATACGAGGAAGTCTTTAACAACGCTCATTCCATTAAGGGCGTTTCTTCAAACCTCGGATTGAATCCGATCTGGGAAGCGGCGGCCGCAATTTGTGATCTTTTGCGCGGAAAGCAGCCGGAAGAGGTTGATACGCAGAAGCTGCAGGATATGGTTAAGGAATTGGAGGAAGTATACCAGCGTTTTCAGGGAATCATAGCTGAATACGCCGTATAATCTAAAATCAATTGACATTTATATTAAAAAATGGTAATTTAAAATATAAATAAAATAATCGGATGGATAAGGAGATATCATGGGTAAACAGCAAATTTTAATTGTTGATGACGAAGAAGTAAACCGTATGATACTTAGAGGCGTGTTCGAGGATGAGTATGAGATTCTGGAGGCGGGCAACGGAGCCGATGCCAACGACCTGATTGAACAGAACAGCAATATCGTATTGATTTTATTGGATGTCGTTATGCCTGTCCTTGACGGTTTCGGTGTGCTTGATTATATGAAAGAGCATGAACTGCTTGAAAAGATTCCTGTAATTCTGATTACAGGGGAAGCGGTAATTGACAGTGATGATCAGGCATATGCTTATGGTGTGGCGGATGTTATGCATAAGCCTTTTTATCCGCATATTGTTATGCGGAGAGCAAAAAATGTTATTGAGCTGTATCAGAATAAACATAATATGGAACGGCGACTGAAGGAGCAGGAAGACGCAATACGGGCTCAGGAGAAGAAGCTTCTGCAGAGCAGCGAATTCATGATCGACGCGCTAAGTTCCGTAGTAGAATTCAGAAGTCTGGAGACAGGCGAACATATCAGGCGTATTAAATATTTCACCAGAATTATGCTTAAGTATCTGATGAAGTATTTCCCAAAGTACGGACTGACTAACGAACAGATCGATGAGATAGCCAGGGCTGCTGCACTGCATGATATCGGGAAGATCGGCATACCGGATGCGATTCTGTTAAAACCTGGTCCGGATCGGCTTACTCCCGAAGAGTTTGAGATCATGAAGACGCATACAACGATAGGCTGTGATATTTTAGAAAAGTTTCATGCGGATCAGTCCGATCCGTTTTACCGTTATTGCTATGAAATCTGCAGGCATCACCATGAACGATGGGACGGAGGCGGTTATCCCGATCATCTGATAGGGGAAGAGATTCCGATAAGCGCGCACATTGTTGCCGTAGCGGATGTATATGACGCATTGGTCAGTCCCAGAGTATATAAAAGTCCATATGCCAACAATATTGCGTACGATATGATTATGAGTGGTGAGTGTGGGCAGTTTTCACCGGATGTATTGGAATGTTTCGCGCTTGCCAAAGAGGATTTCTTTAACATCGTGGAAGTAATTAAAATGTTTAGCTTTTCGTGATGAAACCGACAGCAGGCAGCAAAAAATTTCATGTTTTTTGCTGCCGTTTTTGGGCTACAGGCTGTTGGTAAGGTGGGAAACAGGGAGGAAAATCCTCTGCTCCTGTAGGGACAGTCGCATTTTGCTTCGCAAAACAGGGAGGAAAATCCTCTGCTCCTGTAGGACAGTCGCATTTTGCTTCGCAAAACAGGGAGGATTGGAATGGAACAAAGCAGTGACCATATATTTCCCGTGGAAAATGCCCTGGAAATGATTATAATGTTTAATAGAGCCGGTGAAATTTCCTATGCCAATGCCGCCGCGCTGCAAAAGCTGGAATATGATAACGATTTGTGCGGCAGAACAATCGGCGATGTTTTTCCGGGCGCTTTCGGAGCCGGGAACGAAGGATTTGAACAGCGGGCTTCAGATTCACAGGAACTTAAGAATCTTGTGGCATATCGTAAAAATATGACGTGTTTTCCGGTAGAGGCGCGTATAATATATACGCCTTCTTCGGGAATGTACATATGCATGGCCAATGACATTCTGCAAAAGGAATTTTTGAGCAGAGAGGTGGAACGGGTCCGGGAAGAAGCGCAGCAGGCATTAAAGGTAAAATCGGAGTTTGTTGCGAACATAACCCATGAACTGAGGACTCCGGTCAACGGTATTTTAGGCAATGTCAGAGAGATGCTGACTGAGAAGGCGGATGAACGGACGGAAAAATCACTGCGTCTGATTGAAAGATGCTGCGACGACATGAATAAAATCATTAACAATATTCTGGACTTTTCCAAGTTGGAAGCAGGTAAATTTGTACTGGAACCGCGTAGATTTCATTTCCGGAATATGTTAGACTATGTTAAGGGACATCACATCAACAAAATCACCGAAAAGGGACTGGGTTTTTTTATGACGGTGTCTCCGCAGATTCCGGAATATGTAATCGGTGATGAATTAAGAATTGTCCAGGTGTTGAATAATCTTTTATCTAATGCGTTGAAATTTACATCTTTAGGTAAGATCAGTGTGGAAATTGTGAAGACGGCGCAGGTAAACGATAAGATCGAATTATTTTTTATCGTATCCGATACGGGAATCGGAATCGATAAAGCAGACCGGGATAAGCTGTTCCAGAGCTTTTCCCAGGTGGATGCGTCCATTTCCAGAAAGTACGGAGGTACGGGGCTTGGACTTAATATTTGCAAACAGCTTGTAGAGCTGATGGGAGGAAGCATTGAAGTAGAAAGCGAGAAAGACAGAGGAAGTAATTTTTCGTTTTCCATCTGGGTCGGCGCCTGCGAAAGCGAAGAGGGCGTTTTGACGCAGGAGACTTTCCAGAAACCGGCATTTACGGCGTCTTTTGCCGCTGACAGAGAGCAGGAAGATGTTTTGAATATTAAAAGATTTGGTACGCCGGAAAATCTCGATAACCTGAACCGCAATTTATCCAAGCTGATTCTCTGCGTGGAAATGGAGAATTGGGAGAAAGCGGAAATGTTTATGGAGACGGTCAGACAATTAACGGAAGAAGCTCCCCAGGAAGTTAAGCGGAGAGTGTTGAAATTGAAAATGGCGATTCAGAAAGAAAACTATGAGAAAGTAACCGCCGGGTATGAAGAATTGAAAAACTGCCTGTAATCGGAAGGAGAGAAACGGATGATTTATGAAGGTATAGATACAGGAGAGAGTAAGATTCTTATTGTGGACGACGTAGAAACCAACAGAATCATTCTGGAAGAGATTATGAAGGATATCGGGATCCGGCCAGTTTTGGCCGAAAGCGGAGAAATGGCTTTGGAAATGATTAAAAAATCTCCGCCCAGTCTTGTATTGACGGATATATCCATGCCCGGAATGAACGGATATGAGTTGTGCCGGATTCTGAAGGGAAGCGAAGAAACAAAAAATATTCCGGTTGTGTTTATCTCTGCTTTTGACGATCCACAGGATATTGTGGAAGGTTTTCTTCTTGGAGGAGAGGACTATATTACGAAACCTTTTATCCCGGAAGTGGTTAAAGCAAGGGTAGGGGTGCACCTGCGTCTTCATGAAGCAAAGCAGGAACTGATGAATACAAACAGAAAGCTCCAGATATCCGTTAACGAACAGTTAAAACAAATGGAGCAGGAGAAAAAAAATATACTGTATGCGTTGGCAGATATTGCCGCGAAGAATTCTCTTTATGAAAACAGCCATGCCAGACATCTGAAAGATAACTGCCGGACGCTGGCGCAGGGCATGCAGCTTTCTCCTTTATTTGAAGGAAAGATTTCCGATACATATATTGATACGATTGAACTGGCCGCTCCTTTATGCGATATAGGGAATATCGGGGTGCCCAGGGATATTTTGATAAAAGGCGGGGAACTGAACGAAGATGAAACTTCCGTCCTGCAGGAGCATACGGTTATTGGCGCTAAGCTTTTACAGGATCTTCACGGAAGCAGTGATTACAATGATTTTATCAGCATATCGGCGGATATTGCCCATTATCATCATGAGAACTGGGACGGAAGCGGGTATCCTGAGGGCTTGAAAGGGAATGAGATTCCCCTTGCAGCCCAGATTGTTTCGCTGGTTGGCCGGTATTGTGTACTTCGGGAAAGGGAGGGCTGTGACAGACAGGAAGCGCTTTCTGTTTTGAAAAAGGAAGCGGGAGTAAAGTTTAATCCTGATATTTACGAAATTTGCAGTAAGATATCACGTCAATTATACTGACAGAATTGAATTATGATTTTGACGGAGGTAAGGGACATTGATAACCGATGAAGAGTTTTTAAGAATTTCGACTTTTATGAAAGACAGGTACGGCATTGACCTGAGCCAGAAAAAGGTGATTGTAAACGGTCGTTTGGAGAATTACATAAGGGCCAACGGATGGAAGAACTTCCATCAATATATGGATGAAGTAGAAAATGATAAAAGCGGGACGCAGGAAAAGATGCTGGTAAATTTTCTCACTACGAACCATACATATTTTATGAGAGAATTTGAGCATTTCGAATATTTTAAAAATGTTGTTCTTCCCTGGCTTAGAAAGAAAGAGGCTTCCGGCAGGGACCTGCGCATCTGGTGCGGCGCCGCTTCGACGGGCGAGGAGCCTTACACGATTGCGATGGTTTTGGCAGACTTTTTCGGACTGGAGAAAAACCAGTGGGATACCAAAGTGCTGGCTACGGATATTTCGACTAAAGTATTGAAGCAGGCAAGCACGGGGGTTTACAGTGGGGAGCAGTTAAAAAATCTTCCCGAAAACTGGAAAAGGCATTTTTTTAAATCAATTAGCGGAAGCGGACAGTTTCAGGTAACGGACGATCTGAAAAAAGAGGTTTTGTTCCGTCAGTTCAACTTAATGGACCCTTTTCCGTTTAAAAAGAAAATGCATACTATATTTTTGCGTAATGTTATGATATATTTTGATGAGAAGACAAAGAGTGATCTGGTTAGAAAAGTATGCGATACGTTGGTGCCGGGGGGATATCTGTTTATAGGAACAACGGAAACCCTTGACAGAAACAATACACCGCTGCAGATTATTAAGCCTTCAATATTTAGAAAAGAGGGAGGGACTGGATAGATATGCTGCCGATTAAGATTTTGATTGTAGAAGATTCCCTGGTGTTTCGCGAACTGCTGGTTCAGAATTTAAGCAAAGATCCCGCAATACAGGTGGTAGCCGTTGCAAAGGACCCATTTGAAGCAAGAGACGCCATACTTGCGCATCATCCGGATGTTATGACGCTGGATGTGGAGCTTCCCCGGATGAATGGTATTGAGTTTCTGCGAAAGCTTATGCCGCAATATCCGCTTCCGGTAGTAGTAATAAGTTCCCTGAGCGATAAGGTGTTCGACGCATTGAACGCGGGAGCCGTAGATTTTGTTGCAAAGCCTGCGGTATCCAGCAGAGCGCAGCTGGAAGAATTTATTAAAAACGAATTGCTGGTAAAAATTAAAATAGCTTCTACGGCTAAGATCAGTAATATTAAAAAGGTAACCATGGCGCAGGAACAGCAGAAACTGGCCGTTAAGGGGAAAGATCTGATTGTGGCGATCGGCGCGTCTACGGGAGGAACGGAAGCGATTTTTTCCGTAGTAAAGGAATTCGGAACGGATATTCCGGGAATTGTGGTGGTACAGCATATGCCTCCCGGTTTTACGGAAATGTATGCCAAAAGACTGAACGACCAATGCCGTATCAAGGTAAAGGAAGCAAGAACCGGGGACAGGGTGCTGCCGGGAAGTATGCTGATTGCTCCGGGAGGAGATATGCATATGCATTTGCTGAAGGTGAACGGCGTATATCAGGTAGAATGTAAAAAGGGACCCAGAGTGAACGGGCACTGTCCTTCCGTTGACGTGTTGTTTGACTCTGTTGCCAAGGTTGCGGGCCGCGACGCCCTTGGAATCATCCTGACCGGAATGGGCGGCGACGGTGCAAAAGGACTTCTGGCAATGCGCCAGGCGGGAGCAAAAACCATAGGACAGGATGAGTCCACCTGTGTGGTTTATGGTATGCCTAAAGTTGCATATGACTTGGGGGCCGTGGAGTATCAGGAAAAGCTTTCGGATATTCCCCGAAGAACATACGCATTATTAAATAAAATGTAAAGGAGAAAGATAATGAAAATTCTATTGGCAGAAGACGATTTTGCAACAAGAAAGTTTATGTTGAATTTTTTATCCAGGTACGGAGAATGCGATGTGACTGTGGATGGAATGGAAGCGGTGGATGCATTTATGATGGCCTTGGAGGACGGAGAACCGTATGATTTGATCTGTCTTGATATTATGATGCCGGTTATGGACGGATATCAGGCGCTTGTAGGAATTCGTAATCTTGAAAAGGAGAAGAATGTTCCGGCAGAGCAGGCAGTGAAGGTTATAATGACGACGGCCCTGAATGAAGAGAGAAACGTGAAGATGGCCTTTGAACTTGGATGTACGGTATATTCCGGCAAACCTATTGATCAGGACAGATTTGAACAGGCGTTAAAGAAGCTGGAACTGATATAACGAAAGAATATATTGCAAAATAATATATTACAATATGCAGGAAAGGAGAATGATATGGCTGAGGAATTTAACACAGACGGCATGCTGGATATGTATCTGTTTGAAAACGAACAGCTTCTTGAACAGCTTCAGGAAAGAGTTCTGGAGCAGAAGGACGCAGACTGTTTTGACGAAGACAGTATCAATGAAATATTCAGGACCATGCACACGATTAAAGGTTCGTCAGGTATTATGATGTTTGATAATATCACAGCTGTGTCACATAAACTGGAGGATATTTTCTATTATCTGAGAGAATCGCATCCCGAAAATGTACCGCATCTGGAATTGGTGGAACACGTATTGGAGGTGAACGATTTTATTTCGGGTGAACTGGAAAAAATCCGAAACGGCAACCCGGTAGACGGCGATGCCAGCGAGATCATTGAGCGTCTTGGCAAGTTTTTGAAAATGATTAAAAAAGGCGTGAAAAAGGAAGGCGGGGAACTGCCGCCGAAGAATGTACATGAACCGGCGAAACAGTTTTACATAGCTCCCGTGGCCACCAGCGCCAGCCGCTTTTACAAAATTTATCTTACATTTTATCCGGAAACGGAGATGGCAAATATTCATGCGTATAAAGCCGTATATGCATTGAAGGAGATCGCGGAGGATCTGCTGTATTCTCCGGAGGATATCCTTTCAGATGAAGAAAGCGCCGAAGTTATATTAAGAGAAGGATTCCGTGTCCTGCTGCAGGCGCAGTGTACGGAAGAACAGATCCGTGAGGTCATCGGCGTAGGTTATGATATCAAGCAGGTGGATGTTTTCGAATGTAAGGCGGAAGAATTCCTTCAGGGCTTTGATTTTGGTTCACAGGATGCGCAGATTGATCTGCAGTCCAGTGTGGAAGCAATCGAGGCAAAGGCGCAGGAGAACGAAGCAAAAGGTAAAGAGGAAGCGCCGAAAGCTCCTGCAAAAGCGCCGATGGCTCCTGGTGATTTCGTTATTAAGTCGAAAGAACCCGGAAAGCATAAGACCTTGGCGAAAGATAAAGCGAAAGCGGAAAAGGCTTCCTTTATCAGCGTAAATGTAAGCAAGATGGATCAGTTGATGGATCTGATCGGAGAACTTGTTATCTCGGAGTCGGTCGTATTGCAGAATCCCGATTTGAAAGTGCCGGGACTGAATCTGAACAGCTTTAATAAGGCCGCTTCCCAGATGTCAAAGATTTCCACAGACTTGCAGAACGTTATTATGTCCATGCGTATGGTGCCGCTGACCAATACGTTCCAGAAGATGAACCGGATCGTTTTTGACGTATCCAGAAAACTGGGTAAAGATATTGAGTTTGAAATGATCGGCGAACAGACGGAAGTGGATAAGAACATTATAGAACATATTTCCGATCCGCTGATGCATCTGGTCAGAAACGCTGTCGATCACGGAATCGAAACCAACGAAGAGCGGATGGAAACAGGAAAGCCGAATAAAGGCAAGGTAACCTTGTCGGCAAGGACGGAAGCCGGCAAAGTATGGATCAGCGTAGAGGATAACGGAAAAGGTCTCGATCGGGAGAAGATCCTTGCAAAAGCAAGAAAACAAGGACTTTTGGATGACAGTAAACCGGATACCGCATACTCGGACAAAGAGGTATATCAGTTTATAACCCTTCCGGGATTTTCTACCAATGAGCAGATTACGGAGTATTCGGGACGGGGCGTCGGCATGGACGTTGTGATTCAGAATATTCAGGCAATCGGAGGTGTGTTGGATATTGACAGCTCTGCGGGCATCGGTACGGTTATGAGTCTCAAAATTCCGCTTACGCTGGCAATTATCGACGGTATTGTGATGGAGACCGGTAATTCCTCCTTTGTAATGGAAACAGGCGTTATTAAAGAGTTTGTCCGCGTACAGGAAAATATGATGATTCACGAACCAAACGGAGAAGAATACATCATGATACGCGGCGAATGTTATCCCGTGCTCAGGCTGGGTAAATGGTACGGGTTAAAGGAGTATCAGGAATCCATTGAAGACGGCATGATGCTGATTCTGGAAGTGGAGGATAAGAAAATCTGCCTGTTTGTAGACCGGCTGATCGGGGAACAGGAAATCGTTGTGAAACCGATTCCGTCATATGTAAAAAAGGTCAAGGGATTATCCGGCTGTACACAGCTTGGCGACGGAAGCATCGCGTTGATATTAGATCCGGGTGGACTATTAGATTAAATTAAAGAAAGGAACAATTATTCATGAGTGACACTAGCGATTTGGTAAGACGGGCAGAAGAAGCTGCTCAGAATGCCGCGGATGAGCACGATGAGCAAAAAGGCAAGTATATGACCTTCAAATCAGGAAATGAATATTTCGGCATTAAGATCCAATATGTCAATGAAATTATTCAGTTCCAGTCGATTACCGCCATTCCTGAGACAGAAGATTATATTAAGGGTCTGATCAACTTACGAGGAAAAGTTATACCCGTCATTGACGTCAGACTGCGTTTCAAACAGGAACCGTTTGAATATAATGACAGAACCTGTATTATTGTTATCAGTGTGAAGTCTACGGTTGTAGGACTCATTATAGAGAAAATTGCAGAGGTAGTTGAGATCAAAGAAGAAAATATTTTACCGCCGCCGTCGATCGGACGTTCAGATAAGGCGCATCATAAGTATGTATATGGTATCGGTAAAGTAGGAGATTCCGTAAAACTTTTGTTAGATCCGGATAAACTGCTGAACGATGACGATTTAGCGGTAGCTGATCAGGCAAATGATATGATTATAGTAGAAGAATGAGAGGTATGAGACTATGAAAAACATGACGATAAGAACAAAAATGATTTTGGGTTTTGCAGTCCCGATTATTTTATCTATTATTAATGTGGCACTGGGAATGCTTGCGGTGCGCAATGTTACCAACAGTGTGGCCGATATGCAGACCGAAGAATTTGTGACCATCCAGCAGACCATGGAAGAGATCGGTGCGGATCAGGAAAAATCGCAGATCCTCATCGATACGATTACGCAGGTTAAAACAAAGGATATGGCCAACATACAGAAAACCACCAATTTATCAAATATGGCAAGCGCGGGCTTGATTCTGGTATCTGTTGTGATTTCACTCTTTATTGCCATAGCGTTAATAAAAATCATTAGAAAATCGATTGAACAATTGTCTAATGCGGCGACTGAGATTGCAATGGGGCAAGTAAACATTGAACTGGAAAAATATAATAACGACGAATTTGGAGAGATGGTTGAGGAATACAGAAAGGTAATTGATAATATTAAAAACCAGGCTCAGATTGCCGAGGAGATTTCAAAAGGTAATCTGACAATTACCGTCGTTCCCAAATCAGCGGAAGATCTTTTAGGCAACTCCTTAAAGAAACTGGTAGACGATAATCTTAATGCGCTGACCAATATCAGCGACGCAGGTTCCCAGGTTACGATCAGCTCCTCCCAGGTAGCAAGCGCAAGCCAGGCGCTGGCACAGGGATCAACCGAGCAGGCAAGTGCGATTCAGGAGATTACCTCTTCGATCGGCGAAATTGCGGAGAAGACCAAACGCAACGCGGAAGAGGCAAACGAAGCGGCTGGACTGGTAGTCCAGGCAATCCGCGACGTAAAGCAGGGTAATACGCAGATGAAAGATATGATGGTTGCAATGAAGGATATCAATAAGTCCTCCGAGAGCATTTCCAAGATTATCAAAGTTATCGACGATATTGCTTTCCAGACCAATATTCTTGCTTTGAATGCGGCAGTTGAGGCGGCAAGAGCCGGTGAAGCGGGAAAAGGCTTCTCTGTTGTTGCGGAAGAGGTTAGAAGCCTTGCTGCCAAGAGTGCGGCAGCGGCAGCCGAAACCGCTGAATTAATCGAGGATTCCATCGGAAAAGTAAACTCCGGTTCCAAGATCGTAGACGCTACGGCGCAGGCTATGGATGCTATTGCAGACGTTGTACAGAAGAGTGAAGTGATTATCAACGGTATTGCCGAGTCCAGTAACTATCAGGCAACGGCTGTTGCACAGATCGATCAGGCTATTGCACAGGTTTCTCAGGTTGTACAGACAAACTCCGCTACCAGCGAGCAGTGTGCGGCTGCAAGTGAGGAATTGTCTAACCAGGCGGCAAGAATGAAAGAAATGCTGTCTATTTATAACTTGGGCAGCGCCAGATCCGCTTCTTCCTATACAGGTGGTTCTTCTTCATCTTCCGCTTCAAATGTAGATAATGAGCAGATCATTTCTCTTGGAGACGGATTTGGAAAATACTAATTGACAACCGTTCATATGAGATAAGAGGGAAAAAGGAGTATTGCGGGAGCGGTACTCCTTTTTTAGAAGAAAATGAGAAAACAATTGATATTTATTGTGATGGCAGGCGCTTTTTGCATAGCGCTGCCGTGTCTTGTCTGGCAAATAAGACAAAAAAATAATGCAAGTGACGTTATAGCGGCGGGAATAACGGGAGAAGTTTCCCCAGATACGGTGTCGGATAATACGGTTTCAGGCAATACGGCTCCGGATCACATGGTTTCGGACGTTTTGGAAGGCGGATTTTTTCCGGACAGTCAGTTGCCGGAAGCACAGACTGCCTCCTTGTTGGAGGTTCAGGAAGAAAATGAGTACGGCGACCTTGCAATCGCTCAGGTGGACCGTTACGTCAATGTCAGAAATGCCCCGGATACGGACGGCGAAATACTCGGTAAAATCTATAACGGCGCAGTCGCGCATATTCTCGGTACTGCCGGGGAAAACGGCGATTGGTTTCAGGTTGTTTCCGGAAGCGTGGAAGGATATATTAAGTCTGAATTTTTTGTTTACGGCGACGCGGCGGCGGGAGTGATTGATCAGTACGTTACGAGATATGCACAAGTGCAGGCAGAGCGTTTGAATGTCCGGAAAGAAGCCGATATTTCTTCCGAAAGGATCGGGTACGTGAATTTTGAAGAAAAAATAAAAGTTCTGGAGAACTGCGGGGAATGGCTCCGGGTTCGGTATATGGAAGAAGAAGGCTATGTATCGGCTGAATACGTGACGGTTCTGGAAGAGTTTACCTATGCTAAATCCATTGCCGAAGAGCAGGAAGAACTGGCGCTGCTTAGAGAACAGGAAGAAAGAAAACAAAGGGCGGAGACAGAAGATATTAAAGAGGAAATAATCGTGGCCGCAGCCGGGGAGGAAAATCCTGTAACCGGCGGTTCTGCGTCCGATTTGCGGACGGCAATCGTAGACGATGCCATGCAGTATCTGGGCAATGCGTACGTACACGGAGGAGGAAGCCTGGCAGGCGGAACGGACTGCTCCGGATTTACCTGTTTTATATATGCCGATTTTGGTTATTCTATCAGCAGAACGCCTTC
This sequence comes from uncultured Lachnospiraceae bacterium, assembly GCA_910587935.1. Classification (GTDB taxonomy): domain Bacteria; phylum Bacillota; class Clostridia; order Lachnospirales; family Lachnospiraceae; genus MGBC143606. The sequence goes on from CAJUNP010000006.1 coordinate 12,300, forward strand.
AGGACAGCTGTCGGGGGCCGGAAGAAGTATCGATTACAGTGAGATTCAGCCGGGTGATATTATCTGTTATTCCTCTAATGGCAAAACCTGTACGCATGTAGGTCTTTATATCGGCGACGGGCAGATTATTCACGCGGCAAACGCACGGAAAGGCGTTATTATCAGCGCCGCGGATTACAGCACTATTGTAGGCGTAAAAAATGTAATTGATTAAGTTACCCTTGGTAATCTGTATTCAGAATCTGGGAGACTGGGAGAATCCAGTCTCCCAGAATTTCGCTGCTCCATTTCTCCAGATCTTCTATTCGAAGCGCCACGCCTCCATAATTGCGGATGCCGTGGGCAAGCGCTTCCGTTTCCGTATAATCTTCCAGAAAATATACCTTTTCAAAGCGCAGCGGGCCGGAACTGTATTGGCAGACCATAGGAATAACACCTGTATTTTTATCCGTAATGAATACCTCGTCTTCCGTGACATGGAAAGTAATCCATGCAAGGGCTTCCAGCATACAGACTGCCTGTTTTTGGGTAGACAGATAATTTCCCAGAGAATAATAGCAAAGTGTACGGTTTCCGTTTTCTGCCTCAATCCACTCAACAGGCTGTACCACATGCGGGTGTGTTCCGATAATTACATCGGCTCCGGCTTCTGCCATTTGCAGAGCGAAAGTTTTTTGATAACTGGATGGCGCAGTCGCGTATTCGGCGCCCCAGTGCGGACATACGATTACCACGTCGGCCAGTTCCCGGGCTCTGGATATATCTTCCAGAACTTGCGGGTTCAGGGTTGTGAAATCAAGCGCACGGCTGTTTTCGTTCCAGGCGCACAGTAGATTCAGATGGTCTTCCAGGCCGCGGGGAAGCGTTTCGGCGTTGGGACCGTAAGTATAGTTCAAAACGGCAAACGTCACGTCTTTAACAGTCAAAAGAGGGATGTTATCTGAAGTATTCCCGTTCTCTCCGTAAATTCCCGTTACCAAAACCTCCGGGTGTGTATTCCAGAAAGCTGCGCAATGATTAATTCCTTCAATATTCTGGTCGGCGGAATGATTGGAGGCGTGCAGTACCACATTAAAACCGGCCTCAGCAATAGCGTCGCCTGCCTGCGTGGGAGAGTTAAAACGTGGATATCCCGAAAATCCCAGTTCGTTGCCTCCCAAAATTGTTTCCTGGTTGATGATTTTTATATCGGATATGTCCAAAAGACTTCGGATTCCCTGGAAGAGAACGGAATAATCGTAAGTGCCGTCCTCCTGTTTTCCTGTATTGACAATCCCCATATGCATCAGATTGTCTCCTACGGCCATTAAAGTTATATCATATTCCTGAAACGGCTCTTCTTCCGGAAGCGACTGTTCAATTGCTTCTTTTTGTGCAGTATCTAATTCTTTTTCCGGTTCGGCGGCAGAGAGATCATTGTTTTCCGGGTTTGTTTCCTGAAATCCGGCGACGGCAATGACGCTCAGCCGATCGGACGTATACAGCCAGTAAGAAAACAGGCTGGAAAAACATAAAAGAGAAACCGCAAGCGCTGCAAGTCTTTTTTTCAATACGACACCTCCCTGATCAATTCATGCTTGTCCATTCTATTTTCCCAATATACTCCAAAACCCTGTTAAGTGCAATAAAAAAACGCGATAATTTCTGTTTCCGTTTTCTGTTTCTGCATTTTTTCTGAGAAAGACTGGACGGCCTTTGGCGGTTAGTGATAAAATCTTATAAAAGGGCGCAGACGGTCCGAAATGAAAAAATATGGAGGAAGCGGTCGGAATGAAGCAGATTGCTATTGGTTTGCTGGCTCATGTGGATGCCGGAAAGACAACTCTATCGGAAGCTATGCTTTATAACAGCGGTTCCATCCGCAGGCTTGGAAGAGTGGACGACAGAGACGCCTTTTTGGATACGCATGAGCTGGAGCGGACACGGGGAATTACCATTTTTTCAAAGCAGGCTGTTCTGGAATACGGAGACTGGCGGGTTACGCTGTTAGATACTCCCGGGCATGTGGACTTTTCCGCCGAAATGGAGAGAACTCTGCAGGTTTTGGACGCGGCCGTTCTGATTATCGGCGGCTCCGACGGGGTGCAGGGACATACAAGGACTTTATGGAAGCTGTTGAAAAAGCATGGACTGCCGGTTTTCCTGTTTGTCAATAAAATGGATCAGGAAAGCAGCAATAAAGAAACGCTTATGGCAGGTCTGAAAGAAATGCTTGACGACAGCTGCATTGATTTTACGGACTGCGGCCAGAATTCCTTTTATGAAGAGATTGCTCTGAGCGATGAAAGGAGTCTGGAACAGTTTTTAGAAAAGGGACGGATTGATGCAGACAATCTGAAAAGGCTTGTCCGGGAAAGAAAAATATTTCCCGTGTTTTTTGGATCGGCGTTAAAGCTTACGGGTATTGAAGCTTTTATGCTAAAGATGAGTAATCTGTGGACGGAGCCTGTTTATCCCGAAGAATTTGGCGCGCGGGTTTTTAAGATTGCAAGAGATGAGCAGGGGAATCGTCTTACTCATATGAAAGTGACGGGAGGACGGCTTGAAGTAAAGTCCGTTCTGCCCGGCGTGGGAGAAAAAATAAATCAGATCCGTATTTATTCGGGGAACCGGTTCGATACGGTAGGTGTACTGGAAGCCGGCGCGGTCTGCGCCGTTACGGGCCCTGAGACGACCTGTCCCGGACAGGGGCTGGGCCGGGAAGAGGGAATTACGGTTCCGGTGTTGGAACCGGTTTTGCATTACCGGATGGAACTGCCGGAGGGAGTAGACGCGGCGGCAATGCTGCCGGGATTAAGGCAGCTTGAAGAGGAAGAACCGCTGCTTCGGATTGTCTGGCAGGAAGAAACCCAGGAAATTCAAATACAGGTAATGGGAGAAGTACAGCTTGAGATCTTAAGCAGCGTGATCAGAGAGCGTTACGGCGTTTCTGTCAGCTTTGGGGAAGGCAGGATTGTATATAAAGAGACGATTGCAAAGCCTGCGGAAGGCGTCGGACATTATGAACCTCTAAAGCATTACGCGGAGGTGCATTTATATCTGGAACCGCTGGAACCGGGGAGCGGCCTGCAGTTTCGGACGGAAGTCAGCGAAGACGAACTGAACCGGAACTGGCAGAGGCTGGTGCTGACGCATTTGCAGGAAAAAACACATAAGGGTGTTTTGGCGGGAGCCGCCATTACGGATATGCGTATCACGCTGGTGGCGGGCAAAGCCCATCTGAAGCATACGGAGGGCGGAGACTTCCGGCAGGCAACGTACAGAGCGCTCCGCCACGGATTAATGCGGACACAGTCCGTATTGCTGGAACCGTGCTATGAATTCCTTCTGGAGATACCGGACGGGGCAGTGGGACGGGCCATGTCGGATCTGGACCGGAAATACGCGGAATTTACGCTTAGCCGGTCAGGTCAGGGCAGAGCCGTGCTGACGGGAACGGTTCCCGCTTCGGAGGTGAAAAATTATGAACGGGAGGTCCGGGCTTATTCGGGAGGACAGGGACATTTTACCTGCAGCCTGAAGGGGTATGTGTCCTGTCATAATACGGAAGAAGTCCTGCGGCAAAGCGGTTATGATCCCGAGGCGGATTTGGAGAACCCGGCGGATTCCGTATTTTGCGCTCATGGCGCGGGTTTTGTCGTGAACTGGAGGGATGTGGACTCGTATATGCATATTCCGTTTGTGAAGGAGCGCCGTGGGCGGGACGGGGCGGATAGCGAAGAACCAAAAAACAAGGCAGGTACGGGGAATACGTCTTCCGAAAAATGGATCGGTACGGATGAGGTAGAAGCAATTCTGGAAAAAACGTTTCACGCCAACCGGAGGGAGGAGGACAAACCCCGGTACGGTTATGTACGTAAAAAACAGAAAGTTTCCCAGGCTCCCGTTACGGTAACCTACAAGGGATGCGAGACGCGGCAGGAATATCTGTTGGTGGACGGATATAATGTGATTTTTGCATGGAAAGAATTGAAGGAGCTGGCGCAGGTGAATATTGACAGCGCACGTGGCGCACTGCAGGATATTCTGTGCAATTATCAGGCGGCCGCAGGGTGTGAACTGATTATAGTTTTTGACGCTTACCGTGTTAAGGGGCATGAGACGGAAAGCGTTTCGTACCACAATATTCATGTGGTCTATACTAAGGAAGCCGAGACTGCGGATCAGTATATCGAAAAATTTGCCCATGAATTCGGTAAAAAATACCGGGTCAGGGTAGCCACTTCAGACGGCCTGGAGCAGATTATAATCAGAGGGCAGGGCTGTGAACTGATCTCTGCAAGAGAACTGGAAGCAGAAGTAAAAAGAACCGGCAGGCAGATTTATGAAGAATTTATACAATCGCAAAAAAGATAAGTACGTATTGACATATCGTGCACGAAAAGTTACAATATTTATGTACGAAAAAGGAAAGGTTGATGCGTATGGGACGAGTATTTTTAGATGATTTGTACTACGGAAGAATAACTCCCTGGGAAAGAAAGAAATCAAGGCGGACGGCGGATGCGGAGCTGAGCCGCAGAATCGAACAGGAGAAGGCATATTTTACCTGTATACTTTCCAAAGAAGATTACGGGAGACTGGAACAGCTGGAGAACCTGTATGTGATGCAGTATGAGCAGGAGAAACTGGAAAGCTTCCGACAGGGATTAAAACTCGGAGCAGAATTTATGGATGCTATTTGTTGCGGCGATGAGGAGTGACAGGAAAGGATGTGTGCATGGAAATAAGACGCAACCGGTTTACTTTTGGATTCGGAACGGTCGGGAGAGATATGGTGTATTCCATGGTCAGTATGTATTTGATATTTTATCTGACAGATATCGTGGAGCTTTCGACCGCCGCTTTGTGGTGGGTTACGGCGGTTGTTTTTGCAGCCCGTGTGTTTGATGCGTTTAACGATCCGGTAATGGGAGTGATCGTAGACAATACCCATACCCGCTTTGGCAAGTTTAAGCCGTGGATCGCGTTTGGCGCCGTAACGGCTGGCATATTAACCGTCCTGATTTTTACGGATTTTGGTCTGGAAGGAGCCGCGTATACGGCTGTTTTCGGAATTCTTTATATATTGTGGGGGGTATGCTTTACCACTAATGACATTGCCTATTGGTCGATGATGCCTTCCTTAAGCCTTGACCAGAAGGAACGGGAAAAAATCGGTTCGGCCGCAAGAATTTTTGCCAATATCGGTTTGTTTTTCGTGGTAGCGGGAATTGTTCCGATTACCAATGCTTTGGGAGAGGCCCTGGGCAGTATGCAAAAGGGTTATTTTGCGTTTTCCGCAATGATTGTCGCCATTATGTGGGCGGGGCAGTGTGTGACGCTTTTCGGCGTCAGGGAACCGTCCGGGGTGTTTCGTACCGAAACGCAGCATACCAGTCTGAAGGGAATGGTAAAGGTGATTTTCGGTAATGACCAATTGCTGGTTACGGCAGTGTCCATGGCGCTTTTTATGATCGGTTATACAACGACAACCAGTTTTGGCCTGTATTATTTCAAGTATGCTTACGGAGACGAAGGGATGTATTCCGTATTTGCGGTAATTCTGGGGATTTCACAGATTATTGCGCTTCTTGTTTTTCCGGTTGTAAGCAAATTTTTTGAACGGAAACGATTATATGCGGTTTCCACGGCGCTGGTGCTGGCGGGATACGTAATTTTCTTTTTTGCGCCCACGGGTACGATGGCTTTTATCGGCGTTGCAGGAGTGCTTTTGTTTGTGGGACAGGCTTTTATCCAGCTTATGATGCTGATGTTTCTGGCGGATACCGTAGAATACGGCTTTTGGAAGTCCGGGAAGCGCAACGACAGCGTGACCTTTGCGCTGCAGCCTTTTATTAACAAGTTAGGCGGAGCCGTTGCAAGCGGAATTGTCAGTGTAACGGTGATTATTTCCGGAATTAAGGACGCCCGGAGCGCGGCGGATGTTACGCCGGCAGGATTATTTATTATGAAAACGGCCATGATGGTTCTTCCTCTGCTCTGTATTGTGGCAGGCTTTATTTTTTATTCAAAAAAGTATAAGATCGACTGCCGGACTTATGAGAAGATTCTGCAGGATTTAAAGGATCGGGGGGACATTGAGGGATGATGGATTTAAATACAAAGCTTAAGACAGTCTGCGAACACCCCGTAGGACGGGATGTGATACGCAAAATTCTCACGACGCTCGGAACGGATATCCGGATTCTGGACAATCCGGTGACGGGAAACCTGACGCTGAAGTCATTGTCAAAGATAACGGGTAAAGTTCTGGACGCCTCTTTTTATGATACGTTTCTTCGGCTTTTAAACAGTGAAAAGGACAGGCCGGCCGATATACCGGGAGAGATTTCACATAAATGGTGGAAAGAGGCCGTGTTTTATCAGGTTTATCCAAGGAGCTTCTTAGATACGAACGGAGACGGAACCGGCGATATAAAGGGGATTATCAGGAAGCTGGATTATCTGAAAAATCTGGGTGTTGACGCCTTGTGGCTTTCTCCCGTATACGATTCTCCCAACGATGATAACGGGTATGACATCCGGGATTATTACAAGATAATGGAGGAATTCGGCGCCATGGAGGATTTTGATACATTGCTTGCCGGACTTCACGAAAGGCAGATGTATCTGATCATGGATCTTGTGGTAAATCACACTTCGGATGAACATCCGTGGTTTCAGGAGGCCGTAAACAATCCTGATTCTCCATATCATGATTATTATTTTTTCAGGAAAGGAAAAGCAGCCCCCAATAACTGGACGTCTTTTTTCGGCGGAAGCGCATGGAATTATTATGAAAAGAACCGGGAGTGGGCCCTTCATCTTTTTTCAGGAAAGCAGATGGACCTGAACTGGGATAATCCATCGGTGAGGAAAGACATTGAACAAATGATCCGCTGGTGGCTTGAAAAGGGCGTTGACGGATTCCGCATGGACGTTATCAATTATATTTCCAAAGAAGCAGGACTGCCCGAAGGAAATGAACAGATCGGTAAAATGATGGGCTTCTATGGAATTGAGCATTATTTTTACGGCCCCAGGCTGCATGAATACCTGAGAGAAATACAAAAAAATGCTTTTGCGCCGTATAAGGCGTTTTCCGTAGGCGAGACGCCGGGAATCGGCATGGAAATGAGCAGGCTCCTGACGGCCGATTACCGGGGCGAGCTGGATATGGTGTTTTCCTTTGACCATCTGGAAACGCCGGGACATACCCGGTTTGAGGATTACCGGTACGATTTGAACTATCTGAAAGCATATTATATGGACTGGATGGAGCATTACGGCAATCGCTGCTGGATGTCCCTGTTTTATGAGAACCATGATAATCCCCGGATGATTTCCAAGGTGAATCCGGCTCCGGCTTTCCGGGAGGTGCTGGCAAAGCTTCTGGCGGTGATTCAGTTTACCTTAAAAGGGACGCCTTTTATTTACCAGGGGCAGGAACTGGGAGCGGTCAACGCAGATTTTAAGGATATCGGCGAACTGCGGGATGTGGAAAGCCTCAATTTGTACACAGAGCTGCTTAAGACTATGGAACCCGGGGAAGCGTTTAAAAAAGTGCTTGCAGGTACAAGAGATCATGCCCGGGTTATGATGGACTGGGAAGAAGCGGCCAGGCAGAAGCGGGACCGGGAGTCGGTTTACTATTTTTACAAGAAGCTGATTGCCCTGCGCAAACGGTATCCTGTCCTTGTTTACGGGGACATCCGTTTTACGGATAAAAAGAAAAAGAATCTTTTCTGCTATTACCGGGATGACCCAAACCTGTCCTTTTATGTGGAATGTAATCTTAGCGGCCGGATTATCAAAAGACCGAAAAGACCGGCGGGATACGGTGGAATTTTGTCGAATTACGGTTTTCATGATAAAAACCGCATGATGGCATATGAGGTATGCCTGTATCGAAGGAGTGTTTGAGCGAAATATGAAAAAAAAGAAAATAATGACGGCCGCATGGATGATTTGTATCGGTCTGCTGGCAGGCTGCGGCGGTAAGACGGCGGATCAGAATATTGCGGAAGGAATGGAGAAAATTAAACGTCTGGATTATGGCGGCGCCCTGGAAAGCTTTGAAGCGGCGCGGGGGGCCGGGGAGAACGAACGGCTGCTTTACCGGGGCATGGGGCTTGCTTACATGGGAATGACAGATTATGCGCAGGCCATCGAGAATTTTAATACCTGTCTGCAGCTCTCGAACGGTATGATCCAGAATGTTGACTTTGATGTGAATTATTATCTGGCCGCCGCTTATTATAAAAGCGGTGATGCAAAAAGCGCGGAAGCTGCGTACACGGCGATTTTAGAGCTGCGGGGGGAAGAAACGGACGCCTTTTTCCTGCGGGGAACCATGCGCCTGGCGCTGGATGAATATGAAGCCGCACAGGAGGATTTTGACCGGGTGCTGGCGCAGACAAACAAAAATCCTGACCGTTTGATCGCCATATATCAGGCGTTTGACGAAAACGGATACCGGGACATCGGAAGGCAGTATCTGGAAAACGCGCTTGCGGAAAACGGAGAGCGTATGAATCCATATGATAAGGGACGGATCTGCTATTACCTGGAGGATTACCAGCAGGCATGCAATCTTTTGGAGGAGGCAAAGGATGCAGGAACGGCGGAATCTTTTCTTTATCTGGGAAGGGCTTATGAGGCGACCGGCGATTATAATTATGCTGCCAGCGTATACAACAGCTATATTGCGAAAGATACCTCCAATGCCGAAATTTATAATCAGCTGGGTTTATGCCTTATGAGACAGGGAGCATACCAACAGGCGCTGGAGACGTTTCAGAAGGCGATGAATATTGAGAATAACGGAATTATGCAGACGCTGCAGTTTAACGAAATAGCAGCGTATGAATATCTGGGTGATTTTCAGAGGGCGGCGGTGCTGATGAATAATTATATCGCAACTTATCCGGACGATACAAAGGCGCAGAGGGAATATGAATTTTTAAAAACACGATAAACCACAAAATATTTGACCTTTTAGGCTCATTTGCACAATATATAGTAGATTCGCCTTCCTTTTCATTGACTTTCCCAAAGCAAGCTGTTACAATGGTTGCATGCGGCAGTTTTTAATCGGAATAAGCGGGAATTCATTTAATCGGGGAGGAGTTTATACATGTTTCAGGTTATCAAAAGAGACGGACAGACGGCAGACTTTGTGTTGACTAAGATTAACGAAGTGATTATGAAAGCGTTTAACGCCACACAGATGCAGTATAACAACGATATTGTTGATCTGCTGGCTCTGCGTGTCACGGCCGATTTTCAGGATAAGGTGAAAGACGGGCAGATTCACGTGGAGGATATTCAGGACAGTGTGGAGAAGATTTTGGAGCAGGCCGGTTATGCGGAGGCAGCCAAGGCTTATATCCTGTATCGTAAGCAGCGTGAAAAAATGCGTACCATGAAGTCTACCATTTTGGATTACAAAGACGTAGTCAACAGTTATGTCAAGATCGAAGACTGGCGTGTAAAAGAGAATTCTACGGTTACTTATTCCGTAGGCGGACTGATTCTGAGCAATTCCGGGGCTGTTACGGCCAATTACTGGCTTTCGGAGATTTACGACGAGGAAATTGCGGAAGCGCATCGCAATGCGGATATACACATTCACGATTTATCCATGCTGACCGGCTACTGCGCCGGATGGTCCTTAAAACAGCTGATTAATGAAGGACTGGGAGGCATAACCGGTAAAATCACTTCCGCGCCTGCAAAACACTTGTCAGTGCTTTGCAACCAGATGGTGAATTTCCTGGGGATTATGCAGAATGAATGGGCGGGCGCACAGGCGTTTTCGTCTTTTGATACGTACCTGGCTCCTTTTGTCAAGGCGGACAATCTTTCTTACAAAGAAGTGAAAAAGTGTATTGAGGCTTTTATTTACGGAGTCAATACACCCAGCCGCTGGGGAACCCAGGCGCCTTTTTCCAACATTACGTTAGACTGGACGGTGCCGGATGATCTTGCGGAGCTTCCCGCGATCGTAGGCGGAAAAGAGATGGAGTTTAAATATAAGGACTGTAAGAAGGAAATGGACATGGTCAATAAAGCTTTTATCGAGACCATGATTGAGGGGGATTCAAACGGACGCGGTTTCCAGTATCCGATTCCGACCTATTCCATTACCAGGGATTTTGACTGGTCCGACAATGAGAATAACAGACTGTTATTTGAAATGACGGCAAAATACGGGACGCCGTATTTCTCCAATTATATTAATTCCGATATGCAGCCCAGCGATGTGCGCAGCATGTGCTGTCGTCTGCGTTTGGATTTGAGAGAACTTCGGAAAAAAACGGGGGGATTTTTCGGTTCCGGCGAGAGTACGGGAAGCGTAGGCGTGGTTACGGTCAATATGCCGAGGCTTGCGTATCTTTCCGCAAATAAGGATGATTTTTATGCGCGCCTGAACCATATGATGGATCTTGCGGCCCGTTCCTTAAAAATAAAGAGAGGCGTTATTACAAGGCTGCTGGAAGAAGGACTGTATCCTTACACAAGGAGATATCTGGGAACTTTCGACAATCATTTTTCCACCATTGGCCTGATCGGCATGAACGAAGTAGGATTAAATGCCAACTGGCTCCGGGCGGATATGACGGATAAGCGCACTCAGGAATTTACAAAAGAAGTGCTGAATCATATGCGAAGCCGGCTTTCCGATTATCAGGAAAAATACGGAGATCTTTATAATCTGGAGGCTACCCCGGCGGAGAGCACCACGTACCGCCTTGCCAAGCATGATAAAAAAAGATGGCCCGGTATCCGCACTGCAGGCGCACAGGGAGAGACGCCGTATTACACCAATTCGTCTCATCTGCCGGTTAATTTTACACAGGATATTTTTGACGCGTTGGATATACAGGATGAATTGCAGACTTTATATACTTCGGGAACGGTTTTCCATGCATTTCTGGGAGAAAAGCTTCCTGACTGGAAAGCTGCGGCCAATCTTGTCAAGACCATTGCGGATAATTACAAGCTGCCTTATTATACGCTGTCGCCGACTTATTCCATCTGTAAGGAACACGGTTATCTGGCGGGGGAACAGGCGGTATGCCCCCACTGCGGGAATCCTACCGAGATTTATAGCCGTATTACCGGTTATTACCGTCCCGTGCAAAATTGGAACGACGGCAAACTGCAGGAATATGCGGACCGTACCGAATACGACATTGCGGGTTCTGTTTTAAAGCGCCCCGTGAACAGCGTTGTAACGCTTTCCGGTTATGACAGCGGCATGCAGGTAAAAGTAGAAACTCCGGAAAATATGAAATATCTGTTTACTACAAAGACGTGTCCTAACTGCAGGATTGCCAAAGAGTTTCTGAAAAATGACAGGTTTGTGTTGATCGATGCGGAAGAAAATATGGAACTGACGGCAAAATACGGAGTTATGCAGGCTCCGACCCTGGTAGTGGTAAACGGGGATCAGTATGACAAATATGTAAACGTATCAAATATTAAAAAGTATGTTGACGAGTATACGCCGGTTTACGCATAAAATAGACGAGGTAACGATATGATTGACAGATTGGTGGAAAAAATTAAGAAAACGCATGCTCCGATTGTAGTAGGCCTTGACCCGTCGCTGAAATTTATCCCTTCCGGTATCCGGGAAAAAGCATATGCGGAATTCGGAGAGAATCTTCAGGGAGCTGCAGAGGCCGTATGGCAGTATAACAAGGGAATTGTGGACGCCGTACAGGATCTGATTCCTGCCGTAAAACCGCAGATTGCCATGTATGAGCAGTTTGGAGTCGAAGGTCTGGCAGTATTTAAAAGAACCGTTGATTATTGTAAAGAAAAAGGTCTGGTGGTAATCGGAGACATTAAACGCGGCGATATCGGTTCTACCTCGGAAGCTTATGCAGTGGGACACTTGGGACAGATTCAGGTCGGCAATACCATGTGCCGCGGCTTTGATGAAGATTTTGTAACCGTTAATCCATATCTTGGTTCTGACGGCGTTGAGCCTTTTATAAAAGTATGCAGAGAAGAAAAAAAGGGAATTTTTATTCTCGTAAAAACTTCAAATCCCAGCAGCGGAGAATTTCAGGATCAGCGGCTGGCAGACGGTGATATGCGTCCTTTATATGAACAGGTAGGCGAAAAGGTTGCCTGCTGGGGCGAGACCCACATGGGCAGCGAATACAGCTACGTGGGCGCGGTAGTAGGGGCAACCTATCCGGAACAGGGCAAAATTCTCAGGAAAATAATGCCTAAAGCATTTATACTGGTGCCGGGTTACGGCGCGCAGGGCGGCAAGGGAGCCGATCTGGTACATTTCTTTAATGATGACGGTCTGGGCGCCATTGTGAATTCTTCCCGCGGCATCATAGCGGCGTACCAGCAGGAGAAATATGCAAAGTTCGGAGAAGAAAATTATGCGGAGGCATCACGGGCAGCCGTAGAGGATATGAAGGCGGATATTGAAAGTGCGCTTGCGGCAAGATAAAAGGATGTAAAGCTGCGGCAGGGGAATACAATGAACAGTGTTTACAGGGATATATTCAGGGCCATTCATGAGGGGAAATGGCTTAATATAGAGTACCGTAACAAGGAAGAAAAGATTACAAAATACTGGATAGGAATCCGGGATTTGAATGTGGCAAAACGTACTTTGGCGGTAGATGGACTGCATCTTAGCCGGTTTACGACGGATTCCTATGAGTATATTTATATCGATTCCATTCTGTCTTCACAGGTGGTGGAGGGGTCTTTTTGTCCTGTGAATGGAGAACTTGTACGGGATATATATTTGAATCCCCACAAATATAAGACGTTATTTGATCATGCAGCCAACTTAAAGATTCTGAATTATCTGGAGATGTGTAACCGTATGGATACGACTCCTTATTATTCGGACTTTGAGTTGGTTCGTTTTTTAGACAGAGAAAGCTTTAAGGGAGACTGTTATGAATTAACGGCGGAGCAGTTTCGGATGATTGTTAAGAATTTTCAACATAAAATGGAACAAAAAGCAAGGCCGGACGGGAAGCTTGTAATACAGCAGCTTGGCATGAATGTATTAAGTATTCATACCGGCAAGGGACTCTACGTTCTTGCTTATCGTAAACTCCAGCTGGATGTGAAACGCAGAGTCCTGCGTCCCGATGATGAAATTACAATCTGTACGGAATATATCATGGGGGATCTGAAAGAAAACATCCGTAAATATCTGGATGCGGAAGAATACGAGCTCTTAAAAGATTTTGAAAAAAATCAGGAAAAGATAAAGGACTGTGTTACAAAACATAACAGGCAGGTTATGGGCGTTGACGATATGCCCTACATAATCGGGTTGGGAATGGAAGTGATTCTGGATCTGCACAGGGAATATCAGGCGGTTATAGAACGGTATCATGCGGGAGAATCGACGGTTCCCATCAAAGCTTTTTTCGGCGATTTAGTGAGTCGGCCTGTGAGGATAAAGGCTTATCCCATTACATTGATTAATCAAAATATCAATCTGGATCAGCTTCTGGCAATTAATAACGCCATGAAATATCCGGTTGCCTATATTCAGGGACCGCCGGGAACCGGCAAGACGAATACCATAATCAATACGATCGTAACTGCCTTTTTTAATGAGAAAACCGTGTTGTTTGCGTCTTATAACAATCATCCGATTAACGGTGTTTTTGAAAAACTTGCCGGTTTGGAATACCGGGGAAATGTAATCCCTTTTCCGGCCCTCCGCCTTGGAAATGCCCAAAAGGTAAAAGAAGCTATTGCTTACATGAAGGCCCTGCATGAAAGAACAAAAGATCTCACGGTATATGAATCGACTCTGGATAAGAGAAAAGGCGACCGGGCGGAACGGGCAAAAAAGCTTTCCGGCCTTTTGAAAAGATATGAAGAAGTGCTGGACCTTAAAGAACGCAAAGAAATTTTGGTTCGGTTAACGGACTATCAGGAACGGTTGAAGGCGTCCCTGGAAATGCTTCCCTTTCAAATGGATTTGAAGGGAAGGCAGTTAAGCCGTGTTGAGGAGAGGATCAGGGAATCCGGAGAAATTTCCGACCGGGAAGCCATGGCGCTTTTGGACGATGATCTGGAAGAACTGTATAAATATCTTTTTTATACCTCGGCCCGTTATATTAAAAAACTCGACGACCCCAAGTATAAAGAACTGAAATCCATATTATATGAAGAAGAAGGGGAAGAACAGCTTTCGGACTTTAACCGGTATCTGAGCGATGCGGGGAACATTAAAAAGCTGCAGAAAATATTTCCGGTTATCATTACCACCTGCATTTCCGCCCATAAGCTGGGAGAACCGAAACCCATGTTTGATATGGTGATTATAGACGAGGCCAGCCAGTGCAATACGGCGGTATCTTTAGTACCCATTATACGCGGCGAAAATCTGATGCTGGTAGGCGACCCGCAGCAGTTAAATCCTGTGATCCTGCTGGATGAGCTGGTGAACCAGAAACTTCGGAAAAGATATAATGTGGCGGATGAATATGATTACCGGAAAAATTCTATTTATAAAACGTTTCTTTCCTGCGATGCGGTGAGCGACGAAGTACTTCTGCATAATCACTACCGGTGCCATCCGAAGATTATCGGTTTTAATAATCAGAAATACTATAACTCCAAGCTTCGTATTCACTCAAAAAGCGAAGAAGAGCATCCGCTGGTATACATAGATGTAAAAAACGGCGGAAGCGAAGTGAAAAATACCGCGCCCCGGGAGGTTGAAGAAATCGTTCAATTTGCAAAGCTTCATAAGGATAAACGGATCGGTGTTATTACGCCCTTTGTAAACCAGAAGAAAATGATCGAAACGGCGCTGAAGAAAGAAGAACTGGAAAATGTGGCCTGCGGAACGGTACATTCCTTTCAGGGAGATGAAAAAGACGTGGTGCTGTTTTCCACTGCCCTTACGGATCAGACACAGATGGGAACGTATGAATGGCTGAAAAATAATAAAGAATTGATTAACGTAGCCACTTCGAGGGCAAAGGAGAAGCTGATCGTGCTTTCCGATTCCCGGAATCTGGCCCGTCTGCACAGCAAAGAAGGCGGGGACGACCTGTTTGAACTGGTGGAATACGTGAAGAAAAACGGGGAATCGAAGGTAACGCAAAAGCAGGTGAATTCCAGGGCTTTGGGGGTGAAGCCCTTCAGCACCGCCACGGAAGAGGCTTTTTTAAAAAATCTGAACCACGCGCTGGAAAACATATGGCTGTCGCAAAGTCGGTATGTAATTCATAAAGAAGTGGCTATTTCACAGGTTTTTGCAGATAATATCAGTTACAGCGATTTGTTTTACTCCGGCCGTTTTGATTTTGTGGTGTATGAGAGACAGGAAGGGCGGGAAATCCCCGTACTGGCTATTGAATTGGACGGTAAGGAACATTTTGAAGAGGAAGTTGTAAAAAACAGGGACCGGAAAAAGAATGAGATCTGCAAAGCCCATAATTTACAAATTATTCGGGTGGAAAATTCTTACGCCAGGAGATATAATCATATCAAGGAGATTTTGATGAATTATTTTTCAGTTCGTCATTAAAATCATCAATATTAAGGAGGTATTTATACGATGGAGTTATTAAAAGGAAAGACCGCCATGGTGACCGGCGGCACCAGAGGAATCGGTTACGCAATTGTAAAGGTGTATCTGGAAAACGGAGCTTCCGTCGCTTTATGCGGTTCCAGACAGGAGACGGTAGATAAAGCCCTGGCAAAGTTAAAAGAGGAGAATCCGGATTACAAAGTAATCGGCCTGTGCCCGGATCTTGGAAACCCGGAGGAAGTGCAAAAGGCAGTGGGGACGGTAAAAGAGACCTTTGGCAGTCTGGATATTCTGGTGAATAATGCGGGGATTTCCGCCAGGGACGGATTGTATGATTACAATCCCGATGATTTTGCCAAAATTATGAATCTGAATGTAAACGCCGTTTTCAATTGCGCCCAGGCGGCTGCCAAAATTATGAAAGAACAGGGCGGCGGGGTGATTTTAAATACCAGTTCCATGGTAAGCATTTACGGCCAGCCGGCAGGCGTTGGCTATCCCGCATCGAAATTTGCCGTAAACGGTCTGACCAAATCTCTGGCGAGAGAACTGGGCAGAGACAATATCCGCGTCAACGCCGTAGCGCCAGGCGTAACCAGAACCGATATGGTTGCAGCTCTGCCGGATGAGGTGATTAAACCTCTGATCGCCACCATTCCCCTGGGAAGAGTGGGAGAACCGGAAGACGTTGCCAATGCGTTCCTGTACCTGGCAAGCGATCTTGCAAGTTATGTAACAGGTGTTATACTATCGGTTGACGGAGCGGCAAGAAGTTAAAAATAAAGCCACGGCATATACAAAGAAAGTACATGCTGTGGCTGTTTCTATAAGCTTTGCTTTTCCATAACAAGGTCTGCCAGCGTAATATTAAAAAAGAAATGGCGGACCATTTGATCGAACCGTTCCCACATGGGAAGCGTAGGGCAATGTTCCTTCCGCGTACACGGTTCCGCGTCCGTCTGCAGGCATGCGACGACTGCCAGCGTTCCCTCCGTTATTTCAAGAATTTCCCCGACGGTATACGCTTCCGGTTTCCGCGTAAGCTTATATCCGCCACCTTTTCCGCGCAGTCCCTTCAAAAGCTTTTGCGCGACAAGAGTCTTTAAAATAATTTCAAGATATTTTTTGGAAATCCCCTGTCTGTTTGCAATTTCATCCAAAGGAATATAATTTTCTCTCCCCTGCGCTGCAAGATCAATCATCACCCGCAGAGCATACCGGCCTTTTGTCGAAATCATGCCGCCTCCTAATTCCGATAACAATCCAAAGTTCAAAAGTTTATGCCTTTTTATAAAACCTATTATAATACAGGGTAAAAAGGTAATGCAACTGTTTTGTAAAAATTACCTATATTCCTATTGACAAAGTAGGTTATTAGAATTATTATATGTCTAGAAATTGAAACTTTATAACATTCAGGACAGATATTGTTATAATGCCTCCCAACAGAAAGGAGTCTTTCTCACCATGTCAAGTATTTTTACCTCTGCCGATCAACTAATCGGAAAAACGCCTCTTTTGGAGCTGACACAAATAGAAAATGAATGGAATCTGAAAGCCAGGATTCTGGCCAAACTGGAGTATCTGAACCCGGCGGGTTCCGTGAAAGACCGCGTCGCAAAAGCGATGCTTGATGATGCAAAGAATCAAGGGATATTAAAAGAAAATTCCGTTATTATTGAACCGACCTCCGGCAATACGGGGATTGGACTGGCAGCGGTAGCAGCGGCGAGAGGATATCGAATCATGATTGTCATGCCGGAAACCATGTCTGTAGAACGGCGTCAGCTGATGAAAGCTTATGGCGCGGAACTTGTTCTGACAGAAGGAAGCAAAGGCATGAAAGGAGCCATAGCCAAAGCGGAAGAGCTGGCACGGGAAATTCCGAACAGCTTTATCCCCGGACAGTTTGTGAATCCGGCCAATCCCAATGCACATTATGAACATACCGGCCCGGAAATCTATGCGGATACGGACGGGCAGGTTGACATTTTTGTGGCAGGTGTCGGAACCGGCGGCACGATTACCGGCACGGGAAAGTACCTGAAAGAAAAAAATCCCGCCGTTCGGATCATTGCCGTGGAGCCTGCATCCTCCGCCGTATTATCAACCGGCACGGCCGGCGCGCATAAGATTCAGGGTATCGGCGCCGGGTTTGTTCCGGAAATTTTGAATACGGAAATTTATGATGAAATATTTCCCGTTTCCGATGCGGATGCGTTTGCCATGGGCAGGCAAATCGGAAGAAAAGAGGGCGTTCTTGTAGGGATTTCTTCCGGCGCTGCGGTGTTTGCGGCGGTTGAAATTGCGAAGAGACCTGAAAATGAGGGAAAGACCATTGTCGTGCTGCTTCCGGATACGGGAGACAGGTATTTGTCTACGCCGATGTTTGCGGAATAATATAGAAAGAAGAGGAAATTTTACCATGATTTATGCGGATCATGCGGCAACAACCAAAATGAGCGGGACAGCCGTGCGTGAAATGCTGTATTATATGGAGGAAGTATGGGGAAATCCTTCCAGCCTGTATGGAACCGGGCAGAAGGCGGCCGAAGCTCTTTGGTCTGCCAGAGAACGTATTGCCGCCTGTCTGCATGCAAAAGCCGGGGAAATCTATTTTACTTCCGGTGGAAGCGAGGCCGATAACCAGGCAATTCTGTCTGCTGCCGGAAAAGGAAAAAGGGAAGGCAGAAAACATATTGTTTCTACGGCTTTTGAACATCATGCCGTGCTGCATACTTTAAGAAAACTGGAGCGGGAAGGTTTTGAAGTGGAACTGCTGGACGTTCATGAAAACGGTCTGATTTATGCCGAACAGGTAGAAGAAGCAATTCGTGAGGATACCTGTCTGGTAACGGTCATGTATGCCAATAACGAAATTGGAACCGTTATGCCGGTTGCAGAAATCGGGGCCGTGTGCCGTAAGAAAAACGTACCGTTTCATACGGACGCCGTGCAGGCGGCGGGATATCTGCCGCTTGATGTACGTTCTCAGAACATAGATTTACTGTCTCTTTCGGCCCATAAGTTTTATGGCCCGAAAGGAATTGGAATTCTATATGCCAGGACAGGCGTTCCTTTGACGAATTTGATTGAAGGCGGAGCGCAGGAACGCGGCAAAAGAGCCGGAACCGAAAATGTTCCGGCTATTATGGGCATGGCGGCAGCCTTGGAAGAAGCGTGCGCCAATCGTCGGAAAAACACCGATAAGTTATTAAAATTGCGCAAAATGCTGATTGATGGGTTGTCAGAAATCCCACATTCCGCATTGAACGGAGATGCAGAATGTCGCCTGCCCGGCAATGTAAGCTTTTGTTTTGAAGGAATTGAAGGAGAAAGCCTTCTCTTGCTGCTGGACGATCTGGGAATTTGCGCGTCCTCCGGCTCGGCCTGCACTTCCGGTTCTCTTGATCCCAGTCATGTTCTGCTTGCCATTGGCAGGCCCCACGAAGTGGCTCACGGTTCTCTCAGACTGTCTTTGGGAGCGGATAATACGGAGGAGGAAGTGGGGCGGATTCTGGAAACGGTGCCTCAGATTGTCAAAAGGCTTAGAAATATGTCCCCGCTGTGGCAGGATAAGCAAAGAGGCAAAAAAGAGTTTTTGCTCTGAATGGGAAGAAGGAGGTAAAGGCGTGGCATTATACAGTGAAAAAGTAATGGATCATTTTCGCAATCCGCGGAATGTGGGAACGATTGAAAATGCCGACGGCGTTGGTGAAGCCGGTAACAGCAGGTGCGGCGATATTATGAAAATATATTTAAAAATTGAAAACGACATTGTGACGGATGTTAAGTTTGAAACTTTCGGATGCGGCTCCGCAATTGCGTCCAGTTCCATGGCAACGGAAATGATTATGGGTAAGCCGCTTGCCGAAGTGTTAAAACTTACAAATCAGGCGGTTACACAGGCCCTGGACGGTTTACCCACGAATAAGCTGCACTGTTCCGTACTGGCGGAAGAGGCTGTTAAGGCGGCGGTAAAAGATTATTTCGACAGGAAAAACAGTTAATACTGACTATTCCTGACTTTTTGTAATGATAACCGTTCTGTACATATGAGAAACTTTTTGAGACTTCCACTGCAAAGTGGGAGTTTTCTTATGGGTAAGATATGGCTGCGTGATTTTTAAACCTGTAAATTATATTAGGTTATTGAAGTAAATATTTACAAAAGTAGATGGCCTATATTAAAATCAAGAACAGGAAAACGGGCAGAAGAACAAATGGCATGAGGTATGGGAGAACAGGACCGAAAATAAAGCAATTTTAAGCAGCGGAAGCTCCAGAGAAATTTTTATGGAACTCAAACGGATTAACGGCTGGGATGCTGTCGGCAGTATTCCGGAATATGACCAGTTTTATGATCAATATATACAGATTAAAAACGAATTGGAGTTTAGTCCTCGAACTAAGTCTAATCAGATTTCCAGTGTGTTTGAAGTGGGCTGTGGAAGTGGCGCCGGTCTTTATTTATTTCAGAATGACGGATATCATGTTGGAGGAATAGATTACTCGGCGCATTTGATCGATATTGCACGCAGAGTTTTAACAAGCCCCGTAGAGCTTATTTGTGAGGAAGCGGCAAATTCAGCCTGGGACATCCGGTACGATGCTGTTTTGTCTAATAGCGTATTTTCTTATTTTGACAATTACCAATATGCGGAAAAAGTCCTGGAAGCAATGTATCATAAGGCGAATCAATCCATAGGTATACGGGATATTCATGATATTGAAAAGAAAGAGCAGTTTTTCCGGTTTAGGAAAGGGATTGATCCGCATTATGAAGAGAGATATCAGGATTTACCAAAGTTTTTTATGAAAAAGTATTGGAATAATGAATTTGTATTTAACTGTTTTATGAGAAAATGAGAGGGTAACAGGCAGCTGATCAGATAATTGGTAAACGAAAAATTTCCTTAATTGAAAAAATGTGGTTAATATGATAAAATAAAAAAGAATAACGCGGAGGTATGGGTAATATGGAACGGTACAAACAGGAATTTATCGAATTCATGGTAGACAGCGACGTATTAAAATTTGGAGAGTTTACCTTAAAAAGCGGCAGGAAATCACCGTTTTTTATGAATGCGGGAGCATACGTTACAGGTTCCCAGCTTAAAAAACTCGGCGAATATTACGCGAAAGCGATTCATGAAAAGTTCGGGGATGATTTCGACGTATTGTTTGGGCCGGCTTACAAGGGGATTCCCTTAAGCGTGACGGCCGCAATCGCTTACAGCGAGCTTTACGGTAAAGAGATCCGGTACTGTTCGAACAGGAAAGAAGAGAAAGATCACGGAGACACGGGGATTTTACTGGGAAGTAAATTAAAGGACGGCGACCGCGTTGTAATAATCGAAGACGTTACAACCTCCGGCAAGTCCATAGAAGAAACTTTCCCGATTCTGACGGCACAGGCGGATGTCTGCATTAAGGGCCTGGTTGTTTCCTTAAACCGTATGGAAAAAGGAAGGGAGAGCGGGCAGAGCGCTTTAACGGAGATCCGTGAAAAATATGGGTTTGAAGCCCACGCCATTGTAAATATGGCGGAAGTTACGGAGTACTTATATAATAAGCCGTATCGTGGCAAAATACTGATCGACGATACGGTCAAGGCGGCAATTGATGCGTATTATGAACAATACGGAGCAGAAGACTGGAAGCGGTGAGACCGCTCGCTGAAAGAATGGAGGTCAGTATGGAAGAAAAAGTGTACAAGACGATGAGTGGTTCCGGAGCGCTTAATATTGCGCTTGGCGTTGTGGCAATCGTTGTAGGGATTGTCAGCGGGGTCCTCCTGATTATTGCCGGAGGCAAGCTGCTTGCCGGAAAGTCTAAAATTATGTTTTAAGCAGAATGGGCGTTCCCGTCAGGGGATGCCCATTCGGAAGTTATAGGAAGGCACAGGTTTTAAAATGATAAAAAAATCGGGTTATATGTTTACAAACAGAAAGCATCCCAAACGGGCGGTTATGGCCACTATTTTAGGCTGTATCAGTCTGCTTTCCCTTGCTGCCGTAATATATTTAAGCTATAGCACACAGGGAGCAGGCTATGGATCTACGGGCATGACAGGACTCTTAATTACGGTATTTTCGCTGACCGGCCTGGTTTTGGGGATACTGACCGTAATGGAAAAAGAACGCTATCTGTTTTTTCCCGTAATGGGAATTCTGCTGAATACGGCGTCTCTGGCAGGAATCAGCATAATTTTGTACGCGGGAGCTAATTTGGGATACTGACGGAAGGGAGACTATGGCGGAAGTGAATAAAGAAACGATGGAATTCTTAACAGAGCGGTACCTGCTTGTAAAGGAACGGATTGAAGCCGTTATATGGGAAAAAAATTTAATTGGCGCGTTTCATGGTTTTTTTCATAAAACCGCAGGCTTTTTACTGAAGCTTGTGGAGGAATGGGATTTCGTGGGAAGCGAAGCCTATGGAAGGGCTTCCCTTCAGGAGCTTCGGGAGCGCAATCACGCCCTTTATGCGCCTGCTTTGGCGGATACTTATGAGGAGAGCTTTCTGAATCCTGCCTTTGCGGTTAAAAGTCTGGGAGAGACGTACGGGCAGCTTTTATCCTTTCTTGCCTGTGAAATGTTTGCGGCGATTCCCTGTGTGTTCGAAAGAGACCTTTTTGGTCTGACTATACGCATGGAATTGTTTGTGGAGATATATAATGCTTTTTGCTATTCCTGGGAGGAGGAGCGCGGACTTCCGAAGAAGGAAGCGGTCCGCGATATTCTTTACTGGTTTGTCAGCGATTATCAGGACGCGGCGTGCGAGCAAAGAATAGGGGAGCAGCTCGGCGTGATAAGCGGTGTTGCGGACTCTCTGGTACGGGAAAGCGATCTGTGCGATCTTCGCTATCTGTACCGCTACGGCGAATATGTAACGGAAGAGGAAGAGCGTCTGGCAGCTTATCTGAACGGACTGCCGGAGGAGGAAATCAGACGGATAGCGGATACGTTTACGGAAGGGTACAGAATCGGGTTTGAGGTAACGGGAAAAGATCTGGGCAAAAAGAAAACGGCTGCGGTTTATTATCAGGCAGGCTTTGAACGTTTGGTCAGACAGGCAGCCATAAATTTTGAAAAGCTGGGACTGAAAACAATTCTGTTTCGCAGCGCCGCAAGCGCGTTGAACGGTAAAAGTCTGAACAAAAGCGGATTTTACGGACATTCCTGCAACAGACAGTTTGAATATGACCACAGCGAGGACGCGGCCATATATCTGGATAAGGCATATGTTAACAGGCGGCTTGACGCATTAAAAACTTCTTACGAAAAATATAAAGAACAGGCGGCCGTATACGGCGGTCCGGCGGTAATCGAAGTGTTTGGAGAAAAGCCCTTCGCACCCGTTGTAAAAAAGGAGAACTGCCGTCTGAATGAAAAACAGCAGAAACTTCAGGCGGAATATAAAACTGCGTCGGGAGAACTGGTGAACCGGTATATCAAAGGCGAAGAGCGGAGTTTTACGATTATTGCTTTTCCGGCTCCGGCTGTGGGAGAACAGTTTGAAGCCATTTTTAATGAAACGTTAAAAATCAATACGCTGGATTATACCTTATACCAGGGCCTGCAGCAGACGCTGATCGACGCGTTAAACAAAGCGGAGTTTGTGGATATCAAAGGAATGAACGGAAACCGCACCGATCTGCGGATAGCCCTTCATGAATTGTCGGAGCCGGAGAAAGAGACGAATTTTGAAAACTGCGTTGCGGATGTGAATATTCCTGTGGGAGAAGTTTTTACTTCGCCCAGGCTGAAAGGAACAAACGGAATCCTTCATGTAAAAAGAGTCTTTTTAAACGAGTTGGAATACAGAGATCTGGAGGTTGAGCTCAGGGACGGCATGACACAGACGTATACCTGTGGTAATTTTGACAGTGCCGAAGAAGGGACGCGTTATGTCAGAGAACATGTCCTGTACCACCATGAAGCCCTGCCGCTCGGAGAATTTGCCATCGGTACGAATACTGCGGCTTATGTGATGGCAAGGCGTTTCGGCATTGAGGATAAACTTCCTATATTAATTGCGGAAAAAACCGGTCCCCACTTTGCACTGGGGGATACCTGCTATTCTCATGCGGAGGAGGTGCCTGTATATAATCCGGACGGGAAAGAAATTGTGGCAAGGGACAATGAAATATCATTACTTCGAAAGGTCGATGCCGGCAAAGCGTACTTCAACTGCCACACGGACATTACGATTCCCTATGACGAACTGGGCGAACTGACGGCAGTCTGCAGGGACGGGAGCCGGATTCCCCTGCTTGCGGAGGGAAGATTTGTACTGAAGGGACTGGAGGTCTTAAACGGTCCGTTAGAAGAATTGTAAATTAAGCATTGCAGTAAAAACAAAAATTTAGTAAACTAGTAAGAGAATATGGAATGGAGGGATTAAGATGGCGAAAGTAGGTATTGTTATGGGAAGCGATTCCGATCTTCCGGTTATGGCCAAGGCGGCGGATATCCTGGAAGAACTGGGAATTTCCTATGAGATGAAGATTATTTCCGCACACAGAGAACCGGACGTTTTCTTTGAGTACGCAAAGACGGCGGAGGAGAAAGGCTTCAAGGTGATTATCGCAGGCGCGGGTATGGCGGCCCATCTTCCGGGCATGTGCGCCGCAATTTTTCCCATGCCGGTGATCGGGATTCCCATGCATACGACTTCACTGGGAGGAAGGGACTCCCTGTATTCCATCGTGCAGATGCCTTCCGGGATTCCGGTTGCGACCGTCGCCATTAACGGAGGAGCCAACGCGGGACTTCTGGCGGCGAAGATTCTGGCTGTTTCCGACGGCGAACTGCTCGGCAGATTAAAAGCGTACAGCGCCGGACTCAAGGAAAGCGTGGAGAAGAAAGACGCCAAGCTCCAGGAGACCGGATATAGAAAATACATGGAAAAATAAGGAGCCGTTAACCGGCTGTTATAAGGAGAAAAATAATGGATTACAAAAATGCAGGCGTTGATATTGAAGCAGGATACAAGTCCGTAGAATTAATGAAAAAGTATGTGAAGGAAACCATGCGTCCGGAAGTGATCGGAGGCATTGGAGGATTTTCGGGAGCTTTTTCGCTAAGTGCCGTTAAGAATATGGAACATCCCGTTTTACTGTCGGGAACCGACGGCGTAGGCACCAAGCTGAAGCTGGCGTTTTTAATGGACAAACACGATACGATCGGAATCGACTGTGTGGCAATGTGCGTCAACGACGTGGCATGCGCCGGCGGGGAACCGTTATTTTTCCTGGATTATATAGCGTGTGGCAAGAATTTTCCCGAAAAGATCGCATCCATTGTAAAAGGCGTTGCGGAAGGCTGCAGGCAGGCGGGCGCCGCATTGATTGGCGGAGAGACGGCGGAGCATCCCGGACTGATGCCGGAGGAAGAATATGATCTGGCAGGTTTTGCGGTTGCCGTGGCCGATGAGAAAGATTTAATTACAGGAGAGAACATAAAACCGGGTGATGTGTTGATCGGAATTGCATCTTCCGGTGTGCACAGCAACGGTTTTTCGTTGGTGCGTAAAGTATTTGCTATGACGAAGGAAAGTCTTGACACCTATTATGAGGAGCTGGGGACGACTCTTGGAGAAGCGCTGTTAGTTCCCACCAAAATTTATGTGAAGGCATTGAAAGCGGTAAAAGAAGCGGGAGTCCGGATAAAGGGATGCAGCCATATTACGGGCGGAGGTTTTTATGAGAATATTCCCCGTATGCTTCCGGACGGCGTATGTGCAAACGTGAAAAAGGACAGCTATGAAGTGCCGGCTGTTTTCAAATTATTACAGAAAACAGGCAATATTGCGGATGAGATGATGTACAATACATATAACATGGGCCTTGGAATGGTTCTGGCAGTAGCACCCGAAGATGCGGAAAAAACCATGGAAGCAGTACGGGCGGCGGGCGATACGCCTTATCTTGTAGGAAACTGCGGGGCAGGAGAAAAGGGAGTAACCATATGTTAGAGATTGTGGTATGCGTATCCGGCGGAGGAACCAACCTGCAGGCTTTAATTGATGCCGTGGAAGACGGGCGTGTTGCAAATGTCCGGATCAAAGGAGTAATCAGCAATAACAGGAACGCCAGGGCGTTGGAGCGAGCCGGCCGGCACGGAATCAGTTCCTGCTGCATCTCCCCAAAGGATTATGAAAGCAGAGAACTGTTTAACGAAGCGTTTTTACGGCAGATGATAAGCTGGAATCCGGATCTGATAGTGCTTGCCGGTTTTTTGGTGGCGATACCGGAACAGATGGTAAGGGAATTTGCGGATAGAATTATCAATATCCATCCATCTCTGATTCCGTCCTTTTGCGGCGTGGGGTATTATGGCCTGAAGGTACATGAAGCCGTTTTGAAGAGGGGCGTAAAGGTAACGGGAGCTACCGTTCATTTTGTGGATGAGGGAATGGATACCGGAAGAATTATCAGTCAGAAAGCGGTGTCGGTAGAAGAAGGCGATACGCCGGAAATTCTGCAGCGCCGTGTTATGGAGCAGGCAGAGTGGATTCTGCTTCCCGAAGCGGTACACGGCATTGCTGACGGTCGGATTGCATATGGCGGAAAAAGGAGACAGGCAGAATGAAAGTTATGATCGTAGGAGGCGGCGGCAGAGAGCATGCCATTGCCGTGAGTGTGAAAAAAAGCGCCGGAGCGGATAAAATTTACTGTGCGCCCGGGAACGCCGGAATCGGGCAGATTGCCGAATGTGTTCCCATCGGAGCCATGGAATTTGATAAACTGGTTGCGTTTGCCGAAGAGAATGAGATTGATCTCGTAATAGTAGGAATGGACGATCCTCTGGTGGGCGGTCTGGTGGACGAGATGGAAGCCGCCGGGATACGTACCTTCGGTCCCAGGAAAAATGCAGCGATTCTGGAGGGCAGCAAAGCTTTTTCCAAAGATCTGATGAAAAAATACGGAATTCCTACGGCTGCCTATGAAAATTTTGATTCGGCAAAGGAGGCTCTTGCTTATCTGGATACGGTAAAGTTTCCCATTGTACTGAAAGCCGACGGACTGGCTCTTGGCAAAGGCGTACTGATCTGCAATACGCTGGAGGAAGCAAGAGCGGGCGTTAAAAGTATTATGTTGGATAAACAGTTCGGGGCGGCGGGAACCCGGATGGTAATAGAAGAATTTATGCAGGGCCGCGAGGTATCCGTACTTTCTTTTGTGGACGGAAAGACAATTAAAACCATGACGTCGGCTCAGGATCATAAGCGTGCAAAAGACGGCGATCAGGGTTTAAATACCGGTGGAATGGGCACCTTTTCCCCCAGTCCTTTTTACACGCCGGAGGTGGATGCGTTCTGTAAGGAGCATATTTACCAGAAGACGGTGGACGCTATGGCAGCTGAGGGAAGGCCCTTTAAAGGCATTATCTTTTTCGGACTGATGCTGACGGAAGAAGGGCCGAAGGTTCTGGAGTATAATGCAAGGTTCGGAGATCCGGAAGCGCAGGTGGTCCTTCCCAGAATGAAGAATGATATATTGGAAGTAATGGAAGCCTGTATTGACGGGACTTTGGATCAAATTGATCTGCAGTTTGAAGACAACGCTGCGGTATGTGTGGTTCTTGCTTCCGAAGGATATCCGGTATCCTACGAAAAGGGCTGTTTGATCCGGGGACTTGAGCAGTTTGAAGGGAAAGAAGGCTATTATTGTTTTCATGCCGGTACAAAGCGGACGGAAGAGGGGATCGTAACAAACGGAGGACGGGTACTTGGCGTTACCGCCCTGGGAGCCGATTTACGACAGGCAAGAAAAAATGCTTATACGGCAACGGAGTGGATTCAATTTAATAATAAATATATGCGAAGTGATATCGGAAAGGCGATTGACGATGCACAATAGATGCAAAGAAGTGATATGATTCACTTTCCGGTGAGATATTAAAGGGATTTGTAATATGTTTGGAGATGATCAGTATGGACGAAGAAAAGAGAATGAATCTTGCCAACCAATTGTTGGGATTGAATCAATATCATACACCGGTAGTTTGCAGTAAATGTGGGGGTGTTATGATTTTTAAGGGAGTGGGTGAGTACCGCTGTGAAAATTGTAACGCTTTGGAATATGATGATTATGGGAAAGTACGGTGTTATCTGGAAAAAAACAAAGGAGCGACGGCTGCCGATGTAGAAGCGTCAACAGGGGTTAAGCAAAAGACGATCCGGATGCTTTTGCGGGATGCACGACTGGAGATTGCAGATGATTCAAGATCTTATTTAGTCTGTGAGAAATGCGGCAAACAGATCCGTTTAGGGAGGTTCTGTCCGACATGTGAGATTGAATACCACAGAAATCTGGAAGAACAGCAGCGCAAGCTGCGTAATAAAGATTTGAAGGGACATGGCCTGGGTAATGAAGAAGCGGAAGGAGAGAGACGCTTTAACCGCGATAAGCGTTGATTTCAGGAGGTATAAAATGATGTACATAGGAAGAAACAAAAACCGTCCGGTGTGGAGGCTTTTGCTGCTTACAGCGGTTATGGCCATATGTCTGGGAAGACCGTTTACTGCCAGAGCGTACATTCAGACGCAGGGAACGGTAGTTGGAGATTCGGCGGTAATCCGGAAGGAAGCCAATGCCAACAGTAATGCCATTGCAAGTATTTTGAAAGGCGATACGGTTACCATTAATAATGAAGAAACCGGGGCGGACGGAGCCGTCTGGTATAAAGTGTTTGTGGATGCGAATACACTTGGCTATGTCAGGGGGGATCTGATTCAGAAAGAGGGTTCTTCCGGGACGGCTACAATCACACCTACTACATCGACCGATACGCAGTCCGATACTACGCCAACGGCGCCGGATTTGACGAATAACGGCGGAACTTCCGGAAGTGAAGTTAATAAGGATTTGGCAGTGGGAGTGAACACGGCCGTTACTCCGATTCAAAGTCAGAGCGCGTCGGTTACGAATGATAATGTGCGGGTTCGTGCGGAAGCGTCTGCAAATGCCGGTATTGTGACAAAAGTGCGTCAGTCTACGGCCATTACCGTTAATGGCCAGGCAAACGGAGACGACGGAAAAGTTTGGTACAGGGCGTCTTTTATTGCAGACGGCAGTGAGGTTTCCGGTTTTATCCGGGCTGACTTTGTACAGCTTACGGAAGAAGTCGTTGTGATTGACGATACGGCTCCCGAGGAAGCACCGGAAGAACCGGTGGAAACGCCGGTTGAGGAACCGGTGGAAGAGCCTCCTGTTAACGCTGATTATCAGCTTGTTTATGAGCCGGATGATGCCGGAATTAATGATTGGTATCTTTATAATAATATTGACAATAAGAAAAATAAATTAAGTGAAATACTGGAAGCAGCGGATGCAAACGGAGAAGCGGTTGAAAATGCAGAAGCCCGGTTGAAAAGAGATAAGATTATTATTATTATCCTTGCTGTTGTTGTAGTGTTTCTTGCATTGACTGTAACGCTGCTGTTATTTAAGATTCGCGATATGTATTATGAAGATTTTGATGAAGATGATGAAGATGAATACGATCTTAGAAGGCCGCAGAACCATGAGCCGAGAACCGTGAAGCCGGTTCAGAAGGAGCGTCCGGCGGCCAGGCCGCGTCCGTCCGGTTCACAGAACCGTCCGGCAAACAGCCAGGTCAGACAGGGAGGAACGCAAAATCGTCCGGCAAACGGTCAGCCCAGACAGGGAGGAGTACAGAACCGTCCGGCAAACGGTCAGCCCAGACAGGGAGCAGCGCAAAATCGTCCGGTAAACGGTCAGCCCAGACAGGGAGCAGCGCAAAATCGTCCGGCAAACGGTCAGCCCAGACAGGGAGGAGCACAGAACCGTCCGGTAAACGGCCGGCAGACAGGACCCCAGAATCGGGGTGGTTCAGGAACCGTAAAAGAAGCTGGATGGAAACCCAAAAACTTTATGATGGAAGAAGATGATATGGAATTTGAATTCCTGAATTGGGACGGCGAAGAGCGCTGATCATTCTAATGAAATTGTGGAGAATAAATAAACAATCGGATCAACAACAGCGGAGTACGGAAACGGCTCCGCTGTTTCCGCTCTTTATTTTGCGTTGGATTAATAGTAAAATATTTGTAAAATACGAATCCCGTAGTTGACAGCGACAATACGCTGTTATATGATACGTATAACAAAATTAAGAAAGGAAACTGGTTGAAATGATAATAGAGATTGATTTTAACAGCGACGAAGCCCTCTATTTGCAGCTGCGTAATCAAATCATTTTGGGAATTGCGACATCCAGATTCCACGAAGGCGATTCTCTTCCATCCGTCCGCCAGCTTGCAGATTCCATCGGAATTAATATGCATACGGTGAATAAAGCCTATACAGTGCTGCGGCAGGAAGGTTTTGTAAAGGTTGACAGAAGAAAAGGCGCTGTTATCGCAATTGATGTGGATAAGCTGCAGGCGATGAACGAATTGGAACGGGAGTTGAAAGTGGTTCTTGCAAAAAGCTGCTGCAAGAATATTTCCAGAGAAGAAGTGCATGCTTTAATTGATGAAATATATGAGAATTATGGAGGACTCGGCTGATGCAGTCACAATTTACCGAAAAGGCAATAGAAGCGCTTGCACTGGCAGGACAGGCGGCAAGAAAATTGAAACAGGGATATGTGGGAACCGAACATATTCTGATTGGATTATTGAGAGAACGGACGGGGGTTGCCGCTAAGGTTTTGTCGGACAACGGAGTGGAAGAAGAAAAAGTTCTCACCATGATTAAAGAACAGATTGCTCTTCAGGGCGGCGTTGCAATGAAGGACAGAGAAGGATATTCACCCAGAGCCTCTAAAGTGCTGTCGGAAGCGCATAAGCAGGCGGATCGTTTCAAAGCGGGTAAGACAGGAACCGAACATATTCTGCTGGCTATGATTAAAGAGGGGGAAAATATCGGGGCGCGGCTTCTTAACACTCTGGGAATTTCCACGCAGAAAATTTATGTGGACGTACTGCTGGCAATTGGGCAGGACGGGAATCTTTATAAGGAAGATCTCGTTAAAAGTAAAGGCGGCAAGAAAAAGAACGTGTCCGTGCTGGAGCAGTACAGCAGAGATTTGACCAGACTGGCGGCGGAAGAACGTTTAGATCCTGTTGTCGGCAGAGAGGATGAAATTCAACGGGTAATCCAGATTTTGAGCAGACGAACTAAAAATAATCCCTGTCTGATCGGAGAACCGGGAGTGGGAAAAACAGCGGTGGTAGAAGGTCTGGCACGGAGAATTGTAGCCGGTGACGTTCCCTTTACCATACAGAACAAAAGACTGCTGACACTGGATTTGTCCGGTATGGTGGCAGGAAGCAAGTACCGGGGAGAGTTTGAGGAAAGAATTAAGAAAGTAATAAAAGAAGTGATCGAGAGCGGAAATGTGATTCTGTTTCTGGATGAGCTGCATACGCTGATCGGCGCGGGCGGCGCGGAAGGGGCCATTGATGCTTCGAACATCTTAAAGCCCTCTCTGGCCAGGGGAGAAATCCAGCTGATCGGTGCGACCACCGTAACGGAATACAGAAAATATGTGGAAAGAGACGCGGCTTTGGAGCGTCGGTTCCAGCCCGTTAATGTGGAAGAACCTTCCGAGGAAGAAGCTGTGCGTATTCTGGGCGGAGTGGTGTCCCGTTACGAGGAACATCATCAGGTCAGAATTCTTCCGGAGGCTATGGATGCCGCGGTACGGCTGTCGGCGCGCTATATAAATGACAGAAATTTACCGGATAAGGCAATCGACCTGATTGACGAAGCCGCCTCGGCGGCGAGAATCAAGACCATGCTGGTTCCCGACAAAATGAAAGAACTGAACGAAGAAATCAAAAAATTGGACGGCCAGATTGAACAGGCAATTCGTATGGAAGCTTATTCCGTGGCCGGGGAATATAAGAAAAAACAGGATTTACTTCTCGTCAGATATGAACGCATGAAGAAAAAACTGGAAGCAGAGCGGGATAAAGAAGAATACGTCATCGGTGAAAATGAGATTGCCGAAATTGTAGCGATGTGGACCAGAATTCCGGTAAAAAAGCTTGCGGAAAAAGAAAGCGAAAAGCTGCTTAAGCTGGAAGATACGCTGCATAAGAGGGTAATCGGACAGGAAGAGGCGGTAACTGCGGTTGCCAAAGCCATGCGCCGCGGCAGAGTGGGCCTGAAAGATCCGAACCGTCCTATCGGCTCCTTTCTGTTTCTGGGACCAACGGGAGTCGGAAAGACGGAGCTGTCCAAAGCTCTGGCAGAAGCTATGTTTGGGTCCGAAAATGCAATGATCCGTGTAGATATGTCAGAATATATGGAAGGACATTCCGTTTCCAAGATGATTGGTTCGCCTCCGGGATACGTAGGGTTTGACGAAGGCGGCCAGCTGTCGGAAAAAGTGCGCCGCAACCCTTATTCGGTGGTTTTATTTGATGAAATAGAAAAGGCTCATCCCGATGTATTTAATATTCTTCTTCAGGTTTTGGACGACGGTCATATTACCGATGCAAAAGGAAGAAAAGTAAGCTTTAAAAATACGGTGCTGATCATGACATCCAACGCGGGAGCGCAGCGCATAGTGGAACCCAAAAATCTGGGATTTGCCGCTGAGTCGGGAGAAGAGAAGGATTATGAGAAAATGAAGGCTTCGGTAATGGAAGAAGTTAAAAAAATGTTTAAGCCGGAGTTTATTAACCGTATAGATGAAATTATGGTGTTCCATCCCTTGAACCGGATGCATATGAAGCAGATTATAGCGTTGCTTACTTCCGGCTTAAGCAGGCGGTGTCAGGAGCAGATGAACATTCAGTTATCGGTATCACCGGCACTGAAAGAACATCTGGTAGAAAAGTATTCGGAGAAGAAAATGGGGGCAAGACCGCTGAAACGGGCGGTTCAGTCCGTAATTGAAGACGCTCTGGCCGAGGAAATTCTCAAAAAGAACGTACAGCCCGGAGATAAAGTGACGGCAGGATTTAAGAACGGGCAGGCGGCCTTTACGGTGAAGATGCGAATCGGAGAAGAAAAACGGTAGAAAAAAGTTGTGTTTTATATTATACTAAGGATAATAAATTGATAAAGCAATAGCAGGAGGACATGAGAATGGCAGCAGTGGAACAATTACTTCGTTCCGAGAGTGACGGTACGATCAGCTTTGGCAATCATAAACTGACACAGAAAGCAAAACTGGAAGATTTTAAGCATGCGGGGGATCTGTATAAGGTCAAAACTTACGCGACAATGACCAAACTTGAAAAGAACGGAATGTTTTTATATGAATCGGTTCCCGGCACCAGCGTTTTGAATTTTCATGAGATGCCGGAAGGAATAGAATGTACCATTGAAGGCAGTGAAGACGCTCAGATTACCATAGGATTAAACGACGATACGGAATATGAAGTGTTTGTAAAGAACGAAAGCATCGGACGTATGAAAACGGGACTGGGCGGTAAGCTGAATCTGAGTGTGGAGCTTGCGGGCGCAGGCGAGGTAAGCGTGAAAGTAATACAGGCATAAAGATGGCGAAAGGAAAAAATACGACTGTTTTTTTCTGTCAGAACTGTGGTTATGAATCGGTGAAATGGCTGGGACAATGTCCGGCCTGCAAAGAATGGAATACATTTGTTGAAGAGACTGTGCCTGTACAGACAGCCAAAAACACGGCTGCCGGCAGCAGGGGGACACAGGCTCCCGTGACATTGAGCCAGGTGTCCATGGGGGAAGAAGAAAAGGTTCATACCCATATAAAGGAGCTTGACAGGGTGTTGGGAGGCGGTATTGTACCGGGTTCCCTGACGCTGGTAGGCGGCGACCCCGGTATCGGCAAATCCACGCTGCTTTTGCAGGTCTGCCGGAATCTTTCCGAAGACGGCCATCCGGTACTGTATATTTCGGGAGAGGAATCTTTAAAGCAGATTAAAATGCGCGCCAACCGCATGGGGGATTTTTCCGACCAAATGAAGCTGCTGTGTGAAACAAATCTGGAGCTGATCGGGGAAATGATCCGAAGATCCCGGCCGGAATTTGTGGTCATAGATTCCATACAGACCATGTTCAGCGAAGGAATATCTGCGGCGCCGGGAAGCGTTTCGCAGGTGCGGGAGTCTACGGGGATTTTACTGCAGCTTGCGAAGGGCATGGGGATTTCCGTTTTTATTGTGGGACATGTGACAAAAGAAGGAACGGTAGCAGGCCCCAGAGTTTTGGAACATATGGTGGATACGGTTCTTTATTTTGAGGGCGACAGGCATGCGTCCTACCGGATCTTAAGAGGCGTGAAGAATCGTTTTGGTTCTACCAATGAGATCGGCGTATTTGAAATGCGGCAGACCGGACTGGCAGAGGTTGAAAATCCTTCGGAATATATGATAAGCGGGCGTCCCAGCGATGCCAGCGGATCGGTCGTCGTATGTTCTGTTGAGGGGACCCGGCCGATTTTGATTGAGATTCAGGCGCTTGTATGCCGTACCAATTTCGGACTGCCCAGAAGGCAGGCGGCAGGAACAGATTTTAACAGGGTGAATCTCCTTATGGCAGTGCTGGAAAAGAGACTGGGACTGCAGATGTCGGACTGTGATGCATATGTAAATGTAGCGGGAGGCATCCGTATTAACGAACCCGCTCTTGATTTGGGGATGGTAATGGCGATCGTATCGAGCTTTAAGAATCGGGCGCTGGATGAAAAACTGATGGTTTTTGGTGAAGTAGGTTTAAGCGGGGAAGTAAGAGCCGTGAGCATGGCGGAGCAAAGAGTGCAGGAAGCCGTAAAGCTGGGTTTTACCGCCTGTGTGATGCCTGCAGTCTGTGTACAGGGCGTTAAAGCCGGGGCTGACATAAAAATAATAGGTGTGAATTCCGTCAGGGATGCCATTGATCTGATATAGAGGCCATCTATTTTTTGATAAAAAAAAGACACCATATTAAAAAAAGACTCATTTCTTATGAAATGGGTCTTTTTTATAATGGGAATAGAATGAAAAAAATATGCAGGAATAAACTGCAGGAAAATGGAGGTTGTGGATCCATGAAGAAATATGAATATCTTGATGAATTTGGAACATTTCGCCTGGAAAATGCAGATAATACATCCTATCTGTATTTTCCGCTGGCGGCAGAAGAAGGAATTAAAAGCAGTATTACTCCGTATCTGGGGGGCGACTGCAAAATGGATCAAAACCATTTTCTGCTTCAGCCTGTCAGTGCGGAGGAACTTCACAATAATAAAAGTACCAGGAATTTCTGGTGTATTATGGCGGACGGGAGTTGTCTGTCCTTAACCGGCGTATCTTCGGAATCTATGAGTAAAAAGTTTACAAAAGAGCAGGAAGAATGTGTTCTTGAAGCCGGTATGCTTTGGCATAAAATCAGCAGAAAACATAAGGAGGCAGGACTTTCCTCCAGTATTATATCTTTTGTGCCGATTGCTGACGGCCAGGTTGAAATTATGATGGTCACCATTACCAATGACAGTGATAAAAATAAGATTTTCAGTGCGGTGGGCGCCGTTCCGCTTTATGGAAGAAGCGCTGATAACTTAAGAGATCACAGGCACGTTACAAGCCTTCTTCATCGTGTGGATACAAAAGAATACGGAATTGAACTTACACCGACGCTTTCCTTTGATGAGAGAGGACATCAGAAAAACGATACGACCTATTTTGTCTGCGGTTCCGACGAAACCGGTGAGCTTCCCGTGGGATTTTACCCGAATGTGGAGGAGTTTATCGGTGAAGGGGGAAGCCTGGAACATCCGGAAGCAATCTACAGAAATCTGCCCCCGGTCAAAGCAGGGGAGGAAACGGATGGTTATGAGGCCTTAGGAGGAATCCGGTTTGCAGATATCTGTCTGGCTCCCGGCAAAAGTGTAAGCTATATTCTTCTGCTTGGTATGGAATCGGTGGCCGGTGCAGGAGAAGAGGCAGGAAACCGTATTTTGAAGATTTATCATAAATACAACACGAAAGAAAAAGTTAACAATGCATTTTATTCAACTAAAGAATATTGGAAAAAGAAATTGAATGTTTCTTATCATACGGGTGATAAAAATTTTGATTCTTTTATGTACTGGGTTAATTTCCAGCCGATGTTAAGAAGAATCTACGGCTGTTCCTTCCTGCCTCATCACGATTACGGCAAGGGAGGAAGAGGATGGAGAGATTTGTGGCAGGATTGTCTGGCGCTGCTGATTATGAATCCTGACGGCGTAAAGGAAATGCTTCTTGCAAATTACGGCGGAGTGCGAATGGACGGTTCCAATGCCACCATTATCGGAAGCCGGCAGGGCGAATTTATTGCGGACCGCAATAATATAACCCGTGTTTGGATGGATCATGGATTATGGCCGTTTATGACTACGAAGCTTTACATCGACCAGACCGGAGATGTCGGGATTCTTTTGAAAAACCAAAATTATTTTAAGGACCGTCAGGCTGCGAGGGGAACCAGAATTGACGAACAGTTTGAGGCGGGAGAAAAACCGGTTCAGAAAGACCGTGAAGGAAAAGAATATTCCGGAACGATCTTGGAGCACATTTTAATACAGAACCTTACCTGCTTTTATGAGGTGGGAAGCCATAATCACATGCGCTTACGCGGCGCGGACTGGAACGACGCTCTGGATATGGCGCCGAAGAACGGGGAAAGCGTTGCGTTTACCGCGGCCTATGCAGGAAATTTTGAAGAACTTGCGGAATTACTTGGCGTTTTGAAAAAAGAAAAACATATGGAATTTGTGGAAGTGGCAAAAGAGATGGAGCCCTTATTTACGGATGATGAGAAACTTTACGGCGACATCGAACAAAAGCTGGCATTGCTGGCGGCTTATGAAGATACCTGCCTGCATACCGTGTCCGGCGAAAAAGCATATTTGCCTGTCGATCAGGTAATCGAGAGTATGAGACACAAAGCGGAGTGGATCAAAGAGCATATCCGCAGGACGGAATGGATTGCTGACGGACAGGACGGATGGTTTAACAGCTATTATGATGAAAATAAACGTCAGGTAGAGGGTATTTACGAGGACGGTGTCCGTATGATGCTGACCGGGCAGGTGTTTGCCGTTATGTCCGGCACCGCCACAAAAGAACAGACGAGAGCGATTGCAGCCAGTGCGGATAAATATCTGTACAGGGAAGAGGTTGGCGGATATCGTTTGAATACAAACTTTAATGAGGAAAAAATGGATCTGGGACGGATGTTTGGATTTGCATACGGACATAAGGAGAACGGAGCCGTCTTTTCCCACATGACGACCATGTATGCAAATGCCCTTTATAAGAGGGGATTTGTAAAAGAAGGTTATAAGGCGCTGCATACTCTATATAAGCAGGCGGACTGCTTTGAGGTGAGCCGGATTTATCCGGGAATTCCCGAATATTTCAATGATAAAGGACGCGGTATGTATCATTACCTTACCGGTGCGGCGAGCTGGCTGATGTTAACGGTTATTACGGAAATGTTTGGCGTAAAAGGACGTCTGGGAGATTTGATTCTGGAACCAAAACTGACGGCGGAGCAGTTTGATGAAAACGCGAAGGCTTCCGTAAAACTGACATTTGGGCGCAGAAAATGGAATGTTATCTATATTAATAACGGGCGGAAAGAGCCCGGTGAATATGAAATAGGAACCGTTTATCTGGACGGCAGAAAATTGGAAATGCCGCAAAGTCATGTGGTCGCCGTATGCGAGCAGATTCAGAAGCTGGACGCTTCCAGTGAACATGAGATTGTGGTGGAATTAATCTGAGAAAGGAAACATATTTATGAGTAGAGAGAAAGAAACAAAGTATGTTCTTAAAAATTTTGGAGTGAAGCCCGCTTTTTCCAGCTTCCTTCCTGGAATCTGCGGAATACACGGAACACCGATCTGGTGTTATTACGTAAACAGGGGACAGGGTGTAGCCTGCTTTGGAGTGGAGGATAAAGATCACGCCATTATGGAGTTTTATCCCGCTCACCAGGCGTATCAAAATGTAAAGCGAACAGGTTTCCGTACGTTTATAAAAAAAGACGGAGAGTATACGGAGCCTTTTAGCGAGGAATGTAATGAAACGCACATGGAAATCAACATGAATGATTTTGCCGTGGAGGAAAAAAACAAAGATACCGGATTGACAACCAGGGTGGAGTATTATGCTCTGCCGGAAGAAAAAGTGGGAGGCCTGGTCAGAAAACTTTCCATACACAATGATTCGGATAAAGCGGTTTTTCTGGAAGTGCTTGACGGCATGCCGGCGTTGGTTCCTTACGGAATTGAAATGGACAGTCTCAAGAGTATGGGACAGACCATAAAGGCATGGATGCAGGTGGAGGATGCAGATACCCATACACCTTATTTTAAGTCACGTGCCAGTACAGCGGATACGGCGGCGGTTTCGGCTATAGAAGGCGGTAATTTTTCGCTCTGCTGTATGGATGACGGTGAGAAACTTCTCCCCATCGTTGACCCGGAGACGGTATTCGGCTATGACCTGTCTCTGGGCAGCGCCGTGAACTTTAAAGAAAAAGGACTGACCGGAATTTATGAGACGAAACAAATCGTATCCAATCAGTTTCCCTGCAGCTTCTACGGAACTGCAAGAAAAGTCGAGGCGGGAAAGAGTCTGGTGCTGTACCAGTTGATCGGCCAGGTTGCAAAAAAAGATATATTAAAAAAGTTTCTTAAAAAGAATTTAAATGCAACATACTTTGAACAGAAAAAGGAATTGTCGGCTGCGCTTGCAGTGAAACTGACGGAAGGGATGGCAACCAAAACAGGCAATCCTGATTTTGATGCGTACTGCAGATATACGTATATGGATAATATCCTGCGCGGCGGATATCCCATGCTTCTTGGAAAAAATAAGATTTTTTATGTATATTCCCGGAAACACGGAGATTTGGAGAGAGATTATAATTATTTCCGTATGCTGCCTGAGTTTTATACACAGGGGAACGGTAATTTCCGTGATGTAAATCAAAACCGCAGATGCGATAATTTCTTTTCTCCTTTTGTAGGAGATGAAAACATCCGTAAATTTTATACCTTGATTCAGTTAGACGGTTATAATCCGCTGGCCATTGAGAAAGTTACTTATTTCTTAAATGCGGATGAGACGGAAGCCATTTTTGACGCGCTTGGCCAGCAGCAGAAGGAAGATTTAATGAGCTTCTTTGAAAAGCCTTTTACCCCGGGCGCCTTTTTTGCCCAGCTGGAAGAGATTGGAATTGAGGATGTTGCAAAACAGGAAGATTATTTCAAAAAGGTTATAGAGTGTGCCGAAAGCCAGGTGAATGCAGATTTCGGAGAGGGATACTGGTCGGATCACTGGACTTACAATTTGGATCTGGTCGAGAATTTTGTGGAATTGTATCCGGATCAGGAGAAGGATCTTCTTTACCGTACCGAATATCCTTATTATTTAAGTCAGGTTCCGATTCTGCCCAGAATTAAACGTTATGTAAAAACAGAAAACGGAATTCGTCAGTATCATTTTCTGGACGAGGAGAAAAAGCGCGACGGAAAAGAACTTCTGGTTTATGCAAAAAACGGGAAGCTTGTTACGTCCAGCCTGATGGAAAAACTGGTACTTTTAAACGCCGTTAAATACGCCGCGTTGGACGCTTACGGAATGGGCGTGGAAATGGAGGGCGGAAAACCCGGCTGGTATGACGCTTTAAACGGAATGCCCGGATTATTCGGTTCGTCTATGGCGGAAACTTATGAATTAGGGCGCAATCTGGAATACACCATAGCGGCTCTGGAAAAATATCCTGCGCAGGTTATGCTGTTAAAGGAAGTTGCGGAACTGGTTAAAGCGTTGGACGGTATTACGGATGCATGCATGGACTCCATTGAAAAAGAAAAGGAATTGATGGATTTCTGGAATCGAAGAAATGCGGTAAAAGAAACGTACTGGGAAAAAACGTATACAGGAATCGAAGGTGAAAAAGAGGCTGTTGACAGTTCGGTTCTTTGCAGTATTTTGAAAAAATGGCATAAAACGGTTAAAATCGGCATAGAAAAAGCAGCGGCGCTGGGAGAGGGAATCTGTCCTACTTACTTTACCTTTGAAATGAGCCGTTACACGGAAACGAATGACGGAGTAATTCCGGAGCATTTCGAAGTCGTAACCGTACCGCATTTCCTGGAAGGACCGGTTCGTTATCTGAAATTGAATTTGAAACCGGAAGAGAAAAAAGAGCTTTATGACAACGTAAAAAACAGCGACTTATATGATCCGGCTCTGGCTATGTACAAAGTAAACGAATCTTTGGAAAACGCTTCTTTTGAATTGGGGCGTGCAAAAGCTTTTACGCCCGGGTGGCTGGAAAACGAGTCGATCTGGCTTCATATGGAATATAAATATCTGCTGGAACTTCTTAAATCCGGAATGTACCGTGAATTTTCTGAAGATTTTCATAAAGCGGCGATTCCTTTCCAGGATCCGGAAGTTTACGGAAGAAGCATCTATGAGAATTCGTCCTTTATTGCAAGCAGTAAAAATCCCAATCCCGCTTACCACGGACGCGGGTTTGTGGCGAGGCTGTCCGGTTCTACCATTGAATTTATTCAGATGTGGAAACTGATGATGTTTGGTAAAACACCGTTTTACATGGAAAATCAGGAACTGGTGCTTAAACTTACGCCCTTTATTCCCTCCTGGTTAATCGGAGAGGATATGGAGATTCATGCAAACTTTATGGGAAACGTAGAAGTTATTTATCAGCTTAAGGAAAAGAAAGATTATATTCCAGGTGAATATAAAGTTGAGGAAATCACGCTGCGCTATCCTTCCCAGGATCTGTACCAGACCAGCAGCAGTTATCTGAATGCGTCCATGGCAGATGCCGTCAGAAACGGAAAGGTACTTTCCATTACGATGGTTTTGAGTTAAAACGTCTGCTTTTTCAGAGGGCAATTGGTGGAATCTGGTGAAAATGAACCTAAAAAAATGACACTTTTTTAAAATTTAAGGCATTATATACAAAAACCTCACTCATTATAATATGTTTATAACCAAAAGGAAACAAACAAATTGTTTCAAAATAAAGGAGGATAATTTATGAAACTCAAAAAGTTAACAGCACTTCTGTTGGCTGGTATCATGGCTCTTTCCTTAACGGCATGTGGAAAGAGTGATGCGCCCGCAGAAAAGAAAGACGAAACTCCGGTTGAATCCAGCGAACCTGCTGCGGATGACGTTCAGGAACCGGCGGATGAAAACAATGACGATCAGACTGCAGCAGCTGATCTGAGCGGAGAACTGGTAGTTTGGACTCTTGCTAACGACCTGATTTCTTTTGCAGATAAGTTCATGGAGACTTATCCCGATGTGAAAGTAGAAACGATCGTTATTGCACCGGAAGACTATCCTACAAAATTACAGTCTGCTTTACTTGGCGGCGAAACAGAACCTGATATCATCGTAGGCGAGCCTCAGATGTTAGGTAACTGGTATGAAGCAGGATTCTTTGAAGATTTGAATCAGGCTCCTTACAACGCACAGGATTACGCTGATCAGATCGTAGATTATATCTGGAAAATCGGTCAGGACGAGAACGGAATCCAGAGAGCAATCTCTTATCAGATTACGCCTGTAGCAGTATATTACAGAAGAGACATTGCAAAAGACGTATTCGGAACGGATGATCCGGACGAAGTTGGCAAGTTATTTGCAGATTACACAACCATTCTTGATACCGGTTATAAATTAAAAGATGCCGGCTACAGAATTTTCGCATCCGACGCTGAACCTGGATTCTTCTCCGGCGACTCCGCATGGGTTATCGACGGCAAACTGAATGTTGATCAGGACAGATACGACTATATGGACCTTGTAACCGAATTGTATAATAATGATTTAACCGCATTTGCAAGCCAGTGGGCAGCGCCTTGGTATCAGGCTATGAGCGGCCCGGTTCCGATTCTTACCGCTGAAACCCAGTGGGGTACTGACGAGATGAACATCTGGGATGCAGACTCTTTCGCAGCAGCAACCGAAGGCGCCGATACGGCAGAAGTATTCGCATTTGTTCTTCCTTCATGGGGCGTTTTGACGATGCGTGATAACGTAGGCGATAACGCAGGTAAATACGGCGTTTGTGCAGGTCCTTCTTACCAGTACAACGGCGGTACCTTCATCGGTATCAGCGCACAGTCCGAAAGAAAAGAACTTTCCTGGGAATTCATCAAATTCTGTACCTTGTCAGAAGAAACCGCTGACTGGTGGATTGAGTACTCTCAGGGCGATACCGTATCTTTGATCTCTGCACTTGAGAAACACAAAGACGATACGAATGAGATTTACGGCGGACAGAAACTGTATCAGTTCTTCTTAGGCCAGGCTGAACACATTGATTTCTCCAAGATTACCAAGTATGACAAGGCAATCAATGATGCATGGGGTGCAGCAATCACAGCTGTTAAGCAGGGTGATAAGTCCAAGGAAGATGCAGTGGCAGAGTTCTACGATGTAGTATCCGCTACGTATCCTGAACTTACTATTGAAAGATAATCGGATATTCGATTATTCACAGTAATAAATAAGGGTTAAAACCGGGTGGGTTATCCCACCCGGTTTATGATAAGGATTGTGATGGGAACGAGGATAGGAGGAATGTAACATGGCAGGGACGCAGGCTGTGAAACCGGCAACACCGAAAAGAAGAAATATTAATAATGTTGCCTACCTTTTTATAATACCGTTTGTTGTTGTTTTTTGTATTTTCAGTTTATATCCCGTTATTAGAACTTTATATTTGAGCTTCACCAACTATAAGGGTTACGGTGACGCTGTTGGCGTAGGAATTTCTAACTACGTGCGTGTTTTTCAGGATAAATATTTCTGGCAGGCATTTCTTAATACCTGCAACATCTGGATTGTGAATATAGTTTTACAGTTGGGATTGGCA
Organism: uncultured Lachnospiraceae bacterium; assembly: GCA_910587935.1. Taxonomy (GTDB): domain Bacteria; phylum Bacillota; class Clostridia; order Lachnospirales; family Lachnospiraceae; genus MGBC143606. The sequence continues at coordinate 54,698 of CAJUNP010000006.1, forward strand.
TTTTTGCTTACAATTGTATTTAGCGATATGAAGTATAGAATCCGCGGACTCAGTATTTTCCGTGCGGTGTTCTATCTGCCGAATCTGATTTCCTGTGCGTCGGTATCTTTCCTTTTCAAGACCTTGCTTGACTGGAAATACGGTACGTTTAACCAGATTCTTATGAACATGAATTTAATCAGTCAGCCTGTAAACTGGCTGGGAACGCCCACCGTTACCCCGTATGTGGTTTCCGTAATCAATGCCTGGATGTGGTTTGGTAATTCCTTTATCATGCTGATGGCAGGCGTACAGGGTATTCCCAAAGATTACTTTGAAGCCGCAGCCATCGACGGCGCGGGCCGGTGGAAAATTTTCGGAAAGATTACCCTTCCTCTGTTGAAACCGATTATGATATATGTAGCGATTACTTCCCTGATCGGCGGTCTGCAGATGTTCGATATGCCTCACCTGATGTCTCAGGGAAATGCGGCGATCCACGACGGATGCCTGAATACCATGGTTATGTACCTGTATAAGTTTGGTTTCACGGTAAATCAGGTTGGATATGCGAGCGCTATTGCATACGTTCTCTTCCTGATTATCCTGGTAGTATCTGTTGCACAGTTTTTCATAATGAACAGGAAGGAGGACTAATCTATGGCTACCAAAATTAAAAAGACGATTTTATACATTGTGTTAATTGCATTGGCAATCATGTGCATTATTCCGTTCCTGTTAATGATTGTAAATGCGACCCGTGACGGAAGGTCTATTATGACTTCATTTACACTGATTCCGGGAACTGCATTAAAAGAGAACTGGGATAAGGTGTTCGGTTATTTTAATCTTTTTAAAGGTTTTTGGAACAGTCTTGTAGTAGCCGTTCCCGCAACAATTCTGGGCGCGTATTTTTCGGCATTGACTGCCTATGCCCTGGCTGTGTATAAATTTAAGGGCAGCAGCTTTATGTTCTACGTAATTGTCATCTTTATGATGATCCCAGGACAGCTTGGTTTGATTGGTTTTTATAATCTGGTTAGCTCCTTAAAGCTGATTAACTCCTATATTCCTTTGATTATTCCGGCCATAGCGGCGCCGGGAACCGTATTCTTCCTGAGGCAGTATATTTTGTCCGTTATGCCCATGGCGCTTTTGGAAGCCGGGAGAATCGACGGTGCGGGAGAACTGTATATGTTCCACAAAATTGCCCTTCCCATTATGGCGCCCGGTATTGCTACCATGGCAATCGGCGGCTTTATCGGCAACTGGAACTCCTATCTGGTTCCCCTCATTATTTTAACCAAGAATGAGAAATTTACCTTACCGGTTATGATTGCATCGCTTAGTGCATCAACGGATATTGCGAACAACCAGGGCGCTACTTATCTGGCGGTTGCAATTTCCATCATACCGATTTTGATTGTTTTCTGCTTCTGCTCCAAGTATATTATCAGCAGTATTTCCGCAGGAAGCGTAAAAGGTTAAGCCAAACTCTTTGTTTTCTTTTTCATAATTCTTATTGCGATATGCAAGAGCGGCCCTCCGTTCTTGCATATTTGCATATAATTTGATATGATTTATTATATTAATACCAACAGAATGGATAAAGGAATGAATAGTACAGTAAAAATGAAAGGAAAATGTAAAAATATAATTTTTCTGTTAATATTATACGGTATCATGGCAATTTGCGCAGTAGGATGTGTGAGGGATAAAAGACGCCCTGATGACAGAGAGGACCAGGAAAGCGATCCGGATATGCCGGGCTGGCAGCTCCACAGTGACGATGAGGTGAGCCTGGACTGGTATGTGAATTTTACCTGGTATACGACTCCGTGGGGAGAAAATATTGTATCAAAAGCAATCACCGAAGAGACGGGTATTCATATTAATTTCATAACGCCAATGGGAAGCGAAGCGGAAAAATTTAATGCGCTGATTGCGTCGGATTCCCTGCCGGATATTATGACTCTCGGATGGTGGGAGAATCAGGTAGATGAAATGATAGACAAAGATATGGTTTATGCATTGAATGAACTGGCGGATCAATATGAACCTTATTTCTGGGAGGTTGCGGACAGGACGGTAGTCAACTGGTATACGAGAGAAGACGGAAACATATATTGTTATCCTAATTCATCATATGTTCCCTCAGATTATGAGGAACATCACAATATAGGTTCCAACCAGACTTTTCTGGTGCGCAAAGATATCTATGAAGCGATTGGGAGCCCCGACATGACTACCCCGGAAGGTTTTATGAATGCGGTGCGGAAAGCGGCCGAGCTGTATCCGCAGATAGACGGCGAACCTTTGATTCCCATCGGAGCCCATGATTTTACGGATACCGGCTGTGTGTCGTTTGACCAGTATCTTCAGAATTTTCTTGCGATTCCTTATGAAAAGGATGGTAAATTTTATGACCGTTACACGGATGAGGAATATATCCGGTGGCTGAAGGTATTCCGGCAGTTAGGGGAAGAGGGATATCTGAAGAATGATATTTTTATAGACCAGCGGACACAGATGGAAGAAAAGGTGGCAAAGGGCCAATATTTTTGTATGCTTTACCAGCGGACAGACATTGAGATACAACAGAAAAAGTTATATATGCAGGATCCCGATATGATATATATAGCGGTGGACGGGCCTAAAAATACGAAAGGAGAAGACCACGTGCTCCCCGGAACGGGAATTAACGGATGGACCGTAACGCTGATATCCAAAAACTGCGAAAGACCGGACCGGGCTATGGAACTGTTTTCTTATTTGATGAGTGAACATGGACAGCTTGTGACCGGGGAAGGCGTAGAAGGCGTAACGTATGATCTGATAGACGGAAAGCCGGTTATGAAACAGGAGATTCGTGAACTGTTACAGTCGGACCGCAAGGAATGTGACCGTCTTTACGGTGTCGATAATGCTTATTGGATGTTTCAGGATAATGTCATGCAAATGCAATGGAAGGACATGCCTTTAGAACCAATGGCGCAGCCGGAAATCTGGACGTATCCATATACTCGTTATCTGGGACAATATGAAACGGTATTTGAGACGAATTCGGAAGCAGGTATTGCGGATATAGCGATTAAGAAGTTGTGGAGCGGAATCCTTCCGGAGCTGCTGCTTGCTCCTACGGAAGAAGATTTTGACCGGATTATGGAAGATTTTATCAATAAAAGAGAGCGGCTTGGTTTTAGCATTGTAATGGAAGAAAGTACAAGGCAAATGAATGCGGCAAAGGAGAAGCTGGGATTGAATGAAGGGAATTAGGCGGGCAGTGAACAGAATGCGGGGATTAAAACTGAATGTAAAGTTCACATTGCTGATTACCGGAATTCTTTTGGTGCCGATCAGTGTTTTTTCAATTTATATTTTTCATAATATGGAAAACAATTCCATAAGTGAAAAGGAGAATTCCGTAAGGTATTTTTTGAATCAAAGTTACGAACGTATATTGAAGAATGTGGATTCCATAAATATATCCACGCAGTTTTTTTTGAGCGACCAAAAGCTGAAAGATTATCTGGTTGCTCAGAAGAGAGAAGTTGCCTATACGGCCCAGGAGCTAATGGAATTTACGAACGCCGATGTGGTAGCTTTGGAAAGAATGGTAAACAATAACCCTTATCTGTATCAGATCCGCGTATATGCGGATAATCCAAAGATGCAGGAGATTATGCCTATTTTATACAGGATGGAACGGATGGAGCGGCTCGAATGGGCGCAGGATGAAAATGCCGCAGGATGGAAGTTTGATTATACGGATCAGCTTTTTGAGTCCTTCAGGATGTATCAGAACCAGAAAATAATGGCGCTTGTAACGCCTATTGAAGATTATTTATGGGGAGAAATCGGAATGTTGGAAGTTGCCATGCGGATGGATACTATGTTCCCGATGCTTTATGAAGAGGAGGAAGGAGAATGGAACTTTTTTATCGACGGAAGCGGAAAGGCTTATCATAAAGAGGATGTCGAGGAAAAAGTTGAAAAGTATCTGGTTAATATGCTTGACGGTATGGATATGGACGAACAGGGCCAGATGATCCGGGAACAGCAGCTTCACGGAGAATTCTGCGTTATAGGCAGTCTGTATGTAAAAGAACTGGACGGCTATTTATTGTGTATCCGCAGTATGAAATCCGAGATGAGCCGGATCGCCGGAATTCGTGCGAGATTCCTTTTATTGATCGGTGTGTTTCTGATTATATTGATTTTCATTATTAATTACATTGTACACCGCATGCTGAAACAATTTTATATGATTCTTCATTCCATCCGCCAGGTGCAGAAAGGAGATATGAATGTCGTTATAGAGGACTGCGGCAAAGATGAGATGGGAGAGCTTGGCAGCCAGATCAACATTATGCTTGCCAGATTAAAGCGGCTGATGGAGGATAACTTAAACCGCGAGCTTCTTGTGAAGAACTCGGAAATCCGTGCCCTGCAGAATCAGATTAACGCCCATTTTATTTATAATGTGTTGGAATCTATCAAAATGATGGCGGAAATTGATGAGAAATATGAGATCTCTGATGCCATTACAGCGTTAGGAAAGCTGCTTCGCTATAGTATGAAATGGACCTCCGGTAATGTGACAGTGGAACAGGAGATCGATTACATACACAATTATCTGGCGCTGATCAATTTACGGTTTGATTATGAGATATATCTGTCCTTAAACATTCCGGAAAATATTATGATTCAGGAAATACCCAAAATGTCTTTACAGCCAATTGTGGAAAATTCCATTTATCACGGAATTGAACAAATGGCGAAGGATACCAATATTTATATTAAAGGTTTTCAGGAAGACGAGGATTGTATTATTGAGATTACCGATGCTGGAAAAGGTATGAGTGAGGAAGAAGTCCGCAGACTGTATCAGAAAATTTCGGGTGAGATCGATTCGGCAGGAGGAAGCGGAAACGGAATCGGCCTTAAAAACGTACAGGATCGTATCCGGATCAGTTTCGGACCTGAATACGGCCTTGAATTTAGTTCCAAACCGGGTATGTATACGAAAGTCCGGGTAAGAGTTCCGATGAATAAAGTCAGTAATAATATGCTGCGGGAGGGTAATTATGAAAACAGTGTTGATCGTGGAAGATGAAAAAATGATTCGCCAGGGAATTAAGACGATGGTACAGCGTTCCGGTATTCCTGTGGAAATCATTATGGAATGTAATAACGGACAGATGGCGTTGGAAATTCTGCAGAATCAGCAAGTAGACGTTATGTTTACAGATATTCGGATGCCTAAGATGGATGGAATCGAGCTTGTTTCCCAAATTCAGAAGCTTCCGGCGAAACCTCTTGTCGTGGTAATAAGCGGATATGATGATTTTTCTTACGCAGTGGAAATGCTGCGGCTTGGCGTAAAAGAATATATATTAAAACCGGTTGACCGAGAAAAAATAGCGGAGGTTATGGAAAGGCTTGACGAAGAAATAAAAAAAAGCAACCGGAATGCCATGGAAAACCGGTGTATCAGCTATCAACAGTTAAAATATCTCGTTCTGAACAAAAACATAACACAGTCGGAGACGGAAGTGTTAGTCAGCACTTATGGGGAAAGCTTCAGCCAGGAATATTATGTTTTCTGTATGGACAATACGCAGAAAGAAGCGGACTATGACAACTCTTACATTTACCTGAATAATATTGAGGACAGCGAGCTTTATATTCTGCAGGAAACCGATAAAGAAATGTTTGTGCGCAAAAAACTGCGCGGCAGATATACAGGAGTAAGCCGGAGGCACATTGGAATAACGGAACTGAAAGAAGCTTATCAGGAGAGCTTTCAGGCAAGAAAAAAAGCCTTTTGGACACAGATTCCGGTGGTGGAATATGCGGAAAACGAAGATGCGGTAATCAGTGATTTTAAAAGACAGAGGCTTGAGAAGACACTGGAACCGGAACCTGACGAAAATACAATGGTTCAGCTTGTTCAAATGCTTGGAACGGAGCGGGCAAAAGAAGCGATTGAAATGCTGGAACGTATTTTCGAAGGCACTGCAGCCGGGTTTTATGATTTTGATAAAATAGAGGATAATATTCAAAAGCTTTGCGGGCAGATCCGCGAAGTTTATAAAAACGTGGTTAAATCCGAAGAAGAGAAGCTGGAGCAGTTTGCCCATATATACCGGTATTCCTGTTCCGATGAGTTGTTTTCGGATATGCTCGCATTTTTGAAAACCTTCGTGGAGGTTATGAATAATCAGTTTGAGGATTATAAGAATAAACAAAAGATCCAAATGGCAATTCGTTATATTCAGGAGAATTACGATAAGGATTTGAATATGGCGGTGGTATCCAATTATATTTCCATGAATTATTCTCTGTTTTCGTATGTGTTTAAGCAGTATACGGGTAAAAATTTTGTAAATTACCTGAAAGACCTGCGGATGAAAGAAGCAAAACGCCTGTTAGAACAAACGGATTTACGGGTTATTGAAATAAGCCAGAAAATAGGCTATGACAATGAAAAGCACTTTATGAAAACCTTTAAAAACGTATGCGGAGTATCGCCTACGGAGTACCGAAAAAACATGCAGTTTAAAGAATAGGTGAAATATACAAAAATCAGACTTAAAAAATCGAAAAAGCTATTGCATAAAGAGATGAAACGTGTTATTTTTATAGTGACTTATTTAATAAACTTAAAAAAGTGGCAATGTGCAAAGTGACAGGAGGGCATAATATGAAATTGGTAGTTATTGGCGGAGGAAGCAGTTATACACCGGAATTAATAGAAGGCGTGATTAAACATCATGATACGCTGCCTATAACGGAGGTAGCGTTGGTGGATATCGAGGCGGGAAAGGAAAAGCTTGAGATTAATACGGCATTTTCTAAGAGAATGGTAGAAAAAGCGGGACTTGCCATTGCGGTAAGCGGTACTCTTGACAGAAGGGAAGCTCTTGCCGGAGCATCTTTTATAATCACACAGATTCGTGTAGGCGGTCTTGACGCACGCTCCAGAGACGAGAGAATTCCGTTAAAATACGGTATGATCGGTCAGGAAACTACAGGAATCGGAGGCTGCTTTAAAGCGCTTCGTACCGTTCCGGTGCTTCTTGCTATCTGTAAGGATATCGAAGAGCTTTGCCCTGACGCATGGCTGATCAACTTTACAAATCCTTCCGGTATTGTAACGGAAGCTGTTTTGAAGCATACCAAAGTAAAATGTATCGGATTATGTAACTGCTCCATTAACATGCAGTATGATGCGGCGGGACGGCTTGGAGTAGAAGCAGACGCCCTGGACTGCAGATTTATCGGCCTGAATCATTTAAGCGTTATGAATCATGCTTATCTTGAGGGGAAGGACAGAATTCACGATGTATTGAATGTTTTCAATGAAGAAAGCGTTGTTAAAAATATTGAAAAGAACAGTGAGATGGACAGGGTTGCCAAAGAACTTGGCTGTATGCTTTCTCCCTATCTGCAGTATTTCTATATGGAAAGACAAATGTTTGAGGAAGAGAGGGCGCAGGCCGTCGGACTGGAGGGAACGAGAGCGGACCAGGTAAAATCCGTGGAAGCGGAATTGTTCCGTCAGTACAGCGATCCGGAATTGAAAGAGAAACCGGAAGCCCTTGCAAGACGCGGAGGCGCCAGGTATTCGGAGGCTGCAATCAATTTAATTGACAGCATTTACAACGACCGTCAGGATGTACAGATAGTGGATGTGGTGAATCACGGACTGATTCCGCAGCTTCCTCATGACTGCGTTATCGAGACCAATTGCGTAATCGGAAAAGACGGCGCAAAGCCGCTGCCTGACAGTGATGTGCCGGCAACTCTGCTGGGACTTATGGCGCAGGTAAAAACGTATGAGGTGCTTACGATTGAAGCAGCGGTTACAGGAGACCGCAGCAAGGCGCTGCTTGCATTTTTATGCCATCCGCTGGTACATGACGTGCGGGACGCGAGAGCGGCTCTGGATGAAATGCTGGATGCAAATAAAGACTATTTACCTGATTTTTTCGGGTAAAAGTAAGAGAATGTAGAAAGGCGTAGGTACGGTTTATGTATGTACTGGGAGTGGATGTAGGCGGTTCTAAAACACAATGCGCAGTGGCTGATGAAACCGGTAAGATTTTTGCGGAAGGATTCGGAGGAGAAGGTAATTACCAGGTCTGCGGAATCGAAACCGCTTCGGAATCTATGAGTAAGGCTGTTATGGATGCGCTGGCTGGGGCAGGCATAACATTGAAGGATGTTTCATACGCTGTTTTCGGAATATCAGGAGCGGACGGACCGGAGGATTTTCAGGTATTAATTCCTGCAGTCCGGAAAATTATGGGGACCGATAATTTTAAAATTGTTCATGATGCGTGGCTGGGGCTGCGCATCGGAACGGAAGATTATACGGGCGTCGTTTCGATCTGCGGAACGGGAGCCGGTCATGCGGGAAGAAACAGACAGGGCAGAGAACTGACACTGCGGAACCTGGATTATATAATGGGCAATATGGGAGGCGGCGGAGAGATCGAGAACAAAGCGCTGCACTACGCATTCCGTTCGGAGGAAGGTACCTGGTTAAAAAGCAGGCTTGAAGAGGAAGTGCCGAAAGTATTCGGGGTGGAGACCATGGAAGAGGTGTGTGCTTATCTGTTACACAACGAATTAACGAAAGAACAGAGTTACCGGCTTCCGGTCGTCGTGTTTACGCTTGCTAAAGAGGGCGATGCGGTATCGGCAGAGATTATATCCCGGATGGGATATGAGGAAGGAAAGTATGCGGCCGCCGTTCTTAAAAGATTGGGAATGTGTGACGAACATGTTCCGGCAGTTCTGATCGGCAGTCTCTTTAGGACAGGAGAGCCTCTTCTGATTGATTCCTATATGAAAGCGGTCAGAGAGGATGTACCGGGAGCCTATCCGGTAATACCAAAAGATGCGCCCGTAACGGGAGCCGTAAAACTGGCATTGGATTTTCTGAAGAACGGAGAATAGCAGGTTGAAAAAAAAGACAGCGCTTACGGGAACGCAGAATGTATTAAAGGAACTGAACAGCAGCCTGATTAAAGATGCGCTTGCGAAATGCGGACAGGCAACCAGAGTGGAACTTGCCGCCATGACAAAAATAAGCCAGCCTACCGTTAACCTGCTGATTAAATCGCTGCTGGCTGACCAGACCGTAATCAGTCTGGGAGCAGCGGCGTCTACAGGCGGGCGCCGGGCGGAAGTTTACGCTTTGAATCATAAAAAGTCGGCTGTTGCCCTTCTTACGGTAAACGAAAGCTTTTTTGAAACTTCGGTTATTGACATGGAACTGAAGGAAGAAATTCACGGCCGCAGTAAAAGGAATAAAGAAGAAAAATGCCTGACACAGATTCAGGAAATTCTTGCAAAACTGATCCGGCAGAATTCCAATATCCGAGCGATTTCCGTAGGAGTACCGGGAGCGGTAACAATGGAAGGCGAAGTTTTTGCGGTTCCGTCGGTTTCCGAATGGGAGAACTTTCCGCTCAGGCAAGCGCTGGAAGAATATTTTTCTCTTCCGGTACAGGTCACCAACGACATCAATGCGACGGCAGTAGGATACACCTTTGTACACCCCGGCGTTCGGGACATGGTTTATATAAGTACGGACGGGGAAGGAATCGGAGCGGGAGTGATTTTGAACGGAGATCTGTATCCGGGTTGTAAAAGCTTTGCGGGAGAACTGGGTTATATGCAGTTAGGCAGGCGAAGCGTTGAAGCTCTGATGGCGGAAAGCACAAGCCGGCAGGCGTCTCCGTCCTGGCTTGCGCAGATTATCGTCAATATAGCCTGCATGTTTAATCCGGAAAAAATCGTACTTGCAGGCGATGCGGACCAGGAATCGGTAATTTGTGAGGTAAAAGGGATCTGCGAACAACTGCTTCCGGAAAGAGTGATCCCGCAGATTGCCGGCGCAGGAAAGGAAGAATCATATTATCTCAAAGGACTGGGAAGAATTGGGAGAGAACTGTTAAATCAGGATATTCACATCGTGTGAATATCCTGATTTAAAGAAGTTTTCTTTTTTCTTTTTTTCGTTTCATACATTAGATGATCCGCTTTATCAAATAACTCCTGTAAATCGGAAAGGACAAATTTTGAAGTAATATAATAACCGCCGCTGGCAGATATTTTATAGGATTTTGTATTGAGACGGTTATAATTTTCCAGATATTTCTGCACATGGTTCATAAACAGACCTGCCGTGTCATCCGTATAACCGGCTCCTAATACATAGAATTCGTCTCCGCCGAGACGGGCACAGATATCTCCTTCCTGAACGGAGTTGTCCAATGCATGTCCAAGTACCTGAATGGCGAAATTGCCCTCTAAATGTCCGTAGGTGTCGTTTATGTTCTTTAATCCGTCCAGATCAAAAACCGCTACGAAAAGCGATTTTTTCAGCCGTTCTGCTTCTGTAAGAAACTGTTCGCTGATTAACTTAAATCCCTGCCGGTTATAAAGCCCGGTGAGATCATCTTTTGTGTAGATGTCCTCCAGTCGTGAAATCAGGAGGGATGTGCTGCGCTTATCACAAATACTTTTTAACATACTGTTGATATTCATCAGCCATGGAAAGAATATAAAAGGATATTCAATTATATTATCCGCATAAGAAATTACGACATAGCCAAAAGCCTTTTCCCCGAAGTAAAGCGGTGAATACACGTATACGTTGGAAGTATTGCAATAGATATATTCCGGCAGAGGACTGTGTTTAAAAAATGTACATTCGGGAAGACGTACGCCGTCGCGCATGCCAAATTTCAGTAAAACGGTGTCCTGATCGATATCTTCATCTTCAGCGAGGGTCAATTGCTGGATATGATGTGATAACCGGTTCCAGTCGCCGTAAAGACAAAGGTAAAACTCTCTGCAGCCGGACAGTTCCCTGACAAAAGACGCAAGAATATCCATTCCCTCATCAATATCGGTAACGCCGTGCAGAATGGATGCCATGTTAATGTTTTGCAGTAACGCCTTTTCCGTATGTTCTATTCGTTTCACCAGCTGCTGCTCATAAGTAAGATGAGGCAGGGAAGTTCCGTGGCAGCCGCAGGAAGCTCCGATTGAAATTCCGGCGTGAACCACCACCGAAGATGCGGAAGATTTGCCGTCTATGCGGGCAATCAGTTCCGTGACGGCGGTAGAGCCGATTTCCTGTACGGGGAATGTAACGGTTGTGAGAGAAGGCGTATTGGCCTGTCCCATATCGGAACAATCAAAACCCGTCAGAGCGATATCCTGCGGTATCCGGTATCCCATCTGCTGCAAAAGCATCATGGCAGTCAGGGCCACCCGGTCATTATAGCATACGATGGCCTGAGGTCTTTCATCAGCGTTCATAAAATGTTTCAATGCTTCTGCAATGGAAGCATCTTCGTATGTAGCTTCAGCCATGTAATTTTCCCTGATGGGAATATTATGACCGGAAAGGGCTTCTCTGAAATATTTTTCACGCTTTTTGGAAAATCCGTCTTCCCGCAGATTGCCGAGATAGGCAATTCGGGTATAATGATGAACCTTAATAAGGTGGTCTACAAGATCCTGAACAGAGGAAAAATTGTCAAGAATAACAGTAGGAAATAAGTCTGGCTTTTGGGCGATTTCAACGACGGGACAGCGGCATTGGGAAGACAACTGTTCGCGGAGCTTTTCTCTAAGTTCATCCAGAAGATAAGTTCCCGAAACAAATAAAATTCCTGCATATTCCGAAAGGTTGGGTATACGAAGAATGGTTTTTTCGCCAAGACCGTATTCGCCAAGATTCTCACCGTCCGTAGTACAGAAAATGTCTACGTGAAAACCGAATTCGGATGCCTTTTCTATAACACCCTGACAAAAACCATGCTGATATTCACCAAATATATGAGAAACAAATACACCGATTTTCTGGGTCCGCATAAATAACCTCCTTCAGTCTCCCCTATCCCTATTTTATACAAAAAAGAATATGAAATCAAGTAAATATTCTGCGATCTTCTAAAGAATCGAAGAAAAACTGCCGATATCTTAATATATGGATCAGGAAGACGAGGGGGTGTAATATATATGAAGATTCAGCATAAAATTCAATCCGTATTTGCAGGCGATATGACCGGAAGAGCACAGCAGATGTCCGGACATGCACAGGGCGGCAGGCAGAAAAAGAAGAGCCTTACCCTGTTTGCGGGAGGCCTTAAAGATTCTCTAAGCGACAGAATCGAACAGAAAAGACAGAGCGCCAGAAAGAAGGCGTCTAAGCTTATCAAGGAACAGTTTTCTTCCGATCAGGAAATAACGGAAAATATGGAGACAAGAAGAAAAGATGCCAAATCGCTTGCCGGTGAGAAGAAGATGCTCCAGGATTTCAGGAAAGAGGCGGAAAAGACACTGGAGCTGGCGGAAAAATGGGAGACAGCCACGCCGGAGGAAGAAGCAGAGAAGCAAACCATGATCCTGGAACAGGAGAAACTGATTCAAGATTATACGATACAGGAGCAGAAGAAAAAGGGAGAAATCGGAGAGATATACAGTTCCGTAAACGATACAAAACGAGAACTGTTAAAGCGTGATCCCATGGTAAAAGCACAGAAAAATGCGGAGGCTGTCATGGAAAGCGCCGAAGACCAGATTACGGCGATGCTCTGGGAGGACGCGAAGGATGCCATAGATGAGAATCTGAACGAGAAATTTGAAGAGGCTGAGGAAGCTGCCGAGAAGAAAGAGGAGCAGGAAGAAAAGCTTGAAGGCGTTAAGGAAGATAAAAAAGAAGCGGAAGCCTTAACCGAAAAGATTCAGGAGGGCGCGAAAGAACAGCAGGATATTCAGAACGCATTGAAAAAAATCATGCAGGACAGCGAACTGCTTGAGGAAGAAATGAAGGGACTTATGGTGGACAGCGGCGTTTAACGGTTACGGGCGGCTCAGGGCATCCATCAGAACCTGTTCCACACTGTCGCACACATAACCGGCTTCTTTTTGAACATGAGGTCTGGCGGAGGCTACCGCGTAGCTGACGCCGGCCTTTTTCAGCATGGTAAGGTCATTCTCGTTGTCTCCGAAAGCGGCAACCTGAGAAACAGGAATTCCCATATGGCGGCAGAGTATTTCCAGGGCTTCTCCTTTGCCGGTTCCCGGTCCGTTGAAATCGAGCCAGCCGTTTCCGCCGTCGGTAACCTGAAGACGCCTGTCATATTTATCATGAAAAATCCGTTCGGGCCGTTCGGGGATACCCTTTTCCCAGTAAATGGACATTTTGATGATATCCTCCGGAATCTCCTGATAGTTCTTAAGAATCATCACATTATTGTGATAAAAGTTTCTCAGCAAATCAACATATGCGGTGTCGTCCGTCACAATATAGCTGGTATTTTCCCCGGAGACTAAGATCCGGGCGTCCGGATACAGCTGCATATCGGAGGCAAGTTCCATGGCGGTATCTGCAGGGATTACACTCTTATGAATTACTTTTCCGCCGTATATAACAAGACATCCGTTTTCGGCAATATACTGGATTCGATCGGCTACAGGATGAAGCATACGCCTTAAATTGGCATATTGCCTTCCGGAAGCGGCTATAAAAGGGATGTTCTGCGCAAGCAGTTTTTCGACCACCTCAAAAAACACAGAAGGAGGAGCCGACATCCCCTCTTTAATAATCGTGCCGTCAAAGTCGCTGGCAACTGCCAGAATATTTTGTCCATGTAAAATCATAGTAGTTCTCCCTTCGGTTATATATGCGAAAAAAAGAATCCAATCAACATCAACGCATGAAATGAAAGGATTCCTGAGCAGGGGAAGAGGGAATCGAACCCCCGTTAACGGTTTTGGAGACCGCCGCACTACCGCTGTACTATTCCCCTATGTAATTAAAATGTAACACACCGACAAGCCATATTATAGCATAGCCTTGCAGGTCTGCGCAAGTGCTTTTTTTATTCAAAAAGCAGTTTTGAAAAAAACGGGAATAATCTGGTATTCTTGTCCATATACTTTAATGATTATACTTGAAAGAAGGAGGCAGTTATGGCAAGAGGACCAAGAAAAACGATTGAAGAAAAAATTACGGAAAAAGAAGAAATGATAAAAGCGCTGCAGACCCGTATAAAATCTGAAAAAGAAGAACTGGAAACAATGTATCAGGAAAAGCGGGAAAAAGATATGGCCAGACTTTCCGAAGTACTTAAGGCGTCCGGCCTGACACCGGATGACGCTGCGGATATTTTACAGGAACATTTGGAACAGTTGGGAGAGGAAACGGCTTAGCAGCCGTTTCCTTCTTTATTTGGCATTGGATAAAGCCGCTTCCATGGCAGCGTTAAAAGGTTCTACCTGAATCGGCCCGTCAACAGGGGTGCGGTAAACGGGAAACGCCGTTTCAAAGGGATGAAAATATACGTAACGGGAAGTGGCGTTAATATCCGAATAGTTACCGGAAGCTACCACTTCGGGATTGCTGCCGTCAAGCCCCATCCGCATCAGACAGGGATCGGTGGCGGAATTTTTCTGATAGTAAATCAGGTTCGGAGTCAGATTATAGCTGTCAATCCGGTCTTCCGTAAGAACCTCTATCACGTTGCCGGAGAGAGAATAACGGCAAAGGCGGTAGTTGTTGGGTACGTCCATATAGTATACATAATCGCCGCTTACAATCGGATTCCAGATGTTGCCGTTCCAGACAGAGATTATCGAATCATCCAGGGTATTCAAGGCGTACAGCGCATGATCGCTTTTGGTGCCGTTATAGTAAATGAGGCTGCCCGCCACACAGGCCGGATTAATCTGTGTATCGGACAGCAGTACGGTTTCCGATTTGTCTATTTTCTGTTTATAAAAATGCGGGCCCTCCCGGTCCGAAACAAGATAGTAAAGATAATTGTCCACCAGCTGCATGGCAAAAGCCGTATCCGAAGTAAAATTTGTGGCGTCCCTTCCGTTCAGGCGGCTGCGGTAGATTCCCTTACGGACACGGACGTTTCCAAGTCCCGCCGAGCCGCTTGCCTCCGACTGGAAATAAAAAAGAAAGCTTCCGCCGGCGTTTAACAGTTCCACGGAAACGGAACCGAGTTTCCTGACATTCTGTTCGTCCGGCGTCATGGAATAAAGGGCTCCGCGGTCATAAGCGTTGGAAAAGTACACCAGTCCGTCGTATTCACAGAAAAGTCCCCGGTTATTCAGATTCCCCGCCGTATTTCCCACAGTGCCTTCCGGATTCATGGGAATCCTGTTTGTAACTATGTTGTAGATGACAAAAACTGCCAAAATAAGAATGGCTCCTGCCCCAAGAAGCAGATTGCGTACAAGTTTGCGCATGAAAATCCTCCGTGTGTTTATTATATGATATGCCGAAAGCCGTAAATTTTACATTTACAGAAATTATTATAGCCTTTATTACTCTTGCTATCAAGTAGGTTTTGTTATAAGATATTTTCAGAAGTTTAATTTATAATAACGTGATAGAAAAGACAGGTGCAAAAGGATGGATTTATCAGATTTGAGAGAACGGCTGGACCGGATTGACAGACAGATTGTGGAGCTTTACGAGGCGCGCATGGAAGTCTGTTCGGAGGTTGCGGCGGCAAAGCTTGCGACAGGCAAAAAAGTTTATGACAGGACACGGGAGACACAGAAGCTGAACGCTGTGCGGGATATGACTCACAATGCTTTTAACAGACAGGGAATCGGCGAACTGTTCGAACAGATTATGGCTATGAGCAGAAAGCTTCAGTACCAGATTCTGACGGAGCACGGAAGCGGCGGGAGACTTCCTTTTATTGGTGTGGATACCCTTGATACACAGAAGGTAAGCGTTGTATTTCAGGGAGCGGAGGGCGCTTATTCGCAGATGGCCATGGAACGGTATTTTCCGGACGGAATCAACAGCTTTCATGTAGATACCTTCCGGGATGCAATGAGCGCCATCGACGAGGGGAGCGCCGACTTTGCCGTACTTCCCATTGAGAATTCCACAGCGGGGATTGTCAATGAAATGTATGACCTGCTGGTAGAGTTTGAGAACTACATTGTAGGGGAACAGTTCCTGAAGGTGGAACACTGCCTTTTGGCCGTACCCGGCGCCAAGCCGGAGGATATCGATACGGTGTATTCCCATCCACAGTCGCTGATGCAGAGCGCCCGGTATTTAAACGCCCGGCCGTGGCGGCAGATCAGTATGCAGAACAATGCGTTTGCCGCGCAGAAGGTGGCGCAGGAGGGCATCCGGACACAGGCGGCGGTGGCAAGCGAGCTGGCCGGAAGAATTTACGGACTGGAGGTCCTGGAAAAAGGAATTAATCAGTCCAGCACCAATTCCACCCGTTTTATTATCGTTACGAACCAGAAAATTTTCAGAAAAGATGCCAAAAAAGTCAGCATCTGTTTTGAGGTGCCTCATGAGAGCGGTTCCCTTTACCACATGCTGTCGCATTTCATATATAATAACCTGAACATGACCAAGATCGAGAGCCGTCCTATTGAGGAACGCAACTGGGAATATCGTTTTTTTGTGGACTTTGAGGGAAACCTGGCGGACTGCGCCGTGAAAAACGCGCTCCGAGGTCTCAGGGAAGAGTGCCGGAACATGAAGATTCTGGGAAATTACTAAGGGAGTGCGGAATGTCATGAGAGAAAAAGAACTGATTGTGTACACCGGATTTCAGGACGGAGACGTGTTATATGATATGGCATGGCTCATGGAGCATTACCGGGATGAATTTTATAACAGAGAGGATATGGCGGCGCTTTTCTACAGATGTATCCATAAACTGATAGAACTTGCGGGCAGCCACGGATTTCATGGTAATGTATGGCACTGCTATCTGGCCAATCTTCTGGTAAACAACGAGAACACCTACAGCAAAGCCTGCGAGATCCGGGGGGAAACGCCGGGAACCATTAACAGAGCCGCGCTTCATGATATAGAAATCTTTAAGGAATTTTACGATTACGATTTTGCCGATATGATTAACACATTAAAGGCGCCGGAATTTGAACTGCTGCTTCATTACGAATCAAGCAGCAGCGAAAGCAGGGTGTATAACGCGCGTATCTGCGCCCGCATCTGCTGCCTGGCGGAAAAAATGAAAGAAGACCGGAGCGCGGAAGAAATGAAAGCGACCCTGACAGGCTTCTATAAGGATTACGGAGTGGGTAAATTCGGACTGCATAAGTCGTTCCGGCTTGTGCGGCGGGAAAACGGCGTGGAGATCGAGCCGATTTTAAATATTGCCCATGTGTACCTGAAAGACCTTGTGGGCTATGAGATTCCCAAAAAGAAGCTGATTGAAAATACGGAGGCTTTTGTAGCGGGCAGAAAAGCGAACAACTGTCTGCTGTACGGGGATGCAGGAACCGGCAAATCCTCCAGTATTAAGGGGATTGCCAACGAATATTATGAAAAGGGCCTGCGTATTATTGAGGTATACAAGCATCAGTTTCAGGATTTGAACGAAGTCATCAGCCAGATAAAAAACAGGAATTACCGTTTTATTATCTATATGGACGACTTAAGCTTTGAGGATTTTGAGATTGAGTACAAGTATCTGAAAGCGGTCATTGAAGGCGGACTGGAGAAAAAACCGGAAAATGTTCTGATTTACGCTACCTCCAACCGCCGCCATCTGGTACGTGAGAAATTCAGCGATAAGGAAGACCGCCGGGATGATCTGCACGCGGGGGATACGGTGCAGGAGAAGCTTTCGCTGGTGTCCCGTTTCGGCGTTACGATCTTTTTCGGCGCTCCGGATAAGAAGGAATTTCAGAATATTGTCACGACTCTCGCGCAGCGGTACGGGATTCGGATGGAAAAGGAACGGCTGCTTTTGGAGGCAAACCGGTGGGAACTTGCCCACGGCGGTTTATCGGGCAGAACGGCGCAGCAGTTTATGGATTATCTGCTGGGCGTGCAGGAAGCCTGCACAGCCAATTGACGGGGAGGGAAGAGGCAGATGAGAAATATCAGGACATTTGCAGCCATTGATGTAGGTTCGTATGAACTGGCAATGAAAGTATTTGAATTTAACGGAAAAGGAAATATGCGCCAGATCGACTGCTTAAAACATAAGATTGATCTTGGAACGGATACGTATGCGGCGGGGAAGATCAGCTATGAACGGGTAGACGAGCTGTGTCAGGTGCTCCGGGAATTTGTGCGGATTATGAAGTCGTATAAGGTAGAAAACTACAGGGCTTACGGGACAAGCGCAATCCGGGAGACGGAAAATACCGCTATTATCTTAGACCAGATCGAGCAGCGTACAGGAATCCGGATTGAAGTGCTCAGCAATTCGGAGCAGCGGTTTCTGCATTATAAGTCGATTGCGTCCAGGGGGGAGAATTTCAACCGCATTATTGAAAAAGGAACGGCGATTGTCGATATCGGCGGCGGAAGCATACAGGTGTCATTGTTTGACAAAGATTCTTTGGTGGCAACGCAGAATATGAAGCTTGGCGTTCTGCGGCTGCGTGAGCAGCTGCATCATTTAAACGTAAAGCCCGTAAAAGAAGAAGAACTGATCAGTGAGATCGTAAATGCACAGCTGTCCGTATTTAAAAAGCTCTACTTAAAGGACCGTCAGATCCAGAATATCATTGTCGTGGACGATTACCTGTCCGCCTGGGTGAAGAAGAAAAGCGTGGAGGGGGAGGATTCCTTCAGCGTCGCGGATGTGGCGGCTTACGAAGCGTTGATGAAAATGCTGCGGACCAAGTCCAAGGCCCAGATGGCGTCGGTTCTGGGCATGCCGGATGAAAAGGCGCAGCTGCTGTTTATTTCCGCAGTGCTTATGAAATGTGCGATTAAGGTTATGCAGGCGGAGATGATCTGGGCGCCGGGCGTTACCTTGTGCGACGGTATTGCCTACGATTATGCGCAGAAAAACAGAATGATTACAAGCTGTCATGATTTTGAACAGGATATTATCGCCTGCGCAAGAAATATCAGCAAGCGTTACATGGGAAGCAAACGCAGGGGCGACACGCTGGAGGCTATTACCCTGATTATTTACGACAGTATGAGAAAAATCCACGGCCTGTCAAAAAGAGAGAGGCTTTTGCTGCGCATAGCGGCATTTCTGCATGACTGCGGGAAATATATCAGTATGGTGGACCTGGCGGAATGTTCTTACCAGATTATTATGGCTACGGAGATTATCGGGCTGTCCCACAAGGAGAGAGAAATTATTGCCAATGTGGTGAAATTTAATCATTCCGAGTTTGTTTATTATCACGAGCTTCAAAGTAAAAGCATCGACAGACAGGCGTATCTTGTGATGGCAAAGCTGACTGCGATTCTCCGGGTCGCCAACGGCCTTGACAGAAGCCACAAGGAGAAGTTTACGGACATTCGGGCGGCGGTAAAGGATAATACGCTTACGATCACCGTGGACACACAGGAAGATATTACGCTGGAAAAGGGTTTGTTTGATAACCGCGCCGCTTTTTTTGAAGAGGTTTTCAGCGTACGGCCGGTTATTAAGCAGAAAAGAAGCTTCTAACGGACCCGGGTGCAGGAGGGATGAAAATGGGAGAAAAGACAATTGATTTCAGAAGCAAACAGTATTATACCAATCGGGAAATGAGCTGGCTGCTGTTTAATAAAAGAGTTTTGGGCGAAGCCAGGGATAAACAGATTCCGCTGTTTGAGCGGCTTAAATTTTTAAGCATTACGGCTTCCAATCTGGATGAATTTTTTATGATCCGCGTGGCTTCCTTAAAAGATATGGTGGACGCCGGTTATAAAAAGACCGATATTGCCGGCATGACGCCGAAGGAACAGCTTGTGGCGCTGAATACGGCGATTCATGATTTGGTGAATCTGCAGTATTCCACCTATACCAGGTCTTTAATGCCGCAGTTAAAACAGAACGGACTGACCGTGATAAGCCGGCATGAAGATCTGAATAAAGAAGAAAAAAATTATCTGGACCGGTATTTTGCGGAAAATGTCTATCCTGTCTTAACGCCCATGGCGGTGGACTCGTCAAGGCCCTTTCCCCTGATCCGCAATAAGTCTTTGAACATCGGCGCTCTGGTAACCAAAAAGGGCGGAAAGGCAGAACTGGAATTTGCCACGGTTCAGGTTCCGAGCGTCCTGCAGAGAATTGTTCCGCTTCCCGTCAAAGAAGGCGTCAGAAAGGTGATTCTTCTGGAGGAAGTGATTGAGCGCAACATTGAAAAGCTCTTCCTGAATTATGATATCGTCTGCGCACATCCTTTCCGGATCATGCGGAATGCGGATCTGACGATCGAGGAGGATGAGGCGGCGGATTTGCTGAAAGAAGTGGAAAAACAGCTGAAAAAAAGACAGTGGGGGCAGGCGATCCGGCTGGAAGCGGAAGCGGGAATTGACAAACGGCTTTTAAAAATGATCGTAAAGGAACTTTCCGTGGAACCGGAAGAGATTTATACGATTGACGGGCCTCTAGACCTGACCTTTTTAATGAAAATGTACGGAATGCCCGGCTTTGAGCATTTAAAGGCGCCTGCCTTTGAACCGCAGCCTGTACCGGAGTTTCCCCAGGGCTGCGATATCTTTGAAGAGATCCGGAAAGGAGATATTCTGCTTCACCATCCTTATCAGACATTTACGCCGGTGGTGGATTTTATCCGGAATGCGTCCTGCGACCCGCAGGTGCTTGCCATTAAACAGACGCTTTACCGGGTCAGCGGCAATTCCCCGATTATAGCGGCGCTTGCCCAGGCGGCCGAGAACGGAAAACAGGTATCCGTTCTGGTGGAACTGAAAGCAAGGTTTGACGAAGAGAATAATATTGTCTGGGCCAAAATGCTGGAGAAAGCGGGGTGTCATGTGATTTACGGACTGGTGGGGCTTAAAACCCACAGCAAAATCACCCTGGTGGTCCGCCGTGAAGAGGATGGAATCCGCAGATATGTGCACCTTGGCACCGGCAATTACAATGACGCCACGGCGAAGCTGTATACCGATATCGGTATGTTTACCTGTGCGGAAGCAATCGGTGAGGATGCTACGGCAGTCTTTAATATGCTCTCAGGTTATTCCGAGCCGGAAAGCTGGAACAGCTTGTCTCTGGCGCCGCTTTGGCTGAAAGAGCGGTTTCTGTATTTGATCGGACGGGAACGGGATGCGGCGGAGGAAGGAAAGGCGGCGCACATTGTGGCAAAGATGAATTCCCTCTGCGATCCGGATATTATTGCGGCGCTTTACGAGGCCGCAGCGGCCGGGGCCAAAATTCAATTGATTGTCAGGGGAATCTGTTGTCTGAAAACAGGAATTCCCGGTGTCAGTGAGAATATCAGCGTGCGTTCCATCGTCGGGAATTTCCTGGAGCACAGCCGAATTTATTTCTTTGAGAACGGCGGCAATCCGGAGATTTACTGTTCCAGCGCCGACTGGATGCCAAGAAATCTGGAACGCCGCGTGGAGATTCTGTTTCCGGTTGAAGAACCGGCGTTAAAGAAAAGGCTTTGGCACATTCTGGATATGGAATTAAAAGACACCTTGAAGGCTCACGTTATGCTGCCGGACGGTTCTTACGAAAAAGTAGATTTAAGAGGAAAGCAGAAACTGAATTCACAGGAATTGTTTTGTGAGGAGGCTGTGGCGTCGGCCCAAAAAACGGAACAAGAGGAGGAAGGGAACCGAAGAGTTTTTATTCCTGAGACTCACGTTGAGGTATGACATTCATGACAAAGAAAATAATACTGGCGTCGGCGTCTCCCAGGCGAAGGGAGCTGCTGGCCCGGATCGGACTGGAATTTGAAGTTATGCCCGGAGAGGGCGAGGAAAAAATTACCTGCAGCGTTCCGGCGGACATCGTTATGGAGCTGGCGGAAGGAAAAGCCAGGGAGGTCTTTATGAAACGGCCGGACCAGGAGAATATTCTTGTTCTGGGAGCGGATACTATTGTGGTGCATCAGGGATGCGTTATGGGTAAACCTGCAAGCGTGGAGGATGCCATGGATATGCTTACCCGCTTATGCGGCGATACGCATCAGGTATATACCGGCGTGGCGTTTTTCTGGGAAGAAGCCGGCTGTGTTAAAAAGCATACGTTTTTTGAATGTACGGAGGTAACCGTATACGATGCCGGTCAGGAAGAGATCCGCGCATATGCGGCTACGAAAGAGCCTATGGACAAAGCCGGCGCTTATGGGATACAGGGGCGCTTTGCAGCGTTTATTAAAAAAATCAACGGAGACTATAATAATGTGGTGGGGCTTCCCGTGGGGCGCGTATACCAGGAGTTGAAGAAAAGGGGGTTTTACGGCTGTGATTAAAACGATCCTGTTTGATTTGGACGGAACGCTTGCGGATTCCCTGGAATCTATTGCGTACTGCGCCAATAAGGCTCTGCAGGTTCTGGGGCTTGGCCCCATTGAGAAAGATGCTTACCGTTATCTGGTGGGAGACGGCGCGGCAAAGCTGATCGAGCGGGCGCTTCTTAAATGCGGCGATACGAAGCTTAAGTTTTTTGACAGAGCCTTTGCCGCGTATACGGATGTTTTTGAAAAGCACTGCATGTACCGGGTAAAGCCTTATCCGGGCATTACGGAAACACTGCAGGCATTAAAGCGGGCGGGAATTCAGACGGCGGTATTATCCAATAAGCCCCATGAGAGAACGCTTCGGGTAATCAGCGATCTGTTTGGGGAAAACATGTTTGACGTGGTTCTTGGCCAAAAACCTGAAATAAAAAGGAAACCCAGTCCCGAAGGCGTTTATGCAATACTTGACATGCTGCAGGCCGGGAAAGAACAGGTACTCTATCTGGGGGACACCGATACGGATATGAAAACCGGTAAATCGGCCGGCGTATTTACCGTCGGCGTTTTATGGGGGTTTCGTGACAGAGCGGAGTTAGAAGAAAACGGCGCGGATGCGGTGATTGAAAAGCCGGAGGACATTTTAAAATTTATATAGGATATCAGGAGGTATTACTATGCACGAATACGATGACGCAGTGCTGGCATGTTTTTTGAAGAATCAGGGACGTTTATTTCCCGAACCCGTAGCCGGAAATCCCGAGGAAGCCGAAGCGTTTCTGGAGGAATGTATGGCAGTGGTGGCGGCTTCTGTGAGGGAAGTGCTGGAATATTTTGAAGAAGCGGGTATTGATACGGAAGGCGCCGATGAAGAATCGATTCTGGAGGCTGATGAAGTATTTGATATTGGAGACGGACGTTATCTTATTGTAGAAGGATAGGAGTGCAGGCAATACGTAATTTAAATAAAATTGCTTATGATTTTATGCATTACAACTCTGCTAATTTCTCAAACAGCGGAACCAGTCCGTCGTGATCGTTGTCTTCCTGCGTAACAAAATCTGCGGCCTGCTTTACTGATTCGTCCCCGTTATTCATGGCGATGCCGATACCGGCGGCCTGCAGCATGGAAATATCGTTTTCCGCATCGCCGCAGGCGTACGAGCGGTTTAAAGGCACATGAAAATATTCGCATACAAAACGTACGGCGTTTCCCTTTCCGGCCTGTATGGGGAGAATTTCCATGTAATAATCGTTGGAAAACACAATCTGTATCCTGCCTTTGCAATACTCGGCGATCTGTTCCCTGAAAGCTTCCAGTTTTGTCTTATCCGTCAGATGGATGGTCATAAGCTTAAAGGAACCTTCCGGCAGGGCGGCGGCAATATCCTCCGTAAATGTAACGGGAAGATGAATCTTTTGGGTATAAAAGACAAGCTCCTCCGCCTGTTTTTTTGCGATAATATGGGTATCTGAGTATGCGTGGCAGTAGATTCCCATTTTGTCCGCTTCTTTAATAAGATAACGAAGATCTGCGGCGCTTAGTCGGAATTCGGCGAGGGCGCCTTTTTTGTCACAGTCGTAAATGAGAGAACCGTTGTTTGCAATTACAAGCATACCGGGATAACGAAGCGAGGCCTCCTCCATCACTTCCAGAATACTGTTCAGGGGTCTTCCCGAGGTAAGAATCAGCCTATGTCCCTTCTGAAGCATGGAAGCGACGGCTTTGCCCGTTTTGGCAGATACATGGCTTTCGCGGTTTAGAAGGGTTCCGTCCAGATCGGAAAAGACCAGACGAATCCGGCTTTTCTTTAAGTCCTCCAAGATACCGGCAGGAATAAAAAGCGTACCATAACCGACAGCCAGATCCAGCTTCGGCTTGTTTGCTCCGTGAAAATCGGAACCGCCGCTGATTAACAGATGGTAACGCTCGGCGAGCCTCCGCATTTCCCGTTCTTCGGAAGGCGTGTTGGTGGAATATACGGCTTCCAGTCCGATCAGGCCGGCTTCCTTTAAGGAGGCTACCAGCTTTTCCAACCGGCCGCGGCCCATTCGGTAAAGCAGGGGGTGCGCCAGAATGGGAATACCGTCGGCCCGCAGGATCAAATCGATTGCCTGCGCGGGCGTAACCTTTTCGCGGGGGACATAGCAGGGGCAGTGGTCGCCCACGTAACGGTCAAAGGCTTCCGCAATGCTTTTGACGTATCCGTGTTCCAAAAGATATCTTGCATAATGGGCCCTTGTAATGGTGGAGCCGGGAAAAGAGGACAGCAGGTCTTCATACGTAACAAAAACGCCCGCTTTTTGCAGGTTGGCGCACATTTTCCGGTTGCGTTCGGTTCGGGAGTCGATAAATGCCTGAACCTGTTCTTTGAATTCTTTTTTTTCATAATCAATATAAAGCCCAAGGATGTGGATATCCCTGGACTCATATTCGGTGGAAAATTCAATGCCGGGCACGACTTCAATGTCCCTGCCTTCTGCGTAGCGGATCGCTCTGTCTAAGCCTTCCGTCGTATCATGGTCGGTCAGGGCAAATGCCCTTAACCCTTTTTTTAGCGCATAATCAACCAGCTCTTCGGGGGTATACGTCCCGTCGGAGCAGGTGGAATGTACGTGAAGATCTACAATTCCGTTTTTCATTAATTCTCATCTTCCTCAATTTTGGCCGTATAAATAGTCCGTTTTCTGGCAAGCTCATCGTTTGCCAGGTATTCGTCGTACGTAGTGATTTTATCGATCAGACTTCCGTCGGGAAGGATTTCCATGATCCGGTTGGCCGTTGTCTGCACAAACTGGTGGTCATGGCAGGAGAACAGCTCCACGCCGGGAAACTTGATCAGGCCGTTGTTCAGCGCAGTGATGGACTCCATATCCAAATGGTTGGTGGGTTCGTCCAGAATCAGGCAGTTGGCTCCGCTGATCATCATTTTGGACAGCAGACAGCGGACCTTTTCTCCGCCCGATAAAACCCTTACTTTTTTCACGCCGTCTTCCCCGGCGAAAAGCATACGTCCCAAAAATCCCCGGACGTAAGTGACGTCCTTAACGGGAGAATAGCCGGTAAGCCAGTCTACGATCGTATAGTCGTTGTCAAATTCCTCCGTATTGTCCTTGGGGAAATATGCCTGGGAGGTAGTGACGCCCCACTTGTAAGTGCCTTCGTCCGGCTCCAGTTCGCCCATAAGGATTTTGAACAGAGTCGTTTTGGCAAGCTCGTTGCTGCCCACAAAGGCTATTTTATCATTATGCCCTACGATAAAGGAAACGTGATCGAGCACCTTTTCTCCGTTAATTGTTTTGGTAATGCCCTCTACGGTCAGTACTTCGTTGCCGATCTCACGGTCCGGACGGAAATCAATATAAGGATATTTTCTGCTGGAGGGCTTGATTTCATCCAGTTCAATTTTTTCCAGGGCGCGTTTTCTGGAAGTAGCCTGCTTGGATTTGGATGCGTTGGCGGAGAAACGGGAAATGAATTCCTGCAGCTCTTTGATTTTTTCTTCCTTTTTACGGTTGGCTTCCTTCATCTGACGGATCAAAAGCTGGCTGGATTCATACCAGAAATCATAATTGCCCGCGTAAAGCTGGATCTTGCCGTAGTCGATATCGGCCGTATGGGTGCAGACCTTGTTCAGAAAATAACGGTCGTGGGAAACCACGATCACGGTGTTCTCAAAATCGATCAGGAAATCCTCAAGCCATGCGATGGCGTCCAGATCCAGGTGGTTCGTAGGCTCGTCCAAAAGCAGAATATCCGGGTTGCCGAAAAGCGCTTTTGCCAGAAGGACCTTGACTTTGGCGTTGCCGTCCAGATCCGCCATCATGCTATAGTGGAGAGAAGAGTCGATTCCCAGGCCGTTTAAAAGCATGGAAGCGTTGGATTCCGCCTCCCAGCCGTCCATTTCGGCAAATTCTCCTTCCAGTTCGCTGGCGCGGATTCCGTCTTCGTCCGTAAAGTCTTCTTTGGCATATATGGCGTCTTTCTCTTTCATAATCTGATAAAGACGTTCATTCCCCATAATAACTACGTCCATAACCGGATAGGCGTCGTACTTAAAGTGATCCTGTTCCAGGACGGAGAGACGCTGTCCGGGAGTTATGGTTACGTCTCCGTTTGTGGTTTCAAGTTTTCCGGAGAGAATTTTTAAAAAAGTGGATTTGCCGGCTCCGTTGGCGCCGATCAGTCCGTAGCAGTTACCCTCCGTAAATTTAATGTTTACGTCCTCAAATAAAGCTTTTTTTCCTAAACGCAGTGTTACATTGTTTGCTGCTATCATGCTTATACCTATGCCTTTCACGCTTGCTGTTTTTCATTATTTCAATTTAAAGCCACTCATTTTATTATACATAAAACCCTTAATATTTCAAGGAAAAAAAGCGGTGGCCACATTGAACTTACGAGTGGGAAATGTTAAAATAAAAAGATAAAAGCAAAAGGAGGGAACAGGATTGAATCAGAAACTCAACTATAAAAGGACTTTTTTTATCGGATTGGCTTTTTTGTCCATTTCCGCTTTCTGGCAGATGTACGATAATATCATCCCGCTGATATTGCAGAATACGTTTCGCTTAGGGGAGTCCGTTACGGGAGTGGTTATGGCTCTGGATAATGTACTGGCGCTGTTTTTACTGCCCCTGTTCGGTTCCCTTTCCGATAAAGCGGATACTCCCTTTGGAAAAAGGATGCCCTTTATTGCGGGAGGAACCGTGCTGGCGATTGTTTTTCTGATGCTTCTTCCCTTTGCGGACCGGAACGAGAATATAACGCTGTTTATTATTGCCCTGTTCTGTGTGCTTCTCGCCATGGGCTTTTACCGTTCTCCGGCGGTGGCCCTGATGCCGGATCTGACGCCCAACCGGCTGCGTAGCAAAGCGAACGCGGTAATTAATCTGATGGGTGCGGTCGGCGGCGTTTACGCGCTGATTATGATTAAGCTTCTGGTGGGAAAAGGGGACCGTCCGGATTATACATACCTGTTTTGCAGTATTGCGGCGGCGATGGCGCTGGCCGTGGGAATTCTTGTGATAACCATAAATGAAAACCGGGTGAAAAAGCGGCTTCAGGAATCCGGCGTATGGGAAGATCAGGAAGAAACAGGGAAGGAGAAAGAACCGGAAGCGGCAGAGGGCGGCGGTATGTCCGGCGCCGTTAAGAAAAGCTTTGTCTTTATGCTTCTCTCCATCTTTTTATGGTTTATGGCCTATAACGCGGTAACAACCGCTTTTTCCAGATATACGAGAGTGGTCTGGCATATGGAGGGCGGAAGCTTTGCGGACTGTTTGATGGTTGCCACGGCTGCGGCCATTATCAGTTATATTCCGATCGGTAATATTTCTTCAAAAATCGGCAGGAAAAAGACGATTATGGGCGGCGTGGTACTGATGAGCGCGTGTTATCTGGCTGCTGTTTTCGTGCTTTCCTATCATCCGCTGATTAACGCGGCATTTGCTTTGATAGGAGTTGGCTGGGCGGCCATCAATGTGAATTCGTATCCGATGATCGTGGCTATGAGCAAGGGCTGCGATATCGGAAAATATACGGGTACGTATTATACCTTTTCCATGGCGGCACAGATTGTGACCCCCATTCTGTCGGGGATTCTGCTGGAAAATATTTCGTACCGTACCTTGTTTCCCTATGCCTTTGCGTTTTCGGCGCTGGCGTTTCTGACCATGACGCAGGTAAAACACGGAGATGTGAAGCCGCAGAAGAAGGCAAGCGCGCTGGAGAATTTTGACGTGGAAGACTGACGGGAGAATAATAAAAAACAAACAGAAGGTTTAGATATGATGACGGTAATAGCGGTAATTTTTTGTATATGGTTTGGAAGTATGGTCTGCTATATGCTGGCGATTATGCCGAGAATGTTTAAAAGACCGGACAGAGAGCCTTTCCTGCATGTCCTGTACGCACACAGGGGGCTGCATGATAACGATACGGACGCGCCGGAAAATTCCATGAGGGCTTTTGAAAAGGCAGTGGAAGCCGGTTACGGGATTGAGTTGGACATTCAGCTTTCCAAAGACGGTGTACCGGTTGTATTTCATGATTTTACATTAAAAAGAGTCTGTGAAGCGGAAGGTAAAATCTGCGATTATACATATGAAGAACTGCAGCGGTTCCGGTTATGCCGGACCGGGGAAAAAATCCCCCGGCTGGACGAAGTGCTGCGTCTGGTTAACGGAAAGGTTCCTTTGATCGTGGAATTTAAGGTTGAATGGAGGGAGCTGGCATTGTGTTCTCCGGCAGATGAATTGCTGCGGGAATATAAGGGAGCTTACTGTATAGAATCCTTTAATCCGCTGGTTTTGCTCTGGTATCGGAGACATAATAAGAGCGTTATGCGGGGACAGTTGTCCGATTCATTTGAAAAGGGCGGGGAAGGGGTACATTCTTTCCTTTTGTACAGAGCGCTGGAAAACTTATTGTTTAATTTTGTAACGAAACCGGATTTTATCGCATATAATCATAAGTTTTACAGAAACCGTGCAAGATGCATATGCCGTTATGTATACGGCGGCCTGGCGGCGGCCTGGACCGTTAAGTCCCAGGAAGAACTGGACGCAAGGCGGGACGACTTTGATTTATTTATTTTTGACAGTTTTATTCCCGGAGAGGACGATCAAACAAAAATCCTGCAAAAGTCCCTGCTGGAGCAGACCTTCGGGCGGGAAACGATAGACGTCGAAAGAGTTAAACAAATTGTTTCTCAAATAGACAGAATTTCCGTTCAGGAAAATACCGAGAAGTTTAACCGGGAAGAAGTATGGGAGCGGATTACCGAAAGCTGCCGGGAGGAACTGGAGTCGGGAGAATTAATGGAACGGCTGCCGGAAAATGCGTTTCACAAAAAGAAATTACAGCATCATAAATTTATACCTGTGGCGATTCTTGCGGTTACCGTATTTACAGCGATTTGTATCGGGAAAAATTTGGGGATATACGCGGCCGGGAAAAAAAATCTGCAGCCGGATTATGAAGAATTTACCGTATATTCATTGGAAGACCTTCCGGAACAATATAAAGAAGAGATTATTATGTCCTGTCAGATTCCGGAAGTATTAATGCTGGATTCCATTAAAGTATGGGACGGGGATCTGGTAAGCGGGTACCGGATAAGATATTTGGACGCTGAGGCGGAAAAATGGATGAACATTGAAACGGCACAGGGGATGATCTTAGAAGGTCCGGAAGGTAAATATGCCCGCCGTTTTCAATATAAAGGGCGGTGGTATTCGCTGTGCGGTAGTTTCCCGATAGAGAAATAGGTGGTTTTTTGTCTAAAACGAACAAAAAAGGAAGCATAAATTGCAAATCAGGCGCATTTTTAACAAAATATATATTTGATGAAACATTTTATATAGTAATTGACATGAATTATATGAGAAGACAATTTGTTTATGAAAATAAGCGGGGAAGGAGGAGCGAGGCGTTTTACGTAAACATGTTTGAGCACGGAAAGGTTCATGGAACATTGTCTCTCAGATAAAAGGGGATTTTATATAGAGGAAAAACATATGCTGCAGCAATTGTAAGCGGCTGAATGTTTTTTGCGGAAAATTATTTTGCTGAATTACTCCAAATGTATGAAGTCATTTTCCTGAAAAGAAATAGACGGCATATGGGTTGCAGAGAATGAATTGTCAGGGTCAAAGCGGCGCGGCTTGTTATGAGACGGATAATTAAAGGCAGAATAACAGGGTTCTGCGCGGGAACCCTGTAAACCCGAAGATCGTAAAATGCTGAAAAAGCAACGATTCTTCGGGTTTATTTATGTCCGGGCGGCAGTTTAACCGCAGGTTTCGTTTCATTTCGCTTATTGAACAGATTCTGAAAGTGGATTATAATAGAAAAATAAGAGAAGGAGGGATTGGATGATTTTTAAGTGTGACAACTGCGGCGGGAATGTTGTCTTCGATCCGGATCAGGGCAAGATGCACTGTCCGCATTGCGACGGGATAGACAGTCAGAAAAAAATAACCGGAGAACAGTCAATGGAACGCTGTATCAATTGCGGAGCGCCGGTTACCGTTACCGATTATATGTCCGCGACACAGTGTGAACATTGCGGCTGTTATATTATATTTGACGAACGCGTGGAAGGAAAGTACCGTCCCCATCTGATGGTGCCTTTTGCCGTCAGTAAAAATCGGGCGAAAGCGATTATGCGCGAACGTTTCAGGAAAAAGGCTTTTGCGCCTTCTGATTTTCTGCGGGAAAATATGTTGGAAAAGATGACGGGGATTTACGTTCCTTTTTTTCTGTATGATTTGAATGTGCGCTGCAAGCTGCGGGGGGAAGGAATCCGGCGCAGAGTTTGGATAAGCGGCGATACGGAATATACGGAGAATTCTTATTATATTGTAGACAGAGAAATGTATGCGGATTTTGACAGAATACCGGTTGATGCTTCCATTGCCATGGACGATGGGGTGATGGATCTGATGGAACCTTATAATTATACGGGACTGCAGGATTTTAAGGAAGAATTCCTGTCTGGCTTCTCCTCGGAGATTTACAATAACAGCGCTGAAGAATTGTGCGAAAGAGCCAGGGAAAAGGCGGTGGACAGCGCTGTGGTGATGCTTAATGAGAGCGTGACCGGTTATTCTTCCTTTCGGATCTTAAACAGGGATACGTCTACTCAGGACCAGGGGACTCACTATACGTTAATGCCCGTATGGAATTATGTATATAACTATAGAGGGCGGACATATCAGTATTATATTAACGGGCAGACCGGGAAAGTAGTGGGGACGACGCCGGTGTCCAAGGGGAAAGTAGCGGCATACGGAGCAACCATATGGGGATTTTTTTTCCTGATTCTGACAATGATAAAATTTATGGGAGGACTTTAGGATGAAAGAATGGTTTCGGTATTTCAGATTCTGGTTCCTCATTTTAGCCATTGCAGCGGCGGTATTTTTTGTGACGCGTTTTATTTCCGGAAGAAAAGGCGCACAGACGGATGTTACCAGAATTAACGAGGTCTGTACGGAAACGGAGCGGGTGTTTGACTATGCGGATGTATTGACGGAAGAAGAGGAAGATAAGCTGCGCGAATTAATTGCAGAAAGAGAAAAGCGGACGCAGTGTGATATTGTGCTTGTGATTATGAATGAATCCCTGGAGGAATATGCAAGACAGTACGATTCCAATGCTTACGGCAATGATTATACGATGATCAAAGCCGACAATTTTTACGACGAACACGGTTTTGGATGGAATAAATTTCAGGAGAGCGACGACGGGGACGGCGTTTTGCTGCTGGATAACTGGTATCGGGAGAGCGACGGGAAAGTGTATACATGGTTTTCCACCTCCGGAAAGGCGGAAACGAGATATTCTACGTATATGATCGATCATCTTCTGGATGAGGTATACCGGTATATTAAAACAGATCCTTATAAAGCGTACCGCGCTTATGTGGAAACATTCTATAAGGATATGACGTCCGATAATCCCCAGGGAAGCGCCGACGCTATGGAATTCCCATGGATTGCCGTAATCGTTATTGCTACGGTTGCGGCGGTTATTTTTATCGTGATAAATCTTTCCGGCAGGGAGGGAAAAAAGACGACCCGGGTGGATACATATCTGCAGGGAAAAGCTCCTGTATTTTCGGTAAGAGACGACCATTTCCTGCGAAAAACAACGACAAAGCGCCGGATTGAAACTTCTTCCGGCAGCAGCAGCGGAGGATACGGCGGCGGGGGCGGACATCATACCTCTTCAGGCGGTCATTCTCATGGAGGAGGCGGACGAAGCCGATAAGTAATTAATACGGACGTTAAAAAAGAACCCGGTTAAACGGGTTCTTTTAATGTTCTTATTTGATCTGCGGATGCATCAGCCGCAATACATCCGTATTGAATGAAATATTAAGCCATTTTATTAACGGCGAGAGCAAGGCGTGATACCTTTCTGGAAGCGTTATTTTTGTGATAAACGCCCTTGGATGCCGCGCTTTCAATCAGTTTGGTTGCAGAAACCAATGCGGTCTGGGCAGCAGCCTTATCACCGCTTTCAATTGCAGCAAATACTTTTTTCATTGCTGTTTTAACGCTGGATCTGATCGATTTATTTCTCTCAGTTTTTGTTCTGGAAACTAAAATTCTCTTCTTTGCAGATTTAATGTTAGCCAAGACTTATACCTCCATAATCTATTCTGTTGTTCAGTCGGAAAAATATATTGTTTACATATAACCAGACACGGAGAGCTAATGTAAACATACGCATATTATTGTAGAGGAAGTCCGCAAAACTGTCAATACATATTTTTACTATTTTTGTAAAAGATAAAAAAAACTGAAAAAAAGGATGTATGGAGATGGGAAGTTTTCAAATCAGAACAGACCTGGCTCTGGAAGCCAGGGAAAACATTGAGGAAAATGAAGGTGAAATCCATGGCGTACGGTATGAAGAAAAGTATGACGAGAAGAAAGACGTTAAAGTTACGAGGGTCGTCATCGATACGAAAAACGGCGCAAAGGCTATGGGAAAACCCATGGGTACGTATGTAACCATGGAAGCGCCGGGAATGTTGGAGCCGGACGAAGATTATCATCGCGAAATATCCGTATGTCTGGCAGAACAGTTAAAAGAACTGATTCCGCATATGGATGCGGAACAGTCGATACTGGTGGTGGGACTCGGAAACAGAGACGTTACCGCAGACGCGCTGGGCCCGCATGTGGTGGATAATCTCTTTATTACAAGGCATGTTGTTAAAGAATACGGAAAAGCCGCTTATAACGCGTCGAAAATGAACCTGATCAGCAGTATGGAGCCTGGTGTTATGGCAAAAACGGGTATGGAGACTGCCGAGATTATAAAAGGAGTGGTTATGCAGACCGCTCCGGATGTACTGATTGTTATCGATGCCCTGGCAGCCCGCAGTATACGCCGGTTAAACCGTACAATACAGATTACCGATACGGGTATCCAGCCGGGATCGGGAGTGGGAAACCACCGTAACGCCCTGACAAAAGAAAGTCTTGGGATACCGGTTATTGCAATCGGCGTGCCTACCGTTGTGGACGCGGCTACAATTGTGGGAGACGCTCTGGAACGTCTGGCAAAAGAATGCGGGGATTCCGGCAGCAACGTACGGCTGGGGGAATATCCCAAAACATTTACCGAGCTTGGCAATATGTATGTAACGAGCAAGGATATAGATGCGGTGATTAAGCGGCTGGGATACACTCTTTCCGAAGGCATTAATATTGCGTTGGAGATGTCATAAGACAAGACTGAAAACGCATATACTTGTCTATGTGGGGAAAAGAGGTGTGTCTGTGAGAGTCCCTGTTATAAAAGAGAAGAAGAAAATTTGGGCGGCAGGTTTTTGTGTTTTGGGAATTATGCTGCTGTTACCTATAAGTGTTCCGAGTGATGAGCGCGGTGAAAAGACAGGTTATCAGAAAGAAACGGCGTGGAAGAAAAACAAAAGCGGTATTTGCGAACTGGCCGGGAAGGAAATTCTAACGTTTCTGGCGCCTGTCTTTCCTTTCGCAACGCAGGACGGAATCCGCGGATACGGCAGTTTGATGGAGTCTGCGTTTCTGTCGCAGATTCCCGTTTTTTCCTATGCAAGGGAAAACGGGCAGCGGGAACTGCCGGTTCAGGATGAAGACGCGTGGCGGCAGATGCTGTTAACGGAAGAGGAAGAAAAAGAGGACGACGCACAGAAAGACATGGTAGAAGAACAAGATATTGAAGAGGCTTTAACAATGGAAGAAGCTTTGCAAAAGGAAAACGAGACAGCCAGAGCAAATGAACAGATTCAGGAGGAAGAAATAAACGTCGAGGAGCTCCCAAATGAAATAAGTGAGGGCATATTTATTCCCCATGAACGGCAGCTTACCTATAATCTGGCGGACTATCAGGATTTTACCGCTCTTTTCGATACTTTTTACGCGATGGACAGCAATACCATGATCGGACAGGATCAACTGAATCTGGAAAGTCTGCTGGGACCGGATGTTACGGTAAAAAAAGATGCTCCGGGGCCGCAGATTCTGCTTTACCATACACATTCCCAGGAAGCGTTTGTCGATTCGGTGCCGGGAGACAAATCCACCACGATCGTAGGGGCGGGCGATAAATTGGCTGAACTTTTGACAGAGCAGTATGGGTATTCGGTTCTGCATCATACGGGGGAATATGACCTGCCGGGCAGAGACGGCGCCTATAACCGCTCGCTTCCCGCACTGGAACAGATTTTGGCGGAAAATCCAAGTATTCAAATTATTATTGACTTACATAGAGACGGCATCAGCGAAGACCGGAAGCTGGTGACCGATCTGGATGGCAGGCCCACGGCCAGGTTTATGTTTTTTAACGGGCTTAGCAGAACAAAGAGCACAGGCGATATCGATTATTTAAAAAATCCATATCAGGCGGAGAATCTCGCTTTGTCATTTCGTTTGGAAATGGCCGCCGGAGAATTTTATCCGGGACTTACCAGAAAAATATATCTGAACGGATATCGGTACAATATGCATTTGCGGAAAAGTCTGTTGATTGAATTGGGAGCCCAGACCAATACGGTGGAGGAAATCATGAATGCCATCGATCCTCTTGCGCATATACTCGATCTCGTTTTATCGGGAGAATCCACACAATAAAGGATATTGCATATCCTGCCTGTTTTTGCTAAAATAAAGCACAGTATGAGGAAGAAAGAGGAACCATTATGTCAGAAACAGATCAGAGCAGGATACGTAATTTTTGTATTGTGGCCCATATCGATCACGGCAAGTCTACGCTGGCAGATCGGATTATAGAAAAAACAGGCCTTCTTACCAGCCGGGAGATGCAGGCGCAGGTGCTTGACAATATGGAACTGGAACGGGAGAGAGGCATTACCATCAAGGCGCAGACCGTACGTACCGTCTACAGGGCGAAAGACGGAGAGGAATACATTTTTAACCTGATCGATACGCCGGGGCATGTGGATTTCAATTATGAAGTAAGCCGCAGCCTTGCGGCCTGCGACGGCGCTATACTGGTGGTGGACGCCGCCCAGGGAATTGAAGCCCAGACACTTGCCAACGTTTATCTGGCTCTGGATCATAACCTGGATGTTTTTCCGGTAATCAATAAGATCGACCTTCCCAGCGCCCAGCCGGAGCGTGTGATTGAAGAGATTGAGGATGTGATCGGGATCGAGGCGCAGGACGCGCCTTTGATTTCCGCTAAGAACGGCGTGGGAATCGAGGATGTGCTGGAACAGATTGTAAATAAGATACCGGCTCCCGGAGGCAGCCCGGACAACCCCCTGCAGGCTTTGATTTTTGATTCCCTGTATGATTCTTATAAAGGCGTAATTGTTTTCTGCCGGATTATGGAGGGAACGGTTAAAAAGGGAACGCCTGTCCGCATGATGGCTACCGGTGCTGTTGCGGAAGTCGTTGAAGTCGGTTATTTCGGAGCCGGACAGTTTATTCCCTGCGAAGAGCTTTCCGCGGGAATGGTAGGCTATATCACCGCATCCATCAAAAACGTAAAGGATACGGCAGTGGGGGATACCATTACCAATGATAAGGCTCCCTGCAACAAACCGCTTCCCGGATATAAAAAAGTGAATTCCATGGTGTACTGCGGCATGTATCCGGCCGACGGGGCGAAATATCCGGATCTGCGGGATGCGCTGGAAAAATTGCAGCTTAACGACGCCGCCCTTCAATTTGAGCCCGAAACCTCCATCGCTTTGGGGTTTGGTTACCGCTGCGGTTTTCTGGGGCTGCTGCATCTGGAAATTATCCAGGAACGGCTGGAGCGGGAATATAATCTGGATCTGGTTACAACCGCTCCGGGAGTTATTTATAAAGTCCATAAGAATAACGGCGATGTGATCGAACTTACCAATCCGTCCAATCTGCCCGATCCTTCGGAGATCGCATATATGGAAGAACCCGTAGTTAACGCGGAGATCATGGTCACCACAGAATTTATAGGTTCCATTATGGAACTGTGCCAGGAGAGAAGAGGACGCTATCTTGGCATGGAATACATGGAAGAGACGCGCGCGCTTTTAAAATACGAACTGCCCCTGAATGAAATTATCTATGATTTCTTCGACGCATTGAAATCCCGTTCCAGAGGCTATGCTTCTTTTGACTATGATATAAAAGGCTATGAGGAATCCAGGCTGGTTAAGCTGGATATTCTGATCAATCATGAGGAAGTGGATGCTCTCTCCTTTATCGTGCATGCGGACAGCGCCTATGAGCGGGGCAGGAAAATGTGTGAGAAATTAAAAGACGAAATTCCCAGGCATCTTTTTGAAATTCCCATTCAGGCGGCTGTCGGCGGCAAAATCATTGCCAGAGAAACCGTGAAGGCCATGCGCAAGGATGTGCTTGCCAAGTGTTACGGAGGAGATATCACCCGTAAGAAAAAGCTTCTGGAGAAACAAAAAGAAGGCAAAAAAAGAATGCGTCAGATCGGCAATGTAGAAATTCCACAGAAAGCGTTTATGAGCGTTTTAAAGCTGGATGACAAAAAATAACAGGTGTTTTAAAGGTTCCGTATTATGCAAAACTTAAGTCTTTATATTCACATTCCCTTTTGTGTGAAAAAATGTGATTATTGTGATTTCCTGTCCGCCCCGGCTTCCGAAGAGGTAAAAGAACGGTATATGCAGGCTCTTTTTTCCGAAATCAAAAGCAGAGGGAAGCGTTTTGCGAACTGCCGGACGGAAACTGTTTTTATCGGCGGCGGTACGCCGAATGTGATTGCGCCGGAAAAAATCCGTGAACTGCTGGAGCATGTGAGAGAAGCTTTTCATGTCTGCGGCGATGCCGAGATAACGATGGAATTGAATCCGGGGGCGGCGGGAGGAACCGAAGCCTTCCGCCAGTATAAAGAAGCCGGCATAAACCGGCTCAGTATCGGCCTGCAGTCGGCAAAGGATGAAGAACTGCGGCTTCTGGGTCGTATTCATACGTTTTCCCAGTTTGAGAAAACCTGGAGTGAGGCAAGGGAAGCGGGTTTTACCAACCTAAATGCGGATCTCATATACGCGCTGCCGGGACAGACTGTGGAAAGCTGGCGGCAGACGCTTGAAACCGTATGCGCCGCAGGACCGGAGCATATTTCGGCATACGGTCTGATCCTGGAAGAGGGAACGCCGTTTTTTGAGCGGTACGCCTCTTTGACAAAGGCGGAAGAGGAAAAGCGGGAAGAGAGGGACCGGCAGATGTATGCGCTGACACAACGGGTGCTTTCGGAGGCCGGATATGCCCGCTACGAAATCTCCAATTATGCCAGAGAAGGAAAAGCATGTCGTCATAACCTTGTGTACTGGAATCGGGGAGAATATCTGGGAGTAGGAACCGGGGCGGCTTCACTAATAAATAACACACGTTTTAATAACACGTCTGATTTAATTACATATATTCAAAATCATGGAATTTTCCCCTATCAGAATATCCAAAGTTTATCGGAGCAGGAACAGATGGAAGAATTTATGTTTCTGGGACTGCGCCTTATTAAA
This sequence comes from uncultured Lachnospiraceae bacterium, assembly GCA_910587935.1. Lineage (GTDB taxonomy): Bacteria > Bacillota > Clostridia > Lachnospirales > Lachnospiraceae > MGBC143606. The sequence continues at coordinate 92,404 of CAJUNP010000006.1, forward strand.
GGCGTGGAGATTGAACGATTCAGACGGCTTTTTCATAAGGAGATTGAATCCGTTTACGGAGAGGTTCTTGAGAAAAATTACAGGGACGGATTGTTAAAATGTGAAGATGGCAGAATCTTTCTGACTTCCAGGGGACTGGATCTGAGTAACTATGTTTCGGCGCAGTTTTTGTTTTAAACGCACATGTTTTAATTGGAAAAATATCTTGTACAACCTTCAAAACACATGTATACTATATGGAAAGGCACTTACACTGTCCCAGAGTCATACACTATAATAAATTGACTTTGGGGGCTTGTGCTTGAAGACATTTCAAAAACCGTTATCTTCCGAGGAAGAAGCCGGTTACATTCAGGCTCTGAAAACTGGGTGCAGCGAGGAAGCCGTTAAGGCGAAAGAAATCCTGATCGAGCACAATCTGAGGCTGGTGGCCCATATAGCTAAAAAATATCAGAATGTGGATGAGGACATGGAAGATCTGATATCGATTGGCACGATCGGGCTGATTAAGGCTGTCGGGACCTTTGATGCCGGTAAAGGCAGGCTGGCTACATATGCCTGCCGCTGTATAGATAACGAACTTCTTATGATGCTGCGGGCGAAGAAAAAGTCCTCCAGAGAGGTCTCTCTTTATGAGCCGATCGGCACGGATAAGGAAGGCAATGAAATCAATCTCCTCGATATTATTGAACAGCAGCAGACAGACATTGTAGAAGAGATGGAGCTTTGTGAGAACATTAAGAAAATGTTTTGTTATCTGGAAGAATGCCTGACGGAGCGCGAGCGGAACATTATCAATATGCGCTACGGACTTACAACGGGAGAGGAAATTACCCAGTGTGAGATCGGAGAACAGATGGGCATATCCAGAAGCTACGTATCCAGGATTGAAAAAAAGGCGTTGGAGAAGCTCCGGCAAAAATTCATACAGGGAAGTGGAGAAAAAACCGATGCTATTTGTAAAGACCAATGATTTAAAGGCGGGAATGAGACTGGCGAGACCGGTATATAACAGGCATGGCGTTTTGCTTTATGAGCGGGATTCCAAACTCAGTGTGAGCGCTATTAACAGTATCCGGAATTTTGGACTGTTGGGAATTTATGTGTTAGAGCCGGCGGAGCCGGTACCGCCCATGACGGCAGAGGATGTTGAGTTTGAACGTTTTCAGACGATGATGGCCTTTTCCATAGCGGAGGAACTGAACGGGATTCTGCTGACGGGAAAGGCGGAGAAAATGCAGTCTATTGCCGCCGTGATTATAAAAAATTACGCTTATCTTGATAAAAAAATAAATTTTATTCAGAATTTGAGAAGCCGTGAAGATTATACCCAAAAACATTCCCTGAATGTGGCGATTCTTTGCGCGATGCTTACGCGCGCCATGAACATCCGGCAGGAGGAACAGCTTCAGACAATTATTGCGGCTGTTGTGCACGATATAGGAAAGCTCCGCGTGAACAGAGACGTGGCGGACTGCGATGAACTGACGGATGAAAAGCGGGCCCGTCTTACGGCGGCCGAAATTTCCGGCTACGATATGATCGAAAGAACTTTTTCGGAGGGAACGGCAATTCGGAGGATTTGCGCCCAGAGCCAGAAAATTCTGGAGGACTGCATACGGCAGAACCAGGATACGCAGGCAATGAAGATGGTTACGGGAAGCAAAATTCTTGCGGTGGCGGGAACATATGATTCCCTGACCGCCATGCAGCTTGGCAAGCCGCCGGTGTCTGAGATCAAAGCGCTTAAGTATTTGATGGAACAGTCTGAGTATTATGATCCCCAGGTAGTCAGGGCGATGGTAAAGGTAATCAATATTCTGGTTCCCGGTATCAGCGTGGAACTTACGAATGGAAGTAAGGCGTTAGTCATAACGGAAAATAAAGAGAATTTTCTGCGTCCCGTTGTTTTGGATTTTAAAGATAATAAAGTGCTGGATTTAAGCGTTCCCACGGTTTACAAAAAGGTTCAGATTGAGGACATTATGCGAACTATGGATAACCGGCATATAATGGATACCGCGACGCTGCGGACTTACGGCTTTAAGGTAGAAGAGCCGGAGTATATATAAATGGAAGATGCAGGAGGATCAGACATGCCTACAATTGAGGAAATACTTCGGGCGGCAAAAGAGGCGGGCGCTTCGGATGTACATATTACCGTTGGGATTCCGCCCAAGATGCGGGTAAACGGCAAATTAATTACCATGAATTACGCAAAGATGCTGCCTGCGGATACGCTGGAAATCGTTCTGGAGATTATGAAACCCAATCAGAGAGAGAAATTTGAAGAACACGGCGAGTACGATATGTCCTTTTCCATACCGGATTTGGGACGATACCGTGTTAATGCATACAGGCAGAGAGGTTCCGTGGCTATGGCTTTCCGACTGGTAGGAACCAAGATCCCTGCTCCGGAGGAACTGGGAGTACCGGAATCCGTCGTTGATCTGTACCAGCGAAAAAGAGGACTGATTCTGGTTACAGGTCCTACAGGAAGCGGTAAGTCCACAACCCTTGCGGCGATTATCGATAAGATTAATAATAACAGGGATTCCCATGTCATTACGCTGGAAGACCCAATTGAATACCTGCATCAGCATAAAATGGCTATGGTGAACCAAAGGGAGATCGGGCTGGATTCGGAGAATTACGCGAATGCGCTTCGGGCTGCGCTGCGTGAAGATCCGGATGTAATTCTGGTGGGAGAGATGCGTGATTTTGAAACCATCAGCGTAGCCATTACGGCGGCCGAGACGGGACATTTGGTTCTATCCACGTTACATACCATTGGCGCAGCCAGCACCGTAGACCGTGTAATCGATGTTTTTCCGCCTCATCAACAGCAGCAGATCCGTGTACAGTTTGCCAATGTTTTAGAGGCAGTTATTTCCCAGCAGCTGATTCCCACTGCCGACGGAAGGGGAAGAGTGGCGGCGTTTGAAGTACTGCACGCCAACCATGCCGTGCGTAATCTGATTCGGGAAGGCAAATCACATCAGCTGGCAAGCGTTATGCAGACGAACCGTAAGTTAGGCATGATTACCATGGATGACGCGATTATCCAGTTGTATTACGAGGGAAAGATCGAACGTGAAATGGCAGTGCAGTTTGCCCAGGACCCGGACGGAATGGAGACCAAAATTTAATTTGTCCAATCAGAGGAAGAAAGGCGGACAACCCTTTCTTCCTCCGTACAATGGTAATCTACGTGCAACATTCTTTTATTCAATTCAAATATCTGATTTATTCTATGTATTTCATGATTTTTCCATGAGATGATACCAAAACAGTAAAAGGAGGATTTTTTAGTATGTTCGTAACAATTGAATCCGGCGTTTTATGCGGCATGGAGTGTATTCCCGTGCGTGTGGAAGTGGACGTGGCCAGAGGTCTGCCGTGCTTTGAGATGGTAGGATATCTGGGAAGCGAAGTACGGGAAGCAAGGGAGCGGGTCCGGGTGGCACTTAAAAATATCGGAATCGACCTGCCGCCCATGCGCGTTACCGTGAATCTGGCGCCTGCTAACGTACATAAAGCGGGAACAGCCTTTGATCTGCCCATTGCGGTCGGCGTTATGGCGGCCACAAACCGTCTGGCCTGTCAATCCTTTCAGAATATTCTGATGCTCGGGGAGATTGGACTGGGAGGCGAAATCCGTTCCGTGAAAGGCGTTCTGCCCATGGTTAAACAAGCGGCAGAAAAAGGCATTACGCAATGCATCATTCCGAAAGATAATGAAAAAGAAGGTGCGGTATCGGGACGCATGAAAGTCGCCGGGGTTAAACATTTACGTCAGGTACATGATTACTTTAATCTGCCGCCCGAAAAAAGAGACGGATACCTGCCGCCCGTATCCGTTCCGGCACAGGAACTGCTCCGGCAGAGAAAACAGGATGTTCCTGATTTTTCTGATATTTCCGGTCAGGAAGGAGTAAAACGTGCCGCCCAGATAGCTGCCGCGGGATTCCATCATATTCTGATTATCGGGCCGCCCGGCGCGGGAAAAACCATGATTGCAAAGCGGATTCCCGGAATACTCCCCCCTCTTAACATGGAAGAGTGTCTGGAGATTTCTGAGGTTTACAGTGTCGCAGGCTTATTAAACGAAAAGAGACCTCTTATAACGGAACGACCTTTTTTGAGTCCACATCACACCATTTCTGAACAGGCCCTTACAGGCGGCGGACAGATTCCCCGTCCGGGCGTAATCAGCCTTGCACATCACGCCGTCCTCTTTCTGGACGAATTCGGCGAATTTAAACGAAAAGCCCTGGATATTTTAAGACAGCCCCTGGAAGAAAAAGAAGTGCATATTGCGAGAACCTACGGAAACTATACGTATCCGGCGGATTTTATGATGACTGCCGCCATGAACATCGCAACTACGATTTTGATACAATGGGAAAACGCCAAAAAC
>CAJUNP010000007.1 GCA_910587935.1 uncultured Lachnospiraceae bacterium
TTCAAGTATGGACTAAAAATGGTTTTAGGAAAAGGCGGGGGATTTGACGTTTACCAGCCAAAGCAGGTAAAGTAGCTTTTCAAGCATTAGCAACAGCAGGTAATATGCTACTAATGTGGGGAATTAGTAAGGTAATAGAATTAGCAGTTAAAGGCATTGACCAGTTAGTCCATTCCACCAAATATGCTGAAAAAGCATTTAAAGCAGCTTCAGATAACGCAAAATCCTTTTCTAAGTCGATCAAAGAGATTCAAAAAGATACCGTTGATATGGAGTCTAAAGTAAATTCCATTGCTAAAAAATATGCTGAATTAGCACAAGGTGTTAATCCTTTGACAAATGAAAATAAATCCCTTCCAACTGATGAGTATGAAGAATTTTTGAACTTAAATGAACAGCTTGCAGGATTATTCCCCTCTCTTACCAGAAATTACGATGAAAACGGTAATGCTATTCTAGGATTATCAGGCTCTGTTGACAACATCACTGAGTCCATTAAAGCTTTAGTTGAACAGGAAAAAGAACTGGCAAAAGCAAAATTAAGAGAAAATATCGAACAGTATTTTAATGGAACAGATGACACCGATGGTGCGTGGAAAGCGTTAGAAGGCAAAAAACAGAAACTGGAAGAAGCTAATTATGAACTAACTACATTAAAAAATACATATATAGGTTTAAAGAATGCTGATTCTTCCACAGTATTAGGTCAATATCATAAGAATTTTGTTGTTAAAGAAAAAGCAAAGTACATTGATTATATAAAAAATAACTTTGGTGAAGATATCGCTGAAATTATGGAAGACGCAGTCACTATCCAATTAGGTAAAGGTCTTAACGGGCAATTTGCCGACCTTATGGTTGACTTCTCAAATTTAGAATTAACTGAAACGCAGAAAGAGCAAGTAACAAAGTCATACGATACATTCTATAGTGAATTAACAGCAAAACAAAAAACAGCTGAGTCAGAATTTAATTCACAAAATTCTGAGTTCTCTAATAATGCCATGCTCTGGCTGGAAGACCTGTCTTTTTACAAGGATAACAATCAATATGTCCAAACAGCCATTCAAAATCTTGTCAGTAATATTGATTGGAGTAACTATAATTTTGAAGAATTAGATTTTGATGGTGTAAAAAGAATATTACAGGATTCTATACTAACACCATTTCAAATTGCTTGTGATGATCCCCATACCAAGAAATCTTTAGATAATGCACTAAATGGCTTATTTACAATGGATACCACCAATATGTCGGTTGAAGATATTGCAACACAAGTGGATTCATACATAAATACTATCGGTGCTGCTATTGGCGAAACAGATTTATTAACTTTAAAAGTCAAACTTGGTTTTAATGACACAGACACACAAATATTAATCAACAACGTCCAATCCAAACTACAAGACGAATTTGATTCCAAAGTTGGCGGGCTCACCCTTGAAGAATTACAGATAGCAGCAACACAAATTGAAGTTTCGGAAAACGATCTCCTGTCCTGGGACGAACTGATTGCCAAAATTAATGAAATCAAAATTCTGTCAGCTGCCTCCTCACCCGCTCTCTCCATCCCCGACACCATAACCCAGCTCAACACCCGCCTCAAACCGGCCCTCGATTCCTTACAATCCATATACCAAAATATATTCGCAGACGACAAATTCGATTTAAACAACATAGACCTCCTGTCCGCCTGTGACTCCGTCAAATCCAAACTGGATGAAATGTCAGAAGCAGAGTTAAACGTTGACTATTCCTCCTACGAAAAATTTGTCAGGGTACTGCAGGACTCCGAATCAACGCCGCAGGCTGTAAAAGACGCCTTTGACTCCCTCGCTTCCTCGATCACTTCTGCCGCCCTTTCGGGCACGGAAGATTTCGGGACCATGAAGGCGGCGCTGGAAACCCTTGGTGCGGCTGACAGTGAGACGGCTGCGCTCAAAGCTCTGGCAGGCAATAAGGAAGCTCTAAGACAAGCCGGCCTTAACCTGGCAGACGCCACCGATGCACAGATTGCCGCCTTTGTTAATGAAAGGATATCCGCGGAAAATGCTTCGCAGGCCATCGACCTGCTCAGGTTCCATAAAGAATTGTGTGCGCTTCAGGACATGAATACCGCCGGTGAAGTGGCAAACCTGAAAACCCTCGCAGAAAATGCGGGATACACCGGTGAAGTGATCCAGTACCTTACCGAATTGGAACAGATCTACCAGGAAGTGGCCAGAGGCGGATTAAGTTCTGATGATTTCGGCATAAAGATGACTCGTGCGGCAAAGCTCCAGACACTCATTCAGGATGCGGCCGACAAGATTGCTTATGAACCTCCGGAGAAAACAAATACGGACAATGGACCTGGAGCTTCTTTCCCTTCCTCCGCCAAAGAAATCCAAAAAGAAGCGGACACTCTGGCGGACCTGAACTCCCAGATGGACAAACTGCAGTCTTCCTACAAATCCCTCTGCGACATCCGCGATACCTACAACAAATCCGGCAAAATAACCATAGACCAGTACCAGGAACTTACCGACATGGGCTTTAACTTCCTGGCAAACCTGGTGGACGAAAACGGCGAACTGGGCCTCAATGCCAATGCCTTTGAACAGCTTGCCGGCGCAAAGCTTCAGGAAATGCAGATCCAGATGGCAAGGAATGCCATTGACACCATTAACGGCCTCCAAAGCGAGACCGAAGCCACCGAATACCTGACCTACGCCAATGAAAACCTACGCAACGCCGCCCTCTCCGCAGCGGAAGCCCTGCTATATCATACCCAAGATGATGCACGTATGCGCGGTGAACAGCAGAAACTTGCCGCCGACCGGATCGTGCAGGGATATGAAGCCGCCAAAATGCTGGCCGGCAAAGCAGAATTTGGCTTTGATGCGTCAGACATGAAAGAAACCCTCCTTGACGCTTACAACGAACAGAAGAAACTTCTTGACCACATGAAAGCCATGGGTGAGATCAGCAATGCCCAGTATCAGAAACGGCTTATGGACCTCGCCGAAAACTACTTTGACGGCAAAGAGGAATACCGCGATAATCTCTGGGAAGTCCAGGAACAATACCACGATTATTTTGAATCCGTTAAGACAACCTACAGCTGGATCGAGAACCTTCTGGATTCCCTTTCAAAGAAAACCGGCGCCCTCATCGATAAGGCTGAAAAGTTCATTTCCTGGCAGAAAAAGAACAGCATGATAAACCGGGCCGTAAAGGCAGCCGGCAGCGAAATAACGCAAAACCAGAACGCCTACCGCTACTATATGGGTAAGGCGGATTCTGTCGGACTTGGCATAAGCTATATCCGGAAAATCCAGAACGGAACCCTTTCCGAGGAAGAATTATCCGACGAAGAGCTGTCCGAAAAAATTGAACGGTATCAGGAATGGTATGATAAAGCGCAGGATGTACAAAATACCATCCAGGATCTTTACGAACAGCAGCGCAGCCTGATCCGGCAAAAGCTTGACAACATCCTGACCTATTACGATGACATGGACAGCTACCTGTCTTCCATTACTTCCAAAATGGAATCCCTCATTTCCCTGCATGATGAAATGGGCAGACGAAGCTCCTTTACGGAACTGGTTGAGCGCTTTGCAAGTCTTTCCGATCAGAAAGAACCCGCCGCAACAGATCAAACCGCCAGCGCGGCCGCAACAGGCAGTTCTTTTGGCGCTTCACAGAAAGTAGCCGACGCCGTAAAACGCGACAGGCAGAAACTGGCGGACTCCATACAGGCGGATATTGACAACCTTGCGGTAAACCAATCCGGAACTTATACTAAGCTTCTTCATAACATTGACATAACCCGGACAGAAATCGACCGGTACATAAGTAATGGATGGGATGTAAAAAAAGCAAAACAATTTGATAAGCTCCAGGCTAAACTGCAGAATTATTACAGCCTGCAGGCCGAACTGGATCAGTATGCCACCTCCAACACCATTGCAAATTACAGCCGCATCTATACGGCATACCAGAAATTGCAGAATAAGCAAAACAGCGGAAAAGCTTTAACCAAATCCGAGCAGAAACGTTATGACTCCTATTCTGCCCAGATCGATACGTTAAGGCAGCAGGGCTCGTCCAATCTTAATAAACTCTATCAGGAACTGGCGCTGGCCGACGGCAGCGCGCCAAAACAATCCGATTCCGATAAAATTAAGGCCGAACTCGACGGCGTCCGGACAAATCTTGAAAACTCCGCGACCTATCAGAATCTGATTAACAAAATAAAAGAGACCGGAGAGAAAATTGCCGTTCTCGATCAAGAGGGGTATGATAACCTTACCGCACGCCAGAAAAAATCCTACGACAAAATGCAGGCGCAGCTTCAGGCCTATTATGCGCAAAAAGAAGCCCTCGATAATAATGCCACCGCATCCAATATCGTAGAATACAATAAAACTTATCTGGCATGGAAAAAACTGCAGGACAGGCTTGACAGCGGGAAAAACTTATCTGCAGACCAATGGAAAAAATACAATCAATATACGAAACAGCTGGAGGATTATGCCGCCCGCAAAGCAGATCTTGTGTCCGATTTGAACGACCGGTATGAAGAATCCCTGAATCCGGGAAGCAAGCTTGAACAAATTGAAAAAGCGTATGAAGAGTCTTCCGAAGATATCTATGACAGCTATCAGAATCAGATAAACGATATCAAAAACGATGTAACTTCTACACAAAGGTATAAAAACCTTCTGGCAAAGGTTCAAAGACTGGAACAGAAAAAAGATACAAAAGGACTTTCCGGTTCCGAGCAGGCCCGACTGGATCAGTATAACGCTGAATTAGAAGCCCTGCAGGCCGGAGGAACCAGCGCAAATATTTCCGATTACATGCGCACCTGGGAAGCATGGTATAAATTACAGCAAAAGCTTGACAAAGGTCAAAAGCTGTCCGACAGCCAGGCAAAAAAATATGACGCCTATAAAGCAATGCTCGACGCATGGAATAATGAAAAACAAACCCGGATCAACGACCTCTTAAGCCTTATGGAAGACGACCTCGAGCAGCTTCAGAAGACGTATACGGAGAATGTATCGAATGCGGAATCGGAAACGAACGATTATTATGCCAATCTTTACTCGCTTGCAAAGCAGATAGCGGAATACAATATCTCATCCCTGCAGACGCAGCTGGACTACCTGGACGCCTGTATCTCTTACTATCAGGAACTGGCGTCCTTATATGACTCGTTCAGCGGAGAAAAGCTCACAAAAATCCTCACGGACCTCGATGAAAATACAATTACAGGCCAGGCAGAGCTATACGAAAAATATCTGGATACGCTTCAGGACAAGTATCAGGCCTCTCTTTCGGAAATGAATGAATATAAGCAGCTTTTGGACGCGCTTGACACAAATGATTTTGAAGCGTCTATGGATTTATTCAATAAAGCGATGGAAGGCTATAGGGCAGACGGTAATACGGCAATGGCCGACCGGCTGCAGTCCGTACTGGATCTGCTTAATGAACGCGCTGCCGATGCCGATAACTGGGATGAATACGCCGATCAATGGGCCAATGAATGGGAGGCGGCGCTCGCTTCCGCCAAACAGCAGCTAATCGGAACAGCCACGGAAATCCAAAATGTAAACAATGCATTAAGGGAAATCCGATTTGCAAACATTACCGATGCCATTGGGGAACTTGAAAAAGCAGGAAACCTTTTATCTTCCATGGCAAATCTTATACAGGATGACTGGCTCTTTGACCACGGAGAACTTTCCGAATACGGACGCGCCAAAGTCGCGCTGTTAGTATCCCAGCTCGAAGACGCTCAGTCCAAAGCCAATGCATATCTGAATCTTTACAATGAAATACAGAACCAAAAAGACACGTATGCCTCCGATAAAGAATATGAAAACGCTTTGACAGAAGCCCTGCAGAATTATTACGATTCCCTTGGTTCCGCCGCTTCCCTCGAAAACAGCATTATGGAGCTCATGAAAAGAAATTCAGAGGAAGAACAAAATACACTCCGAAACGTGATCGAAGCGCGCAAAAAGGCCCTGCAGGCAAAGAAAGAGTATTACGACTACGACAAGTCCGTCAAAAACTCCCGGAAAGAAATTGACAGTCTTAAAGCACAGATCGACGCGCTTGAAAATCTTACCGATGCAACGGACGCCGCTGCCAAGGCAAAACTTGCCCGGCTTAAAGCCGAACTTGCGGAAAAGGAGGACGCGTTACAGGAAACCAAAGAAGAACATACCTTCAATTTACAGATTAACGCGCTCGATGAATTTACCGATTCCTTAACGGCGGCCCTGGAAGATTCAGGCAAGTCCGTGGAAGAAATTTTAAAAAATCAAAAAGAAGTAATTGAATCCGCAAAAGAACTGTGTCAGACTTATGGCGACTGCGTTAATGAAACACTGAATAAGCTCGCGGCCTTTTACGGCAAAACGGAGGGATCATCCGACGTACCGGCTGAGCCCATTCCTGACAGGATCAGCCCGGCAAATGTATACGTTCCGCAGGTAGCCAGCCTTACATCCCAATTCCCGGCGCCTGCATCGGAAAGAAACGAAACTAAGTCTATGGTCATCCAAAATCACTATGAAAGCCTGATACACGTCGACGGCAGTGTTGACAAGGAATTTGCAAAAGAATTACCAAAGTTAACCAGACAAATATGTGAATATACCAAAAACAATATTTACAGTGAACGTATGCGGTTAAAATAATTACAGGAAAGGAGTAAATATATCATGTCTATCATAACATCGGATTCTTTTCTATTTAACGGGATAAACAGCCGCGATTACGGTATTATGATCGCCGGCCTGGACTCCTCCGATACGGATGTCTCAACAAACGGACTCAACCGGGAAATCAGGAAAAACGCCGATAAAAACAAATTGCGGCACACCATATACGGCGCGGAACATACGGATGTAATCACCTTCAGTTTCAGTATCGTAAAAGCGGACGGCACGGAATTCACGAGATCCGAATCCATAAAAATCAACGGATGGCTTACCTCTTCTGCGCTTCCGCAGAAGCTCCAATTCATCGACAGCGATCCGTGTCCGCTCCACTATTATGCAATATGCAGACAAATCAAGGATTATGTATACGGCGGAAAACTGATCGGCAAGGAATTACAGTTCGAAACAGACTCGCCTTTTGCCTTTTCCGATAAGACGGAAAAAATATATGAAATACCGGAGTCCACGACATTTGGCTTATATAATTACGCCGACACGTACAATAACGTCTACTACCCGGTTATCACGCTGGTAACCTCTTCAGACTCTGTCATAATCGAAAACATAACAGACAGAAAGTCCGTAACCATCAATACGGTACGGCTGCATCCGGACGGTTTTGGAAACAAAACCGTCCGACTGGACTCAGAGAAGCTTACCGTATCCGGTCAGGACAGCAGACTGATACCGGCAGACCGGTTAGGCTGGAATGAGAAATACAGAAGTTATGTATCTTCCCTTGACGATTATATCGACTTTATTTATTGGCCGCGGCTGTTAAAAGGGCTCAATGAAATTAAGGTAACCGGAAGCTGCAGCCTGAAAATTGAATATGAATATCCCAGAAAGGCAGGATGCTTATAATGGATCAATACAACATATATATTTGCAAAGCCGATTGTACCCTGCTGGGCACACTGACCGGAATAAAAGCCGAAACCTGCAGCCTTGTAAAAAACGCAATGGATTTATGGGAACTTACCTTTGATATCGACAAATATGTGAATGACAACGGCACATTAACTAAAAGTAACTTTTATGATTCCGCCGGCGACATGATGAAACTGTATATTGAAGGCAATGACGTACAGGCATTTTTTATCATCGATTCCGAGCCGGTCATCCGCGGCGGCACGTTCCAGGAAGTAAAAAGCATTACCGCCCATTCCGTCGAGTGTGAGTTGGGCGAAATGTACCTGAAAAATCTTAAGGTAAACTGCGGAACCACCGACAGCCAGGAATATCTGGCTTGTACGCCTGCCCCTGACGGAAATAAAAATTACTATAATGTAAATCCGTATACCGGTCTGCCCTACGAGTACATATCCTTAATTAATTATGAGGATACGCAGCTCAGTCTTTTACATCTTGTCCTTCAGGGAACCGGCTGGACCGTAAAGGAGGGAATCGATCCCGAGCTTTGCCGGATTAAAAAAAGCTTTGAAACATCCGGAAGCGTCTATTCATTTTTAATGAAAACCCTATCTCCCGCCGCGTCCGTTATTTTTGAGTTTGACAGAAAAAACAGACAGATCGGCGTAGTCCACGCGGAGCGTTACGGAAACGACACCGGTGTGTTTATTTCCATGCGGAATCTGATCAACAGCTTTGAAGTAACCGGCTCCGGTGAAAACAATATTAAAACAAAACTGATTCCCCGCGGCACAGATGATATCGGAATTGAATTTGTAAACTTCGGACAGGATTCTCTTCTTAATCTCGATTATTTCATGAATACACCTGACGGATACGGAGGCTATACCTACGTATCCTCCGAATTGCACGATAAGTATAACCTGTGGAAAAATTATCGGGACAAGGAAAAAACCTCCCTTTCCGCCGACAGCAAAACAATGATACAGGGCACACGCAGGGAAATCTACCGGGAATTAACGAAACTGTACAATAAAACAATTACGGACATCAGTGAACTTCATAACCGTCTTCCCAACGACGGATGTCTGATCGATTACAGAACCTACGGCGCGGATGAACTGAAAACCGCCTATACGGCCTATAACCAGGCGCTGAACACACTGATCACGCTGTATAAACAGGAATATCATGTAACGGAAATCGGTAACGCTCCCGGCTATGATCCTCTCCCGCCATCTGCAGCAAACATAAAAGACACGCCTTACTGGTACGATTTTTATGCGTATAAAGAAAAAATCATTCCTTCCATCGAAGAAGCCCTGAAAATGTATTGCCGGACCGACAGTAACGGCAGCCTTGTCTATGACGAAAACGGGCGCTTTATTGAACTGGATTCGGGAAATCCCCATTATTATGCTGACTCGGATATTTTGAAGGAAGTGAATTCTTATTTATATGAATGGTCTCTTTACGGACTGGATGAATTGGAAGCAAAGAAAAAAGCATGGTCCGAAACGGCGAACTTACTGTTTCATGATTGTTTTATCCTGTCAGGAACTCCCGTATCCCCGGATCGATACCGCACTCCGGACGAATCGGAGGAAACCGGCTGGAACAGTTTATCTGCCGAACAAAAGAAACTGTTTTCCGTGGCGCAGGCCTATATGAACAAGCTGAACCAGTATCTTGATTATATGTCATTCGACCCAAGAAAAAATTCCCTGACCAAAACCGTCGGCAAAGGCATTATCCGTCAGTGCGAGGATGCAATTCGCAAGAGAAAAAACGATATATCCTTAATTGAAAGCAGACAAAAAGAATATGACCGGTTAAGAAACGAACTTGCCGCATCTGTGACTCTCGAAAACTTTAAGGTACACGGTACGCTTCTGTTTACCGAAAACGATCTTGCGATTCTGAACAGCCTGATAAGGGAGCAGGAATTTCATGATGATACCATTCTTACAACAAGCCTTGACGATCTGGTATCAACGGTAGACGTCCAGGAAGACTTATACCAGGCCGCCGCTGCAAAGCTTTATGAAACATCCCGTCCGCAGTATTCTTTCCGGACAGAGCTTGATAATCTTTTTTCACTGGAAGAATTTAAAGCCTGCCGCGAACCGTTTCAGATCGGAAACTTTATACGGGTGGGACTGGAGACTCATGAAGAGCTTCACGATAACAACTTTATCAAATTAAGACTGATTTCCGTCTCTTACAATCCATTGGAAGCGGATGAAAACCTGTCCGTTGAATTTTCTACCATGACAAAATCTCTGAACGGAATCAGTGATCTGGCATTTTTATTAGACAGCGAAAACGGAGCTTCCGCCACTTCCTCTTCCGGCGCTTCTTCCGGAGGCGTTTACGGAAATCATGATACAAATGTGCAGATCAGTAATCATATGCTCAATGCGCTGCTTCGTACCGAACTGTTCGGCACTGCCGTTACGGATGTAATCCTGGATTCCCTAAAAGCAAACAAAGGAAATTTTAATACTTTATTTTCCCACTGCGGCGTGTTTGACTCCCTGGAAACCGGACAGATCAAAATCAGCGGCGACTGCCTGTTTGACAGAATTAAATCAAATAACTGGAACGGTACCGATTTGAATCCCCTTTCCAATACACAGGGAAGCATTTTTCAATTATCAGACGGGAAATTTAATCTGGGCGGAAATCTAAAATGGGACGGATCAGCATTAACCATTAACGGAACCGGTAAATTTACCGGGGAAATTCAGGGCACAGGCGGAACCTTTTACGGCGACGTTACCGCCAATACGCTGACTGCCAATCAAAGCGGCACCATTGCCGGATGGCAGTTTAATAAAAACGGTTTTTATAAATCCAGCGACAGTATTGCCGGAGAAGGCATGTATCTGGGCAATGACGGAATATCCGCAGGCAATTTTTTTGTGGTAAAAAAAGAAGGAATCTATATAAAATCCAAGGACTGGACTCCCGCGGCGTTCGATTCCAGAATCGGAGAAAAAAATGCCGGCACACTTTTTACATTGACAGCCGGCCAGTATATTAAAGTTTACTTGTATAACATGAAGGATATTGACTATTTTGAACTGAGCTGGAACTATGATGAAATTTATAAAGACAGCGCATCGGACGAAGCCAAAAAAGCTTTTGAAAGGTTCTGCATCCGAGGATGGGGTGTCGGCAGGATTGAAAATGCACCATCCTATTATTTTGAGGGCGATAATATTTATGTATTTACCATGCCATTTGATTTTATATGCGATAAAATCAAAAAAGTAAACTATAAAGATCTAAACCCGGCCAGAACCATATCCACCGTAATTTTTCATCAGTTTTACAGCAGAGAATACCTCGGTTTGGATGATAACCATCCTGACAGGCTGTTTCACTCAGTAGAAATAGGAAAAATTGAAGTATATAATTCTGACAACACATTAAGAGACATACTTTACGGAAACAGAACAAATACTCCGACCGGAATGATGATAAACACCTTTGCCAAGCATATTTATACCGATACCTTCAGCATTAGCAACAACGAACTGCAGCATGCCGCCGTTTATCATTCTGCCGCCAGCAATTCTCCAAATTTATATATTAATCCGGATGGCCGCTTTATGAGGTCCTCCTCTTCCTCCCAAAGATTCAAAAAAGACATTACTTCTGACATTCCCGACAGTCTTTCCCCCGAAAAGCTATATGAGCTGGACATCGTCTCATACAAATATAAGGATAACTATCTATATCATAGCGATGAAAGATACGGAAAAGACATGATCGGTCTCATTGCCGAGGACGTCTATGAAAAATATCCGACTGCCTGCAACCTTGACGGAGAGGGAAAACCGGAAATGTGGAATATCCACATACTTTTCCCTGCCGCATTGAAATTAATTCAGGAACAGCATAAAGAACTGGAAAAATTAAAGGAAAGAATCGAGATTTTAGAACAGAAAGGGTGATATATAAAAGTATGGATACACTAATTCACGAAATTACACTTGGATTCTCCAATGAAACCGGTATCCCTAATATACCCGTTTCACAGCACGACATAAACCGGATTATTTCTATCCGGTTTACAAATTACGGCGAAGAATACGAAATACCGGAAGAAACCTACGTATTTTTAAAAGCCAAAAAGCCCGACGGTACGGAAATCAACACGGATGAATTTTGCTCTGTTGCGGATCACAAAGTAAAACTGCAGATCTTTGAACAATTAACGGTAGCCGGCGGAATCGTTCCATGTGAAATCATTTTAAGCGATGAGAACGGAACACGATATACGTCTAGTCATTTCAACTTAATTATTAACCACTCCGTGCACAATGACGATCATTTACGTTCCTCCGACACATACAAAAATCTGGCGGATATGATTGTTGAACATAACAATATAGCTGCAAAGGAAAAAATACGCACGGAAAACGAAAACCAGCGAATGAGCAATGAGCAAAAACGCGAAAACATGTTTTCCAATGTCTTAGACCACGCAAGGTCCTATTCCGACAATGCCCAAAATTCATCCGACAGCGCAAGGGAAAGCAACGAAAGCGCAGCAAATCATGCATCCCAATCAGAAAACTGGGCGCGACGCGCAAAAGAGGAAGCCGACCGGGCCAGGGAAGAGGCTGACCGGGCGCATAATATTGAGATGTTTTCCGGAAGTTATAATGATTTATCCGATAAGCCTGTAATTCCTACGTATTCTGCCGGACCGCAGCTTACGCTGGCCGGAACGCAAATTGATCTTCACGACGTCTGTAAATTAATAACGGATTGGAACGATGCGAGAGCTAACGGATGGTATATGGGACATAATGCACTGCACCAGCCAGACAGCGGAATTGGATGGCACTACGGACTTGTAATCGCTAACCATCCCAGCTATGCGCGCCAAATTGTTTACAGTTTTGCAGACGGAGTAAGTACGGTGGCAACACTTTATGGGCGATATGAAAGAATCATACAGAATAACAAATGGGGAGAATGGTATCGGACGGATGTATCTCTGACAAATAATCTCCTGTCCAATCAGCCCGGTACTGCCCTGGATGCAGCGCAGGCGCCGGTTCTTGTCGGTAAGATTAATACGGTAGACAATAAGGTCGCTGCGATTAACAATACTTTAAAAGATTTAACCGGCTATATCGTAAGCACGGTACTGGAAAATGAATATATGGATGCCAGTTATTTTAAAAACGGAAATGTTGTAGAAATTGCTTTAGGTAAGCTAAAAGCAGAGCTGACAGCAGGCGTAAATTATATAATTGGCGTTTTACCGGAAAACTGCCGGCCTCCATACGGCTTTAGTAAGATGGTTGCACTGGGTACATCCAATATTACAATGGCTTATTTTTCAATCTCAAAATATACCGGAGAAGTCCAAATAAAAGCCTACAACCACCTGCCTGTTGGTACATATGTTTACAATCACTTTACATTTTCCTGCCGTTAATCCGGCATATTATTAAAAATACCGGAATCAAACCGGAGAAAGAAGGCAAACATGAAAGACATATTACTGTTCAACGACAAAACAACTATTGACCTGGAGTCCGGTTCCATGCTCGACGACATAAAAATCCTGTCCGCCACAAAGCAGGATATGCTTGCCGCATGGAACAAGTTTACAGATTTTAATTTAAAGTCGGTACAGATTAAAAACACGGACGGAGTACCGGTGGGACATTATGAAAATCTGGTACTGGAAAACGAAACATCCGTGATCCGGTCGGACGGATCAATCCTCACCAGCTTCCGGCTCCGCGAAAAAAGCGACGTAGAATTGCTAAAAGAACAGATCGAGACGATGAAGGAGCAGCAGGAAGTACAGGACGGGGCAATTGCAGATTTAGGAGAAGCAGTAAGCGGACTGGCGGAAGGGAGCGCAGTATAATGGGAAGATTTTACGGAATTAAGATTTTAAACGGAGACATGAAAATTGAGGATGTTCCGAAATTCTGGAAAAAAGTAACTGAAAAATGGCTATTAGAAAACGTAAATTAAATATTTAAGGAAAAGCTGGCAGGCCCCGGAACCGCTGTTTTACCGGGGCCGCATAACATACTCCCGTTTTTCTTATTATGATAGAAACAACAATAAATACGAAAGGTCGGTGATGAAATGTCCGCTAAAAATGACAAACAGCTTGCTCTCGGTTTAGATATACCAAAATCAACGGCACAAATTAACGCAGATATCAAATCACTGCAATCCAAGTTGGACACCGTGCACATTAATACGATATTCACAACACAAAACAGGGAACTGGCTATATTCGGAAACACAATCAGTAGTATTAAAGAGAAATGGAATGAATTCCAAAACGCAGTTAATAAAAGTGACGGTAAATTATTTGGTGAAAACGGGGCGTTTGCATCGCTGTTAAATGACAAAAGAGCAAATATGCAGATATCCGATGACGTTTCATCCCAATTTGAAGTGTTTAAAGAAAAATTTAACACTTCGTCTCTCAGCGCCGAAGCCTTGGCAGAACAATTCCAAAACGTTGACCAAAGAATTATCGACTATGCCAAAACCTGCAAAAACGGTGAAATGACAACAGAAGGCTTTAAAGAATCTATCAACAGCATGTCTTTCTCCGCCAAAGCAGGTAAAGCAGCGCTTCAGGTATTTGCATCGGCAGGTAATATGGTGGCAGGGATTCTCATTGACAAAGCATTTGAAATAGCCGTTACTGCTATTGACAATTATATTAACAGAGTGGAAAAAGCAAATGAAGCAATGCATGATGCCGTTGGCGAATATGAGTCCGAGAAAGCAAGTCTGGATGGTATTAATTCTAAGATAAAAGAGCACAATGAAACAATTGACGACTTATTGTCAAAAGACAAACTTACCTATGTAGAACAAGGCCAGCTTGAAGAATTGCAGGCGATAACCAAAGAATTACTGCTTCAACAGGATATTGAAGAAAGACGCACGGATAACGCATCAAAAGAAGCCGCTGATAAGACCGTGGATGCTTTTGAAAAGCAGTATGGAAACTATGACCTGACCGAAGAAGATTTACAAGAAAAACTTGCGCTTGATCATTTCCCGACACCGGAAGGTAAAGATGATATTCTTGGAAATGTTTCTTCATATATTCGTGCAAATGAATTATTGGAACAGGCAAAAAAAGATTATGAGGAAGCGCTTGCTAACGGGGAAGATACCACCTGGCTCGATTATGACCGACAACATTTAATCGATATGGCGGACGATTATTCCCAGTTAATAGACAATAATATCGGCGACCTGTTGGAAATGCAAATGGCATTGGAAGACGAATACCATAATGCTGTTGAAAACCGCGCAGCCGATGCAGAATCTTTGACTTCTTCCGAAAAAGATGCCATTACTACATACGAACAAATACATGATATCCTGAAAACGGTGTATAAGTACACTGACCAAAATGCATGGAACGGCATGGAAATCGAGGATATCTTTAATACACAAGGTATCGAGAAGACAAAGGAAGAGCTTATAGCCATGGCGAAAGCCGGTGAACTCACACCAGAGACATTGGAACAGTATCCTAAGCTGAATAACGCCATAAAAAACAGTGAAATCTTTTTTGAAAATGGACAGACCGCTGCAAAAGTATTTTGTAATGAGATTAATGCGTGTGCGGATGAGTCTGCGGATTTAATGGATTCTTTTGGTTATGTACATTCAATTTCATCTTTTGAAGATGCATGGAAAAGCCTTTCCCTATTCGACAATGACGCAGCAAAAAAATTAAGCGCCAGTCTTATGGAATTGGCAGAAAACGGAAGTCTTACTATTGAAACATTTCAAAGCGCTGATTCTACAGGGTATTTCAAAAGTCTGGGCATATCTGCCGACGAAGCGGTCACAAAAATCAATGAATTAGCAGATGAATCAAAGCAATTGTCTTCTATGTCCGGCCAAATATCTTCCATGGCAAATGCCCTTAACACAAAGCAGGAAAATGGTTTCGTAAGCGCTGATACATTATCCGGCTTTAATGCTAAAGTACAAGGATTGGACTCCTGGGACCGGTTTCGGCAGGTATTGGGAAGTACAACATCCTCCTATGACGAGTGCTGCAGCGCAGCAAATGCGCTTGCCAGCGAATGGTTAAGCAACAATAATTTTCTGGCTCAATTAACGGAACAAAATAAAGAATTTTATGAGACTCAGCTGGAAGAAATGGGCATCTCCAACGCACATGCGGTAATTCAGGAAGCCTTAACGTTAAAAAATGAAGAACTGGCACTAAGCAAACAATATCTTGCAGAAGAGGGAAAAGAGCTTGCATCCGTATCCGAAATAGAACAGGCGGAATTCATTGCAAACGCAGTTGCCGCAGGAACCTGCTCACAGCAGTACGCCGCGCTGCATTTACAAAAAATATTATGCAACGAAAACTGGCTTGACTCAGCTACGGATATAAACGGGCTGCTAATCCTTGCAGAAGCGGCCGGGATTGCAGGCAGCGCAATTATTCAATTAAGCAGCCTTAAAACCGGATATGACACGGCAGTTGCAAACGGTGATTCCAACGCCGCTATTGCAATAAATAACCAGATGCAGACTTTAAAAACACAGCTTGCAAATGAAGCAGCCCGTCTTGGAACCAGCGTTAAGATTGACTTTGGAAAAATTGGCGGCGGTAAACCGGCGGCAAAATTGGCCGGTCAAGAAGCTGGCAAATCCTACGCCGACGGCTTGAAAGATGAAATATCCAGGCTAAACGACGTAATCGGCGCAATCGGAAAAATCATAAGCGGCCAGATTGACCTGTACAACGACCAGAAGGACGCGGCGGTCGATGCTCTGGAAGCACAGAAAGAAGCGGCCGAAGAAGCGCTGGAAGCCGAAAAAGCACTGATTCAGGAGCAGATCGATGCAAAACAGGATGAAATTGACAAAATAAATGAAGCATCCGAAGCCCGTAAAAATGAACTGGATTTACAGAAAAAACAATATGAACTTGCAAGAATGCAGAACCAGCGTACTATTCTGCAATACTCGGAAGATAAGGGCCTGCATTACGTCACGGATACATCCGGAATCCGGGATGCAAGGGAAGCCGTTACGGAAGCACAGGAAAACATCAAAATCGCCGGCATGGAAAAAGAAATATCCGATCTGGAAGCCACGCTGGATTCCCTTGACAGAAAGATCGAAGAATCCAATAACTATTACGATAACCTGATCGGCCAGACGGAACAATACTGGGACAGTCTGATAAAAGGCCTTGAAGATTATAAATCCAGATGGGAAGAACTGGCGGAAATTGAAGAACATGCAAAAATAACGGCGCAGCTTGAACAAATGGGTATATCCTCCACGGATGTGCTTGGCATGTCAGAATCGGCCTTTGCGGGCTTTAAAGAAGGTTACCTTGGCCTCTTAGGCGAGATGTATCAGGGCAGCGAACAGATGCTTGACTCCTTATCCCAAATTGCCGGTACGGATCTTTCAGGCTTAAGCAACAGTTTTGAAAATGCAGCCGCTTCCGTCGGAAGTATGGCAAATGCAATCAATGGGTCCGAAGGCGGTTCTGCAGCGTCATCCTCTTCCGGCCTCCAGACAAACGATACTTCGTCCGGCGGCTCGCTTAAATCAGCCATCAGGGATCAGACCGAAGCGGCCGTTGCGGATCTTACAACGCAGAAAGACTTATTTAACGGGGATGAAGGATTAAAAGGCGCCGTACAGGAAGTCATTTGTAAAATCGGAAGAGCTTCCGGCAGCGAAGGTTCCGATAAAAATTCACAGGGTTCCCAAGATGAATCCAATACTTTAATGGCAGCCATTCAGCAGCAGACAGAACAGGCTTTAGACGAAGAAACCGGAATTCCGGCACAGAAACGGGCTTGGGAAGAATTAAACCAGCCGCTTGGAGAAGCTGCGGAACATATCGCCGCACTTCAGTCAACCCTCGAAGAGATGGATGGGAAAACATTTACCGCTACCTTAAACATAGTGGGTAACGGTGTTTCTATGCCGTCCGAAGAAATCAGCGCCGTATACAATACTTCATCGTCTGACAGCCGTCATACGTTAAGTCCTCTGCCTGCCGGCAGCCGTACGTCGAATTTAATACAGAAATTCCAACAGTTTTCAGGTAAAATAACGGAAGGCAGCGGACAAATCATGACCCGCGCAATGTCCGGCCTACAGGCACAGGCAGATCAGACTGCCCGGGATATCGCCAGCGCAAATATTCTTCAAAACAATAAAAATAACCAGCCTGTGACCATGACAATCGGAGATATTCATCTTACGGGCGTTCAGGATGTGAACGGACTGGCTTCCGCAATTAAATCGCATTTACCGGGAATGATGATGCAGGGATACTTTAAAAGCTGAGGCAAACGATAAAGAAAGAGGATAACGCAATGAATCAAGAAAATGTGGAAGCGGTAGAAACACTTAGTAATGAAATTTTAAAATATATTGAAAAAACCGCAAAAGAAAGAGCAAAAGGCGATATTACTTTTAAATCCATCATAAAAAACATCACACCCAAAGGTTATGTAATACTGGATGAGTCGGGAAATGAACGCACCGTACCGTGCTGCCTACCCGGACTTGAATTAAAAATCATGCAGACGGTATGGGTAAAAGAACCCATGGGAAGACTGAGCGACATGCATATCTGCGGTGTCGCGGGAAAAGAAAGAAGGTGAGAATCAAATGGCAAAACCATATATTCAGCGCATCTCGCCCTTTGATGCCAATAATCCTTATGAAATAACCCTTTTGTGGAATGGTAACCGTGCCCACGCAAACAGGATTATGATACAGGACTATGAAACAAACGCCACCGTATTTGACGATACGGTATCCTCGTTTGAACTTAAACATATAATACCGGCCCATACATTACAAAACGGTAAAAAGTATACCGTACAGGCCCAAACGTATGACGTGGAAAATATACCGTCCGCCTTATCCGGCAAAGTACTTTTTTACACTTTTGCAACACCTGATTTCTATTTTGCGGACTTGCCGGAAGATCCGGTTATCACCAATTCCTCATTTACCGCTGACATACATTATTATTCCGACAATTGGGAAGCCATTAATAAATACGTGTTCTATCTGTATGACGCCTCAAAAAAACAATTACTTAAAAGCAATGAAATGACGGATAATCAAGATATCAGTTATACGTACAAAGGATTAGATAACAACACCGTTTACTATGTAAGGTGCGCCGGTATTACCGTTAACGGCATGGAACTTGATACAGGTTATGTGAAAATAACTGTAAAATACGAAAACCCTAATACATACGCCCGCATTTATGCTACTCCTCTTCCGTCCCAGGGCTGTATACAGGTAGCGACAAACCTCATTATAATCCAATACAACGGAACGGACAGTTTTGAATATATAGACGGAATGATCGACCTTAGAGATAAGACCTTATACTATAACGAGGGCTTTTTAATTGAGGATGATTTTACGGTTATAATCCGCGGAACCAATTTGTGGCAAAATGCAGAACTGTTTAAAATGAGCAATGGAAATCCCGGATTAACATTAAGCTCTCACATTTACAGCGGCAAAAAGCTGAGATTCAGACTGACCGTTCCCAATGGCGTAAGCCGTTATCTTTTATATTCGGATGAACAAGTCTTTGCTAATACGGATATGGTTACGGTTATTATCAGACGGAAAAACAATATCTACCAGCTAAAAGTATTGGCGGAAAAAACCGCAAAAACAAACACCCTGGAGTTAGGAGGCAGTTAAGAGTATATGTTTATATGTGGAAGTAATTTTACCGGCGGCGAATTTGCATGTGCTCTTACGCCGACCGGCTTAGAAAATATCAATTATATTGAATTAAAAAACGGAATATATGACGACCTGTATATTACAAAGGATACAGAATTAGAATTAAATAACGAATATCCCAAAAAGTGGGATTTCAACACCATATTGTGGGCGGAGTTTCATAACAATACTAACGCGGGCAATGTAGGCTGGAATCTTGAAACCACATCGCACCTTGTCTTAAAAAGCAGGACAGATGGACGCTTTGAATGGAAAACCCTTTCCGTTAAAAAGGTAAACTCCCTCGAAGATTTCGAAATGAATTATCCTGATTATTTTACTGCCTCGGGACAAACCGTAGAATATGCGGTTGTTCCCGTATTATACGGCTGTGAAGGCGTTTATGCCAGCACAAGAGTAACCTCCAAATTTGATAAAATGTTTTTAATTGAAGGAGCTACGGTCTGGGGAACTGAAATTACAGACGGATTTTGCGATACCACCCGCAACGTTCCCTCTGCCACCGTAGAATTATTACACAGCAAGTATCCCGTTTTCATCCGGAATACAATTGCCAATTATGATACCGGCAGCTGCAGGGGTTCTTTTGTTCCTTTTTCAAAAGAGAATGAATGTGAACTGGCTTATGACAGCGAATACGACTATCAGCGTATAAGGTACCAGCGGGAATTTATGGATTACATCTGTGACAGCATCCCTAAAATCCTGAAATTACCGGACGGCCGCTTGTGGCTTGTGCAGGTAACCCCTAATCCTGCCGACACGGCAAATCAAATTTATAATAACAGAGAAATATCCTGGTCCTGGGTTGAAGTTGGAGATGTCAACTCGGAAGAAGACTTATATTATTTAGGATTTTCCAATGTCGAACCGGAGTGGTGGAGTCATGGCTGATATCATTACGCAGGAAGATCTGCAGCTTGTTCTCCAACACGCGTCAGATCCCCGCATGAAGCTGTGTATTGATGTTTTGGATGCAAACGGGAAAGTCATAGACAGCCTTAACTGCGGTTTAACCGGCGGCAGTGTGTCAATAAACGGCGAATCAGACGTCCGGCGCACCGCCAGCTTTACGATACAGCCGACATTAAAAAATATCATTCAACTTACGGAAGACAGTCTGTTATGGCTTAATAAGGACATAAAAATATCCGTCGGTTTATATAATCCGGGAACGAAAGAATATAAATATTATCCGCTTGGGTATTATGTCTATACCGATACTTCCGGAACATATAGTATAAATGCCAATAATCTCACAATCAACTGTTCCGATTTCATGAAAAAACTGGACGGCACCAAAAACGGACAGCTGGGCGCATTGATTATAAGTTACCCCGCTTATGAGGAAAACAAGGAAACCGGCGACGTTATTAAACGTAATACGATTCGTAACGCTGTCATAGATGCCCTGGAAAAACTTGCCCGTATTACTAATCACAGAATCGACGATATCGGCGAATATAAAGCCATGCCTGACTATAACGATAACTGGCAGGAATACCGGGAAGAAAACGAAGCAACCTGGAATACCCTTCCTTTTGATCAGGAATTCTCTTCCGGATGCAGTGTTCTCTCGATTCTGACTGCCTTTCGGGACCTGTATCCTAACTACGAAATGTTTTTCGACATGGAAACAAATACTTTCGTATGTCAGATAAAGCCTATGTGCTATGAAGATGATATATATTTAGATAACAGCTTTCTGCAGAGAGTACTGATATCGGAAAACACTGCCGTTGATATGACTACGGTACGAAACATTTGCGAGGTATGGGGAAGGGTTATAGATGCCGACTTTTTCAGCGAAGAATGTTCCTGTAAAAATAATATCTACAGCGCAGATATTAAAGGCTACGAAGATAAATACTGTAACGGAGATATTATAGGCTTAAAAATCCCCATGGCAAACCTGGAAAATGCACAGATCAATATAAACGGCCTGGGCGCAATAGGAATATATAACGAAGCGGATGAAAAACCGATAAAAGCAAACGCCTTAAAGCCCGACCATACATATGCATTTAAGATCAGTAAAAAACACGATGATAAAAAAGACATAATCAAAGCGTATTTGCTGGGAACATGGCAGGTTCATGCACTCAATGTATTAACTGGCGGAAAGAAAAGCGGACAGTTTGTCACAAGTTCCGATGGTGAGGAATATGAATTGTATTCAAAGGAATACTTCCGGAAGTTTTATAATTGTGACCGGGTAGACATGACCGTTATCGCCAATTCTCCTTTTACGGTAGAAAAACTGGGTGAAATACCGGATATAAAAGTAAGCGGCGAATATGATAATATCACTTCCGACGACCTGGCGGCAGACAAGGCCAAATGGGAAAACTGGAAAAACTGCAGGCTGACGGACAATATTACAATTACTACCGCTCTTCTGCCATTCCTGGATGTGAACAAAAAAGTATCCTATAAGCGGAGCGATTCCGACAAAGAGCAGCAATACATAATAACCTCTGTCTCTCATGATTTTTCCGGATTTACTTCTACAATCACCATGTACCGGTTTTATCCTCTGCATGAAGCATTACTGAAAGAAACCGGAACTCATAAAGTATTGTCTGAATTCACGCATGGCGTATTAAGTAAATATACTCACGAAGAATTAACTGCCGTTGCCAGTGAGCAGGCATTATAACTTTTTAAAGGAAGGAGCATGTTATGGCTACATATTCACTATATAAATCCCTGGAAAAACCACTGTCTACCGAGAAATATGACATAGCCGTTGCCAATAAAAACTGCGACATTATCGACTCCGAGCTGCACAGGCTTGATTTAAAGAACGAAAGCCAGGAGCAGATATTAACAGCCCTGACAGAAACAAAGGTTGATAAAATATCCGGTAAGGGATTATCCACAAATGATTTTACCACCGAAGAAAAAAATAAACTTGACGGGATTGCTGCCGGAGCGGAAGCTAACATACAATCTGACTGGAATAACACAGATCCAGGTTCCGATGCGTATATCAAAAACAAACCAACCATACCGACCAAAACAAGTCAGTTGGAAAACGACAGCAATTACAAAACAACCGATCATAACACATGGAAAGCCAATACAAAAGACAGTGAAGGCTACGTTGC
Organism: uncultured Lachnospiraceae bacterium; assembly: GCA_910587935.1. Lineage (GTDB taxonomy): Bacteria > Bacillota > Clostridia > Lachnospirales > Lachnospiraceae > MGBC143606. Next base: position 22,502 of record CAJUNP010000007.1, read on the forward strand.
AAAAGGCAGCGGACAGGCAAATAAGGTCTGGAAAACGGATGCAAACGGAAACCCTGCATGGAGAGACGTGGACAATTCCAACTTTGTTTCGAAATCAGGCGATACAATGTCCGGCGCCTTGGGAAGTTCCAAGACAACCGGTACTTATCTTGCAGGAAATCAGGGACAGGCAATTATTAACTCTACCGCCGGCGCCGGCAGTTATACAATGCTTGACAAATTAAATTCAACCAACGGATATTTTACGGATGGCGTATATCAAAACAAACGTCTGTTACAATATACTGCAAAATCAACCGTGGACGCAGGAACAAACAGTATCACGAAATCTGCAACGCTGCTTGATGAATCCGGAAACACATCGTTTCCGGGAACAGTCACGGCCTCCACATTCAATGGAAATGCCAAAAACGGTATTACTTATGCAGACTCGCAGCCAACCGTTCTGTCAGAAGGAATGACATGGATAGGAAATTAAAGGAGAAAAACATCTATGGCAGAATACTCAAGGGAATTCAGTAATTTTCCTTCTAAAAAAATTACTAAACATCATTACAAAAATGTTGACGACAATATAGCGTCAGACATTCAGATAATTAACAATTACCGTGCACAGGGACAATATAACAAGGCGGCGCATTACATACAGGAAAATATTACCAAGCTGTCCGACTACATTGTTGATGCCGTTACATTCCGAACCTGGGAAGAAGAAATTTACAATACGCAAATCTATGCAAAACAAAAACAACAGTCAATATTTTTTGAAGAATCAGAAGACGATTTTGACGGCATTGAGGGCGATGTGTGGGTGGGAGGTGATTAATTATGTTATGCGATCCGCTATCAAATTACCCCGACCAGATAGACGATATGGTATTCTTTCAGGATAACAGTCTCGAAAAAGCAGACATTATGAAGCATTACAATACTTTGACCGCTCAGGGAGAATATAGTAATGCCAGCAATTATATCAATCAGCAGGAAGGCGTTTATGGTTACTTTGCTGATTTTTTTAATCTGATAGAAAACCGAATTTACAGCTTACAGGCCCATTTACAAACAAAAACAAAGAATAATCCCTTTGTGTCATCACAAAACGATAACGAACCGGATTCCGTTACCGAAAACACAATTTGGATTTAAAATATGGAGGGAAACACACAATGGCAATTAATGAACAAATTGTAACCGGCAGAAAATTTAGAAAACTGATTGACGCCGCTAATAAAAAGTGGCAGAGAATTTCATTCTGGACCAAAGCAGGCGATGTGGAATTTAACGACGGAAAGACTGCGGAAATGAAATTGGGAGGAATAAATGGCATTACCTCTGATTTATCATGTAAAGATGCAACGATTGCCGCAAGTATGACATCTATAGCAAATCTGCTGACTGCTAACAATAAAAATTTTTATTTTGATTATCAAGATGGAAAGTATGGATACAATACGGATCCAAACCGAGGTGCTGATACATTCAGCCCTTTTAATTCCGCTTCCGGATATGTAAAAATCAGCAACGGATCTTCATCCAGTACAAACCCTGTTAATGTAACCGAAAATTTCATTCTATATAATGATTCCGGGCTATTCAAAAATCTGGTGATTATTTCCCAAAAAGAACTTAAACCAACTATAAAACTGAACGATGTTAAAATAACCTATGAGTTAAATCAACTGATTGATATTTCGGCAACGAACAAAATAGCCATCCAACAGTCCCGCAATACTTTTGCCACCGGAGGAACTGTTAGTATGAGCTGGAGCGGTTACCTTCTTTGTGGTGATATAATTCCTCAGGATTCATAATTATAATTTCATCCAAAAACCGGTAAATACAATAAAAAACCCAGAACGTTTGATTTTCAAAACTTCCGGGTTTTTTTCAAGTAGCGAGAGGGGGACTTGAACCCTCGACACTACGGGTATGAACCGTATGCTCTAGCCAGCTGAGCTATCTCGCCATATATTATATATCCTCGCCGGAGAAAATCCAACGAGAAATGGGACCTACAGGGCTCGAACCTGTGACCCTCTGCTTGTAAGGCAGATGCTCTCCCAGCTGAGCTAAGATCCCATGGGTCAGCGGGTTGTGTTATATTTGCAACCCGCTTTGCTAGTATACAATTAATTGACACATTTTGTCAAGTGTTTTTTTGAAATTTCTTGTCCGCCGAAAGCTTCCCCTTCGACCCGGCCTTTTTCACATTCTTTCCGGAGCCTTAAAACCAAGCACCTCGATACATGCTTCCAGAATATCCCTTGTCAGTACCAGCAGGGCAATCCAGCCGGCCTTCTTTTGCGCGTCTTCTTCTGAGATAATCTTTGTTTCATGATAGAAACGATTGAATTCATTGGCAAGCTCATAAATATATGCGCAGACCTTGTTCGGCGCGCTTTCCTCGTATGCGGCTTCCATGGCGGCGTTAAACCTTGCGAGCTCCATGACAAGCGCTTTCTCCGATTCGTTCTGCGCGTTCTGAAGCGTCAGGTCTTCCAGATGCCCTCCCTGCTCTTTATATTTGGCAAGGATTGATTTAATACGCACAATGGTATACAAAACATATGGACCCGTATCGCCTTCAAAAGAGGTAAAACGATCGATATCAAATATATAATCCTTGGCCGGCTGGTTGGAAAGATCGCCGTATTTGATCGCTGCAAGTCCCACAATCCTGGAGGTTCTTACCGCTTCGTCCTCTTCCACCTCATACCCTTTGGCTTTGCTGTTTTCTTTGATCTTACGGAGCATTTCTTCCTGAATCTCCGCAATCAGATCTTCCAGCCTCGGAACACCGCCCTGACGCGTCTTATAGGGCTTTCCGTCTTTTCCGTTCACCGTCCCGAAACCAATGTGCAAAAGCTGCGTTTCCGGCTGCACCAGCTTCGTCTTTCTTGCACACCGAAATACCTGCTCAAAATATAAATCCTGCCGTTTGTCCGTCAGATAAATAATTTTATCGGGATGATACTGATTCATCCGCTCCAAAATCGTAGCAAGATCCGTGGTGTTATACAGGGAAGCCCCGTCGGATTTTAAAATCATGCAGGGCGGAATCTCTTTCGTATCCGTCTCTTCCTTCACATCGACTACCAACGCGCCCTCGCTGATGTAAGCGTACCCTTCTTCCTTCATGTAGTCCACCATATCGGGGATCAGCGCCTGCACGTCGGATTCGCCTTTCCAAAGATCAAATTCCACGTTCAGATTTTCATAATTGCGCTTCAGATCCGCCACAGATACTTGCAAAATATGGTTCCACAAAGCCCGGTAGCCTCTTACGCCGGACTGCAGTTTAAAGGTAGCCTCCATTGCTTTTTCCTTATAAACCGGGTCTTCTTTTGATTTGGCGCTTGCCGCAGGATAAATCTCCTCCAGCTCGGAAATCGTAAAAGGCGCCTCATCCGGGTATTCGCCCTCAAAAGAATCGTCAAAATACGGAAGCTGCGGCTGGCGCTGCTGCAATTCATAAATAACAAGCCCCATCTGCAGTCCCCAGTCCCCCATATGAATATCGCCGATTACCTCATGTCCCATAAAACGTGCAATCCGCTTTATACTCTCTCCGATAACGGCGGAACGCAGATGACCTACGTGCAGTGGTTTTGCCACATTGGGACCTCCGTAATCGATCATAATCTTTTTAGGATTTTCAGGCGTATTCACACCGAATTTCTTTGCGGAAGCCATCTCACGGATATATTCCGTCAGAAAGTCTTCTTTTACTTTTAAATTCAGAAATCCGGGCGGAACCGCATTAACTTCCGAAAAAACGCGGCTCTCCGAAAGTCTTGCCGCTACGTCCTGCGCAATTACAATCGGAGCCTTTTTATATACCTTAGCTCCCGCCATAGCGCCGTTACACTGATATTCACATAAATCCGGACGGTTTGAAAGAGTGGCCCGGCCAAGCTCGTTCCCGTAGCCTGCCGCTTCAAACGCCCTTCCCATTTCCTCCGATATCAAATCCAATAGCTTTTTCATTCTAATTCTCCTTTTTCTCCCGCTCCGCCTTAGAAAACGCGCACCCGCAATAATCCTGCCGGTACAATCCGTATTCGGACGACAACACAACGGAACGCTTATAACCGTCCTTCTTCTTAAAATCAGAAGGAAGCCATACGGTTCCATACTCTTTTGCCAGGGACTCCCCGATCTCATTCAGCTTTACGGCGTTCTTCAGAGGGCTGATCGTAAGCGTCGTGGAAAAGAAATCATACCGTCCCTCTTTTGCCAGACGCGCCGTCTCCCTAAGCCGCAGCTCATAACAGACAAAACAGCGCTCTCCTCCCTCCGGACAGCTTTCCAGTCCCCGCACCGCTTCCAGGAAACGGCCGGCGTCATACGGACCGTCCACACAGTCGATGGGATAAGCCTTGTCTTCCGGCAAAAGAAGACTGTTATATGTCTGAATCAGCCGTTTTTGTTCCTCCGCACGCTTTCCGTACTCCTGCGCCTGCGTAATATTGGGATTATAATAAAACACCGTAATCCGGAAAAACTGCCGCAGATATTCCAGCACATAGCTGCTGCAGGGTGCGCAGCAGCTGTGCAGAAACAGTCTTTTTCCATGATTTTCTTCCTTCGCTAACAGTATATCCAATTCTTTCTGATAATTCCGCTTCATTCCAAACGCTTTCTTTCTACAAAGACGCCACGTCGATCAGGGAAAGTGTGTCGTTGGCGTTTTCCAGACTGTTTACCAGGGCTCTGGCCGTATCCATGGCGGTAATACAGTTCACGCCCGTCTCAATGGCCGTTCTGCGGATCAGAAAACCGTCTCTCGTCTTGTCTCGCCCCTGCGTCGGCGTATCGATCACAAGATCAATTTTATGTCCCAGAATTAAATCCATAACGGTAGGGGACTCCTGCGAAATTTTATTTACCTGTCTCGCCTTAACTCCCGCTTCCTTCAGGGCATCGGCCGTACTTCTGGTAGCATAGATCGTATATCCCAAAGCCTCAAAACGGCGCCCGATTTCAATCGCTTCGCCCTTATCCGCATCCTTTACGGTAATAATCATCTGTTTATGTCTGGGAAGATCGATACCGGCTCCTAAAAAGGCTTTGTACAAAGCTTCGTTAAAAGTCCTGGCAATGCCCAGACATTCTCCGGTGGATTTCATTTCCGGTCCCAGACTGATTTCCGCACCCCGGATTTTTTCAAAGGAGAACACCGGCATTTTGATGGCGAAATAATCCGCCTCCGGCTGCAGTCCCGGCTGATATCCAAGTTCCTTTATGGTTTTGCCCATAATCACTTCCGCCGCCAGATCCACGATGGGTATTCCCGTCACCTTGCTGATATAAGGTACGGTACGGGATGAACGGGGATTCACCTCAATCACATATACCTCTTCCCCGATTGCGATAAACTGAATATTAATCAGACCCTTTACGTGAAGGGCCTTTGCAAGCCGTCTCGTATATTCCCCGATTTTTTCCTTCACCGTATCCGTAATGGAAAACGCGGGGTATACGGAAATACTGTCTCCGGAGTGGACGCCCGTCCGCTCGATATGCTCCATAATGCCCGGAATCAGAATATCGGTTCCGTCGCAGACCGCATCGACTTCAATTTCTTTTCCCATCAGGTACTTATCAACCAGAATGGGGTGATCCTGTGCGATGCGGTTGATAATATCCATAAACTCTTCGATTTCCTCATCGGATATCGCAATCTGCATTCCCTGGCCTCCAAGCACATAAGAGGGGCGCACCAAAACCGGATAACCCAGCCTGTTGGCAACCGCCTTCGCTTCCTCTGCGGTATATACCGTCCCGCCTGCCGCACGGGGAATCTCTGTCTGCTCCAGGATTTTATCGAATAATTCCCGGTCTTCCGCGGCATCCACATCCTCGGCTTTGGTTCCGAGAATCGGCACTCCCATTTTCATCAGGCTTTCCGTCAGCTTAATGGCCGTCTGGCCGCCGAACTGTACAACCGCGCCGTCGGGTTTTTCAATATTGACGATACTCTCCACATCCTCCGGCGTCAGCGGCTCAAAATACAGCTTATCCGCTATATCAAAATCCGTGCTGACAGTCTCCGGATTATTATTGACGATAATCGTCTCATACCCGGCCCTGCTAAATGCCCAAGTGGCATGTACGGAACAATAATCAAATTCGATTCCCTGCCCGATGCGGATCGGCCCGGAACCAAGCACCAGTACCTTTTTGGGCGGATTCGTCTTCTCTGCCTCATTCTCGCCGTCAAAGCAGGAGTAATAATAAGGCGTTGACGCGACAAATTCCGCCGCGCAGGTATCCACCATCTTATACGCCGCCACAATGTTATTGCGGTAACGCATTTCTTTAATCTCATTCTCAGATTTGCCGCACAGTCTTCCGATTACCGTGTCGGGAAACTCCATCCGTTTTGCTTCCTTTAAAAGACCGATATCCAGCTCTTCCGTCCGAAGACGGTTTTCCATTTCCACAAGAATTGCAATCTTATCGATAAACCAGGGATCAATCATGGTGATCTCATGAATTTTATCATAACTCATTCCCTTGCGGAGCGCTTCCGCAATCACATAAATCCGCTGGTCGTCCACGATTTTCAGACGGACTTCCAATTCCTTCAATGACAAACTGCCAAAATCGTAGCTTAACAGACAATCCACATGCTGCTCCAGAGACCGGATGGCCTTCATCAGAGCGCCCTCGAAGCTGGTACAGATGCTCATAACCTCTCCGGTGGCCTTCATCTGTGTGGTTAACGTTCTTTTCGCCGTGATAAATTTGTCAAAGGGAAGACGCGGAAGCTTTACGACGCAGTAATCCAGCGCCGGCTCAAAGCTGGCGTAAGTCTTGCCCGTAATCGCATTTTTAATTTCATCCAGAGTATACCCCAGCGCAATTTTGGCCGCCACCTTGGCAATGGGATACCCGGTCGCCTTACTTGCCAGCGCCGACGAACGGCTAACACGGGGATTCACCTCGATCACACAGTATTCAAAGCTGGTGGGATGAAGCGCAAACTGTACGTTACACCCTCCCGTAATCGCAAGCTCGCTGATAATATTCAACGCCGACGTACGAAGCATCTGATATTCTTTGTCGCTTAAGGTCTGGGAAGGCGCCACAACGATACTGTCGCCCGTATGAACGCCTACCGGATCGATATTCTCCATGTTACAAACGGTGATACAGTTGCCCGCGCTGTCCCGCATCACTTCATATTCAATTTCTTTCCAGCCCGAAATACAACGTTCTACCAACACTTCTCCCACACGGGAAAGACGCAGTCCGTTTGCCAGAATTTCTTCCAGCTCCGCCTGATTATAAGCGATGCCGCCGCCGGAGCCTCCCAGCGTATACGCCGGACGCAGAACAACGGGATAACCGATGCCGGAAGCAAAGGCCACGCCGTCTTCAATATTTTTAACTACCAGAGACGCCGCGCAGGGTTCTCCGATTTTCTCCATGGTGTCCTTAAATTCCTGGCGATCCTCCGCTTTACGGATCGTAGCGGCAGTGGTTCCCAGAAGCTTTACGTTATGTTCCTTTAAAAAGCCCGATTCCTCAAGCTCCATTCCCAGATTCAGGCCGGCCTGTCCTCCCAGCGTAGGCAGAATACTGTCCGGCTTTTCTTTCTCGATCAGAGCTTCCAATACTTTTACCGTAAGGGGTTCAATATATACCTTATCCGCAATATCCCGGTCCGTCATGATGGTAGCCGGATTGGAATTGACTAAAACTACCTCCACGCCCTCTTCCTTCAAAGAACGGCACGCCTGGGTTCCCGCATAGTCAAATTCCGCCGCCTGCCCGATTACAATGGGGCCGGAGCCGATTACTAATACTTTTTTAACGTCTGGATTCTTAGGCATTCTTCTTCTCCTCCATCATCGTAATAAAACGGTCAAACAGATAGCCTGAATCCTGGGGACCCGGACAGGCCTCGGGATGGAACTGTACCGTAAATATATTTTTTCCCGTATAAGACAGACCTTCATTGGTGCCGTCGTTTACATTGATAAACGCCGGAACTGCTACCCTGGGGTCCAGCTTTTCCATATCCACCACATATCCGTGATTCTGAGAGGAAATATAAACTCTTCCGGTGGCAAGGTCCTTAACGGGATGATTGCCTCCCCTGTGTCCGTACTTCATTTTGTATGTATCCGCACCGGTGGCAAGGGCCATCAGCTGATGTCCAAGACAAATCGCAAAAATGGGAATATCGGTATTATAAAGCTTTCTTATTTCCTCAATAATGCTTACGCACTCTTTGGGATCGCCGGGGCCATTGCTGAGCATAATTCCGTCGGGGCGGTCTTTTATAATCTCTTCCGCCTTTGTCAGCGCCGGATAAACCGTTACGTCGCAGCCTCTTCGTTTTAAGGAATCGGCAATGTTGCTTTTAGCTCCCAGATCCAGAAGCGCAATCCTTTTCCCCCGTCCGTTCAGGTTCTTAACCAGCGACGGCCTGGGTTCTCTGACACCCGCTTCATACGCCTCTCTGTCAAAATGTGCAAGACCGGATAACGGTCCGTTTTCTTTCAGCTCATTCACACCGGAAATCGTATATTTCGCCTCACAGGTTACTTTTTCCACAACCTTTCCGGTGGTATATTCTTTCAGCTTCGGCAGGATCTCATCCAGATCGTACTTTTCATTGGTCGTGATCATGCCGTTCATGGTTCCTTTTTCACGGAGAATTTTGGTAAGCGCTCTGGTGTCGATTCCGGCAATACCCGGCACACCGTTTTCTTCAAGAAACTGCTGGATGGTAATATCCTGCCGGAAGTTACTGGGAATTCTTGAAAGCTCTCTGACTATAAACCCGTCCGGCCACGGCTTTTTCGATTCCATATCGTCTTTGCAGATTCCGTAATTGCCGATCAACGGATACGTCATACAGACTGCCTGTCCCGCATAAGACGGATCGGTCAGAACTTCCAGGTATCCCGCCATGGAAGTGTTAAATACGATTTCGCTGACGACTTCTTTTTGCGCGCCGATTCCGGTACCTGTAAATACCGTTCCATCCTCCAGTATCAGAAATGCTTGTTTTGTGTTTCCCATACGCATGCCTCTCTCGTGTTTGTAATATTTGCTAAATCGTTTTATTATAGCACAATTCATATAATTGTTCAATTGGGATTTACAACAGATCATAAAATGTATTACAATAGTTCCGATATACCTATTACATCATTATTTGCGGAGCGTACCTTACATTATGGAAAAAACTTTAAAATTATATTACGAAGACATACATAAGACAGACTTTTCAGCCAAAGTACTGGACTGCATCAATCTGGCGGACGGTACTTTTGAAATCATTCTGGACCAAACGGCCTTTTTCCCGGAAGAAGGCGGACAAAAAGCCGATTCCGGCCGGATTACGGCCAGCCGTAACGAAGACAGTCCCATGGAAATTCTGGACGTCCAAATCCGTGACGACATAATCTACCACAAGACTGCTGCCGGACTGCCCGCTGGCACGGTAGTCACAGGACAGGTAAACTGGCAAAAACGTTTTGACTTCATGCAGCAGCATACCGGAGAACATCTGCTCAGCGGTCTGGTTCATACATATTACGGATTCCGCAACGTGGGATTTCACCTTGGCGAAGAAGAAGTGACCCTTGATTTTGACGGTATTTTAACGCTTGAGCAGCTTCGCGTCCTCGAACAGGAAGTAAACCGCGCCATTGCTTTGAATCTTCCCGTCCTGATCCGCTATCCTTCCAATGAGGAGCTGGCCTGCCTGGAGTACAGGAGTAAAATAGAAATCCTGGGCGCCGTGCGGATTGTTGAAATTCCCGGTTACGACGTGTGCGCCTGCTGCGCCCCCCACGTGGACTTTACAGGGCAGATCGGCCTGCTGAAAGTAACCGGCGTACAAAAACACCGGGGAGGCGTACGGATCAATATCCTGTGCGGAACCCGCGCTCTGCAGGATTATACACAGAAACAGAACAGCGTTTCCTCCATTTCCGTACAGCTTTCCGCAAAACCGGAAATGATTGCCGATGCGGTAGCCCGATTAAAAGAAGAAAATCTGCGTCAGAAAAATCGGATGATTGCGCTGCAGCAGCAGTTCTTACAGTTGCAGCTTTCCCAAGTTCCGGTGGAACAGGAAGATGTTGTTTTATTTTTTGACGACCTGGATACCCCGGCCATGCGCGATACCGTAAACACGCTGTGCGAAACCCATCCCGGATACTGCGCCGTTTTCACCGGAAACGATACGGACGGATACCAGTATATTCTTGGAAGCCTTCACCAAAACTGCAGGGAGGCCGCCGCGCTGCTTTCCGAAAAACTTGGCGCTAAAGGCGGCGGTTCGGAACGAATGGTTCAGGGAAGGCTTAAGGCTTCAAGAGAAAAAATCAGAGCTTTAAATCTGCAAACGCCCATGGATTAAATATTTCGGTTAAAACCACATAAAGTCATAAACCTGTGGGAAGGCATAGGAAACTTTTTGTATTTAAGAATTACAATGACCTCAAAACAGAATGTTACTCCCATTTCAAGGTCATCAAAACGTACTTTATTCTCTTTTTTACCTGAAATACCCAACTCCGGATTCAAACACCTTCAAATCCTGTTCACCGTAAATATTCACGGCTACGCCCGTATCCCGTCTCTCCACATGCGCCATCTTTCCAAAGCATCTGCCGTCCGGCGACGTAATTCCTTCGATTGCACAGTAAGAACCATTTACGTTCCATTCCTCATCCATGGAGACATTCCCGTTAAAATCCGCATATTGGGTCGCCACCTGGCCGTTGGCAAACAGTTTGTCAATCCATTCTTTGGGCGCCACAAAACGTCCTTCCCCATGAGAAGCCGGCGTTACATAAACACCTCCGGGCTCCGCCCCCGCAAGCCAGGGCGATTTGTTGGAAACCACCTTGGTATAAACCATACGTGAAATATGCCGATTGATTGTATTAAACGTCAGAGTCGGCGAATCTTCCTTCTGCCCTGTAATCTCTCCGTAAGGAACAAGCCCCAGTTTAATTAACGCCTGAAAACCGTTGCAGATTCCCAGCGCAAGACCGTCCCTCTCATGTAAAAGCTTTGTCACGGCCTCTTTGATCTTTTCATTCTGAAATGCCGTCGCAAAGAACTTGGCGCTCCCGTCCGGCTCGTCGCCTGCGGAAAATCCTCCGGGAAACATAATAATCTGCGCTTCTCCGATCGCTTTTTCAAAAACCTCTACGGATTCCCGGATATCCTGCGCGCTCAAATTCCTGAACACTTTGGTAACAACTCTGGCTCCCGCCCGTTCAAAGGCTTTGGCACTGTCGTATTCACAGTTGGTTCCGGGAAATACCGGTATAAATACGGTCGGTCTGGCCACCTTATTTTTGCAGACATAAACCCTGTCAGTCCGGTAATATTCCGATACGACAGGCTCCGTCCCTTTTTCCGCTTTGGTGGGAAATACCTTTTCCAGTTTTGAAGTCCACGCCTCAAGAGCTTCCTTCATGGAAATCGTAACGTCTCCAAAAATAAAAGAAGGAGTATCCGTAACGCTTCCAATCAAAATATAGTCTATCTCCCGCTCGTCCAGAAGAGCCAGCTTATCCTCCGGTACTTCCGCAAGAATATTACCCAGGCCGTTTGCAAACAATACATGCGCGTCGAGGCCTTCCTCCACCGCAACCCCAAGCTGATTGCCAAACGCCATTTTGGAAACCGCCGCCGCCACGCCTTTAGAATCCAGCGCATACGCGGAAACAATCGCTTTTTCTTTCATGAGCCGCCCAATATTATCATAAAGCTCCATGACTTTTTCATACATGGGAATGTCGTAATCATCTTTTTCAATTTCAAAGCAAACCAGTCTGTTCCCTGCCGTCTTCAGCTCCGGCGTTACGATATCTCCGTTTTTCGCCACATCCACCGCAAAAGATACCAGCGTAGGCGGAACGTCCAGATCATTAAAGGTGCCGGACATACTGTCTTTTCCTCCAATAGAGGGAAGTCCGAAACCGATCTGCGCGTCAAAAGCGCCGAGCAGCGCCGCAAAAGGCTGGCTCCAACGGCTCGGATCGGATGTCATCCTGCGGAAATATTCCTGGAAAGTAAAACGAATCCTGCGGTAATCTCCGCCGCCCGCCACAATCTTTGCCATGGATTCCGTTACCGCATAAACCGCGCCGTGATAAGGACTCCAGGAAGACAGATACGGGTCAAAACCATAACTCATCATGGTCACCGCGTCGGTTTTCCCCTTTAACACGGGAAGCTTCGCCGTCATGGACTGGGTCTCGGTGAGCTGGTATCTGCCCCCATAAGGCATAGTCACCGTAGCCGCGCCGATTGAGGAATCAAACATCTCCACCAGCCCCTTCTGGGAACACACATTCAAATCCTGCAGGGTAGAAATCCATGCTTTCTTAACATCTTCCTGCTTTAAAGCCTCTTCCACGGCAGGAATCGCATACCGCTCAAAATAATTATCTTCTTTCGAAGGAATATCGACTTTTACTTTTGTTTCCTGATGCGCGCCGTTAGTATCCAGAAATGCCCGGGAAAGATTGACAATTTCCTTTCCTCTCCATTTTAATACCAGGCGGGGTTCCTGCGTTACTTCAGCCACCGGAATCGCCTCCAGATTTTCCTCTGCCGCAAAAGCCAGAAAACGCTGCGCGTCCGCAGGCGCAACCACTACTGCCATACGTTCCTGAGATTCGGAAATTGCCAGTTCCGTTCCGTCAAGACCCGCATACTTTTTGGGAACCTTATCCAGGTCTACCGCCAGTCCGTCCGCCAGCTCACCGATTGCAACGGATACGCCGCCGGCGCCGAAATCGTTACATTTTTTAATCAGTCGGCTTACTTCTTCCCTGCGGAACAATCTCTGAATTTTGCGCTCGGTAGGCGCATTGCCCTTCTGCACTTCCGCGCCGCAGGTTTCGATGGAAGCCTCCGTATGTACTTTAGAAGACCCGGTAGCTCCTCCGCAGCCGTCCCTTCCGGTGCGTCCGCCAAGCAGAATAATAATATCTCCGGGATCGGAATTCTCACGAATTACATTTTTTCTGGGAGCCGCTCCCATAACCGCCCCGATCTCCATACGTTTCGCCACGTAACCGGGATGATAAATTTCCTTAACAAGTCCCGTCGCCAGACCGATCTGATTACCGTAGGAGGAATAACCGTCCGCCGCGCCGCGGACCAGTTTTTTCTGAGACAGCTTTCCTTTCAGCGTATCCGCCACGGGAACCGTAGGATCCGCCGCGCCCGTTACACGCATCGCCTGATACACATAGCCCCGCCCGGAAAGAGGATCGCGGATCGCGCCCCCAAGACAGGTTGCCGCACCGCCGAAAGGCTCAATCTCGGTAGGATGGTTATGGGTTTCGTTTTTAAAAAATACAAGCCACTCTTCCGTCTCCACACGGTCGCCGTAATCCATCTCCACCGGAACAATCACGGAGCAGGCGTTAATTTCATCCGAAACCTCCATGTCCTCCAGTTTTCCCTCTTTTTTCAGCTTGCGCATAGCCATCAGCGCCAAATCCATCAGGCAGATAAACTTATCCTTTCTGCCTTTAAAAATTTCTTCTCTCGTATCCAGATAAATCTGGTAGGTGGTCTCCAAAGGCGTCCTGTAATACCCCTCGCCAAACTCCACATCCGTAAGCTCCGTAGAAAAAGTAGTGTGACGGCAGTGATCGGACCAGTAAGTATCCAGAACCCGGATTTCCGTCATGGTGGGGTCCCGGCGTTCCTCGTCGCGGTAATAATTGCGGATATGCAGAAAATCCTTAAAGGTCATGGCAAGAGACAGGGAATCATACAATTCCTCAAGCTTCGTTTCTTCCATCCGTGCAAATCCTTCAAAGCTGTTTACATCCGCAGGCTCATCAAATTCCGTCACCAGAGTCTCCGGCTTCACCATATCCGTCTCTCTCGAATCCACCGGATTAATGCAGTAAGCTTTAATTCTGTCAAATTCCTCCCCGCTTACGCCGCCGGTAATAATATATGTCACCGCCGTCTTAATAACGGGTTCTTCCTCTTCATTCAGAAACTTAACGCACTGTACTGCGGAATCCGCTCTCTGGTCAAACTGCCCGGGCAGATATTCTACGCCGAATACCCTGCCGCCTTCCGGAACGGGAAGCGTCTCCCTGTAACACAAATCTACCGGCGGCTCTGAAAACACCGTATTCAGCGCTGCCTCAAAGGTCTCGTCCGACAGACGCTCCACATCATACCGGATCAGAACCCGCACATCTTCGATTCCTTCTATTCCAAGATAATTCTTTAACTCTTCCTTCAGTTCCTTCGCCTTTACCGCAAAAGGTTCCTTTTTCTCCACATAGATCCGCTTTACGCCCGCCATGCCGCTTCCTCCAATTTTAGCTCTTTCAGCCTTTATTCTTCAACTGTCAGTCCTTTTAAAAGATATAACAGTTCCTTATCTACCGTATCCTGCGTAATGCCGATGGTCTGGGATGAAATTTTCAGACCTTCCAGCACAAACATTATATTCCTCGCCGTGCCCAGAGAATCTTCGCAGTAAAATTCTCCGCTTTCCACACCGGCCTCAATCAGCTTCTGGATGATCTTCACCGCAGAATCAAACTGTTTTTTTAAAATATTGTCTTTTCTTGAAATGTCTTCCGAAAAATGAAATTCATAGGTAGCCATTGTCAGGTTGTTCTTTTTACGGAGCAGTTCTTTTTTCTGTTCTTTTAAAAACAGCGCGAGAATATCCGCCGCCGTCGCATCATCCGGAATATTATTGGAAAAAACGTCGTCGGCCTCGGAAGCTTCAAGCTGCAAAACTTCCTGAAAAATTTCTCTGGTACTTCCAAAATAAAGATACAGACCGCCGCGGCTGATATCGCATGCTTCCACGATGTCCTTCATGGTCACGTTCTTAAATCCCTTTTCAATAAAAACCTTTCTTGCGGTCTCCAATATGTACTTTTTTTTCTGTTCCGATTTATCACTCATATAAGAACTCCTAACTCCTATGGCCTTCCCTGCTCCCGCCTCTAATTCGGACGCTTGTCCCAATAATCCAGTACGACTTTCATACGCAGAAAGATTTGCAGATAAATTCCCTCCTGCACCGCCTGATTCCACAGGTTGCCTTTCGTCATGCCTCCAAGCGTATAACGGGACAGAATCCCTTCCAATATATCAATGTCATAAAGAGTGGATTTTTCTATGATGCGCAGTTCATCCTGCGGAGTCTTCAATCGGTTCCGGCTATAAACATACGCATAATTATAATTCATCAGTTCCGACCCCGATAACTGGTTCACAAAACTTAACAGAGTCGAATCATATACGGGAAACGCTATGGAATTCTCTCCGATTCCCTGCCCGCCGTACATGGAATTAACCCTGCTTCCCGATACCTTTTCCAGCCATGGAATATAGGTAAAAAACGGTTCCACCAGCTTTGTGTACTTTTCAATTATTTCTTCTCTGGATAAATTATCTGATAACACTTTCATGCCTCCCTGATCCTGATTCTTTCCTGCAGTTTTTGACATGCATATACAATCATTCTATCATATTTTTTCAAAAAGTACAGGGAGAATAAATAAAAAACTATGATTTCGACTACTTTTTTCGGCAAATTCCCTGAATACGCTTGAAAATTATTTTTTTTCCTCTATAATTAATTTATATATAAATTATACATAGAAAGCGAGATGTTTTATGAAAAAATTAGCTTCCAACAAATGGGTCCGGGCTGCAATCCCGGCACTTTTATTGCACTGCAGCATCGGTACGGTATACTGCTGGTCTTTAATTAAACAGAATATTGCCAATTATATCGGCAGTACCCCCGGCCAGGTGGAATGGGCGTTCAGCCTTGCCATCTTTTTCCTTGGCATGTCCGCTGCTTTTGCCGGCGGTATTGTGGAAAAAGACATCCACAAATCTTCCCTGATCGCAACCTTCTGCTTTGCGATCGGTCTGGCAGGCACGGGCTTATGCGTATACTTCCGTTCCCTGATCGGTATCTACTTTTTCTATGGCGTCGTGATGGGAATCGGCCTGGGACTGGGTTATCTCTCCCCTGTCAAGACGCTGATGCTGTGGTTCAGTGAGCAAAAAGGCCTGGCAACCGGTCTGGCGGTAGCGGGCTTCGGTCTTGCAAAGGTTATTGCCAGTCCCATTATGACGGCACTGATCGGCTCCGTAGGTATCGTAAACATGTTCTATGTACTGGCGGTACTTTACTTTGTCATGATGTTCCTGGGACACCTTCTTCTGAAAAAGCCGGAAGGCTGGCACGAAAATACCGGCAAGTCCTCCTTTAAAGCGGGCAGCATACTCAAAAACCCGACTTTTATCGGTATCTGGCTGATGTTCTACATTAACATTACCTGCGGCCTTGCTTTAATCTCCCAGGAAAAAGATATTTTAAAGGCTATGGGCGTTTCCCTCGCCGTTATCAGTATTGTATCCTCCGTAACCGCCGTATTTAACGCGGGCGGCCGTCTTGGTTATTCCGCCGTTGCTGACAAGCTGAAAGACCGCAATACCATCTATAAAGTAATTTTTGTATCTTCCATCGCCCTTACGCTGGTAACGATTCTTACAAACGGCATTAACGGAGGTATCGTACCTCTTGCCATCGTGCTGCTTTGCGTCATCAATGCCGGATACGGCGGCGGGTTCAGCAACCTTCCCACGCTTTTGTCCGACAAATTCGGCATGGGAGATATCAGTAAAATTCACGGGCTGGCGCTTTCCGCATGGGCCTTTGCCGGTTTGTCCGGGAACCAGTTAAGCGCGTTTATCGTATCCAAAACGTCCTCTTATAATAACGTTTTATATGTAACGACTGTTTTGTATGTGGTAGCGTTAATTATCAGCTTTGTGCTGGTAAGACCTTCAAAAAAGACTGATTCAGATAAATAAGCTGATTTTTAGAAATATTGTTTTCAAATTAAGCAAAATATTTGTAGATTTATCCGGAATCCTGTAATATACTAGAGAAGTCTTAACGGAGACGTTAGGATTGCTAATTAGCAAAATTCCGGAAGAATTCCCCTTTTACACAATCGGAAACCCCGAAGGCAACTTCGGGGTTTTTGATTTGTGTTTTTATTGTTTTTTTGATATAATTCAATTTAAAATATATACCAGACGGAGGTAACAGACATGATGACGCCAATCACAAGACAGGAAGCGCTGTCCCTATTACAGAAATACAACAAAGAACCGTTTCATCTGCTGCACGCTTATACGGTAGAGGGAGTTATGAAATGGTTCTCTTCTTTTCTGGGATATGAACAAGACCAGGAATATTGGGCCCTGACGGGACTCCTGCACGATGTGGATTTTGAAATGTATCCGGAAGAACATTGTAAAAAAGCGCCGCAGCTTCTGGAAGAAATCCATGCCGGTGAAGAACTGACCCATTCGGTCTGCAGCCACGGTTACGGATTATGCTGCGACATAAAACCCGAGCATGAAATGGAAAAGGTGCTTTTTGCCGCCGACGAACTGACCGGCCTGATCGGCGCAGCCGTTAAAATGCGGCCTTCAAAAAGCGTTATGGACCTGGAAGTTTCCAGTCTGAAAAAGAAATTTAAGGATAAAAAATTTGCTGCCGGATGCTCCCGCGACGTAATCCGCCAGGGCGCCGAACTGTTGGGGTGGGAATTGGACGTATTATTCGAACGCACCATAGAAGCCATGAAATCCTGCGAAGCGGACGTAAACGCGCAAATGGAGACAGTGCAGGGGGAATAATTACCGGATCAAATCCTTAATAACCTCTGATGCAAGAAGCAGACCGGCAGCCGGAGGTACAAAAGCCACAGACCCCGGAATGCTTCTTTTTCCATTGTTTTCATTCTCCTTCGGAAGCTTTTCCGCCGGCTCCAAAGGTTGTTCTTTCGAATAAACCACCTTTAACGCGGTTACATTTCTCTTCTTTAACTCCCGCCGCATCACCCTGGCCAGGGGACATACGGAAGTCTGATACAAATCCGCTACCTCCAGTCCGGCTGGATTCAGCTTATTCCCGGTTCCCATACAGCTGATCACGGGCGTACCCGCCTCTTTTGCCTGCAGAACCAGCTGAATCTTGGCCGTTACCGTATCGATGGCGTCTATTACATAAGAATACCGTGAAAAATCAAACAGCTCCTTATTGTCGGGCAGATAAAAACAGATATGCGTTGTTACCGTACATTCCGGATTAATGTCAAGTATGCGTTCTTTCATGACCTCCGCCTTATAACGGCCTATCGTTTTGCCGGTTGCTATGATCTGCCTGTTCAGATTGGACACGGCAATTACGTCGTGATCGATCAGATCCATAGCTCCCACGCCGCTTCTGGCAAGCGCTTCCGCCGCATAACCGCCTACGCCGCCTATACCGAACAAAGCAACCCGCATTGTTTTCAACTTTTCCATTGCTTCTGCGCCAAGCAGCATTTCCGTTCTTGCAAACGCTTCCGATCTGTCCATCCCTGCTCCCGTCCCGTTTTACCTCTTTCCGAAACTTATTGATTACTTCTTAATTCCGTTATCATCTCCTGCACACTTTTGCCCGTAACCGGATGCCGTTTATAAGGCGCAAGCTCCATCATGGGAAGCAGGACAAAATCGCGGTTCTGCATATCGATATGCGGAATACATAATTCTTCATCGTCCTGAATCAGATCATCATAAAAAATAATATCAAGATCCAGAGTCCTGGGACCCCAGTGAACTTTTCGCTCCCTGTTTTCAGATGCTTCTATTTCATGCAGCACTTCCAGCAATTCTTCCGGAGACAAGTAAGTCCGGGCTGCTACGACTCCGTTCAGAAATTCTTCCTGATCCACACCGCCGTAAGGCGTGGACCTGATTATTTCGGAAGCTTTTTCTACAATCACTCCCTGATATGTATTCAGCATAGCCAGTCCTCTGTCAATATGCGCCTCTTTATCGCCTATGTTGGACCCAAACGCGATATATACCTCATGCCACTCCCGGCTGATTTTAACGGAAACGCCGGAAAAGGGCAGTCCAATCGGCGCCTTTGGCTTACAAATCTCCAAATCCAGCTTTTTAACCGGCGAAAAACGTAAAAGAATTTCCCTTGCCAGACGCTCCGCTACCGTCTCGATCAGCTGAAACGTATTCTCACCGATAAACTGATTCATAAAATGACATACTTCACTGTAATTTGCCGTATCCTCCAGGTCATCGCTCATGCCTGCCCTGCGGGTATCCGTATACAACACCGCATTTACATAAAAATCCTGTCCGTTCTCCTGCTCTTCCCTGTTCACTCCGTGATTGGCAAATACTTTTAAACCCTCAATTCTGATTTCGTCCATTGCGATACCTCCTGTTTTCATTTTCCTGCGCCAAGAATCGCTTCCGTCATACGAATCGCGCGCACATTTTCTTTAATATCGTGAACCCTTACAAACATACAGCCTTTCATTACCGCCAAAACCGTTGTTGCCAGAGTTCCCTCCAGCCGGTCACAGGCCGGAAGATCCAGCGTCAGTCCGATGACCGATTTCCTGCTGGCGCCCAACAGCAGCGGATATCCCAGCACGGAAAGCTCTTCCATACAATGGATCAGCTCCAGATTCTGTCCGCAGGTCTTGGCAAATCCCACGCCCGGATCCAGGATAATCTTATCGTCGGCAATTCCTGCTTTCTGCGCAATCCGTACGGTCAGCGCCAGATCAGCCGCCACCTCCTGCATAAAATCCTCATAAACGGCTTCCTTCCGGTTATGCATCAGACAGCAGGGCAGTCCGCTTTCCGCAATAATTCCAGCCATGCTTTCCTCATACTTTAATCCCCAGATATCGTTAATCATATCCGCTCCGGCCCGGATTCCATCAAGCGCCACCTCCGGCTTATAAGTGTCCAAAGAAACCGGTATGTCAAATTCCGCCTTTACGGCTTCAATCACAGGCACTACTCTCTCCGTTTCCTCCTGTGCGGATATCCGTTCATATCCCGGCCTTGTGGACTCTCCTCCCACATCCAGTAGATCCACTCCTTCTGCAAGCATTTTTTCCACCTGCTTTAACGCATCGTCTTTTTTCAGGAATTTCCCGCCGTCCGAAAAAGAATCCGGCGTTATGTTCAGAATTCCCATACAATACGTTCTGCCTTTTGTCTGAAACTCTTTATTTCCTATTTTCATGTTAATCTCCATGCATATTACTAATACTTTAATTTCATATTCTTTTTGCCCTGCTTCCAGTTGCAGTCCGCTTCCCTTTCGCACCAGTAACAGGGACGGCTTAATTTATCGGCCCGGTATAAAATACCGTCCAGACCGTTTCTGCCGCTTACGCTTTCATCCCTGTGAGCGCCTATCGCCGAAAGAACCGCTTCCGTTTCTTCCCTCTCAAATCCACATTCCGCTAAAATGGGCGGCGCCAGAAGAACGCCGGCCTGTTCGTGGGGAATTCCGTCCGTATACTGCAGGTGCCGGCCGATATCATGCAGCAGCGCCGCCGCGTAGATCAGTTCCTTATCGATCCCCGCATTCTCCTCCACATTCAGATGCCATGCAATTCTGGCCACATCCAGGAAATGCGTCATGCCATGTTTGCAGAATTGCCGGTTTTGTTCTTCTTTTTCATTCCTGCGCACATATTCCCGGTACCTTTTATGCTTCAAAATTTTATTGACACGATTCATAAAAACTCCTCATACCCTGAGCATCCGGAAGAAACGCTCCTGCAGCGCCGTCTGCTTTGCAAACACGCCTCTTGCCGCCGAGGTTATCGTCCTGCTTCCCGGCTTCTTAACGCCGCGCATGGTCATACACATATGTTCCGCTTCCACCAGCACCATGACTCCCTGGGGCTTCAGATATTCCATAACCGCATCCGCAATCTGCCCTGTCATCTGCTCCTGTATCTGAAGACGTCTGGCATAAACCTCCACGGTCCTTGCCAGCTTGCTCAGCCCCACTACCTTTCCGTCGGGAATATAGGCCACATGCGCTTTCCCGTAAAATGGCATCAAATGATGCTCACAGGTGGAGTAAAATACAATATCCTTCTCCACCACCATCTCGTTATGCTCCACGGAAAAAGTCCGGCTTAAATGACTCCGCGCCTCTTCTGTCATTCCTCCGTAAATTTCCTCATACATCCTGGCGACCCGTTTTGGAGTCTCCCGCAGACCTTCCCTGTCCGGATTTTCACCCATCCCTTCCAAAAGCATCCTTACCGCGGTCTCTATTTTTTCTTTATCGATCATTTCCTTACACCTTTTCTTTTATCAACAGCCTCCCACAGCCGTCCCAGATAGGACAAAGAACCGAATGCCAGAATCACATCGTCCCTGCCGGCCAGAAGCTCCGCCATCTCCACCGCTTCCTCCACGCTGCCTGCCGCCGTTACGCTCGGATGATATTCTCCTGCCGCAACCGCCAGTTCATAAGCGGAAAGCGCCCTCGGATTGTCCGGCGGCGTCAGTGTAATGATCTGATCCGCGTAAAGATACGTCTCCGCAATGATTTTCTCATATTCTTTATCCTTTAATACTCCCATTATATAAATGATTCTGCGGTTTGTAAAATAAAACCTGACGGAATCCGCAAGTTTTTTTGCGGCGTCCTCGTTGTGAGCGCCGTCGATCACAAATAACGGCCGCTTCGCAATTACGCTGAAACGTCCGCCCCACCGGGTTTTTTTAAGCCCTTCCCGAAGATCCGCTTCCGTTATGGGAAACCCCTTTTCTTCCAGTGCCTTTAAAGCTTCCAGTGCGGTAATACAATTCTCAATCTGACATTTTCCTGCCAGTGTAATTTCCAGATTCTTATAACCTCCGTAACTGAATTGCTGCCTTAAAATTCCGTATTTGACTTTTTCCGCCCTTTCAGGGTCCGCTACGGTAAAAGAACATTCCTTTTCCTGTGCCGTCCTCCGAATGACATCCAGAACCGCCGCGTCCTGCCTGCCCGTAACCACACGGCAGTTTTCCTTTATAATACCTGCCTTCTGCACGGCAATTTCTTCCAGAGTTTTTCCCAGAACCGCCATATGGTCCATACTGACGGAAGCAAAAACGGCCGCCAGCGTATTGCCTATGATATTGGTAGAATCAAACAGGCCGCCCAGCCCCGTCTCCAGAACAACGATCTGACAACCCGTCTGCTTAAAATACAAAAAAGCCATTGCGGTCTCCATTTCAAACACGGTAGGATGAGCCATTCCTTCTTCCGCCATCCGGTCCGCCGCCTCTTTGATCTGCTTTATAAGTTCTCCCACCGCTTTTTTTGTAATCATTTTTCCGTCAACCTGAATCCGTTCCCGATAGTCACGGACCACCGGAGATATATATCGGCCCGTCCGGTATCCGGCCTGCGTCAGTACGGTAGATATATACGCCAAAACAGAGCCTTTCCCATTGGTGCCCGCAATGTGCACAAACTGTAAAGATTCCTGCGGATTGCCCAGACGGCTGCATAATTCCCGCGTAGCAGCCAGTCCTGGAACGCTTCCGTACCGGTTCATTTCTTCTAAATAACGCATTGCCTGTTCATAATTCATATTAAGCCGCCTCATATTTTTTAAAATTTCGTACATACTGTTATTAATTTCATGAAAAATATGTGTCTGCCATGTCATGCAGAACACAAAAGAACGGAGATTTCTTAATGAAAAAACTGATTCATAACTTTATTCACTGCGGTATTCTCGGATGGTGTATGGAAATTACCTTTACGGCATTGGATTCTTTCCGCAGACGCCAGTTCACCTTAAAGGGCATTACCTCCATCTGGATGTTTCCCATTTACGGCATGGCCTCCTTCCTGGCTCCCCTGTGCCGTCTTCTGAAAGGCAAAAACATCCTGGTACGGGGATTTGCTTATGCGTCCTGCATCTTTTTGGGAGAATACATCACAGGAAAACTTTTGAAGAAAAAAGGTATCTGCCCCTGGGATTATTCCAAAGCCAAATGGAACGTGGACGGGATCATCCGTCTCGACTATGCTCCGAACTGGTTTCTGGCCGGTCTTTTATTTGAAAGACTGATTCACGAAACGGATTCACAGCCATAAAAAACGACGGGAATCAGGCCTGAAAACCCCACTTCCCGCCGCATTGGTCTACGCCTTAATCCATATCGTCAAGCTCCCCTGCCGCCGTGCTGCCGATATCCAGCGTATTCAGCGTCCGTCTGCGCATCCTCGCCTTTTCCGAAGCGTCCAGAATAAAATTTTTAATCTCCTTCGACATGCGGATATGCTCCAGCACCAGTTTAGGATGGGTCGTATCTCCCGTAAAACAAACGACGGAACCCAGTCCGAAAATCCGTTCAAAAAAGCCTGCCGTAAGCTGTACGTCCTGTACCTTATACATATAACAGTCATTTTCAATTTTTTTAATGAATCCGGAGTTAAGCGTAATCATATCATCTTTTACCGTATATACGGTGAAAGTAAAAGGCAGGCCGAAAAACACCCATCTTTTTCTTTGTCTGTATGTGATTTCTCCCGATGCACTTGTCTGTTCCATATTGCTGTTCCCTTTCCTTTGCTGTCAATTAAATGCCTCATTTTAACTATACCAGATTTACCGGAATATGTAAAACAATTCCACAGGTTTTTATTTTTTCAAATCATTGAACCTGTCTGTTTTTTGTGGTACAATACGTCTTGAAAGCAAAAACCGTAAGGGAGGTAACCCATGAACGCAGAAGAATGTATCAGAGGACGCAGAAGCATCCGCAAATTCAAAGAACAGTCCATAGACCACGCGCTTCTGGAAAAGGTTGTTGAGAACGCATCGTATGCCCCCAGCTGGAAGCATACGCAGACCGTCCGCTACATTGCCGTAGAAGGCGAATTAAAGGACAGGATCGGTAATGAATGTACCGATACATACCCCAATAACGGGCTTATTATTCAAAATGCTCCCATGGTTATTGCCGTTACCGTCATTAAAGGAAGATGCGGCTATGAACGCGACGGTTCTTTTACTACCCACCGGGGCGATACCTGGCAGATGTTCGACGCCGGAGCCGCCAGCGAGGCTTTCTGCCTTGCCGCTTACGAAGCAGGTCTTGGCACGGTTATTATGGGCATTTTTGACGAAGAAAAAATTGTCGGTTTATTAGATATTCCAGACGACAGGGAATTAATCGCCTTAATCCCCGTTGGATACTCCGATGAAGAACCGGCTGCTCCCAGACGTAAACCGGTATCCGACCTGCTGTCTTATAAATAATAAAATACAAAATCGAAGAGCGAACCACTTTCCTCTTCGATTTTTTTCGGAATCATTTAAACGAAACAAAAAAGGAGAACACCTATGCGTCACCTGATGAGCCCCCTCGACTTCACTCCCGCCGAACTGGACAACTTATTTGACCTGGCGGGCGACATTGAACACAATATGCCAAAATATGCGCACGCCTGCGAAGGAAAAAAACTGGCGGCCTGCTTTTATGAGCCAAGCACCCGGACCCGCCTCAGTTTTGAATCCGCCATGTTAAATTTAGGCGGACAGGTCCTCGGTTTTTCCGACGCCAATTCTTCCTCCGCTTCCAAAGGCGAAAGCGTTTCCGATACGATCCGCGTTATTTCCTGTTTTGCCGATATATGCGCCATGCGGCATCCCAAGGAAGGCGCCCCCATGGTTGCCGCTTCCCATTCATCCATTCCGGTCATTAACGCAGGGGACGGCGGACACCAGCATCCCACACAGACTTTAACGGATCTTTTGACCATCCGGTCTTTGAAGGGACGTCTGCGCGATTTTACCATTGGACTCTGCGGCGACCTGAAATTCGGACGCACCGTACATTCCCTGATCCATGCGTTGGTCCGCTATCCGGGCGTCCGCTTCATTTTCATTTCTCCGGAAGAACTGCGGGTACCCGATTATATCACGGAGATGCTTCAGGAAAAAGGCGTCTCCTACGAGGAAGTTATCCGTCTGGAAGAAAGCATGCCGAATCTGGATCTGTTATATATGACCAGAGTCCAGAAAGAACGCTTTTTCAATGAAGAAGATTATGTAAGGCTGAAGGATTTTTACATACTGAACAAAGATAAAATGGCGCTGGCCAAACCGGACATGCTGGTGCTCCATCCTCTTCCCAGAGTCAACGAAATCTCCGTAGAAGTGGATTCCGATCCCAGAGCCGCTTATTTTAAACAGGTGCAGTACGGCGTTTATGTCCGCATGGCGCTGATTCTTACCCTGTTGGATATTCAAGTTTAAAGGAGGCCCCGCTAATGCTGAACGTTGGAAAAATTGAAGAAGGTTTCGTACTGGATCACATTGAAGCAGGAAAAAGCTTATCGATCTATCACCACCTGCAGCTGGACAAACTGGATTGCACCGTTGCAATCATAAAAAACGCCAGAAGTAATAAAATGGGAAAGAAGGATATTCTGAAAGTCGAATGTGACATTAACACCCTTGATTTAGATATTTTAGGATTTATTGACCATAATATTACCGTAAATGTGATTAAAGACGGAGAAATCGTAGACAAAATGCCTCTCACGCTTCCCAAAGAAATTAAAAATGTGATCCGCTGTAAAAATCCGCGGTGCATAACCTCAATTGAACAGGAACTTCCTCATATTTTCGTTTTGTCCGATTTAAAAAAAGAAGTTTACCGCTGCAAATACTGTGAAGAAAAGCTGGACAGACGTACTCTGTAATCACGCTCGGACAGGAAAGGATAACATATGAAATTTGATATGCACTGTCACACCAAAGAAGGCTCCATAGACGGAAAGCTCCCCCTTGAAGATACCATTCTGCGCCTGCGCAGTCTGGGTTATGGAGGCATGCTTATTACCGACCACAATTCATATAAGGCGCACCGTTTTTATCAAAAAACATTAGCGAAAAAATATCCTGATTTCGTAGTATTAAAGGGAATTGAATACGATACGCTGGATGCCGGGCATATTCTGGTTATTCTCCCTACGGGAGTCCATATTCCGATTCTGGAGCTTCGGGGACTTCCCGTAAGCTTACTGATCGATATCGTCCATCATTATGGAGGAATTCTCGGACCGGCCCACCCCTGCGGTGAAAAGTATTTAAGTATCACCAACACGAAAAGAGGACATAAAAATCACAATATCCTTAAAAGATTTGATTTCATTGAAACGTTTAACGCCTGTGAGCCTCCCGAATCCAATAAAGCGGCGGCAGCGCTTGCCGCACGTTTAAACAAACCCGGCGTAGGCGGCAGCGATTCGCACCGTTATAACTGCGTAGGACTGGGCTACGCGGAGCTTCCCGATACCATACGGACGGAAACCGATCTTGTCCGTTACCTCCTGACAGCTTCGGATACCGTTACCGGCGGCGAATATTACACACATACCGCCAAACAGAAAATTGGCCGTCTAAACGACGTGCTTGTATATTCTTTCTGGTTTTATAATAAATTGTCCGCCGCTTACCGCATGCGCGCCCGCTACACGGAGCTTCATAAAATTTCGGCCTGACCCGGTGCAGGCCGAAATTTTATTTCTTTTTATCCCTGGCGGCTTCCTTCAGTTCTTCCAGGACTTCTTTAAACTTTCCGGAAATCATGCCCGGATTCCCTAAAATCTGACTTTTTCTGTAGGCGCTTTTGAGGAATTCCGCACGTTTCTCCTGTAACATAAGCTTACAGATATTCAGGCGTTCTCCAAGACTCTCCCTTAATTCCTCCGCCTTCAGTTCCCGCATCTGTTTTCTTTCTTCCCACTCGCTGGCCGAAACCGCAATCAGCACATCCAGACGTTTCTGTAAATGAACCAGTTCCGCTCTTGCCTTTTCCATTTTCACAAGAATATCCCGCAAATCCATTGCCGCCTTGAAAGAAAGCGTAAAATCACTGACGATATAGCCTGTCAGCAAGATTGTCACCGTTGATAAAACCTCCGACGGAATCATGAACGTAAGGCTCTCAACCGGTTTATGAATAACCTCCGTCATCAAAACCGTAAGACCGCCCCAGGCCAGCGTAGAACTTAAACAGATCTGCCCCTGGAAATTAAACTTCTGGTTGGAATAGTCCCAATACCGAACTTTAAACAAGGCCTCCATGGTTACGCCCGTCACATATTCCAACAGAGTAGCGCCCACGCAGCCTGCCAGATACGTTAAAAGCAAATGATCCTGAAACGGCATGGAAACGACAAGCATCATAATCGCCCCCGAACCGTACAAGGGCAGAAACGGGCCTCTCATAAAACCCCTGTTTACAAAACAGCGCTTTTTCAAAGACACATAAGCCGACTCAAAACACCATCCGAAAAAACAATAAAAATAGAAAAAGAATAACCACTGAATAATCGTATAGTGATACATGAATTCTATCCTCCATGCGGCGGTCTCTTAACGGTATACATCGGCTTTTATACAAAGTTTCCCTTTTTTCGTCTCATAACAGACCCCCTGATAAAGAAATCTTCCGTATCCCCGTACCGTCACCAATTCGCCGGACTTTAAGCACCTGGAAGGACTTTCCGCGAGTCTTCCGTCTATGTAAACCTTCTTGTCCGCAAAAAGCTTCTGACTCTTTTCTCTTGCCAGACCGTAAAGCCTTGCCACAATGCCGTCCGCCCGCTGGGAGCTCACAGTTACTTCCTCCGGCTGCGGTTCTTTGACCGGGACCGTCAGTCCTTCCCGCAAAACCTCGCAGCGCACATGCGTATGTTTCACCTTGTCCAGCTTTTCACAAATAAAGAAAGACATCGCTTCCTGACAAAAAAGAAAAGCTTCCTGCTCCGCCACAAAAATATCGCCCAGAATATTCCTCTCAATCCCCAGATGCATTAAAGCTCCCAGAAAATCCCTGTGTGTAAAATCGTCCGCAAACTTTTTAAGGAGAGGACAGATATGAATACAGACAATCGGAAAGTCTTCCTCATACCCCAAGTCCTCCGGACTTCCAAACCGGAGCATTTTCCGCTCGCAATCCCCGCGGCCGCCAAACAGCCGGTAAGACACATGGCCTATCTCACCCGCTGTTTTTAAAAATATATCCTGCTCCGCCAGACTCAAAAATCCCGTAAAAACATATATGTTTTGTGCATAAGATTTGTCCGCAAGATCACGGAACCTGTTTTGTAACTGTATTGTTTCCTTATCCATAATTCTCTCTTTATCCAAGCGCCACATCCAAAATCATCATCACCAGGAATCCGGCCATAACCCCGATCGTCCCGGCATGGGAATGTTCTCCCAGATGCGCTTCCGGAATCAGCTCCTCCACTACCACATAAATCATGGCTCCCGCCGCAAACGAAAGAAGCCAGGGCATGGCAGGCGCCAGAAAACCGGCCATAAGCACCGTAATCACGCCAAAAACCGGCTCCACAATTCCGGACAGGCTTCCGCACAGAAATGATTTCCAGGCTTTAATACCCTCTTTTCTAAGGGGCAGGGAAATCGCGGCGCCTTCCGGGAAATTCTGGATTCCGATACCGATTGCCAGCGCAAAAGCCGGCGCATAATCTGCAAATCCGCCTCCCTGCAAAGCGCTGTTTGCAAAAGAAATACCCATGGCCATTCCTTCCGGTATATTATGCAGCGTCACCGCAAACACCATTAAAGTCGTTCTTTTTAAGGAAGCATGCATTCCTTCCGTCTCTGCCGCGCCAACATGCAGATGCGGGATCAGTTTATCCATAAACATCAGGAAAGCGCCTCCCAGCAAAAAACCTCCTGCAGCCGGCATCCACCCGATCATACCGGCCTCCTCCGCCTGCTCAATCGCCGGTATTAAAAGAGACCAGACACTTGCAGCAATCATAACCCCCGCCGCAAATCCCAACATAACCCTCTGCACAGACTCTTTCATCTCCTTTCGGAAAAGAAATACGAGCGCCGCGCCAAGAGTCGTCATGAGAAAAGCAAATCCGGTTCCCTGCAAAGCCATCCATATTATATTCATATATTCCGCCTTTCGTTTAATTCCGCAAGGATTCCCCAAACCTTAACAGCCTATACAAAGCTGATCACTTCATTAGCGGGAGCTTTCGCTGTCTCCACACAGACTGCGGAAAGAACCGGCCCCTCGCCTTTATAATCTTCCCAATACTCTTTTCCGACCTTTGCCGTTACCTGAACCCAGCTTCTTTGCTTCAGGGAAGAAGCTTTTTCGTACCGGCATGCAAAACCCAGAAACGCCATATCGTCCGCACAACAGGTCATAGCCATTCTGCCGGGAACAAAATATCCTTCCGGAAATCCGTCGGGCAGCAGGACCATCGCCGTAAACCGAACGGTTTTGCCGATATACCGGTCCGGATGATCCAATGTATCCAGATACCAGATACCGTAACCTAAATCGTCCAGCTCCAGAAGTTCCGAATTCAGATCATAAGGAAGATCTTCCTCAAACAGCGTATCGATCTCCCCGTTTGAATCCTCAAAAATAATCTCTGCCTGCTGGTTAATCGCTTTTACATTACGTTTATAGGCGCCCAGATCTTCAATACCGTCGCACCGGTTAAAAATAATCATCTCGGATTTACGGAGCATTTCAGCCAGAAGAGAACGCATATTGGTGTAATATGCCGGAAATGTTGAAGCGTCAATTGTCGTTATCTGCTGTTCTATCCGCCAATGCCAGGGCAGCTTCATATTCTTATAGTTCCACATTCCGTTATATTCTATGATAATCCGCTCCGGTTTGTGCTTTTTCTCCAGTTCCACCAGATTAGCAGCCGTAAACTCCTCTTCGTCCTCAATCAGTTCAACAACCGTCCGGCTCTTTTTAAGCAGAGCTTCCTCATATTCTATTTCGCCCTCTTCGCAAAGTATCAGAAGCGTTTTGCCCTTTACCTGAAAATACGGCTGACCCAGCGTGTAGGTAATAAACTCCGTTTTACCGCTTTCCAAAAATCCGTTAATCATATATACCGGTTTCATTTTAATACCCGTGCCTTTCTTCGCTATTTCTGCTCAAACAAAGCGTTCAGCTTCTCTTCCTTCAGTCCCGATCCGATCACACAGAACCTTCCGGTTACACAGGGACTGCCTCCGCGCACATTGCTTTCACCCGGAACATAATCAAAGTAAATCCACTCTCCGTCCGCTCCCGGAACCATACCTTTTGCCCGAAGCACCATCCCGTACGTATCTTCCTGCTCGAGCGCTTCCAGAATCTGTCCGATTTGTTCCTTTGTATATACGGCCGGCGTTTCCATTCCCCAGCTTGTAAATACTTCATCCGCATGATGATGGCCCTCATGACCGTGATCATGACCGCAGCCGCAGTGCCCGTCATGATCGTGATGATGATGTTCATGATGGCACGCCTCGCCGTGATGGTGATGGTGGCACTCATGCTCCTCTATCACCGTTTTCAGCATTTCCTCGTCCAGACGTTCTGCGCCTTCCATCGTTTTTAAGATTTCATTGCCGTCAAGCTGTTCCCACGGTGTTGTTATAATCACTGCATGATCATTATGCTCTTTCAGCATTGCCACGCACTTTTCCAGTTTGTCCTGACTGATGCTGCCTGTCCGGCTTAAAATAATGGTTCCGGCATGCTCGATCTGATTGATAAAAAACTCTCCGAAATTCTTCATATACATTCTGCACTTATTGGCGTCTACAACAGCCACCGCAGCGTTCAGCCGCACTTCTTCCTTCGTATCGACGCCCTGCACCGCTTTCATGACATCCGACAGCTTCCCTACGCCAGAAGGCTCGATCAGAATCCTCTCCGGCTGATACGTATCCAGCACCTCCTTAAGGGAAGTTCCGAAATCGCCCACCAGTGAACAGCATATACAGCCTGAATTCATTTCTTTAATCTCAATACCGGATTCCTTAAGAAATCCTCCGTCCACTCCGATCTCGCCAAATTCATTTTCAATCAGAACCACCTTCGTTCCTGCCAACGCTTCTTTTAAAAGCTTCTTAATCAGAGTCGTCTTCCCGGCTCCTAAAAAACCTGAAAAAATATCAATCTTTGTCATAATTTTACCTCTTTACCTGTTTTCTAATTCTGTGCCGCCTCTAGTATTTTGATACAGTTTTTCCTGAATGTCAATATCCCCCGGCTTTCCACTCTTCCAAAATTTTATCAAGCGGAAGCACAGCCGCTTCTTTTTCCTCATTCCCCCCGCACACAATCCCAATCAAACAACCGTCTTGGTCGAAAACGCCGCTTCCCGACATTCCGGGTTTTACTTCGCAGTAAGCCCACAGCATTTCCGTTCCGAAGTCTTCCATATAAACGGAAGGGCTGCCGATAATTCCGTAAAATAAATTTCCGGCCGGATAATCTGCCGATCCCAAAATAAACAAATCATCTCCCGGCCCCAGATTCCCGAATTCCGTTTCGTTATACCGCACATTCCGGCAGCTGTCCACGGTATAATCCCCCAAATCGGAAAACTTTACTCTTAAAAACCCCATGTCATACTTGTCCGAGCATCCGATCACATCAGCTTGTGCGCTTTTCCCGTCCTGAAACATAACAACAGGCTCCCCCGGTTCGATCATATGGCGGTTTGTCAGAAGAATTATTTCATCCTGCCGCACGGCAAAAATAATCCCGCTTCCGAAAAGCTTCCCCGCCTCAATTCTGACGACCGACGGCCCGACGTCATCCAGCAGTTCCTGCTCGTCCGCTTTTATCAGGCTTTCTGTCTTCTCCTGATCCGGTTTTCGCACCGTATCACCCCGTAAGCTTAAACCGCCGCATAAAATCAGGACGGCGGTAATCCATATTTTCCACAGTTTGTTTTTCACACGTTCACCCTTTTCACAAAAAAACTGTCCCGGGAGATTCCTTCTGCTGCTCCGGGACAAGACATTTTTTTATATGTGCAAGCAGGACGATAAGCCGGGTTATGTCGTGAATAATCATCTATCTAGGACTGCCGTTACCGGCAGCCTCCAGCGACTTACCTGAAAGCAGGCCGGGCAAGCCTGTCGCTTTCTTTTTGTCTTGCTTCGGATGGGGTTTACACAGCTTTGTCCGTTACCGGACAAACGGTAGTCTCTTACACTGCCATTCCACCCTTACCGGCCGTCAGCCGGCGGTTTCTTTTCTATTGCACTGGCCTTGGAGTCGCCTCCACCGGACGTTATCCGGCATCCTGCCCTGTGAAGCCCGGACTTTCCTCACCCTGCCGCAGCAGGCCGCGATTATTTATCCTACTTGCACTGCACATTGTACCACAAAAATTTTCTTTTATCAAACATGAAAGCAGCTTCCGCCGACAAACTCCCGGCAAATGGAATTATTGGGAACGCTTTCGCTGCTGACTCCCAGAAAATAATCCAGAAATTTTAACAACCGTTTCGCTTCGTAATACTCCGGTTCGTCCGGTTCAATTCCGAAAAGCAGCGGCTCGGCAAACTGCTTTAAAACCGCAAGCTCATAAATCAGAACGGAATTAAACATGGCGTCCGCACTCTCCTGAAACGGAAAAATATTCTCCTCTTCGCCCCGCCGCACGGAAGGCCACATGCGTATTGTCCCTTTGGCGGAAGTCCCCCTCGTTCTGGCGTCTCTTACCATACGCCGCAAAAGTCTGCCGTCCGTAGTCGGAATCCGGTTATGATCGTCAACATTCACGCTGGTAAGCGCACTGATATAAATACGGTATTTGCTTTCGTTGGGAAGCGCATAGGAGGTCTTATCGTTCAAGCCGTGAATCCCTTCAATAACCAGTACATCTTCCGGACCCAGGGTCTTATAATTTCCCTTGTACTCGCGCATTCCCGTTTTAAAATTGAAGCTGGGAAGTTCTACGGTTTTACCGGCAAGCAGATCGCACATATCCTGATTAAATTTTTCAATGTCAATAGCCTCCAGACATTCAAAATTGTAGTTGCCTTTTTCATCCTTGGGAGTCTGCTCCCTGTTTACAAAATAATCATCCAGCGCGATCGGATGGGGATTCATTCCCTGTGTTTTAAGCTGTATGGAAAGACGGTGGGAAAAAGTCGTTTTTCCGGAGGAGGAAGGTCCTGCAATCATGACAAATTTAACGCCGCCCCGCCCTGCAATATCCTTGGCGATCTCTCCGATCTTTCTTTCCTGCTCCGCTTCCTGTACCAGTATCAGCTCATTCAAGTTGCCGCGGCAGATCATATCATTCAAATCGCCGACCGTTTCGATATCTACTTTACGGCACCAGTCCGTAGATTCTTCCAGCGTTGCAAACAGCTTCTCCCTGGGAGTAAACGCCGGAATTTCCTTAGGCGCTTCCTGTTCCGGCAGCAAAAGCATAATTCCCTTATCATAGGGAATCAGCCTGAAATACCGGACATATCCCGCATGGGGAAGCATATATCCATAGTAATAATCAAAGTAACCGTCCATCTCGTAAACATTAACATAGGAGCTTCTCCGGTAACGGAAAAGTTTTACCTTATCCTGCATGCCCTGTCTTTCAAACAGCTCCACCGCTTCTGAAACAGGATAGGATCTCTTGTGTATCTCCTGCCTGTTCTCACATAATTCAACCATTCGCGCTTGAACTTTGTCCACAAATTCAGGCGTAACCGTAACGCCTTCTTCCGGCCTGCAGTAATAGCCGTGGCCGACCGTATACTCCACCGTACACTTAAAAGGCGCGCTTCCCGCCACATCCTGCAGCGCTTTCATAAACATCATGGTCGCGGTTCGTACATACGTCTTATGACCGATCGCGTCCTTTAACGTAAAAAAGCGGCACTCACAATCTCTGTCAACCTTTTTAATCAGTTCCCGGATTTTGCCGTTTACGCACACCAGTGCGATCAGCCCTTCATACTGCTCCTGATACTCTCCGGCAATCTGTTCAAACGTAGTCCCTGCCGGATACTCTTTCACATTCCCATCAATCGCTACTTTCATACCCTGTTACCTTTCTCTGCCGGTTATTCCGTCAGTTTTGAAATAACCTCAACGCTTCTTCATTTAACGAAAGCTCCCGCCGGATTTCTTCGGCGCGCCGCCTGTTCTTTTCGGACCGTATCCCCGCGGATTCCACCCTGCGCCGTAATTCTTCCAGATTTTCTTTTTCCATATAAAGATATTTTTCTAAAACGGGATGCCGCTCCCGCAGTAATATTCCGCCGTACCGGTCTTCCAATTCCCGATCGGGCGAAACGTCCTGTGTTTCTGTACTCCCCGGTATTACCCGCATTACCGGATAAAATTTACCGTCTTCAAAAATCATATTCTCCCGGCATGTAATAAATCCCTTTTTGCGCAAAAATTTACGAAACATGGGGATTTCCGACTGCGGCTGCAAAACCAGTTCTTTCATCAGAGAAATCTTACTCATACCGCCGGTTATAATGGACTCCATCAGCCTTCCGCCCATTCCCGCCAGAATCAGCGTGTCCGCTTCTTTCGGCTGTAACGCATCCACACCGTCCGAAAGTCTGGTCTCTATGTAATCACCAAAACCATACATTGCGATATGCTCGCCGGCGCGTGAAAGCGGTCCGGGTCTTAAATCCATGGCAATCGCTTTCGGACATATTTTTTCCCTGACCAGATAAATAGATACATAACCATGGTCACAGCCTGTGTCGCATGCCACATTGCCTCTTGTCACCATCCGCGCTACCGCCATTAATCTTTCTGACAGCTCCATACGCACCCCTTAATCCAGATAATCCTTTAATTTCCTGCTCCTGCTTGGATGGCGAAGCTTCCGCAGGGCTTTGGCTTCAATCTGCCGGATGCGCTCTCTGGTAACGTTAAACTCCTTACCCACCTCTTCCAGGGTTCTCGCTCTTCCGTCATCAAGCCCAAAACGCAGGCGCAAAACTTTCTGTTCCCGCTCCGTCAGCGTACCTAACACTTCCACCAGCTGCTCTTTTAAAAGCGTAAAGGACGCAGCATCCGCCGGTACAGGAACGTTATCATCCTGAATAAAATCGCCCAGATGGCTGTCTTCTTCCTCACCGATAGGAGTTTCAAGAGAAACCGGCTCCTGACTGATTTTTAAAATTTCGCGCACCCGCTCTACCGGCATCTTCATCTCCTCCGCAATTTCTTCCGGAGACGGCTCCCTGCCAAGCTCCTGAAGCAGCTGACGGCTGACACGGATCAGTTTATTGATAGTTTCCACCATATGCACCGGAATACGGATAGTCCTCGCCTGATCCGCAATGGCTCTCGTAATTGCCTGGCGGATCCACCAGGTAGCATACGTGGAGAATTTAAAGCCCTTTCGGAAATCAAACTTTTCAACAGCCTTAATCAGACCCAGGTTGCCTTCCTGAATCAAATCAAGAAACAGCATCCCCCGGCCCACATACCGTTTTGCAATACTGACAACCAGACGCAGATTCGCCTCTGCCAGACGTTTTTTTGCGTCCTGGTCTCCAAGCTCCATTTTCTTTGCAAGCTCAATCTCTTCCTCCGCATTTAAAAGAGGAACCTTACCGATTTCTTTCAGATACATTCTGACAGGATCGTCAATACTGATGCCGTCGGGAACGGAAAGATCAATATTTTCCACATCCACTTCGTCCTCTTCAGTCAGAATAATCTGTTCGTCATCGACATCGTCGTCCTCGGTAATTCTGAGCACATCGACATTATTTTGTTCCAGAGTCTCAAGAATCCTGTCAAACTGCTCGTCTTCCAGAGGCATGTCCGAAAAGAACTCATTGACTTCCTGATATTCCAGAATATTTTTTTTCTTCTTCGCCGTGTTTAAGAGTTCTTTGATTTTTTCCTCGAACTTTGCCTGTGTGTTTTCATCCATTTGTGTTTCCATCCTTTCGAAACGTAATAATATTATGATCTCTAATCAAAAGAAATATGCGTTTTTCCAAGCTCTTCCAATGCCTTTTTCCCGTCGATCACTTTTTGCAGCGCGCTTACGTCGCCGCCCAGACGGCCGGAATAATATTCGTAACTGTTTTTCTTTACCTGATACAGAATATCATGAAAGGCTTTTTCCCGTTCCTGTTTCGCAGACAGCGCTTCCAGCTTGGTGTTAAATACCTCCGCCGCTTCTCGCTGTTCTTCTTCATCCGTAAAAAGACTGATAATCGCCGCCGGATTGTATTGCCCGGACTCCAGATCTTCAAACAGCTTTTCCGCAATCTGCCGGTACAAATCTTCGGTAAAGTCTGACGGCGTTATATATTTGCGGACTTTTCCATATAGGGAAGGCTCGTCCGTCAGCCAGGTAATGAGCAGACGCTGCGCTTTTTTTATATGATCCTGCGGCGTGCTCTTCTTCTGTACGCCGGACCTGGGGCGTTCCACCGGCTTGACCAGCCCGGTCTGCGCCGCGTAGCTGACAACTAATTTGCGCAGATTATCATAACCGATTCCGTATTTTTGCGCAACCGCCCCGATATAGTTATCCCGCTCCACTTCTTCCGAAAAACCGCACAGCTTTTTGGCAATTTCCCTGTAAAACCTGGTTTTTTCTTCCGGATCTTCCAGATGATACTCTCTCTGCAGAATACGCAGTTCAAAAAAGAAGCTGTTCTCCGCCTGGTCGATGCGTTCCTGAAAAGCTTCCTTTCCAAGATTTTTCATAAATTCATCGGGATCTTTATACGGCAGCATATTAATTACTTTTCCGGCCAGTCCCGCTTCCTTCAAAATTCCAATTGCACGCAGCGCCGCATTAACGCCGGCGCCGTCGCTGTCATAGGCAAGCAGCACCTGATCCGTATAACGCCTCAGCAGATTCGCCTGCCCCGCCGTAAACGCCGTTCCAAGAGAAGCCGCCGCCTGTGAAAAACCGGCCTGGTGCATGGCGATAACATCCATATAACCTTCACATAAAATAATATTGCCGGCTCTGGATGTCCTTGCAAAATTAAGTCCGTACAGATTCCTGCTTTTATCAAATACAGGCGTCTCCGGCGAATTCAGGTACTTGGGGGAACCGTCTCCCATCACTCTGCCTCCAAATCCTATAACCCGGTGATTCAGATCCTGTATCGGAAACATAACCCGGTTCCAGAATTTATCATGCATACCGTAACGTTCGTCAAAAGACGCCAGGCCGGCCTCCTGAATCAGTCTGTCGTCATATCCCTGCTGTTTCAGATACCGGGTCAGATCGTCGCTTGTTTTATTGGCAAAACCCAGACCGAATTTTTTAATGGTCTCATCCGTGAGCTGTCTGCCGCTTAGATACCGGTAACCGATCTCCCCCTGTCCCCGCCTGAGCTGATAATAAAAATATTTGGCAGCCTCCTTATTAACCATCAAAAGCCTGGCCCTGTGATTTTCTCTTTTTTTCATTTCTTCGGTATATTCAGGCTCCGGGAGATTGACTCCCGCCCTGTCGGCCAGCATTTTAACGGCTTCTCCAAAGGTGTAATTCTCATAGTTCATCACAAAGGTAAATACGTTGCCTCCCGCGCCGCACCCGAAGCAATAATACATTTGTTTGGACTGCGATACGGAAAAAGAAGGAGATTTTTCATTGTGGAAAGGACACAGGCCGAAATAACTGCTTCCCTTTTTCTGCAGGCGCACATATCCCGATACCACATCCACAATATCGTTTTTCATCCTGACTTCCTCTACCGTTTCTTCCGGATAATACAAAGCGGCTCCTCCTTCCGTGTTATCCCGTTTGCTTAACCATGCCATGTCTTGGGTATGTAAATTTCTTCGTACTGCGCAATTGCAAAACGGTCCGTCATGGACGAAATATGGTCGCAGACCGCCTGTTCTTTCCTCTCCCCCTGTTCTACAAGCGCCAGAAGCTCCTTTGGCAGCAGTTCCAAATGATGCAGATAATAATCATACAAAGTCTCTACCAGCCCCTCCGCTTTGCGCTCTTCGCTTTTCGCCTCCCGGTTCTGATATACTCTTTCAAACATAAAACGCCTGAGCGCCGCCATGGCGTCCGCTACCGGCTGTGACATACAAATATCATTTTTTCCGAAACTGTTCGTTACCAGATCGTGAATAAAATGATCCAGACGCTTTCCGGTAGTATCGCCGATTACATCCGTTATCTCTACGGGCACATCTTTCTCCGTCAGAATCCCGCCCCGGACCGCGTCGTCCATATCATGATGTATATAAGCTATTTTATCCGAAAACCGGACAATTTTCCCTTCCAGCGTACCCGGACTACCTTTGGTCTGGTGGTTTCTGATTCCGTCCCGCACTTCGTAAGTAAGATTCAGTCCCTGTCCGCCCTTCTCCAGTACATCCACCACGCGCACACTCTGTTCGCTGTGTTCAAACCCCATGGGGCACACACGGTTTAACGCCCTCTCGCCGGCGTGGCCGAAGGGCGTATGCCCCAAATCGTGTCCCAGCGCAATCGCTTCCACCAGATCTTCATTCATCCGCAGCGCTTTTGCGATAGTCCGGGCATTCTGGGAAACTTCCAGGGTATGCGTCAGCCGGGTTCTGTAATGATCGCCTTCCGGCGTCAGAAATACCTGCGTCTTATCCTTCAGACGCCGAAAAGATTTGGAATGTAAAATCCGGTCCCTGTCTCTCTGAAAAACAGGACGGATATCACACTGCTCTTCCTCCTTCAATCTTCCCCTGGAGTTCATGCTAAAAGAAGCTCCGGGACTCAGGTACTCCGTCTCCCATCGCTCCAGCTCCTCTCTGATTCCCATACAGCCACCTCCAAATCCGGTCTGACGTACACGTTTTCTCTTATATTATAAATTATTCTGCATAAGAATCATTTTTCCTTTTTTTCTTTTATAATTCGAGAAATAAATTTACAAAAAACGAACCAGAACAGGAAGAATCAGCACCGTAAGAATACCGTTAACCACAATGGCGAGAGAACTCATAGCCCCCTGCGTTTCTCCCATTTCCATAGCCCTGCTGGTTCCTACCGCATGAGCCGCGCTGCCCATTGCCAGTCCGCAGGCCACAGGCTCTCTTATATGAAGCGCCTTTAAAATCCACGGTCCGACCGCGGCTCCCATAATTCCCGTCACAATTACGGCGGCAATCGTAACCTGCTCGATACCGCCGATTTCCGCACTGATTCCCACCGCGATCGGCGTCGTGATGCTTTTGGGGAGCAGGGAAAAGAAAAGCTTCCTGTCCAGCCGGAACAATGCGGCCATGGCAAACAGCAGCGCTCCATGGGCAATACAGCCTGAAAGGACGCCGCTGATAACAGCCGCCGCATTTTTTTTAAGAACCCTGATCTGACGATACAGCGGCAGCGCAAGACAGACCGTCACCGGCGTTAAAAAAACGCTGATATAACGGCCGCCTTCCTCATAGGTTTTATAATCGATCTGAAAAATCACCAAACATGCAATAATCAAAACGGCGGCAATCAACAACGGATTCATAATCGACAGTTTCCATTTTTTCTGCATCAGACATCCGAGCTGATAAGCCCCTATCGTAATACAGACGCCAAAAAATACCGAGCCTGTAAAAATCTCATTCATCCTGCGTCCTCCGTTCCCCCATAACCGTTCTGTTTTTCTTCCTTCCCCGGCCCGCCACCGCCTGAGCCACACCGCCCGTAACTGCCATAACGACAATGGTTGATACCAGACACATAACAAAAAGTTTTATTATATTTCCCTTCAGAAGATCCATCGAAGTAAGAAGCGCAACGGAAGGCGGAACAAAAAACAGAGGCATTATGGAAATCAGAAAATCTGCAGTTTCCCGTATTTGCTCCTCTTTTACGATTCCCGTAAATAAAAATAACAGCAGCAGCAGTAATCCATACACGCTGGCAGGTACCGGAAGCGGCAGAACCGCGTAAAGAACTTCCGCAATAAAGCTGATTCCCGTTATAATACCCATCTGAATAATATATTTCATCGGTGTGTTCCCTTCCTATCTCATTCCGCCGTCAATCTCATATACAAATTCTGCGAAATGATCCATTGCTTCGTAAGCAGTCTTAAACGGAGACATCTGAAAAACATGCCACATTCCCGGGAAAACCTCCATGCGCACAGACGCCCCGGCCTCCCGGAGCCTGTCTGCAAGCCGCCTGGAGTCATCTAATAGTATTTCGTTTTCGCCCGCCTGAATATACACAGGAGGAAATTTTTCAAAATCTCCAAACAGCGGGGAGATCATAAAATCCGCCGGATCCTGATTAACGACATAAGCTTTCACCATCTGATCGATATATTCTTTGTTTAAAACCGGATCCATATCCGCTTTCCCGACAAAAGACTGTCCTGAAGAAGTCAGATCCGTCCAGGGAGACATTAACAAAAGTCCGCCGGGAAGCTGACGCTTTTCTTTTTTCAGATAATGAACCAGTACGAGAGCCAGATTTCCTCCCGCCGAGTCACCGGCCACAATCACGTCCCGTGCTCCGAATCCCAGATACATAAGATAATCCCATACCCGGACCGCATCCTCCAATGCGGCGGGATACGGATGTTCCGGAGCCAGCCGGTAATCAAATGCCAGTACTTCCCGCAGCGTTATTTTGGCAAGCTTGGCCGTTATGGTTCTTGCATACACACAGCTGCCCGTAGAGTATCCGCCGCCATGGCAGTATAAAATGATCTGCCTTCTGTTATGGGCGCGGCCGACACGAACCCATTCCCCATGAATCCCGCCGATTTCCACATTTTCATACGTCACGCCGCGGCTGTCGGACAAAATTGTCCCAAAATGATTCTGCGACTGCCGGTGCTTTTCCAGATCCGTATTTTCCACAAAACCATGAACCTTTTTGATCAGCTGCATCAAATTCTGGTTTTTCTTATCCGCCATTGTCCTTTCCGTCCTCTCTTAAAAATGCAGCCGCCTGCGTACCGCGTCACGCAGTCTTCTCCGCGACAGTAAAGTTGCCAGCAATATAATGATAATCACGCAAACCGTCAGGACAACGGCCGACCAGGAAAGCCGCAGTCCGTTTCCCTGATAACGGTGAATCAGCAATTCAATTCCTACGCACAGCACGGCCGTGCCGATAAAAACAAACAGCGTTGTCGTCAGAAAGGAGCGGGGAATTTTCCGGATACCCAGCGCAAACAGTTCGATCAGAACCGTCACAAGAACCGTAATCGGAAGTGCAAGCCCCCAGTACCACCCTTCGGACTCTGTTAAAAAAGTAATCATATGCAGATACAGTCCCACGGAAAGACCATCGAACAACAAAGCCGCATAAACGTTTAACGCCGGATAAATCACAAATGGAATACAAAGCACCCATAAAATCATACAGACACCCGCAACCAGGACCGACCACAGATTTCCGTTGAAAACAAGCACATTTAACAAGCCGCATGTTACCGCCGTGGTAACCAGCACGATAGTTAAAAGAATCCCCAGATCTTTTCTTTTGACAACCTCCACCTGCCCCTTTTCCTTCGGAAAGGGAACCGTCGATCTTGTATACGGAATCTCGTTCGGATTGATTACCGGCGTATTGCACAATGGACACGTCTCCAAAGACACATCCAGCTCCACACCGCAATTAACACAATAAGACATAGTAAACTCTCCTTAATCTAAAATTGTTCCTGCTCCAGATCCCTGTTGCTTTCAATCCTGACATGAATTCCGTCCTTTACCAGCCTTCTGAAAAAGTAACGTTCCACATCGGCTTCCACAATGCTGCTTGCAAAATTAACGGTCAGTATATCTCCAAAACTGATAATGGCGCAGTTTGTCCTGGATGAAAAGGGCTGTCCCATATAAATGTCAAATCTTTCTATAAAAGGCTTCATGTCCTCCGGCACCTTTACGGCTCCCATATTGGTCAGCCCTGCCGAAGAATTCCTGTCCTGAACCCTTGTGTAAAACTGACGTACCACAAAATCTTTAATAAAAAGCGGCACAACCCGGATAAAAGGATTCCTCTGGGTACTGGCATTGGTGGTGATATCGCCCCGCAAAAATTTTTCATTAATATAGTAATTCATATAGTTATGCACATGCCGGATAATTTCCTCAAAGCTCCAGTTCCCCAGTCTCGGATCTATGGACGGATAAATCATGGTGATAAAATTACGCAGCGTTTCGGAAGGAAAAAAGCGCCGCAAATTCACCGGCATGGCAATCCGCACGGGACGCAGCCTTATATGCCAGTCCTTTTCCTGTTTTTCCAGCAGTGCGGATAATAGCGCCGCATTCAGATATTCCGTTATT
Organism: uncultured Lachnospiraceae bacterium; assembly: GCA_910587935.1. GTDB lineage: Bacteria > Bacillota > Clostridia > Lachnospirales > Lachnospiraceae > MGBC143606. The sequence goes on from CAJUNP010000007.1 coordinate 64,466, forward strand.
GTCGCTCCGTATTTCCCTGCAACCTCCCGGACCTGCCTGACCGGCATAATGCCGTCAATAATATTCAACGTATAAAAAGGCTCTCTCGTTCCCCGCACCCGGTATGTCTTTTCGGCAGGTCTCTTAGGACAGACCTTCGCGTTGGCGTATCGCATATAAGCGTCTTCCAGTTCTTCCTCCGAAGGTTTTTCGTCAATATCCAGAACAAATCCTCCGTTCGAAACAGGATGTCCCGTTAATCTCAGATAAACGGCCGTAAGCGTCTGTAAAACATACATGCCTCCCGTACCGTCGCCCAGACAATGGTGGGCCTCCAGTGAAATTCTGTTCCCGTAATAGTATATCCTCAGCAAATAACGGTTATTAGACTTAAAATTCATAGGCATGCAGGGATTCTTAATATCCGGCTGCACAAACGGGCCCGGGCGCTCATTGGGTTCCAGATAACGCCAGAACAGCCCTTTTCGTATTGAGGCTATATAAGTTGGAAATCTTTTTAACGCAAGATCCGCCGCCTGTTGAAGAACCTTTGGGTCCACCGCTTCCTTAAGCACAACGGATAAACGGTATACGGAAGAAAAATCCCGGCGCTGCAAAGTCGGATAAACAATTGCCGAGAGATCCAGCTTGTACCAAATCTTACGTTCCGATTTATTCTTCAAACTCATACCTCCTGAAAACGCAGATAACAAAATACACCGACTCCGGTCGGTGTATCTTGTGTATTCTTCTCTTTATGATGCAACATCATTACATAGTGCAGAGAAAGGGACTTGAACCCTCATGACATTGCTGTCACACGGACCTGAACCGTGCGCGTCTGCCAATTCCGCCATCTCTGCTGATTCATCTAAAGCTTCACCAGGATCTCTCCGAGTGAATGCGCGAGACGGGACTTGAACCCGTACGATTGCAATAATCACTAGATCCTTAGTCTAGCTCGTCTGCCAATTCCGACACTCGCGCTTAACGCACCGCGCAAGAGTGATAATACCACTTCGTGGAAAAATTGTCAACAGTTTTGGCATAAATTTTATAATTTTTCAAATTTCGACTCTTACATGCCCTGAATCAGATACTTATTTTCAAATTCCTGAATAGGCAGCGGTCTGTCGTGCAGATACCCCTGCACCTGCGTACACCCGCACGCCCGCACAATCTGTTCTTCATCTACGGTTTCCACGCCTTCGCAGATAACGTCAAGGTCAATTCTGTCAAAAATATCCACAAGACCGGCCATAATTTCAAGGCCTTTACGGTTATTAATACTGTTCTGCACGAATCCCCTGTCAAACTTGATACCGTCAAGAGGCAGCATCCCCAGCATATTAAGCGAACTGAAACCTGTCCCGAAATCATCCATGCTGATTCGAAAACCCTTTTCCCGAAGCAGCCTCACACGATTCATAATCATGAAAATATCTTCAAAAAAAGCGGTCTCCGTCACTTCAAACTCCACATATTCCTTAGGCACCTGAATATCTTCGATATGCTTTGCAAGCTCCTCCCATCCCGTCTTTTGTTTAAAGTCTACTCTCGAAAGATTCAGACTGACAGGGACTAACGGCAGGCCTCTTGCCTTCCAGGAATTCAGCAGCCGGAATATCTTCTCCGCCACATACAAATCCAGCTGCGTGACCAGTCCGTATTTTTCCAGGGCCGGAATAAATATATCCGGCGGAATTATTTTCCCGTTTTCGTCCAGAAGTCTCGCCAATGCCTCCGCTCCTACGATTCTCTGGGAATCGATATCAATTTTGGGCTGCAGATATACCAAAATTGAATCCTCCTTAATGGCGCGTTCAAATAAAGGCACGATACTCTGCTCCACCTTTGCCCGCTCCTCCAGCTGTTCGGAGAAAAAACATATGGTAGTAGTATAATCGTCTCCGATATTCCGCCTGGCAAGTTCTGCCTTATCTAATATCTGCGAAATATTTTCATTCAGATCACGGATGATATATGCCCCGGAATTAATCCGCAGTACCGCCATGGGATATTCTTTTTCGATTTCGAGTACAAATTCTTTATGTATACTGTTGTAATGCTCGGTCATGTGATCCATGGGTACGTCGCCGCTGATTTCGATTAACGCCACAAACCGGTCCGAATGAATCCGGCTGGCCAGCAGACAGTACTCATTCCCGTGAAAAAAATAATCCGCAATTCTTGCAAGAAGACGATCCCCCCGTTCATACCCATATACGCTGTTAATATACTTGAAATTGCTTAAATTCATGGATATCAGCATACAGGGCCTGGTCAGACCGCGGATAATTTCCGGCGCGGTTTCCTTAAAGTCATCATAATACATTAAACCCGTCAACTTATCCTGTTTCATACTTTCCCTCATACCTTAAATACTATAACATTGTTCTGACATACTAATATTTTAACACATAATTATCAGAAACAATATACTTTTTTTGTCTTTTTATCAAAATCTTCCATTTATTTAAAAATAAAATATCCGTATATATTGCAGACATAAATAAAACGTCCAAAACATATATTAGGAGAAAACCTTTACGGATCACAATATGAAAAACAATTCCCCTCTGAAAGCAGCCATCGTTGGCAGAACCCAGTTTACCGGCAATTATGAAAAAGCGCTGCGTTCCCTTGGCGTCCATGTCCAAACCCTGTTAAGCACCGGCAAGCTTCAAAGCTTTGACCTTCTTATATTACCCGGCGGCGGCGATATTACGCCCGCTTTTTTCGGACAAAAAAATAAAGGTTCCAGAGATATCGATACGGAACTGGATATCCTTCAGATTCAGGCGCTGGATCTGTTCGTCCGGCATCAAAAACCGGTTCTTGGCATTTGCAAGGGCATGCAGCTTATTAACATTTTTTTCGGCGGCAGCATGAAACAGCATCTTCCGACTGCCTCCGCCCACGAATATGTAAAAGGCGACCAGTATCACCTTACGCAGGCATTGCCGGGAAGCGTTCTCCATAAACTGTACGGAGACCGTTTCATAGTGAACAGCGCGCACCACCAGGGCATCGATCTGCCCGGAAAACTTCTGAAAGTTACCCAGACCTGCAGCGACGGCGTTATCGAAGGAATTGAACACCTGTCCCTTCCTGTCCTGGGCGTACAATGGCATCCGGAACGGCTGATGGAAAGCCCAAAAGAAAAGAACGCCGTCTCCGGCGCTCCCTTATTTCAGGAATTTTTGTCCCGGGCCTTTTGATTCCATTCCAGCCTCATCCGCTCTTTTGCCATGCCAAACAGAGCCCGGACAACTTTTTTCAATACCGTTTTCGTTTCTCCGTCTACTTCTTTTAACGCCGTCAGCACACCCGTCATGCTTTTTTTCCAATCGGCAGTAAAATCGATCAGTGTTTCTGCCTCCGATGCGGAGATCACCTGATACAAAGTGTCAACAAAGGTTTTAACCTGTTCTTCGTTGAGAGATAAAATCCACTCGTTAATCGTCCCGTCCGAACGCTTTCTGGACTTGTAAATATCCCTGACCTTCAGAAAATGGTCCTCTTCCACCAGCCAGGTAAACGGATCGTGCTGAAACAGTCCGAAAGTCTTGCTCTCCACAACCTCATACCGGCTGTCAACCGGAGAAAACAGCATACCCACCAGCGAAGAATGCGGCAGGATCCGGACCACCTTATCTTCCAGTCCCTGATAATTAAATCTTGCAAGCACTTCCGGGCGGAATCCCGGTCCGTCATGGTTATATACGCATAGAATCCGTTCCTGTACTTCCTTCGTGCAATTAAGCGCCGCATATACGGCAAAATTTCCTCCTTTGGAATGTCCTCCGGTATAAAATTTCCGGCGAAGCCTTCCCGTCACCATATTCATATATTTTGCGGCGAATCCCTGTCCGGGAACAGGATCTAAAAACGCCATATTAAAATCTTCTTTCCAGCCTATGATCGTTTCGTCGGTTCCCCTGTACGCCAGATATAAAATGCCGGAATCCAGAATAACCGTTACGGCTGAAAACTGCGTTTCCCATTCCGGTTCCACAATGTTAATATAACAATTCAGCTTTATTTTCCTAAATCGCCTGCTGGCAGTCATCGCTTCAAACAAGGCTCTGTTAACCTTCTCATAACGTTCGTCCGCATATAATTTTTCATAATCCGCATGATCCCTGACATACTGCAGATTTACAGACCGCCTGTTTTCCGTCACCCCCGGTACGATCCCGTCAAATTTCAAATATGCAAACTGGCAGAATATCAGACTGTCTACTTCATTCAGAGATTTTTCTTCAAATGTATAATCTCCGTATTCCTTAATGTAATCCAACATTGTTCCCGCCATATTTCCACCTTATAAATTTATTTTTTCCAGGTTCCAGGGGTTAATAATACCAGCATCGGAAGAAATTCCAGTCTTCCCGTAATCATATCAAATATGAGTACCAGCTTGGAAAAAACTGAAAATTCCGAATATCCGCCAGCCGGACCTACCATATTCAGTCCCGGACCCACATTATTTAAATTGGCGGCAACCGCCGTAATGTTTGTCGTAAAATCAAAACCGTTCAGACTGATAAGCAAAAAAGACGCAAGGAATACGGAAACATAAATCATCAAATAAACCTGAATGGACCTGGTTACTCCTTCCGGCAGCATTTTTCCGTCCATATGTACTTTTTTGACGCTTCTGGGATGCACTACCAGAGATATTTCATTTTTTATGCTTTTAAACAAAACAACCAGACGGCTGACCTTAAATCCGCCTCCGGTGCTTCCCGCACAGGCCCCGATCAGCGTCAGAAGAAACAGGAGCACCTTGGAAAACTCCGGCCATACGTTATAATCTACGGAGGCAAAACCCGTGGTTGTCATAATGGAAGCCACCTGCAGCAGTGAATGGTGAAAATCCATAAAAATACTGGAAAAGCTTCCTCTGATATTCCATGTAATGAAAAACGCGGACACAAAAATCAATAAAAGGTATACGCGTACCTCTTCGCTCTTAAATGCCTCTTTCGGTCTCTTAATCAGAAACATATAATAAACGTTAAAATTAATTCCGCAAAGAATCATAAAAATAATAATTACACTCTGCGCGGCCGTAGAATAAGAAGCCACGCTGTCCCCTAAAAGGCCGAAACCTCCGGTTCCCACCGTCGAAAAGGTTATGGTAACCGCATCAAAAAGAGGCAGTCCCGTAATACATAAAAAAAGAATCTCCACAACGGTTATCACCAGATAAATCCCGTAGAGAATCATCGCCGTATTTCTCACCTTCGGCACCAGCTTTCCCACCGACGGCCCGGGACTTTCCGCACGCATCAAGTGCATATTATAGCTTCCCGATAAAGGAAGAATCGCCAGAATAAGCACCAATACTCCCATACCGCCGATCCAGTGCGTAAAAAGCCGCCAGAACTGGGTACAGTGTGCCAGCGATTCCACATCCGTAAGAATACTGCCTCCCGTAGTCGTAAAACCGGATACCGTCTCAAACAAGGCGTCAATATAACCGGGAATCGTCCCGCTGATATAAAATGGAAGCGCACCCATAACACTGATTACAATCCAGCTTAAGGATACCGTTACAAAGCCTTCCTTCGCATAAAAAACTTTACTTTTCGGTTTAAACAGTTTTCCGATAAATCCGAGAATAAGACAAAGAAGCATTGTAATCAGGAAAGCAAATCCTTCTTTTTCACCGTAAATACACGCTACAATGCAGGGCAGAATAAGAAAAGCGCCCTCAAACTCCAATACTCTGCACAATATATAACGAATAATTGAGTAATTCATAAGCAAACCCCTTATTTCAAAATATCTCTGATATCATGGAATCCTGTGGTCGTAGTGACAAGAACTACCGTATCGCCTGCCTGAATAACGCTCCGCCCCTGTGCCATCGTAATGGAGCCCTTATGATTAATGCTGCATATCAGAATATTGGGTTTTAAGGAAATTTCCTGCAGAGGAATTCCAATAATGGGGCAGTCCTCCTTGATTAAAAATTCCAGCGCTTCCACCCGGTTATCATTCATTCTGTAAAGAGTTTCTATATTGCTTCCCATGGAATTATGCATGGCCCGTACATAACGGATAATCGATTCCGCCGTAATATATTTGGGATAGATTACGCTGCCGATCTGCAGTTCGTCAATGATCTCATCGTAGGACACCCGGTGCACTTTCGTAATCAGCTTCGCCTTTGTCAGACTCTTGGCAAAAAGCGTAAGCATGATATTTTCCTCGTCAAAATTGGTCATCGCCACGAAAGCTTCCGTAGTCGTAAGTCCCTCCTCCAGCAAAAGATCCTTATCCGTACCGTCCCCCTGTATGATCATTGCCTGCGGAAGAAGATCGCTGAGCTCCTCGCAGCGCCTTTCGTCACGCTCCACGATTTTTACCTGAATTCCCATATCGATCAGCTGTGCGGCAAGGTAATAGGAAGTTTCTCCGCCGCCCACCAGCAATACGTGCCTGGCCCTTGCGGTAGCCATTTTCATCTTTTTAAAAAATGCAATATTCTTGGAGGGCGAACCGGCAATGGTAATTTCATCCCTTGCCTTCAGTTCAAAATTACCGTCGGGAATAAAAACCTTCTCCCCCCGCTCCACCGTACAGACCAAAACGTCACAATGCAGTTTCTGTCCCAAGTTCTTAAGTTTCACGTCGCATAAAACCGAATTTTCTTCCACGCGGAATTTAATCAGCTCCACCCGTCCTTTTGTAAAGGTATCAATCTTTAACGCGGAAGGAAACTTCAAAATTCTTGCCATCTCCATAGCGGTTGCAAATTTGGGATTAATGATCATGGATAATCCCAGTTCTTCCCTTATAAAATTAATCTCGCGGCTGTAAACCGGATTACTGACCCGGGCAATCGTATGGCAGTTGCCGGCTTTTTTTGCAATCAGGCAGCAGAGCAGATTTAACTCGTCCGCCCCGGTCACGGCAATCAGAAGATCCGCCTCGTGTACGCCCGCCTCCGTCTGCACCGCAAAGCTTGCGCCGTTTCCCACAAGTCCCATTACATCATACATATTGGAAACGTTTCTCACTAAATTTTCCTTTTCATCCACAACGGTTATGTTGTGCCCTTCTTTACTGAGCTGTTCCGCCAGGGTGGTTCCCACATTGCCGCACCCCACAATAATAATCTGCATAGTTCCCTCCGGCAAAGCGCTTTTCCATGTTTGGAAAACGCTTCGACTCTTTTCCTGATTTCTATCTTTAAAGATAACGCAACACAGTCTTTTTGTCAAAAATTTTTAGAGATTTTTAATGGTTTTTAATCTCCGGTTCATTGCATTTTCCTGTAAATGCCCTAGAATAGAATTAAAATGAAATTTGAGGTGATTTTTTTGAGAGAAAAAATGATTCGGTTTATGCAGGGCCGTTACGGCGCCGACGCATTTTCAAAGTTTTTATCCTTTTTGGCTGTCATTTTAATGGCGCTTTCCCTTTTTATACCCAGGTTTCCTTTTTATATACTTGGAATCGCAGTCATCATTTATGGATATTTCCGTATGTTTTCCAAAAACATATCGAAACGTTATCAGGAAAATCTGCTTTATATGAAGTATAAAAACCAGATGACAAAAAGCCTGCGAAAAAAGAAACTGGAACTGGCGCAAAGAAAAACCCATCATATTTACAGATGTCCGCAGTGCCGCCAGAAGATCCGCGTTCCCAGAGGACGCGGCAGAATCGGGATCCGCTGTCCGAAATGCAACGTTGAATTTATCAAAAAGAGCTGAGGTTTTTATGTTTGGTTATATTACGGTCAATCAGGACGAACTTAAGATAAAAGATTATAAGCTGTACCGCTCTTTTTACTGCGGTTTATGCAGGGAATTAAAGAAAGCCTTCGGACGGACGGGACAATTATCCTTAAGTTATGATATGACCTTTCTGATCGTCCTCCTGACGGCGCTTTACGAAGAAGAAGTGCAGACAGGCTTTTGCAAATGCATTGCGCATCCCTTTGAAAAACATCCGGTAAGCGCCAGTCTTTTCACGTCTTACGCCGCAGACATGAATTTGATTCTGACCTATTATAAATGTCTGGACGACTGGGCTGATGAAAAAAAAGGCGGACGCCGGTTATATAGTCTGACGCTGGAGGGCAAAATAAAAAAACTGCAAAAAAAATATCCCGAAAAAACCCGCATCATAGCCGAAAACCTGAAGGCAATCAGAGAATATGAAAAAAGCGGGCAAACCGATCTGGATACCGTGGCGGGATATTTCGGAACCGTCATGGCGGCCATTTTCTCCTGCAAAAAGGACGAATGGGCCGACACTTTACATGAAATGGGATTTTTCTTCGGCAAATTCATTTATTTGATGGACGCCTATGAAGATCTGGAATCAGACCGCAAAAAAGGCTGTTATAATCCGTTTCTTCCCATGTCGGGCGACCCGGATTTTGAAGAAAAGGCAGGAAATATCCTTACCATGATGATGGCCGCCTGCTGCCGTGCTTTCGAACGTCTGCCCGTTTTAATCTACACGGACATCCTGCGCAATATTCTTTATTCCGGCGTATGGATACGTTATAATCTGGCCGCCCAAAAGAAAGAAGAACAAAAAAATGACAAACCCTTATAGTATTCTCGGCGTCTCTTCCGACGCTTCCGACGAAGAAATCAAAAAAGCATACCGGACCTTAAGCCGTAAATATCACCCCGACGCAAACGTTAACAATCCAAATGCCGCGCAGGCGGAAGAAAAATTCAAACAAATCCAGCAGGCGTACCAACAGATTATGCAGGAACGTGAAGGGGGTAATTTCGGCGGTTTCAGGGATTATTACGGTTCACACGGCTCTTCCCGGTCCGATTCCGATCCCTATTCGACGCATATGACCGCCGCCGCCAATTATCTGCGCAGCCGGCACTATCAGGAAGCCCTGCATGTTCTGAATTCTATCGAAACCCATACCGCTTTGTGGCATTATTACAGTTCCATCGCCAACAGCGGCCTCGGCAATAACGTAGCGGCCCTGGAGCATGCCAGACAGGCAGCATCCATGGAGCCCTTCAATTCCGAGTATCAGAATCTGGTCAGACAGCTTGAAATGGGCGGGAACTGGTATCAGACCATGAGAACCCCCTACGGAACGCCGCCCCTGCGCGGCGACGGATTTTGCATGCGCCTTTGCATTGCCAATTTAATCTGCAACCTCTGCTGCGGCGGAGGGGGACTCTGCTGCGGCGGGGGATTTCCGTACTATTAATCTGCCACATGAAATATTCTGCCGCATACACGGCCACACGGAGATTCTTATGTTAGACTTTTTAGTATTATATTCCAGTAATACGGGAAACACCAAAATGGTAGCCACTTCTGTTTTTAACGCCATTCCGGGTACTGCAAAAGAACTTTGTGATTTTAAGGACTTTCACTATGACAGGGAAGCCAAAATTTATTTCGTCGGCTTCTGGACCAACCGCGGAAGCTGTGATATCAGCGTACTGAATCTGCTTTCTTCCCTGCATGGAAAAAAAGTCGCTTTATTCGGCACCTGCGGCATGGGAAACACAACCGCCTATTTTCACGCCGTGGCGGGAAATGTAGCCGCTTTCATTCCGGAAGACTGCGAATACCTGGGAAGCTTCCTCTGTCAGGGCCGTATGCCCGCACAAATTCTCTCCAAATATAAAATTCTGAAAAAACAAAACCCCGCCGAAGGCACATTCATTGATCAAATGATTGCCACTTTCAGCGAGGCTTCCACACATCCTGACGAAAACGATCTGATCGACGCCCAGAATTTTGTCGGCACCATTTTAAACCGCTGCGGGGGCGCCTTATAAATCTGTGCTGCTTTCCGTTACGCTCCGTCTCCCTGCCAGTATCTCTTTATAATCCTCATAATTTTTTATAAGCAGCGCGGGCGTATCCAGTCCGTAAGGACATTTCTTCCGGCACTGGCCGCAATGCAGACAGCTTTCGATCTTTTTCATTTCAGCCTGCATCTCGTCCGTTAACTGCTGCTGCGACGGCGCCCTGCGGATTAACAGAGACATTCTGGCACAGGTGTGGATATCGATTCCCACCGGACAGGGCATGCAGTAACCGCATCCCCGGCAGAAATCACCCAACAGTTCTTTTCTGTCGCGTTCTATAACCTTTTTTAATTCTTCATCCATAGCAGGAGGATTCTCTATATACGACAAAAATTCATCAAGTTCCTTTTCTCTCTGAATCCCCCAGATGGGAAGCACGTGGGAATACTGCGCCAGAAATGCACAGGCCGCCCGTGAATCGGTAATCAGGCCGCCCGATAAAGCCTTCATCGCAATAAAACCCATGTCCGCCTCCTTACAGGCGTCCACGATCTGCATATCTTTTTCTGTCGCCAGATAACAGAAAGGAAACTGCAGCGTCTCATAAAGACCGCTCGCAATTGCATCCTCAGCTGCCTGAAGGCGATGGTTGGTAATCCCGATATGCCGGATTTTCCCTTGTTGTTTTGCCTCCAGCATAGCTTCATAAAGACCGCTCCCATCGCCCGGCGCAGGATGGGCCGACGGGTTATGGAACTGATAAATATCTATGTAATCCGTCTTTAACAATTCCAGGGAAGTATGTAAGTCCTTCCAGAAATCTTCAACATTCCGGGCCGCGGTTTTGGTTGCAAGAACGACCCGGCTGCGAATCCCCTGAAGCGCTTCGCCAAGCTTTTCTTCACTATCGGAATAGGCTCTTGCCGTATCAATAAATTCCATACCGTTTGCACAGGCTTTCCGTACCAGATAAACGGCCTCCTTTTTGCTGATGCGCTGAATCGGCAAAGCGCCGAACGCGTTTTTCTCCACCTGAATACCGGTCTTTCCCAATGTAACTTTCATAACGGCTGCTCCTTTACATCTCTGATTGTCAATCTTTTCAAACATTATGATAATACAAAAGCCAGGCGCTGTCTATCTTTTTGGCAATAACGGCCATACACTCTGAAAAGTATAATCATCTGTAATTCCATTTAATTTATTCTTTTTTTATATTTTTTTCATAAAATGATGGAAGTTTTATGAAAATCTGATATAATACAAATATGTAACGTAAACATTTATTGGCATAATGCACAAAAGGGGGTTGAATTATGCAAAGAAAAGGAAAAAATAACCCACACAATAATTCAGAAATCAGCGGGAACCAGAAACCGTTTGTCAGTATTGATAAAAAAGTTTCAAAGCGTTTTGGACTGATAGTCATGCTTTGTTGTATTATATTGGGAATCGTATCTTCTGTCTTAAGTTATATTGCATCCATCAGCGCCGTATCAGAGACCATCAATAATACCTCCGACGTGGCCGCAGATTATGTGACCGCAGCCCTGGGACAGTATGTAGCAATCGCTTATGAGACGGGAAGCATTGCGCGGCTTGCCGATCCTGACAAAACCGCGGAAGAAAAAACCGCTATTCTAAACCAGCGGATACAGGATCATAGTTTCGACGGCGCATATCTTCTTGACAGCAGCGGTATCGATGTACTTACGGGCGCAGACCTTTCGGACAGCATATTTTTTAAGGAGGGCATGCAGGGCAATACATATATTTCCACTCCGACATACTATGAAGCAACCAAAACCGTATGGTTTGTCGTATCCGCCCCGCTATGGGAGGGCGGCCTTCCCGGTACGAAACCGGTCGGCGTTATCGCTTATATTCCCAACGGCGAATTCTTAAATGATATTATGCGTTCCATTCAGATCGGAAAAGGCGGCACCGCTTTCATGCTGGACGCCAACGGCATTACCATTGCCGACGTCAATTCCGAACTGGTCGGTATCGAGGACAGCATAGCGCTCGGCGATACCAATCCCAGACTTAAAAAATACAGCAGTATCTGTAAGAAAATGATCGCGGGCGAAGACGGTACAGGCACTTATACCTATAACGGCAAAACAAAAGTAGTCGCTTATTCGCCCGTTCCCGGAACGGATGGATGGAGTATCGGTATTGCGGCGGTGCGGAATGAATTTTTAGGAAAGTTTTTCCTTTCCCTGATTCTCACGATTATTTTTGTAGTACTGTTCACTTTATTCGGCATACAAAACGGTATCCGGCTTGGAAAATCGGTTGCAAAACCGATAACCGTATCGGTTGACAGGCTTAAGCTTTTGGCGTCCGGCGATCTTCATTCGGACGTGCCGGTTCCCACGGAAAACGATGAAACCGCAATCCTGATGAACTGTCTCGCAGAAACGATTGGTGACCTGAATACGGTTATTTCGGATATCAGCAGCCATCTGGCGGAATTGTCCGAAGGAAACTTTACGATTAGCATAAACGAAACTTATAAGGGCGATTTTTCACAGATTGTCGACTCTTTCCGTGGAATTGTCAATTCCCTGAATACCGCCATGCGTGATGTGGACAGCAACGCGGAAAGCGTACAAAAAGGCGCAACCGATCTGGCAGGCGCATCCCAGGCGCTGGCAGAAGGCGCAACCGATCAGGCAAGCGCAATCGAGGAGCTGACCGCAACCATGACGGATATCTCCGAGAAAATCCACCATAATGCGGAGAATGCGGAAAAAGTCAGTGTCGTTGTAGACGGCATGAACAAACAGATTATTGAAAGCAATGAACAAATGAAGCAGAGTATGGAAGCTATGTCAAAAATCCGGGAAGCTTCCGATAAGATTGCGGAAATCATCAGCAGCATTGAAGAAATTGCTTCACAAACCAATCTCCTTGCTTTAAACGCGTCTATCGAGGCCGCAAGGGCCGGGGATGCCGGCAAAGGTTTTGCCGTAGTCGCTACGCAGGTAGGAATACTTTCCGAGCAAAGCTCGGCAGCGGCAAAAAATACAAAAGATTTAATTCAAAACGCCATACTGGCCGTAGAGGAAGGAACAAGGCTTGCAAGCTCCACGGCGGAATCCCTGCTTCTTGTTGTGGATAACGCCAAAACGGTAAGTGAATCCGTTTCCGAAATCGCCGCCGCTTCCAATACCCAGGCAGAATCCGCGGCACAGATTACGGAGGGCATCAATCAAATTGCCGGCGTTGTGGAATCCAATTCCGCCACATCACAGGAAAGCGCAGCCGCTTCCGAAGCCCTGTCAGATCAGGCTAACCAGCTGAAAAAAATGCTCGGAAGATTCAAATATTTATCCTGACATTTTTCAAAAAAATATGTTTATTATCTTAAGGAGGAAGCCGCCGCACTGCAGGACAGTGCGCGGCTTCATTCATTCACATCCCTGTCTTTTCCCCCATATAATATTTCAAACTTATTATCTCCAGAGGATTCCCATGCAAAAATTTACCATCTGTGTCATCGGCGACGACGCCCGTCAGGCCTATCTTGCCGAGTACCTGGAAAAAGAAGGCATGCTTGTACACACCCACGCGGACTGGAACCCTGCTTATCTGGAAAACTGCGATCTTCTCATAGGCCCCGTGGGCTTTTACAAAAACGGAGAGCTTCTTCCGGACGTACACAAAGCCTGCGAACAATACCACGTCCCCATTTTAAACTATATGTCCAGCCGGGAATTTCTGATAGCCAACGCGCAGATTACGGCGGAGGGCCTGCTTGCCTACCTGATTTTAAATACCCCCTTTGCCTTAAACGGCGCTAACGCCCTGATTTTAGGCTTTGGACGATGCGGGTCTGCCATTGCAAACCGGCTGCATGTTCTGGGCTGCCGTGTAGACGCCTATGATCTTCTTCCTGACCGGTTCGAAAAACCGGAATCCTATGACCTTGTGATAAACACGATTCCGGCGGTAGTTATTACGGAGGATATTTTAAAACCGCTCCGCAAAGACTGCGTGTTGTTCGATATTGTTACGACACCGGGCGGCTATGACGAAGAAGCCGTCGCCCGTCTGGGATTAAAGCTGATACGCTGCGCCGCCATCCCGGGCAGCACGGCTCCCAAAGCCGCCGGTTATGCCATCGGCGCCCAGGCCATCGGATACCTGAACTAAACTCCCTGTAAATTGAGAAAGGAAAGATTATCATGCCCCATGATTTCAGTGACAAAAACATAGGCATTGCCCTGACCGGCTCATACTGTACCTATGAAAAAATATTTGCCGCGCTGGAAGAGCTGACCCATACAAAAGCCAATTTGTTTACCGTCTTTTCCGACCGCGCTGCCTCCACCGACAGCCGTTTCGGAAACAGCGCCGATTTTCTGAAAAAAGCCGAAGAACTCACCGGAAAAAAACCGATTGTAACCATACCGGACGCGGAACCCATCGGTCCCAAATCCATGCTGGATATTCTTGTTATCGCCCCCTGTACCGGTAACACGCTTTCCAAGCTTGCAAACGGTATTTCCGATACGCCCGTTTTAATGGCTGCAAAATCTCATTTAAGAAACAACCGGCCGCTGGTCATTTCCCTGTCCACCAACGACGCCCTGGGAATGAATCTGAAAAATATCGGTATTCTTTTGAATACCAAAAATATTTACTTTGTTCCCTTTGGACAGGACAATTACGAAAAGAAGCCGAATTCCATGATCGCCCATATCCAATTGCTGCCGGAAACCATAGAATACGCATTAAAGGGACGCCAGCTCCAGCCTGTGATCCGAAGTCCCTATCCCATCAGCGAATAGAAGGAGACGTCTATGTGCGGAATTGCAGGTTTTTATCAGACACACTTTGATTTTACGGCTTCTGCGGAAGACAAAAACAAATGGGAGCTTACTTTATCCTCCATGAAGAACAGTTTACTACACCGCGGACCGGACGAAAACGGCATAATGCTTTCCTCTCACGCCGGTCTCGCCCATTCCAGGCTTTCCATTATAGACTTGAAAAGCGGCCGTCAGCCCATGACAAAACCGGATCTGGAACGAACCTGTACCATTGTCTACAACGGTGAAATATACAATACGGCCGAACTGCGGGATCTTCTTTCGTATTATGATCTGAACTGGGAAACATCCAGCGACACGGAAGTAGTCTTAAACGGTTATCTGGCTATGGGAACGCACTTTTTTTCCCAGCTGAACGGCATATTTGCCTTTGCAATCTATGATGCCGGGGAGGACGCCCTTTACCTTGTGCGGGACCGTCTCGGCGTCAAACCTCTTTTCTATGGAAAACAGGAAGAATTTTTTGTTTTCGGCTCCGAACCCAAAGCGCTGTTTTCCTTTGGCATCACTCCAAGGCTTACTTCCGCCGGTTTTTGCGAGGTTCTTGGATTGGGCCCCGCACGTACGCCGGGTCACGGCATATTTGCCGGAATAAACGAGCTTCTTCCGGGTCACTTTCTATGTGTGCGCGGCGATTCCGTAAAAGATTACTGTTATTGGCAGTTACTTGCCATGGAACACAGAGATTCCTATGAAGACACGGTAGATAAGGTTACCTGGCTGATTCAGGATTCTGTCAAACGGCAGATGATCTCGGATATTCCCATCTGTACTTTTTTATCGGGCGGCTTAGACAGCAGTCTTGTATCCGCCTTCTGCCAGCAGGAGTTAAAAAAACAGGGTAAATGCTTAAGCACCTATTCTTTTGATTTCATTGGAAACGATAAAAACTTTCAGGCAAACGACTTTCAATCCTCCAGGGACCGCCCTTTTGTAGACATTATGCGGGACCACATACAAAGCGATCACCGGTATCTGGAATGCGATAACGCAACGCAGGCCGATTATTTATATAAGGCCGTAGACGCCAGAGACGTGCCCTGTATGGCGGATGTGGAATCCTCCCTTCTCTACTTCTGCGAACAGGTATCCCAAAATCACCGCGTCGCCTTAACCGGCGAATGTGCCGATGAAATTTTCGGAGGATATCCCTGGTTCCATAAGGAAGAAATGTGGAAGCATGACCTGTTCCCCTGGTCTTATGATTTAAGTCCCAGGCTCTCGCTTCTTCGGGATGATTTTCTGGAACAGAATCACATCGGGGAGTACGTCCGAAACGCTTATGAAGTTTCGGTTGCCGAAACGCCCGCACTTGCCGGAGAAAACAAAAAGGAAGCCAGAAGACGTGAAATTTCCTGGCTGAATATCCGCTGGTTTATGGCAACGCTATTAAACCGCATGGACCGGACCAGCATGTATTCCGGCCTGGAAGCGCGGGTTCCCTTTGCCGACCACCGGATTCTGCAATACGTGTTTAATATCCCCTGGGATATGAAATGTTATCAGGGGCAGACTAAAAGCCTTTTGGTGGAAGCCGGGAAAAAGCTCCTGCCGCCGGAAATCCTGTACCGCAAAAAAAGTCCCTATCCCAAAACTTATGACCCCGCTTATGAAAATCTGCTGAAAGAACGTCTGCTTACGGTTCTTAATAATTCGAATTCACCGCTGCATGCGCTTGCAGACAAAAAGAAAGTGAAAAAGTTCCTGGATACGCCGTCCGATTATGGAAAACCGTGGTATGGCCAGTTGATGGCTGGACCGCAAATGACGGCATATCTGTTGCAGGTTAATTACTGGCTGGAGAAATATTCTCTTATCTGACAGCCTGTTAAACGATGCCTATTGGGGAAAATTATAATAATATGTTAAAAAAGGGACGGTCGCAAAATCAATGTCAATAAGTTAAACCATGAACAGATTTTCTCAAAGAGTAGATTATACATCAAAACGTATAACCTACTCTTTTTTTCCAGAAGCCGGGGAATCCTTACTCATCCGCCCGGCAGCTAAACTCCATATACAACAATACCTGCCGCTGCCGAAATCATAATTAGAGAAATTGGCGATAATCTTTTTTTCATTCTTTTCCTGTAAATTACAAGAATCACAAACAAAAAAACGGTAATTGCCACTGCCTTGGGCGCAATGATTTTATTATCCGCCGCTATCAGACAATTATTTATTATCAACTGCACTCCCGTCGCTAAAATAATACCGATTATACAGGGTTTAAGTCCCGTTAATATTGTTTGAAAATACTGATTGTATAATATTTTTTTCAGCATCACCATAATTATGAGTATGATACAAAAAGAAGGCAGCACCACTCCTGACGTTGCAACTATAGCGCCCCAAAATCCTGCCTGGGCGCTTCCAATATATGTTGCCAGATTCACCATAATAGGTCCGGGAGTACTCTCACTTACCGCTATCAGATAGGTTAGTTTTTCTTCTTCCAGCCATCCATGAGACAAAACTGCATCCCGTATTAATGGAATCGCTCCATAAGCGCCTCCAAACGCAAAACAGCCTACCTTAAGAAAGGCAAAAAACAAATTCAGATATGTCATTTTCTTTTGCGCTCCTTCTTCACATACTCTTCTATTGAATAACACATCAGGCTTATAACCGCAGCTATAAGCATCATGCTAATGGAAGAAAATCTCCATGAAAAAATATCAATCAACAACATTGTTATAAATGAGCATAGCATGATTGCTACAGGAAACAGACGTCGTGGCATTTTCCTCATCATGTTTACTGCTGCATCGACAATCAGAATGCCTACGGCTGCCTTTATTCCCTTAAATGAATTCGCTATAATAACGATATCCAAAAAATTATTCAAAAAAACGGAGATACTGAAAATAATAATAAATGAAGGTATTACAACACCAAGCGTAGAAAATACTGCTCCCCAAAAACCTGCAATCCTATACCCCACAAAGGTTGCACAGTTAATTGCTATCGGACCAGGCGTAGATTCCGCTATCACAGTAATATTCATCATCTCGTCGTGGGTAATCCATTTCTTCTTCCCGACGCAATAATTTTCAATTACAGAAATCATTGCGTAACCGCCGCCAAAGGTAAACAAACCAATCTTTGCAAATGTCAGAAACAAATTAAATATTTTATTTTTCTTCTCAATCATTTTTATACCCATCCATCAGAACATAAGCCAGCGTATACACTGCCATAATTCCCGAAACAGCCGGCGCAATCATTCCGATCGCGCCCAGATTGCCGGGCATATATGTATTTACGAAATAAATCAGGGGCATACGCAGAAGCAGCGCTCCAAAGCATACGCTGACCATTGTAAAGAACGTTTTGGATCTGCCGTTTAAATAGCCATTGAGACAGAATACAAAACTGACTGCCAGATAATCATAACTGCAGGTCCGAAAAAAAGGAATTCCTTCCTGAACCGTGCGGATATCCGAAGAAAACACACCAATCATAGTCTGCGGTGCAAACTGCGCCCACATCCAGAAGAGAAGGGATACCGAAAAGGCAAAGAAAGTTCCTGCCATCAGGGATTGAAAGGCTCTTTTCGGTTTTCCCGCCCCATAGTTCTGAGCGGTAACCGCCGCCAGACTGCCTGCGGCGGAAGTGGCCGGAAGCATGGCGAACACATCGTATTTTCCGGCAATCCCCACAGCGGCGGCGGCAAAAACCCCCATTTGATTCGTAACGCTTAACAGGTACAAAAAGGAAACCCGCACCATACATTCCTGCAGGGAGACCGGAATTCCCACTTTAGCCAGTTCTTTTAAACGATCTCCCTTTATTTTAAAATTCCGGAACCGAAAATCAAAAACAAAATGTTTCCGTTTCAGATAAACCATTGCGCAAATCATACTGACAGCCTGCGCTATGATCGTGGCAGCGGCCACTCCCGCCACGCCAAGACCCAGGAAACCGGCAAACAGCACATCCCCTATCATATTTATAACACAGGACAGGGCTGTAAAAATCATAGGTCTTACGGAATCTCCGCATCCTCTCAGTATAGCGCCGACCGCATTGTATCCGCAGATAAAAACAATCCCCATGCTGCATATCATAACATAAGTTTGTGCTTCTGCCATAGCCTCCGCCGGCGTCTTCAGCGCCGTGAGAACCGGCCTTGCACACACAGGCATTAAAACTGTCAGAATCCCGGCCACAATCCCGAACACCGCCAGCGTCGTTCCGATTGTTTCCCCGACGGCTTTCTCATTTTTCATTCCCGTATATTTTCCGACAATAACCGTAGCTCCCATGGTAAGACCTGTAATCAGACTGGTAATAATCTGCGTCACCTGCGTTCCGGTGGAAACCGCCGCCACACTCTCCGCCGTACAAAACCGCCCGATTACCGCCAGATCCACGGCTCCGTAAAGAGCCTGTATCAGATTCGCAATCAAAAAAGGCGCCGTAAACAAAACAAGCGCTTTCCATACATTGCCTTCCGTCAGATAATTTTCTTTCTTCTCTTCCTTCATGTTCATAAAACCATTCCCGCCTGTTTTTTCTAAACATAGTATAATCGTCCGCTTTCCGGCGCGCAAGTCTTTTGCCGCAGGAATTCCATAATTGGCAGCACAGGAATAATTTTGGTTTTTTCTCAGATACTATCCTAAAAGCTGCTAAAACAAATCAACTTTACGGGAAAGGAAATAATTATGATTGCAAATAACAAAAATCTGGGGTCCGAACTTGCCGTTAACGCGCTGGATGATATTCCCACCCCCAAGGCCGACGCCAAAGATATTGTGGGACTTGTAAAAACAAGCGGACGAGTCACAGGCTATCAGCTTTCGGACGGCTCCACCCTGTCCAAAGAAGAAGGCGTAGCCCTTGCAAAAGAAGGCGGAATCAAGGGCGTCGGAATTGCTCACAGAAAAGGGAACGAATATTTAAAATCTATTCCGGACGGTACGGAAGGCAACAACTTAAGCAACCTTCCTTCCGTCAGCGGCTGACTTCGGGAAGGCCGCTTTCTTTTTTGCCCTTTATCAGATCATGGTAAAACACGTATTGTTGGAGCACTCCGGAAAAACCCTTGTATTCTTCAAAGGGAAAACCTTCTTTATAATGCTCCTTCATTACTTTGGCAATATGCGTGTCCACCGGAAAGGAATCCAAATGATGAAGGGCAAAAAGGCAGATGCAGTCCGCAACCTTCTCTCCCACTCCCGAAAACAGCATAAGAGTCTGCCTGGCTTTAAGATAATCCATTTTCTTTAAGGCATCCAGATCAATTTCCCCTCCGGCCGCCATTTGCGCCGTCTTAACAAGGTAACGGCTCCTGTATCCTAAGCCGCATGCCCTGAATTCCTCTTCCGATACCTGTGAAAGCGCTTCCGGCGTGGGAAAGGTATAGTAAAGCGTCCCTTCATCTGTTCTTTTTTCTTCGCCGTATTTTCTGCAGACCGTATCGATGCATCCGCGGATTCTTTTAATATTATTCTGCTGGGAAATCAAAAAAGATACGATCATTTCCCAGATATCCTGACGGAGAATCCGAATCCCACAGCCGGACTGCGACGCTTCCAGCAAATATGGATCGTCCTGATTTACCGCAGACAAAAACCGGCCGTAATCCGTATCCAGATCAAAATAGGATTTCCAGACCGTTTCATATTCCTCCTGACTGCAGTATAAAAACAGCTGCCGTTCCCGCTGTCCTGCTCTTAAATAGCGCCCGGAGGCTATCAGGGAATAATTCCCGCAAGCCTCCTTTTGCATCCGGAAACACTGTCCGGAATCACAGATTTGTTCCAGTGATAAAAAAGGAATCTCTAACTTTATCATTATGTATTTCTCCCGCGCCTTTAATGGCAGCAATGTCCTTTGCAGCTTTTACAGTCGCCTCCGCAGCACGGAGATTTTCCGTTTTTCTTATTGCGTATCATGCTTCGGATAATGCCGGACACGATACATAAAAGCAACGCTCCTACAATAATTGTTCCCATTATTTTACACCTGCTTTTCTCATTCCATATTTCACACTATATGCTTTATGCTCGGTATCGGGTCTGAACAAAAGGTAAATAAATCCGATAACCAGAAGAAATGCCGCAGCCGTTCCGATTCCAAATCTTCCCGTTGTAAACAGAGTTCCCATCCGGAAAACACAAAGCGATACCACATAAGCAAGCATACACTGATAACCAATGGCAAACCAAAACCACCCGGGACTGTTCATTTCCCGCTTAATGGCTCCCATCGCTGCAAAACAGGGGGCACACAACAGGTTAAAGGCTAAAAAAGAGTAATCGCCGACAACCGTCATACTCCCGGCCAGGCTTTCCCAGACCTCCGCGCCGTCCTCTGCAACATCCGCAAACCCGAAAAGAATCGATCAGCATGGGAATAAAGGATTTACCAGAAAGACCAAACTTCCTTAAAATACGATCCATTATAAATGCAATCCGCGCCATATAACCGCATGCCTCTAAAAACGCCTGGAAAAGAAACAAAACAAGCATTTGCGGGACAAATCCCAAAACTGCTCCGACTCCCGCCACAATTCCGTCAAGAATCAGTCCTGACAGCCATTCGGCACAAGATACGGTTTCCAGAAGGGTTCCAATCATTATGGGAATGCCGGGAATCTCCAGTCCAAACAGGCTCCAGCTTTCGCCGAACACGCCTTCATTCACCCAGTCCGTCGCCCATGAACCCACTGTTGTTACGGACACATAATAAACAATAAACATAATCAGTGCAAAAATCGGCAGCGCCTGAAAACGATTGGATACAATTTGATCAATCTTATCCGACACCGACAGCTTTTCAATATGAATCTCGTCCCCGTTCCTTTTACAATATCCATCATGTTGACAGCCACCACGACAGGAATTCCCAGCTCTAAAAGCTGTGTTGTCAGATACAGATTTCTTTTCTCAGGGAAGAATATGGCCTGCAGCCAGATACAACTTGTACCATTCCTGTCTGGTCAGCGTGATATCCGCCGCTTTCACAATTTCTTCCATTCTCTTTTCGTTAGTCGTTCCCGCAATTACCTGAATTCCTGCAGGATGGCGCAAAATCCACGCGGCCGCAACGGTAGTAGGACTGACGCCGTAACGCTCTCCCACTTCCTGCAGCGCCTGACTTAATTCGGCATAACGTTCCTGTCCGAAAAATACGCCGCCCCAGTTATCGGTGCCGAAAGGCGACCATGCCTGCACGGTTATATTCTTAATTCTGCAATAATCCAGCACACTTCCGTCATGATCAAAAGAACCGGGAGACAGCATATTCACTTCCATTCCGCTTGCAATCATGCCGGAAAAAGGAAGGCTGAGCTGTAATTGATTAATCAGAAGCTCCTGCTTTACACACGTCTTCAAGAGCTCTATCTGCGATGGTTTGTGATTGGAAACGCCAAAATAACGAACCTTTCCGCTTTGTTCTAACAGGTCGAAAGCTTTTGCCACCTCTTCCGGTTCCATCAACGCATCCGGTCTGTGCAAAAGCAGTATATCAAGATATTCTGTCTGAAGTCGCTTTAAAATTCCGTCTACCGACTTTACTATATATTCCTTTGAAAAATCATACATTTCACCGGAACGAATGGCGCATTTGGACTGCAGGATCATCTGTTCTCTGACAGACGGAGTAAGCGGAAGCGCTTTGGAAAAAAGCGTCTCACATTCCCCGCCCCCATATATATCTGCATGGTCAAAAAAATTAACTCCCAGTTCCAGACACTTCTTCAGATAATGTTCAAGCCGTACCTGTTCCATACCGCCAATCCGCATACACCCCAGCGCAATTACCGGAACCTGTAAGCCTGTCGCTCCTAATTGTATCGTTCTCATTCTTTCCGCATCCTTTCTTTTTTAAATTTATTATAATAGCCCTGATTTGTCAAGCTGTTACGGTATTGGATACAAATACCGGAGAAACCGCTTTATCACGGTTTCTCCGGCGCACACATCGAAATGCTATCTAAGTTATGAATTTCTGTTTTTAAAAAATTCATCAATATATTGTTTAATTTGTTCATCGGGCATTGATTTTAAGAGATATCCTTCCGGTTTTAATGCCATTACATTTTTAACGCTGTCTCTGTCGCCTCTTCCGGTCAAAAATATAACCGGAATATCCGCAATATCTTTCTCTGACCGAATCATCTCCAACGCCTGTCTTCCGTCGCAAACCGGCATCTCATAATCCAGCAAAACCAGGTTGGGACGGTTCACTGCAATTTTCTGAATGGCAGATATACTGGAACTTGCTTCTATCAGATCATAATCTGCCGCCAGCAGTTTCACCATTCTGCTGCGCATAAAATCGGAATCGTCCACCACAAGAATTTTCGTTCTGCGTTCCTCCGGCCTCGCACTTTCCTGAACCAGATATTCTTTGACGGCATCCATAGCATTCTTGGGATCAATTGTAGTTGCAATTTTGCCACGGATTGAATCTGCCGTGGCCGCGCTGAATGCAAAATATCCTTCACCGGTACCAAACAGCAGACTGCAGGCAGGCTGTTGGCGCTCAAAGGAATTTACAAGCTGTTCATGAGACAGCAGACTTTCTTTCTCCAATTCCAAGAGATCAATGGTGGGAAAACTCTCCCTGACACGCTCTAAAAACTGACGGGAAATATACCGGGTAACATTAATCACCATGTCGTCTACCTTCGGGTATTCCGCATTGAGCACTCCACCTATAATCTTGAGAAGAAGCTGCTCTTCATAGACAAGCGTAACCTCCCACTTTTCCTTATTCACTCCGCTGTAAGTAAAACGGCAGCAAACCATCTTTCCAAAATCTTCACCGGCATATTGTTCGCTGATCATCTTGGCCTTCAGATGGAATATTTCCTGTACGAGCTGGATAATTGTCACTTCCAGAGCGTCTTTCTCTTTTTCATGAGGAATATTGGCCCACTTACTGCTCGTTTTTCCGACAATCGCCTGATCCTCCGTCTGCGTATGGGCAACCACCCATCCGATGCAGACCCCCAGAAAATGTCTGATCGATTCTACGGAATACTGGTTTTCCTCCATCTCCGCCTCAAGAGCCGGCAGCGTCTTATACCGGAAATTATCATGCAGACGTTTATGTACTTCGTATTCAGCGTATTGTATAGACTGCATGTATTCCTCTTCATGTTCAAAATGTTCCGTGGTATGGTTTTTTAGATATTTTACTCCTTCCCGGCACACCCATTCACTTTTTTCTTCATTTTCACTGATTCTGAGCAGTTTATTCATCGTGGAAAAAAGTAACTGATGCTCTTTATCAAGAAAATCCACACCCATTTTATAACTGTCCTTCCATACGATTTGGCTCATATCGCTTCTCCTTCCCTGTAATACTCCAATTATTATAGCACTATCGGAAAGTTCCTACAAGGAGTTTCCTTACGGTTTCCTTACGGTTTACACCTTTGACATCTCCTGACAGATACATGTTGCTATATCGCTTCAAAGAAGTCATTACTCGCTATAAACAACCAGGCAACAAGTGCGTTACTTTTAATACTATTAATTATCTGAACAAATTTAATCTGCTCTTCGCATTCGGCCTCTCCTCTGCAATGAATGTTGAGAAGGCTGCATATACTGCATCCCTGTCCATTTTAGCAATTTTTCTTATCAACAATCCAAATGGAGTGTCTTGTTTTTAAAATAACTTCCTGTAATTTTTTCATCTATGCAATTGAAAGATACTCTGACATTTCATTTAAAATAATTACAATTTTTTCTTCCATGCTGATACTTTCCTCCTCGTTATACCAACATCCTTCAACCATAATTATTTCTTTTATTATTCTATGATTTTCATTAAATCACTTTATCCTCTAAATAACACTCTAACAAATACGATGGGTTCTCATAATACATACTACTGTTATAATCATCAATCTTACTGCTTATAAATGAATTATATACCTTTAATAATGCATCAATAATCCCAATTTTTTCACTTTCTGCTACCCCCTTTATCAGTCTTTTATATACTTTTCCAATATCCCAATGGGATGGTATTGCATACGTGCACTCCTTTACATTATCGAAGCTTCCAGTTTCGATTCCCGCTTCTTGAATAAAATCATCGCTGACACGCTCTATATTATCACTATGGTATATATCTGCCAAATCATAGATTTTTTCAAGAATCTTTTCCCCCAAAGCATTTACAACATCTACTCTCGTATTCTTCGTTTTCCTTGCAATATAATCAATCAAGCTGCATGTAAAGAACAAATCATTGTCTTTTACCGGTTCCCTTCCATTACTTTCCCGCATTACAAAACCTCCTCAAATTCTCTGTATTCAAGACATTTCAATGCTTCTTTTGTACAGAAATTAATCTGATGTGTCGGATATTTAAATTTAGCCAATATCCAAAACTGTTCTCTGGTGATAGTTCCATCCATATAATCAGACACATAATTATAAATCTGGTCGTTTGCCATTGCCCCGATTACAACATCATATTCATGCGCTTTTCCGCTTCTGCAATCGATAATAAAATCAAGCCAATCATCCGTCAAATCTTTAAATTCCTTTATTCGCAAGTTAGAATTTAACCGCACTTCATATTGTTTAGCTTTTCTACGATCCTCATTCATTGTAAATACCTCTTTTGAATTGAATTTGTTCTTTATATTCACCACACTCTTCTATCGGCTTTGCTGCTCCTTCCTTCGCTCTGCCTTACGCATCTTCTTATTCCGATACATCCTCTTATCTGCTTCCTTCAGCAATTCCCGATAATCGTATCTTTCATTAACCAGACAGTATCCGAACGAAAACCGGAGCGGAACCTTTATACCCCTGTCAAGAGTTACAAGGAGTCCCGACTGCAGTTTTTCAAAATCCCCTATGGCCGCGTTAACATCATCCTGACTGTCATAGCCATACAGAAATAATACAAATTCATCTCCGCCGTGTCGTGCGGCTATACTGTTCCTTGTCCCTATAGCAGAAATTGCCAGCCCAAGCTTCTTCAGATAAATATCTCCTTTTTCATGACCATAAGTATCGTTGATTTCTTTCAGGCCGTCGGCGTCGATCATAATAATTGCAGCGCAGCCAAGAGTTTGAGGTTCACTGAATAACTGTTCCAGCTTCATATCAAGCCCCCGCCTGTTATACAGTCCCGTCAGAACATCTGCGTCCCGTTCTTTTTCAATTTCCATCCTTCTGACAGTCTCAGCCGTCACGTCAACGGCAACTCCGAATACCTCATCGCCGTCTCTGATCTCTTCCAGACGTATATACCGTTCTCCCTGTCTGTAGATTCCCTGTTCACCTGCTGCCGGATGTTCCTTTATCCCGTCAAGGAACGCCGTAAATTCAGATGAATCGCAGGAAAACGCTTCCATCCTGTTGTTGTCTACGGCCAAAATCATGGGTATATATTGCGTGTACCGTACTTTTTTCGTATGACCGCCATATTCATACGTGCCTATGTGGATGTTGGTTTTACTCAGCACGTAGGACATTTTTTTATTATTGTCCAACAGGCTTTTTACCATGGTATTAATATAACGGCTCAGTTCCATAAATTCAACGCTGCTTTGTATAGCGACGTTTTCTTCCAGATTGCCGTCCGTGATAGATTTTAGTTTTCTGTTTACATCATCGATTTCCATTACCACATACCGGTTCATATACCTGACGACGGCTCCTACCAGGAAACATACAACGACTGCCAGACTGATGAATATCCAAAAGGTAGTGACCGGTATCTGCCGATAAAGCTCATCCGCCTCCACCACCCGGCCGATATAATTGGAACCTGTTTTTCTGAATACGCAAAAAGACAGCTTTCCATTGATTCGTGTATGAAAACCTTTTGCCTCCCGCTGTAAACGGTCAAGATTTAAACCGATATCGGAAGCCTCCTCACCAACCATGTCCGGATTGGTTGAGCCGGCAATTTTACCGCTTCCCGCATCTATAGCATAATAGCTTGCTTCCGGGTTTACCCGGAACAGGGAGAAAATATAAGATAATTCATTTTTCTGCGTTGCTTTCAATACATTATCCGGCTCCATGCCTACCTGTACGATAAATTCCCCGCTTTCGCTCCATACTGCGGAATACTGCATAGGCTTCGCCTCAGCGGTATTAGGCGTAATATCCTGTACAAGCTTTAAGCTCCTGTCCTCCAGCATCGGCTTGAAAAACATCATCTGCTCGCCGGAATCAAAGGTAAAATTAAAATACTGAGGATGTGTTCCGACATAAATCCGTCCCGTCGTGTCAAATATATGAATCTCATCAACCTCCACAGACACCGCTATTCGTTTTAATTCGTCCACGCTGTTTACCACATCCGGATCGCCCTCAATGATACGGGCCACGGTTTCCGCATTATGCAGACAGGTCTGTCCGTATTCTTCCTGAATCCGCAGAAGCTCCTGTTGATTTTCTTCCAGCACGGATTCAATCTGTGATATGGTTCTTGTGGAAGCCTCATAGGCCTGTCTTTGTTCTATTGTTATCTGTATATATAGGAGCATGACCAGTATGAACGCCACAAGAACACAGGTAATTTTATACATATATCTGCTGATCAGTTTTTTCAGTGTCTTCACGCTTGCTTCTCTCCTTCCGAATCCAGGAATCAATATGAACGTATACCGGTTACTCCGTTATCTATTTACGGGAAAGCATTACAACAACTTCCAACTCCTCCGTCATGGCAAACATATCAATCCCCACCGCCTTTACCGCACAGTAACCGTGCTTTGTCAGGTACTCCAGATCCCTTGCCAGCGTCAGCGGATTACAGGAAACATAAACCACCTTTTCGGGCGCCAGTCTGGCAAGAGAAGTCAGAAACGTCTCGTCGCTTCCTGACCGCGGCGGGTCCATCAGCACCAGATCCACTTTTACATCCTGCTCCGCCATCTGAACCATAAACTTTCCGGCATCCTGCCGGTAAAACTGAACGTTATCCGCATGATTGGTTTTTGCATTCAGGACCGCGTCTCTGACCGCATCCTTGTTTAACTCCACGCCGATTACCCGCCCGGCCTTTTCGCTTGCCAGAATTCCAATCGTTCCCGTTCCGCAGTAAGCGTCCAGCACGGTTTCCTTTCCTGTCAGTTCTGCAAATTCCAGAGCCTTGCGATACAGCGTTTCCGTTTGTACGGAATTGACCTGATAAAAGGATTTGGAAGAAATCCTGAATGTTTTTCCGCAAAGGGTATCCGTAATATACCCCTTTCCGTATATCACCTGTTCCTTATCGCCAAGCACCATACTGGTGCGCCTGTCGTTTACGTTAATCACAACCGTGGTGATTTCGGGATGTTCTTTTCTGAGCGCTTTCACAAAATTGTTCTTGGAAGGCAGAATGGGCGACGCAAGAACCAAAACCACCATAATCTCTCCGCTGTTGTGTCCGACTCGGATCAGAACATGGCGCAAAAGACCATACCCGGAATCCTCGTTATAATTTTTAATCTTAAAAGAACGCAAAAGCCCCCGTATCGTTGCAATAATAGCATCTGCCTTTTCATTTTCAATCATACAGGAAACAACCGGAACAATTTCATGGGTTCCTGCCTTATAAATTCCGGACACAGGACCTTTTCTGCTCATTCCAAAAACGGCATGCACCTTATTCCGATAATGAAACGGATGCTCCATACCGATTATGGGATCAGGCTTTACATACGGCTTTAAAAGTTTTGCAAGCATTGCCTGCTTACGCTTCAGCTGTTCCTCATAGGGAATATCGATCCACTGGCATCCGCCGCATTTTCCCGAAAATGAACATATACTTTTTTTCTTTGCTTCCATAAAAATTCCTTTCCACAGTACAGTACGCCGCTATCGCATACCGTAACAATACAAAAAAAGAAGTCAAAAACTTTCACTCTAACAAGCTTTTGACTTCTTTTTGCAAATCGGAGTGACAAGATTCGAACTTGCGACCTCCGCCTCCCTAAGACGGCGCTCTAACCAAACTGAGCCACACCCCGTGACGCGAATATTATTATATAATATAGTGCGTCCAAAATCAAGTATATTTTGTAATTATTTTAAACTTTTTGGGACTTTCCGTTTTGCACCGCCTTTACCATTGCGCCGATTAACGTCTTCTCTCACCAGCGCGTATATTGTAGCCGCCAGGGGAATAAACAGAAGCATTCCCAAAATCCCCATCATGCTGCCGCCCACGCTGACCGCCACAAGAACCCAGATAGAGGGCAGTCCCACGGAATTGCCTACCACATGCGGATAGATCAGATTGCCTTCGATCTGCTGAATCACCAGGAACAAAATCAGGAACCAGAACGCTTTTACCGGATCTTCTATCAGAATGAGAAATACGCCCACCGCGCATCCGATAAACGCGCCCACAATAGGAATCAACGCAGTAAATGCAACCAACACGCCGATCAATACCGCATACGGCAGACCGCAGACAGGCATTACTACGATAAACATACATCCTAAAATCACCGCTTCCAGGCACTGCCCGGAAATAAAGCTGCTGAAATTCTTATACAGCATACCGGCTACTTTTTTCACATTCAGGTATACGGATTCTTTCAGATAAGCGGAAAGCACACGGTCCGTCTGATTTTCCAGCTTTTCTTTCTGGGAAAGAATATAAAAAGCAAAAATAACCGAAACCACCGCGTTGATGACTCCGCCTACAATACTGCTTGCAACGGAAACCGTCGAAGTAATAACGCTTAAAAAACCGCTTTTCAAAAACTCCGCAATGGCGGAAATAACCGTATTCCAGTCAAACTCTATCGTTTCCAGCTTTTCCAGGCGTTTCAGCACATCCGGATAGGCTGCCAGCTGCGTTTCCAGCCAGGCAATGGAGTTCTTCGTAAATATGGGTATCTGCGCTCCGATTTCGCTTAATGTACGTATAATCTGGGGAATTACCGTCACACATACCAGCGTAATAACCAGTCCCAGCAAAAGCACCGACAGCAAAATACTTGCGGAACGCTTTATTTTCAGGGCAGCTTTTCCTTTGGCACGTGCAAACAGAAGCTTTTCTACCTTTTTCATAAGAAGATTGATCACAAAAGCAATGGCGCCGCCAATAATAAAGGGCCTTAAAAAGCTCATAAGAAGCACAATAATATGCAATACTTCCCTGCTGTATAAAATACATAAAACAACGACCGCCGTAAATAAAATCAATCCCCGGATGCTTTTCAATTTTTGTTTATCCATGGCTTCTCCTTATCAGTCCTGTATCACAAATCTTTTTCTTTTAGAAATTCCAGTAAAAATTCCCACACCCGTTTTGTAGAAGAAACACTTAAGGTTTCTTCCGTAGTATGGATGTCGGACATATCCGGCCCGATGGAAACGCAATCCAGGTCCTTACATTTTGCGGCAATAATTCCACACTCCAGACCTGCGTGGATTGCGGCAATCTCCGGCTTCTTCCCATACATCCTTTCATATACGCGGACCATTTTTTCACGAAGAGGCGAATCCTTTCTGTAAGACCATCCCGGATAATCGCCTGATATCTCCACCGCGGCGCCCGCCAGAAATGCCAGTGCCTCCAGACGCCGGATCAAATTCTGCTTGGCGCTTTCCAGAGAACTTCTGACGGAAAATTCCATATACAGTTCTTCTTTCATCGTAAGAATACCCAGATTCAGCGATGTCTCCACCAGTCCTTCTATATCGGCGCTCATTGCCTGCACGCCGTTCGGAACGCCGTTTAAAAACGCCGCCGCTCTTTTATACGTTTCGCCTGTAACGGCGGAACTCGTTACGGAATCCCTCTCTACGGCCATATCTATACATACGCCGGGATCTTTTACCGCCAGCTCCCGTTTCCAGTTCTGCTCCATATTCCGAACCGTTTCCGTAAATTTTTCTAAAATATCCGGTTTCAAAATCAAAAGGGCAGTCGTCTCCCTTGGAATGGCATTGTCTGCAAGGCCGCCTTCAAGCTCTGCAAGAGCAACGCCTTCCAGTTCTGCAAGCTCCCACAAAAGTCTTCCCATCAGACCGTTAGAATTGCCTCTCTCTTTATGGATTTCGGCGCCGGAATGACCTCCCGTAAGTCCCTTTACAGTCACCCTGCAGGCAGTTCCCGCCGCCTGCTCCTTATGCAGAGGAAGGCTGCACTTAACCCGCGCTCCGCCCGCACAGCTGGCCCAGAAAATCCCTTCTTCCTCAGAATCCAGGTTTAAGAGTCTGCGGCTTTTTAACATAGACAAATCAAGTCCCCTCGCTCCGTCCATTCCCACTTCCTCATCCACCGTAATTACGATCTCCAGACGCGGATGCGCGATTGTGTCAGAGTCAAGAAGCGCCAGCGCATACGCCACGGCAATTCCGTCGTCGCCACCAAGGCTGGTTCCCTTTGCATAAATCTTATCGCCGTCCAGCGCGGGCTGCAGCCCGTCCTTTTTAAGATCAAGCGCACAGTCCGGTTTTTTCACCGCCACCATGTCCATATGTCCCTGCAGCATAACCGGCTCTTCTTTCTCGTATCCGGCGGACGCCTCTTTTACAATAATAATATTTTTATATTCGTCCTGGATACAAAACAGGTTTCTTTTTTCGGCAAAACCCTTCAGATAATCGCTGATTTGCTCTATATTGCCGGAACCATGGGGAATCCCGCAGATTTCCTCAAAATAGTAAAATACCTTTTGCGGTTCTAATTTGTCTAATACGCGCATATCTTACCTCCTGTATACTATTCCTGGTATTATAAAAAAGGCCGCTTCAAGCGACACTTTTGCAGCCGTTACGGCCTGTTTCATCTTTTTAAAGAAAAAAACTCCCCGAGCAGGGCTCGAACCTGCAACAACTC
>CAJUNP010000008.1 GCA_910587935.1 uncultured Lachnospiraceae bacterium
TTTAATTTGAAGAATTTACCGGTAATTAGGAGTGGGTAAAGTTACGAATAACAATTTGTATTTACCCCTAAACATGGTTCTTGGCTGAACCTGATCGAAAGCTTTTTCGGCAAAATGGCGAAACAATGCCTTAAGGGCATCCGGGTAAGCAGCAAGCAAGAGCTGGAAGAACGCATTTATAAATATATCGAAGAGATTAACGAGGATCCAGTGGTATATCATTGGACCTATAAAATGGATGAAATCTCTGTGTGACTTTTGCACACGCTCTTCGAGGACGTTATACTAGTATGTTTACTGGATATTTAATGCTTCCGTGATAATACCATGATAACAAAAAAACCAAAAACGTCAGATACAAGGCGAATATCAAAGAAAAAACCACCGAAAATGCCCTATAAATCACGCAAAATCCCCCTGATTTCCACCACAGAAAACCGTGAGGGTGGCGAGACAGTTGGATTTGGCCGTGTTAATACGTTTCTTGCAAGGATACCAATGCCTAAGCTGCAGCATCCAGAGATTCATAATATCCCTGCCGCTTGACCATAGGAGGAAGGCCCTCATTGGCGAGACAGTCAAATATGGCGGATATATAGAGCATTCCATCTTTTGCTTTGATCTCGGTTATGTCCGTAACTCATTTTTTGAGTGGCTCCGTTGATTTGAAATCCCTTCTCAGCAGGTCATCACATTTACGCGCCTCCCGGTCCGCTTTGGTGATCCCATTTGGTCTACGTTTCGGGCGGTGGCTGAGTCTGATCTCTTCCATGATGCGGTAGACAGTGCGTTTGCTGGGAATGCGGACGTCCTTCGGCTGTTTTAAAAGAAGCGCCTGATACATGCGGATCCGTCCGTAAGTATCGTTATATTCATCTTCAGACGCGATTGCCCTCATGGCATCGGCTAATGGCTGATATTTCCATGGGCAGTTTCTGTAAAGAATGTCTACGAACGTTTTTTTGCCGGAATATCTTAAGTGTAGTAGTTTGAGTAAAGTAGAGATAGAGTCTTTTTAGGGTTTGACAGCTCTGTATCATTTTTGCTTTGCAGGCTATAATTATTGAGATTTTTGGAATTGATTGTGTGGACAATGATTTCTGGATAGACAGTTTAAGTGGTTATATAAGTGGCAGGAGCAATGTATGAAGGAGAAGGTATGGAAGTTATAAGAGCCAATGCCGATGATGCAGATATAATAGGATACATTCATTCTGTTGCATGGAAACAGGCATATGTAGGTATGTTTCCAGAAGACTTTTTGAATGGGGATACACCTGAAAAAAGAAAGCAGGAGTTTATAGATTCATGTGGCTGTGAGGATGTTTCTTACTACATAATGTACGAAAATGATAAGGCTGTGGGAATAGTTAAGGTAGTAGATGCGCCGGATGCTTATGAAATAGCAAGTTTATATATCTTAGAGCAGTATCGTAATCAAGGATATGGAAAGCGAGTTATAGCATACTTGAAGAAAGAATTCGATAAAAAGCGAATACAGTTATGGGTGTTAGAAGATAATCCAAAAGCTAAACGGTTTTATGAAAACAATGGCTTTAAAAATACAGGGAATTCAAGAGTGATTTACCGGGGGAATTCTTATGTGCAGATTCAGTATGAACGTTTACCGGAGGTGTAGGCATTTGAGATGTATTTTGACAAGGAGATGTGTGAAACGTCTAATATAATATGCTTGCCATTTAACGAAGAATATTTTGCAGAAATTACATTGCGCGTTGCGGAGTGGAATGAAAGTGCATTGAAATTATATAAAAAATTCGGATTCGTAGTTAGGAAGAAAGAAAAGGTGCAGAGTTATGAAATTCAATAAGCTGATACCGGAACTAACGATTACAAACATCAATAATTCAAAGGAATTTTATACAACAGCATTGGGATTCAAAATAGAATACGAACGCTCAGAAGACAAGTTTGCATTTTGGTCGTTGGGAGAGGCGCAATTAATGTTAGATGAGATAAATGAAAACGGGAACGTTGGGGAACTGGTATTAATTTCAAATTGACATAGGGGATATAGATGGATTTGTAAAGAACGTGAAAGCACAAGCTAATTATGGATTATGCTGCAAATGAAAATGCAGACGTATGTTATGTCACTATTTATGAGAAACATAGTTATGGAAATTGATGAACTGGTCGGCCGGGTTGCTGTGCATTTTGGATTGGGGGAATATTAAAAGTCAGGATTTTTTCGTCAGTCTATAGAGGATGGAGGACTAATGCCAATGGATTATAAAGAAGCTATTATAATATTTGAAACCGATACAAAAAAGAGTGTTGTTCAAATAGAGCGTTGCAGCGTTGGTATTGCGAACTATGTTTTTATTGTCTCCACTGCAACTGAAAAGTTTATTCTCAGATGCAGTAAAGATGAAAATGCTTATAATAGTACCGTTTACTGGCTTGGCAAGCTGTCCGGATGTGAAATTTCGATACCTGTTGTTTTATCGAAAGGAAAGTGCAGAGGCTATTCATATTTGATTCTTTCATTTATACCTGGAGACGATATTGGCAATGTCTATTATAAATTAAATGACAGTGAGAAAAAACAAATTGCAAAAGAAATAGTTGAGATACAGCGAACAGTATCAAGGATTGATATATCACCGGATGCGGAGTGGACATGGAACCACTTTATTGATGAAATGCTGAATCGTGCAGAGGAGAGGTTAAAACGAAAACATTATTTTGATATCAGAAATATATATGTCATAAAGGAAATACGCCAAGAAATGCAACAATATTTGGATAAGGTTCGACCAACACCATATCTGGATGATATAAGTACAAAAAATATATTAATATATAAGGGGAAATTATCTGGGATCATCGATATCGATTGGGTCGGTTTGGGTGATATGCTTACTTTTGTTGCACTCACGAAAGTTGCACTGCTCAATATGGATTTGGATACCAGGTATATTGATTATCTGTTGGATGAGATTCATCCAAACACGATAGAGTACAAAGCATTTGTATTCTATTGCCTGATTTATTGTGTGGATTTTATGGGGGAAAGAGGTATGCAATTTCTTGATAAAAAGATTCCGGTAAATGAAAGTATAATCAAGAGACTGAATGATATTTTTAACAATCTTTTGGAAGAATGGAACAAATGTTGTACTGAACAAGTTGAAAAAGGTAAAGGCCTGATTTATGGATTTTAGTGCATTTATAAATGACATACAAAATGGCAGATGGAATGTTTACGGCGCAGAAGTGTATGAGAACGGACGGCTTATTCACAAATATAAGGATACCTGCCAGACGAAATATCCCATTTACTCTGCGACAAAAACAATCCTTTCCATAGCGGCAGGTATTGCGTATGATCAGGGGAAGCTGCAGCTGGAACGGCCAGTTCTTGATTATCTTCCGGCAGAAGCAACGGAGCAAATGCCAGAGGTACAAAGAACAACATTTCAGTCTATAACGATAGAGCGGTTATTAACCATGTCGGTGGAAGGGTTTCCTTTTCGGCCGGAAGGAGAAAGCTATTTAAAATACGCGCTTTCCTGTCCCATAAAAAATGCCGGAGCAAAGATTTTCAGTTATAGCAACATACCTGCCTACCTGGTTGGCGTGGCTTTGGCAAATGCGGTCGGAGAAGATTTATTTTCCTATCTGAACCGGAATCTTTTGCTGCCGTTACACGTCACGGCTCCGGTTTATAAGAGATGCCCCGACGGATACTTTTACGGCGCTTCCGGTATGGAACTGTGCGTCCATGATCTGAGCCAGATTGGCTTACTGCTATGCAATGGCGGAATTTATGAGGGGAAGCGGATTGTGTCGGAAGAATATGTAAAAAGAGCGGTCAGCATACAGCAGATGAACCGGGAGGGCGGCTACGGGTATTTTATATGGAAATACAGGGACGGTTTCAGTATTCATGGAAAATGGAATCAAAGATGTTACATTTTGCCGCAGCAAAAGCTTGTTGTTACGTATCTTTCACATATAGAGGAGGAACTGCCGGAACTGCTTGATAGTGTGGAGAAAAATATAATGGGAATTGAAAGCTGTTTATCTTCTGATATTCCGAAGTGATTATTGACTTATCCTTTTCATGTTGCTATAATGAAAACCTTCTCGCCCGAGAGACAACCAAATATTTTACCTTCGGTATTTGACTGGCAAATTCCAGCAAAACCAGACCGGCTTGGCAAGATATGCAAATATAACTACCAGGAGGAAGCAGGAATGATAACGATGGAGCATGTATGCAAGTCGTACAGGATTGCAAAAAGAAACGCAGGATTCTTAGAAGCCTGCAAAGCGCTTTTTCACCGTCAATACGAAACGATTCACGCGCTAAACGACGTAAGCTTTACCATTCGGGACGGTGAAATGGTAGGTTACATCGGCCCCAACGGAGCCGGGAAAAGCTCCACTATTAAAATCTTAAGCGGAATATTAACGCCTGACAGCGGAACGGTTCTTGTAGACGGAAGAATCCCCTATAAGAACAGGAGAAAACACGTACAGGAGATCGGCGTCGTGTTTGGCCAGCGTTCCCAGTTATGGTGGGATGTTCCCGTCATGGATTCCTTTGAACTGTTGAAGGATATCTATTCGATTCCGAAGCCGCTGTACAGACAAAATCTTGAAGAACTGACGGAACTGCTGAACTTAAAAGAACTGCTGCGATCGCCGGCGCGCCAGTTATCACTGGGACAAAGAATGCGCTGTGAAATTGCGGCTTCTTTGCTGCACAGTCCGCGCATTTTATTTCTGGACGAGCCGACAATCGGCCTGGACGCCGTGTCGAAGCTGGCGGTACGGGAGTTTATCCTGAAGCGCAACAAAGTCCATGGCACAACGGTAATACTGACTACCCACGATATGCAGGACATAGAAGCTTTATCCAATCGGATTATTCTGATCGGAAAAGGCCGGATTCTTATGGACGGTACTTTGGAGGACATTAAGAGGGGGAATGACAATATTGATGAAACCATAGCCGAACTGTACCGTGCATATGATATATAGGAGGAGGCGCCGTTTATGAAAAAATACTTATCCTTCTTCCGGCTTCGTTTTACGATGGGGCTGCAGTACAGAGCCGCGGCGCTGGCGGGAATCGTCACGCAGTTTACATGGGGATTTATGGAGGTTATGATGTTTCGGGCATTTTACCGGTCGGATGCGTCCGCGTTTCCCATGAGTTTTTCCGCAACGGCATCTTACGTATGGCTGCAGCAGGCTTTTCTGGCTTTCTTTATGGTATGGATGATGGAGAATGAAATTTTTGATTCCATCATTAACGGAAATATTGCATATGAACTTTGCAGACCGATTAACCTTTATAATATGTGGTTTTCCAGAAGCATGGCGACAAGGCTTTCGCGTGCTGTCCTGCGGTGCTTTCCGGTTCTGGGGGTGGCTTTTTTTGTGCCTTCTCCTTATGGACTTGAACCGCCTGCGGATTTCTTTCATTTCGCTCTTTTTTTGGTGACCCTGGTATTGGGGTTTGCGGTAACCGTATCATTTTGTATGCTGATTTATTTTTTTACATTTTTTACCGTTTCCCCTCAGGGGCTTCGTATCCTATTTACATCTTTAGTGGAATTTTTTGCGGGGGCGGTTATTCCTCTGCCGTTTTTTCCGGAAAACATACAGCGGATTATGGAGGCCCTGCCCTTTGCGGCCATGCAAAACGTATCGCTTAGAATCTTCAGCGGAAGCATGAACGAAGTACAGATGCAAAAGGCGGTTGCGCTGCAGGTATTCTGGCTGCTTGTATTAACTGCTGCAGGAAAACTGTTATGCAGGTTTGCAGAAAAAAAGGTAACCATACAGGGAGGCTGAATGAAATGAAAACAATCCGAAAATCTTTTCACCTGTATCTCCATTATATATCCATAAATATCCGGTCCATGATGCAATATAAAACTTCGTTTTTCCTTTCCGCAATGGGACAGTTTCTGGTTTCTTTTAATGTATTCCTGGGGATATTTTTTATGTTCCGGAGGTTTAGGACGGTAGAAGACTTTTCCTACGGCGAAGTACTGCTGTGCTTTTCCATTGTTCTACTTGAGTTTTCTCTTGCAGAAATGTTTGTCAGGGGATTCGACGCTTTTTCGGGCATTGTCAGAAGCGGGGAATTTGACAGGATTTTGGTGCGTCCGCAAAATGAAATCTTACAAGTGCTGGGCAGCCGGTTTGAACTTTCGCGAATCGGAAGAATGATACAGGCGATTGTGATGTTTGTATACGGAGTTGCAAACAGTCATGTAAACTGGAACCTTTCCAAAGCGGTTACCGTTATTTTTATGCTGATCGGGGGAACTGCGGTTTTTTCCGCACTGTTTCTGATTTATGCCGCGTTATGCTTTTTTACTCTGGAAGGCCTGGAATTTATGAATGTATTTACCGACGGCGCCAGAGAGTTCGGGAAATACCCCATTGGCATATATGGGAAAAAGATGCTGCTGTTTACTACGTTTTTGGTTCCTTATGCGTTAATACAGTATTATCCGCTGTTATATCTCCTGGGAAAGCGGGAGTCCGTTTTGTATCTGTTTATGCCGTTGTTTGCCTGTTTGTTTCTGCTTCCGGCGTTTCTGCTTTGGAAATTCGGGGTACGGCATTATAAATCAAGCGGATCCTGAGGTCTACCGATGTCTGAGCGGCAGTGATAAAACCAAATTATGCTTCATTTTAATAAGTGATTATGCTGCCGGCAAAGCACAACATCTCGGAAGAGATTCGCTAATTTTTTGTATAATAGAAATAAAATGAATTGATAAATAAAGTCTGTTGTGATAAAGTTATGTTAGATAGCGTTAATTGATTGTCTTTCAAACAGGATGAAAGTTGGAAAGGCTTTTTGGTGTAACAGAAAAATGGGGAGGACGGAACGTGAAGCGCAAGATGATTTGGTGCTGTGCCATTGCGGTGATAATACTTGTTGCAGGATTCGGAGGATATAAGATGGGATTATTTGAAAAGATTTTAGCCCCGAGACAGGAAGTAGAACAGGATGAGTCGAGGGCCGTGGCAGACGTGGTGGAAGGCAGGGAATTAATGGCTGTCGTTTCAACGGAGGAAGAAGCAAAAGAAATAGCTTCTCTCTATGACATAGAATTGGTAATGTATGCCGATGGAGTGGCGGAATATACAACTAAAGAACCGCTTCATGAGGTGATTCTAAAGGGAAAGGAGGCTGGTTATCCGGAAGTTTTTGTTAATTTAGAAAGAAATTTATATTAAGAGGGAGAGAAATATGAAAAGAAAGACGAACAAATTACTGGCATATTTATTGGTCTTAGTGATGGCGTTGTCATCATCAGTGACCGTATTTGCAGAAGGAACTGCGACAATTTCCGGCAATGATGTGATTGAGGATACACAGGAGCCGGCGGATGATTCTGTCAGCAGCAATGACGTGACGGAAGAGACAGATGAAGATACGGATGA
Organism: uncultured Lachnospiraceae bacterium; assembly: GCA_910587935.1. Classification (GTDB taxonomy): domain Bacteria; phylum Bacillota; class Clostridia; order Lachnospirales; family Lachnospiraceae; genus MGBC143606. The sequence goes on from CAJUNP010000008.1 coordinate 7,444, forward strand.
GATAATCAACGTCGACCAGGAGACAGAAGAAGCTGTCAGCGATAATGATCTTGACGCGGCTTTGGATCAGGAAGGCGAAAAAGAAACGGATAGTGAGGACATGTTTCCCGGTCTGCCTGCCAATTATACATTGTCAGCAGAGCAGTTAAGCCAAAAGGAAAGTCTGAGAGGATATCTGGACCAGATGAATGATGCGGAGGCCGGTGTGGATTATGTTGAGAATGAAGTATTTTTCAGCTGTTCAACCAGAGAAGAAGCAGAATTGTATGCGGAAGCATTTGGTGCGGAATTGAAATCGTATTTTGATAATGTCGCGGTGTTATGCCTGCCTGAAGGTGTGACTGTTACGGCGGCGGTAAGAGCGTCGGCAAATATGGAAAAGCATTTACCGGCTGTCAGTCCTAACTATTACCGATATCCGATGAATTCCGGTTATGCTACAGCTTCATACGATGATCCTATGCTGCAGACCAGCCATTCCGGATATCAGTGGCATCATCAGGTGGTAGGTTCGGTTTATGCATGGGATAACGGCTATAAGGGCGCCGGAGTGAAAGTGGCGGTTTTGGATAGCGGCATTTCACCTCATGAGGATCTTGAGATTGCAGACAGCTATAATGCCGCAGCAGGAGCTACAAGCGGAACTGTTGATGAAAATGGGCATGGAACACATGTCGGAGGTATCATTGCGGCAAGGCATAATAATGGCACAGGGGGAAGCGGTGTTGCTCCGGAAGCCGCTTTATACAATATCAAGGTTCTTGGTCAGAATGACGAGGAGGCCGGAACGACTGCAACGTTAGTCAGAGGTATTAATAAGGCTATCGAATGGCAAGTGGATATTATCAACATGAGTTTAGGCGGCTACGGCGGTACGCCTGCCGAGGAAGATGCAGTGAACCGTGCGGTGAAAGCTGGTATTGCCGTATTTGTAGCTGCAGGAAACGACGGTTCTCTGACTGCATGTTTCCCGGGTGCTTACGAGAAATCTATTTGTGTAGCGGCTACCGATACGAATAATGCTAAAGCATACTTCAGCAATTATGGACCGTGGGTTGATCTTGCAGCTCCCGGAGTTAATATTTGTTCAACCGTTCCGGACGGTTACGGCTTTATGAGCGGAACTTCGCAGGCTACGCCTGTTGCTGCCGGAACAGCGGCGGTAATCCTTTCGGCAAAGCATCCAAGTTTATATAGGGATGGCGTTGCTCTGACAGGTGAGGCAAAAGTAGCAGCCCTGGAACAGATTATGAAAGGTAATGTGGCAAAGGCATCGGGAAGCAAAATCGGAAGCGGTATTACAACGCTTCCTAAGGCATTGAAGCTTTCAACAATTGCCGGGACACCTAATACGCCGGTTTTCAGTAAAAAGGCAGGAACCTATAGCGAAGAGTCCATGGCTGTTGAAATTACAGCGGAAAGCGGTATGGAAATATGGTATTCTATTGATGGAAAAACGCCTTCTTACAAAAACGGGCAAGTGAAAAACGGGACCTTGTATACAGGGCCTGTGACAGTGAGCGGACAATTGAACGGAAAAGTTACCGGTAAGATGACTTTAAAAGCCATTGCAGTGAATGCTTCCGGTAAATCAAGTAAAGTTACCAGTGCGACATATACATTCAAACCTAAAGTAACAGGTATTGCAATTTCCGGTTTAAAGAAAGTTCCGCGTGGAAAATCTATTATCTTGAAAGCGGTTGTTACGCCTTCTTGGGCGGCAGTTAAAAATGTTAAATGGTCCATTAGCGGAACGGGTGTTTCTATAAATGCAACATCCGGTAAAGTAACGGCTTCTTCCAGCGCAACGCCAGGTATCTATACGGTTACGGCAGAGGCAAAAGACGGCAGCGGCGTTAAGTGTACGTGGGATATTGAAGTTTTGGAAAGTGCACAGGTAGATAAAATGACATTTTCCGAAAAGAGCCAAAGCCTTACTAAAGGAAGCGATAACTATTCGGTTAATCTCAGTGATTTGCTGAGCGTTTTAGACAAAGGCGGAAATAAGCTGCCTGTTTCTGAGTATGTTACATGGAGCAGCAGTAAAGTAACGGTTGCAACAGTAGATGAAACGGGTGTAGTGTATGCAACGGGCAGTGGAAGGGCGACCATCACAGCGTCAGCAGCGGATGGAAGCGGCAAAAAAGCAACGATAAACATCGTAGTAGTGCAGGATCCCGAATCGCTGACCATCAACGGAAGCGGGTATGTTGCCAAAGGAAAGAGTATTAGTTTGAAGGCGGACATTGGTCCTGCAATGGTTAAAGACAAAACTGTAGAATGGTCCATTTCCGGAGATTCTGCTGCAACAGGAGTATCGATCAGTAAAGGCAAAGTTACGGTTAAGAAAGATGCAACAGCAGGCATTTATACGGTTACGGCTAAGACCAAAAACGGAATTACCGCTACTAAGGAGATTGAGGTTACAGAAGAAGCGATCCAGAGCATGAAGTTTAAAACTGCCAGTGTGAATCTGTTCCGTGTGGCGGGTAAAGGAAATGCTGCTACAAGCGCTGACGTAGAATTGGAAGTGAAAGGAAGCTACAGCGCAGAATTTATGGCGATTACGAATTCCGCACCGGGAATCGTAACGTGTGAATTGACAAATAATATCTTGACGGTACGGGCAACCGGTAAGACAACTGGTAAAGCGGTAATTACCGTGAAGGCTACGGACGGAAGCAATAAAAGTGCGAAATGTACCGTAAATGTCAGCAATCCTGCGTCTAATCTTACGATCAGTCCTGAAGCGGGGCGTGTGGAAACCATAAGTAAAGGGAAAAAACTTAAACTTTCCGGAGTATTGGAAACGGAATTTGGTTCTTTAACGGCAGCTGGGAAAAAGATTAAGTGGTCTTCCAGTAATGAAGCGGTTGCGACGGTTAACGCTAAAGGTGTGGTAACGGCAAAAGCCGGTTTGGTTGACAGGGACTTTGGAACCGCAACGATTACTGCCGAGACATTGGACGGAAGTGGATTGGTTGCAGAATATACTATACATACTGCCGAAACTACAAATCGTATTTCTGTTGGGCGTCCGGATGCTTCCAATACATGGGATGAGATAGATGTCAATAGAATAGCTGTATATGATATTTATTTCAATGGGAAAATGTGGTATGAGGCTGGTGTTTGGCCGGAGGTTTCCGTTGAAGTAAGTGATCCTACTATAGTGTCGGCAGGTACAACCCAAGTTGAAGGCGAAGCGGGTCTGTTGTATGTATTCCCGCTCAAGAAAGGAACGGTAACTATTACTGTTAAAACAATTGACGGGTCGGGTAAAAAGGCGACGGTAAAATTGTTTGTTAAATAGCGTTCATAAAAGAAGAAATGATGTATGATATCTAAATAGTTACAAAAGGGCAGAGCCTGTTTTCGGGGTCTGCCCTTGTTTGTGTTATACAGGAATTTCCGGAATCCATGCTATTTTTGAGAGAGTTTTTTATGATTCTGGTGAATCCTCTTCTAAATCATAGAGATTTCCCGTTGCAAATGGACTTCCAACGTCACATCGCCCGTGATGGTATATTTTTTGTGTCTCTCCTGGATTTATGAAATTTGACATTTCCACTTTTATGCGACTGACCTCGTTTTCTGCCATAGAGTCCAGTATTTTTATTATGTCTTCTAATTGATTCATGATATTTCCTCCAACATCGCTTTCTGCCTTGCCAGCCGTTCCTTCAAAAGCCTCAGAAAATCCTTGTTTCCTACAACCTGAATCATCGGACCAAAAGACAGAACTTCAATCAGGAGCTCTGTCTCCATTTTTTTATTATAATAAATCAGACACTCATACGTATCCGCGTCAATTCTTCTTGTGCTCTTTTCATAATTGGCAAACTGCAGCATGGCCCGCTCCAGCGCATTGCGCCGGTCTTTAATCAAAATCCGGGCCGGTTCCCTGTGGTAGGAGCGGCTGAGAATCCGGTTGATATCAGGAAGCTTACCGGCTGTTTTCGAAGTAAGCGTAACCGCCTGAATCCGGCTCAGGTTCAGTATCTCAACCCGTGGATTTCTCTGCCTGTGGGATTCCACTGCCAGCAGCCGGAAACAATCGTTTTTTATGGAGTACTCCAGACGGCAGGGGAGATAAATATGGCGCACTCTGTGCCCAAAGCGCGATTCGTAAAGAATATCCACATAAGTACGGTCCAAAATGGCGGCCATAAGCGTCTGAAAATGTTTCCTGTAATCCGGATTCCCGTAATCGTCCCGGTCGGCAAAACGGTCGTAATAATAGAAGTCTTCCGGCGTATAAAGCGGGCGGATATTGGAAAATACGGCGTTTATATCCGCAATTTCCGTATTGCTTAAGAAAAGCCTGATTTTATCGTCCAAAAGAACAGCTTTTAAATAGGATTTTTGAAGATCCGTAAGCGGCGTATAAAACTGCTCCGATAATTTTGAACACAAAAATCCATCCTTCTTTTCAAAGAAGCCCCAGCTCTGCTTCGTGAGGCGGGGAAGCAGATACAGGATGCTTTCCCTGAAACAGCTGTCGTTGATGTGAAAACGCATTTCCCGTTCCGAAATGCGGCGGTCTTTTTGAAGAAAAGCGCTGATTACCTGAAAATAACAATTATATACTTCTGAAAATAATTCCATTCATTTTACTCCTTTGCGCCTGCGCCCGGATATTCGCTGAAATACATACGATACATAGCGGAAAAATCCCGTTGGAACAGCTGTTTAAGCTTCGGGCAGTCCGATTCAACAGCAAGGATTCTTCCCATAAAGGTACGAATCCAGGGCAGCATCTCATTGGCGTCAAAAACTTCTGCCTCATAAGTAAAAGTATCCGGAGCGGTTTTCCGAATGATACCGTCCTTGCCCTCGCGCTCCAGGCGCTTTAAAATGAAACCTTCCGAATCCTCTTTTATATGCAGAGTCAGTTTCACATGCTCCAGATGTGTGCGGCTTTCGTTTTGAAAAGAAACGCCCCATGCAGACTTTTTGTTTTTCTCCAGTTTTTCTTTGATTTCCGGATATGCAGGATAAATATCCAGCTTGGTTACCTTCTTTATGGCGTCCAGACGCGCACTTGAAAAACGCCTTTTGTCCGGAAGATAAAGAATGAGAAAACGTCTTCCCGTCCGGGCGCTGACAAAAATTTTCAGGGGGACGCCTTCCGTTTCCTTAAAAATATCCGTCCGGGTGCTTTTTATACTTAAGTGTACCGCTCTTTTTTCGTGCATCGCCAAAAGGAGCGCAAGCAAAATTTCATCCTCCAGGGTAAAAACAAAGAAGCTGTGCTTTACCCGGAACAGATCATTGGCAAAGGAACCGTTTTCCATCAGGGTATTGCCCACAATGCCCAGTGGAGAAATAAGCTGGTACAGCTTTATGGCGTCCGCCAGGCCGGGATAAGCGGACAGCAGCTTCCGAAAAGGCGTTCCCGGCCGGTATAAAACCTCTTTTCCGCGCTTTTCCTTTAACAGGATTCCCTCCTGCGCATACTGATTGCATTTCCGCCGGACCGTCTGGGCATCGAACATAACGTTATAGCGGGCCAGGATACCGTCCGTGACCCCATCGGCCGTCTGTGCTTTAGAATTTTCCAGATAATCCAGAATATAAAAATGCAGCATAACATCATTATCCGTGAAGCTTTTTGCTTTCCACACCCGGTAAAGCGGGTTCGTATCCAGCAGGTTGCTGTCAATGGATAAATATATATTTTTTTCTTTTCCCTTGTATTCGGCTCTGACATAACCGGACAGCCAGCTTTCCAGCCTGCGGCGCTCATTGTCGTAGGTACGGCCGCTCCAGCCGCCAAACTCGTCCCGGGTCTTAAAACCGTAGACAAAGAAGTCCCGGACGTATTCACGGCTCTTGGAAAAGGATTTGATCAGTTCTTTGAATTCCGACATTTGTGGGGTTCTCCTGCGTTGAATGGGAGTGGGGATTCATTTGTCTCCGCCCTTTGCCAACAGTATAACACATCTTCGCAACTTTTTTGAAATGATTCTTTGCTCCGGGTATTGTATCTTATATTCAGACGAAGGAAAACCGGAAAGCGCTGCCGCAGGCTTTGCAACGACGGGGAATACCCTGACGGATCTGAATTTTGCTGTGGCGTCCTTAAGAAACGAGAGCGAAGAAAAAATTGTGAACCGGTTTATCAGGGCGTTTTATGAGGACAGAGTGCTGGCCGTGAAATGGCTGTTTTTCCTGCGGGACGTAAGAGGCGGACTGGGAGAGAGAAGAAGCTTTCGCGTAATTTTCCGGTATCTGGCGCAAAGCTTCCCGGAAATGGCAGGCGGTCTTGCCGTAATTATGGCGGAGTACGGCCGTTTTGACGATTTGCTCTGCCTGCTTGGCACACCGGTTGAAGAAAAAGCGCTTACTGTGTTAAAAGAGCAGCTGGAGGCGGACGCAGAGGCTATGGAGAAAGGGGAGGGCATTTCTCTTTGCGCAAAGTGGATGCCGGGCAATAACACCTCTTCCGCGGAGTCGAAAAAAGCTGCCGCGCGGCTGCAAAGCTTTATGGGGCTTACTGCAAAGGAATACCGGAAACTGCTTGCCTCCCTGAGGGCATATCTGCAGGTGACGGAGACTGCTATGAGCGATAACCGCTGGGGAGAAATCAATTATGAGGCGGTAGCTTCCAGGGCAAATCTTCTTTACAGAAACGCCTTTTTGCGCCATGACGAGACGCGCAGAAAAGAATTCTTAAAAAGTGTGCAGGAAAATCATGCCGTGATTCACGCGGGCGTACTGATGCCCCATGAGATTGTAACGCAGTATACGGACCGCTTAGGATGGAGTTTTAAAGTCGGCGGGGAGGATCCGGCGCTGGAGCTTTTGTGGAACAATCTTCCCGATACGGTGGCGGGAGCCGAAAATATACTCTGCGTGGTGGACGGCTCGGGAAGCATGCTTTGCCCGGTAGGAAACGGCAGTACTACGGCGCTTCATGTATCCAATGCCCTTGGGGTTTATTTTGCCGGGCGTATGGGCGGCGCGTACCGGAACCGTTTCATTACCTTTTCCAGCCGGCCCCGGTATGTGGACCTGTCTGCCTGCCGGACATTAAAAGAAAAGCTGGAGCTGGCGTTTTCCCACAATGACTGCACCAATACAAATCTGGAAGCGACTTTTGAGCTGGTATTGCAGACGGCGCTGCAAAATCACTTGAAACAGGAAGAACTGCCGGGGACCATTCTGGTGATATCCGATATGGAGTTTGACAGCGCCGTAAGCAGCGACGCCGATACGCTTTTTGACGGTATCAAAAAGCGGTTTTCCTGTTATGGCTACCGGCTGCCGCGGCTTGTATTCTGGAATGTAAACAGCAGGACGAACGTCGTTCCGGTCCGCGAAAACGAACTGGGGGTCTGTCTGGTCAGCGGATTTTCCGTAAACGTCTGCAGGATGGTTCTTTCCGGGGAATTAAACCCGTTTGTGTGCCTGAAAAAAATTCTGGAGGAAGAAAGATACAGAAAAGTGGAGGAGTATTTATGTTCGTAATTTATAATGATAAAACAAAGTTTCCCATAAAAACATGGCTTTCCGGAATGGATAAGCTGGAGGAATCCTGTCTGGAGCAGGCGTACCATTTATCCAATCTGCCCTTTCTGCACAAATGGGTGTGCCTTATGCCGGACACCCATACGGGAATGGGTATGCCGATAGGCGGCGTGATTGCGGCAAAAGACGTTGTGATTCCCAACGCAGTCGGCGTGGATATCGGCTGCGGCATGGTTTTTACAGCCACGGATATAAAATATAAGGAAATCAGCGAAGCAACGGTGGGTACGGCAACCCTGATGCAGTCCATGATCGGAGGGATTATGCGTTCCGTTCCCGTGGGGTTTGAGAGCCATAAGAAGAAACAGGATTCGCCGGTACTGGACGAGGCGTTACAAAACAGCGGGAAATATGAAGCAAATCCGGAGCTGATGCATTTGCTGGAGGAGGGATATTTTCAGACAGGAACCCTTGGAGGCGGCAATCATTTTATCGAGCTGCAGGAGGATGAGGAGGGTTATCTGTGCATTATGATCCATTCGGGAAGCCGTCATCTGGGAAAGGAAATCTGCGACTATTTTCATAAAAAGGCCCGTACATTAAACAAGACCTGGTACAGCCAGGTTCCGGAGGAATACAGACTGGCGTTTCTTCCCACAGGGACGGAGGAAGGCGCGCAGTATTTAAACTGGATGCAGCTTGCCCTCGCCTATGCTTTTGAAAACAGAGAACGTATGCTGGAGCGGGTGTGCGGGGTGGTAAAGGAGCAGATCGAGCGGTATGCGGGCGTATCCATAGCTTTTACCGATAAGATTAACTGCCATCACAATTATGCGGCTTTGGAAAACCATTACGGCGAGAATGTATGGGTGCACAGAAAGGGCGCAACAAGAGTCAGGAAAGGTGAGCGCGCCGTCATACCGGGAGCCATGGGTTCCTACAGCTATGTGGTGGAGGGAAAAGGGAACGAAGAGTCCTTTTGCACCTCATCCCACGGCGCGGGCAGGGCATATTCCAGAAGCGGCGCGATGCAGGCCTTTACCACGGAGCAGGTCATGGTTGACCTGAAGGAAAAAGGCGTGGTCCTTGGAAAAAAGAAAAAGAACGACGTGGCGGAGGAATGTCGGTTTGCCTATAAGGATATCGACGAGGTAATGGCGCAGCAGACAGATCTCGTAACGCCTGTCAGAAAACTGAAAACAATCGGCGTTGTGAAGGGATAAAAAATCTTGCATCCTGACGGCGGATAGCATATACTGTAAATATAAGGAAAAATATGTGCAGACGGTATGCAGCCGTAATCGAATGAGAAAAAGTTTTTCGGTGGGCCAGTGGTTCACCGAATTTTTTCACGGAAAGGCAGCAAAATGAAGAACATGAAACAAAAGAGACAAATAACGGAAAACATGCCCCTGTTTTTTCTTGCGGGCCCGATGTTTTTAGAGATGTTCTTAAGCATTTTGCTTAACAACGTGGATACCCTGATGCTGAGCCATTATTCGGAAAATACCGTAGGCGCGGTCGGTAACGCAAACCAGGTTATGAATCTTCTGATTTTGATGTTCGGGATTATTTCTACGGCGACTTCCGTGGTTGTGGCCCAGTATCTGGGAGCGAAACAATATGATAAAATGAACCGGATTTATACGCTGGTGCTGCTTGTAAATCTTGTTTTCGGACTGGTTTTAAGTATCGGACTGGTGCTTGTAAAGAGGCCCTGCATGGAGCTGTTAAAGGTTTCGGAAGAAATGATGCCCGATGCCCTTTCTTACATCAATCTTGTGGGTGGTTTTTTGTTTCTGCAGGCCGGTTACGGCGTTATGAATCAGATTTTAAGATGTAACGGATACACGAAAGCCGGTATGTATATTTCCCTTGCGGTAAATGTGATCAATATCGGAGGTAATTATCTTTTTCTTTACGGGCCTTTAAAATATCTGAACATGGGAGTAAAGGGCGTTGCCTTGTCTACGGTAGCGGCGAGAGTTCTTGCGCTGGCCATTGCCCTGTTTCTTTTTTATAAAAAGGCCGTGGGCCGTTTTTCAATCAGGCTGCTGAATCCGTTTCCTGGAAAATTGCTGCTTCAGATGATCAAGATCGGTCTTCCTACAGCGGGAGAGAGTATGTCTTATAATTTGTATCAGCTGGTGCTTCTGTCTTTTGTAAACAGTATGGGAAACGAGGCGGTTAACGCAAGGGTTTACTGCCAGGCGCTGATATCTTTTGCCAATGTTTTTTCCAGTTCCGTGGCAATGTCAACCCAGATTATTACCGGGCATCTGGTGGGGGCAAAAAATGAGGACGGCGCTTACCGGAGGGTGTTTGCTTCCCTGAAGATATCTTTGCCGGTTACGGTCGCGCTTGCCGGAGTAAACTGCATTTTGTCGCCGTTTACGCTGAGGATTTTTACAGGCAATGAACAAATTGTCCGTATTGCTTTCCAGGTCATGCTGGTGGATATTGTACTGGAAACGGGCAGGTGTCTTAACATGATGTTTGTATGCAGCCTGAAAGCGGCCGGAGACTATGTTTTTCCCCTGCTGGTAGGCTTGTGCACCATGTGGGGACTCGGCGTTACGACCGGTTACGGAATGGGAATTCTGGCCGGACTCGGAGTAGCCGGCGTGTTTATGGGAACGGCGGCGGATGAATGTATCCGCGGGCTGATTGTGATGCTTCGCTGGAAAAGCGGAAAATGGAGAGGGAAGGCTATTGTGGACCGGGAGTGAACCGGAGGGCGGCAGGATATACCTCCTGAATGACAGGCTCAGAATACTATGGCATTATATAACAATAAAACCCTTACGGGAGTGGATTTTTCAAGAGAAATCTTTTTTCGCCACACACTTGCTGACTGCAACGGTGTGGCGTTATTAATTTTACGGTGCGTGAAAGAGCGCCTTAGATTCAGATTCGTATTACAACTTACAGTAAAAATATATCCATATAAAAAGGAGTACCCACTCATGAACCAAACCTTTATGAAAGAGAAAAAAATTCTGCCCTTAGTAATCTCCATGTCCCTGCCCATGGTAATCTCCATGGCGGTAAACGCTCTCTATAATATTGTTGACAGCTACTTTGTCGCCAAAATGAGTGAGAAAGCCATGACCGCCCTGGCGCTGGTTTTTCCCGTACAAAATTTGATTCATGCCATTGCCGTGGGATTTGGAGTCGGAATGAACGCAAATATAGCCTTTTATTTAGGGGCGGAAGACAGATTAAAGGCGGATAAAGCGACTACACAGGGACTGCTTTTCAGTTTCCTGCACGGAATTTTGCTTACCGTTTTCTGTATTGCCGCCATGCCGATGTTTTTAAGGGCTTTTTCACAGGATGCGGAAGTGGTGCAAATGGCGCTAAGCTATGCGGTGCGGGCATTTTTGTTTTCCGCGGTAATTACAACGGGAATCGCTTTTGAAAAAATTTTTCAGTCCGTGGGGAGAATGAAAATATCCATGATCAGCATGATGTGCGGATTTATCGTAAACATTGTTCTCGACCCGCTGATGATTTTCGGGATCTCCTTTTTCCCGGCTATGGGAATTGCAGGCGCGGCTTATGCAACGGGAATCGGACAGACGGTTACACTCCTTGTGTACCTGCTCTTTTATGTATTGCGGCCGGTTCCCGTTAAAGTAAAAAGAAGCTGTCTGCGTCCGGATAAAACCGTGCTGGCAAGGCTTTATTCCGTAGGAATTCCCGCGGCTCTGAATATGGCGCTGCCTTCTTTGCTGATATCGGCTTTAAACGGAATTCTGACGGCTTTTTCGGAAACGTATGTTCTGGTACTGGGCGTCTATTATAAGCTGCAGACTTTTATTTATTTGACCGCCAACGGAATTATCCAGGGAATCAGACCGTTAATCGGATACAATTATGGAGCCGGAGAGCAGGAAAGAGTGAAGAAAATTTTTAGTACCACATTGCGGCTGACCATGAGCGTTATGTTTCTTGGAACCGTGTTGTCCTGGGTTATGCCGGGAAATCTGATCGGCTTGTTTACGGATAATACGGAAACAGTTAAAATCGGCGTAAAAGCTTTGCATATTATCAGCCTGGGATTTATGGCATCGGCAGTTTCGGTTTCCTGTTCAGGGGCGTTGGAAGGACTTGGGAAAGGCGCTCCTTCTTTATATATTTCCCTGGCAAGGTATGTGGTTATCATAATACCGGCCGCTTTTTGCTTCAGCAGATTTGCAGGCGCGGACGGCGTCTGGTATGCGTTTTGCTTTACGGAATTTGTGACGGCGGCGTTTTCTTACGGAACATATAAAAAGGAAACGGAAGAAAAAAGTAAATAACGGTTCTCAGGGTCTTCTCAAAAACGGTCAATGCGGTTATAGTAATATAAACCGAAGCGGTTAACAACAATATGGAGTTATGTCTATGAATGAACGGTTTTATCAGCTGCCGGAAGAAAAACAGAATACGATTATAAATGCCGGATACCGGGTCTTTTCCCGCAATTCTTATAAAAAAAGTCCCATGAGTGAGATTGCGGATGCGGCAAAAATCAGTAAGTCCTTATTATTCCATTATTTTCAAAATAAACGGGATTTCTATTTGTTTTTATGGGATAAATGCTGTAAGACTACGGTCGAATATATGGAACGGTATGATTGTTACGGGCAGAAGGAACTGTTTGAAATGCTTGAAAGAGGACTGAAGGCGAAGATCGGGCTGATGAAGCTGTATCCTGATATGGGCGCGTTTGCGCTGCAGGCGTTTTATGAGAAAGATCCGGAGGTGTGTCCGGCGGTTCAGGAAAGCTGCAGGGAGTATTATGATTATAAAGCGGCGGCGGCAATAGGGAATCTGGATTCCGGCCAGTTTGTTCCGGGACTTGATATTCCGATGATGTATAAACAAATGTATTGGGCGACGGAAGGATATCTTCTGGAACGGATGCGTATGGGTGAAGTGGATACCGTACAAATGGAGAAGGATTTTGAGGAAATGTTCCGGTTCTGGAAAAAGATATTTATGCGGGGTGGCGGAAAGGAACAGGTATAAAGATGCAAATTATAAAAACAGACGGTTTGACAAAATATTACGGAAAAAACAGAGGAATTATCGATTTAAATCTGTGCGTGGAGGAACAGGAATTTTTCGGATTTATCGGTCCCAACGGCGCGGGCAAAAGTACGACCATACGAACTTTGCTGGGACTGATAAAGCAAAGCGGCGGCAGCGCGGAAATTTATGATATGGATACGGTAAAGTATAAACGCAAAATTCTTAAACAGGTGGGATATCTTCCTTCCGAAACGGCCTTTTATCCAAGAATGCGCGTAAGGGAGCTTTTGAAATTTTCCGCCGGTCTGCGCAGGGCGGACTGCGGACAGGAAGCGGCGCGGCTTTGCGAGCGTCTCCGGCTGGATACGTCGAGGTTTTGCGATGAGCTTTCCCTGGGAAACCGAAAAAAGGCGGCTATCGTCTGTGCGCTGCAGCATAATCCGGAGCTTTTGATTCTGGATGAGCCTACCAGCGGACTGGACCCGTTGATCCAACGGGAATTTTTTGAAATCCTGCATGAACGGAACCGAAAGGGAGCGACTGTTTTTCTCTCTTCCCATGTGCTTTCCGAAATCCAGCGCCATTGTACAAGGGCGGCCATAATAAGAGAGGGGCGCATGGCGGCCTGCGGCAGCGTGGAAACACTTGCCGGAACAGGCGCAAAGCGGATTACCGTTCATGGAGAGGTTCACCCTGAAAATTTACCCGGCGTTCAGGATCTGTCGGCCGGGGATGGAAGCGTCCGTTTTCTTTATACAGGGGATATGAACGAACTGCTCCGTTTTCTGGCAAACTGTCACGTTACGGATCTGACCGTTGCGGAACCCGATTTGGAAGAGGTTTTTATGCACTATTATGCAGAAGGGGGAAATACAAAATGACGATATTCAAACACGAACTGAAGCAGGGAAGAAATTCATTAATCATATGGACAGCGTCCGTTTCCTTTCTGATGCTTGTCTGTGTGCTGATGTTTCCGCAGATGAAAGGGGAGATGGAGGACGTGGGAGAAATGTTTTCTTCCATGGGCAGCTTTACCCAGGCATTTGGCATGGATCAGCTTAATTTCGGTACGCTCATTGGTTTTTACGGAATCGAATGTGGAAATATCCTCGGATTAGGCGGCGCCTTTTTTGCGGCTTTATGCGCTGTGTCTATGCTGGCAAAAGAGGAAAAAGAACATACGGCGGAATTCCTTCTGACCCATCCGGTGAGCAGAGGACGGGTTGTGACGGAAAAATTTGCATCCATAATCGCGCAGATTGTTTTTCTGAACCTGTTTGTTCTGGCAGCAGCGGTGGTTTCCGTCGGACTAATCGGAGAAGAGATTCCGTGGAAGGAAATTTTATTACTGCACTTTGCATATTTTCTGCTGCAGGTCCAGATTGCCGGTATTTGTTTCGGTATTTCCGCGTTCCTGCGCCGGGGAAGTCTGGGAATCGGTCTGGGACTTGCAGCTTTGCTGTATTTTCTGAATCTGATTGCCAATATTTCCGAAACGGCGGATTTTCTTAAATATTTTACGCCCTTTGGATATGCGGAAGCGTCTGATATTATTGCTTCCGGCGGACTTTGCGGAAAGTTTGTTTCAGCGGGAGCGGTGTTTTTTGTTATGGGAGTTACCGCGGCGTATGTACGGTATCTTAGAAAAGACCTCTGACAGATGCGTACGCATTTTACGTCAAAATTAGTTTTAGAATATATAGAGGAAAATCATGGAAAAAATGCAGATTGCAATATGCGATGATGAAAAGGAAATCAGAGAACTGCTTGCGGAAAAAGTCGCGAGGCTTTATCCGCAGGCGCAGATATCTTTGTTTGAATCCGGCGGGGAACTGTTATTAGCACACAGACAGCCGGATATTTTGCTGCTTGATATAGGCATGCCGGAGAAAAACGGAATGGATACGGCAAGGGAGCTTCGCAGGAGCGGTCCGGAAACAATTCTGATTTTTATAACGGCGTTGGAAGAATATGTATATCAGGCGTTTGATGTGGGGGCATTTCATTATTTGGTAAAGCCTTTTCCGGATGAAAAGTTTGCGCAGGTAATGCAGAAGGCGGCGGAGCAGGTGGAGGAAAGAAAAAGGCAGAAATGTTGCTCAGGGGAAAGAGAGACGCCGGATCTGATTATTACGGCGGGCGGACAACATATAACTGTGAGCTTTAAAGATATTGTATACGCGGAAGTATTCAACCGCAAAATCATGCTTCATACAATGGATTCCGATATAGAATATTACGGAAAGATGAAAGAACTGGAGGAAAAAGCGGGTGAAGATTTTTACAGACCGCACAGGGCGTATCTTGTTAATTTTCGTTTTATCCGAAAGTATGATGCCGCGACAATTTATATGGAACGGGGAGAAGCTTTGGTGGCAAAAAAGAATTATCGGGAGTTTGTAAAAAGCTATCTGCGGTATATCCAGAGAAAGGTACGCAGTTATTAAAAGGGCGGCACTTCTGCCGTTCACAACAGAAAAAAGGCGTTTGACAGCAAGTCTGTTCAGCTTTCCGGCAAGTAATCCGAAAAACAGAGTGAAAGAAATAAGAAAAAGACGACCGGAAAGGAGAACAGGAATATAATGACAGTGGGCGGTATAAACGGAGCGGCGTTTCCGGGTGCAAATAGCAATATAGGGACGGATTCTGTCGCTAAGAGTATTCAGAATCAGATAGCAAATGCTAAAAAGCAGCTTCAGGAGCTTGCTTCCAATAAGGATATGCAGCCGGAAGAAAAGATGAAGAAAAAGCAGGAAATACAGCAGGAAATCAACAGCCTGAACCAGCAGTTAAGACAGCATATGAGTGAAAAAAGGAACGAGCAGAGGCAGAAAACGCAGAATACACAGAATACACAGAATACGTCGCAGACCGACATGCAGGCAATGCTTTCCGCTGATTCCGCCATGAAACAGGCAAAAGTACAGGGAAGCACGGCCAAAGGACTGGAAGGAAAAGCCGGTGTTCTGAAAGTGGAAATTAAGCTGGATGCGGGCAGAGGCGGCAACGCGGAAAAAAAGCGGGAACAGTTGGCTTCTGTTGAGCAAAAGGCTTTAGCGGCGCAGGCAGGACAGATGTCCTCTCTTGCAAGTGCAAACCGGAAAGTTAAGGAAGCGCAGGAAGCGGCCCGGGAGGAGACGGCGGACAAAGAGGAAGATAAGAAAGACCGTGTAGAAAATGATGTCGGCATTGGAGCAGCCGTAGATGTCAAAATATAGACCGGATGCGGGAAAAATTAAATATAGATAAGGAAATCCCCTTGTTTCAACCGATAAAGGCGAAGCAAGGGGATTTCAAATTAACCCTTCCGTTTCAGAGCAACAAATACCAGTTACCGGACTTATAAATCCCAATATTCATAAAATCTTAAAACATCATCAGACATATTTAATCTTTACGCTACAATTCGGCTACAATCCATTGTTACACTTAAATAAATCAGAAAAGCGGCATAAAAAGCTTTCTGTATGGAGGCACATATATGGAATACGGATATAAAGTCAATCCGGGTAAATCCCGGTTTGTCAGATATAAGGACAAAAAGTTCGCGTGTTATGCGGTTGAGACAAGCGTGGTAACAAAAGAGGACCGGTTGGAAGATATTATAGAACGTTTTGTACTGCCCATGGCAGAGACAGACGATGTGATATTTATCAGTGAGAAAATGGTAGCTTGTGCGGAAGGAAGAGCGCTTCCCGTCCGTTCCGTAAAGACGGGGTTTACAGCAAAAGTTTTAAGCAGATTTGTAACAAAGTCGCCTTATGGGATAGGTCTTTCCATGCCGGAAACGATGCAATGCGCAATATGGGAAGCCGGGCTTCCCAGAATTTTGCTTGCGGCGTTTGCAGGAATGATCGGCAAATTATTGGGAAAAAAGGGATGGTTTTATTATGTAGCGGGAAGCCGGGTGGCCGCGATTGACGGACCGTGTTCCTGCACACTGCCTCCCTATAACGAATACGTGGTGCTTTCTCCGATGAATCCGCGGCGCACGGCAAGGGAAGTTTCCGGACAGCTTGGAGGAAAAACCGTGTTAGTAGTGGACGTCAATGATCTTGGCTGTAAAGTGCTGGGCGCTTCCTGCAAGAATGTAGATGAAGAGATGTATGCGACGCTGCTGAAACAGAATCCTCTGGGACAAAGCGCGCAGCGTACGCCGGTCGGGATTCTCAGACCGGTTTCCACAGACGAAGGAGAAAATTAAGTGAAAGGCAGGAGCACAGCGTGAAACAAAACGTAAGAAAAGTCGGTGTAATTACAAAGAGACAAAAAGAGCTTATAAGGAAGAAAAGACGAAAGAACAGGATTATGCTGGTTATAACGGGAATTGCTTTGGCGTTTTCCATGTTTTGTATTCTGGACATGAAAGCGCAATTAAAAGAAATGAAATCCCTGTTGGGGGAAATGGAACCTGGGCGGCAGAAGCCTGCCGGCGGCATGGAAAATGTCACGGCGTCGGAGACGGAGAACAAACAGAAGGAAAAGCAGAAGGCTATACAGGAAAAAGATTATATGGACGGAATACCCAGTGTGAAAGTGGAAAAACCACGGGAATACAGCCGGGAAGAAGCCGTTGAGAAACTGCGGGAGCTTGGAGAGAACAATTCCGTTGTGGAAAAAATATTGAATAACAGCGACTTATATCCTGAGAATATGCTGGCGGCTCTGGCTAATAACCTTGAGATGACAGATTTTGTGGCCGGTTATACGGATGAAGGACAGGGAGTTGCCGGCGGCCTGACGGAGTCGGAAAAAGAAAAGGATTTTCCCTTGTTTCTCCAATGGGATAAAAGATGGGGATACCATTCTTATGGCAGCAGTATTGTTGGCTTGACGGGATGCGGACCAACCTGTTTGTCCATGGTTTTGTATTATCTGCTTCGTGACGAAACCCTGACGCCTGATAAAATTGCGGATTATGCTATGGATAACGGTTATTGGGTGGAAGGCTCCGGTACGGCGTGGCAGTTGATGGACGACGTACCGGCAATATACGGGTTAATGGTGGGAAATATCCAAAGAACGGAAGAAGCCATGCTGGCGGCGCTGGAGAGGGGCAGCGTTTTGATTTGCTCTGTGGGAAGAGGAGATTTTACCGTATACGGGCATTTTATTGTTATCTACGGCTATAATGAGGAAGGCTTCCTGGTGAACGATCCCAATTGTGTGGACAGAAGCGGCAGGTATTGGACCTTTGACCAGATCGGAGCGCAGATAAAGAATATCTGGGCTTATGAAAGATTGTAAAATATCTCTTTACGAGATATAATAAGATAATGAAAGGCAGGTGTTTGCTGTGCAGATAAAGTCTTGGGAAAAATATGACGGAAAGCTGTTTTTAAGAAAAATCTATATCAGAAAAATTGATTTTACGCTGACTCGGGTCAAACAGCTCTTGACAGATGTGGAAGGAATCGATTCGAATGAGGTGGTCAGTCTTCTGAATGAAATAAATGATCAGAATATACAATCCATGAACTTGGAGAAAATGGAATATATACACAGGGATCAGAAACTTGGTTTTGATAAGCTTAGCAGGGCGGAGAGAGTATTTCTAATAGCATATATTGCGGATAAGAAGAAAAAGAATATATACTTGCATACGGATATTACGCAGTTAACAAAGAAAACTCTCAAATTATTTTTCAAAAAATTTTATAACAGCGAATACGTGAACGTTGTTTATGATTCTGCGTTAAGCGATGCCTTTTATAATGCTATGATAAAGGAGGCCGTCGGATGATTAAAATTATAATCGGACAAAATGCATCAGGAAAAACCCTGTATCTGGATAATGTGGTAGAAGAGATGAGCCAGGGGGACGGTGAAATCGATTTTGTTACGAATCTGGCGGATCAGCATATTTTTGATCATGTGCCGTTTTTGCCTGATAAAGTGGAAATACTTTGTGAAATATTACAGGCAGAAAGAGTCGATACGTCGAGTGTTATACTGACGCCGGTTGAAAGTCCGGTGGTTTTGGGGAGGGAATTTATAGAAATTATAACTTTGCTGTGTAAAGATGTAAAAGCTGTTTATCTGGATGAACCGGAACAGGGACTTTCGGAATACGAGATGAGTATTTTGTGTACCCTGATACAATATTTTAGCCGTTTTTTTGAGGAGATAATTATTGTTACACATTCGGAATTGTTTGTGCAAATGGTAAACTGCCGGTATTTTACGGTGGTCATGGATGAAAAGACGGCAGATGTGGAGTTAATTCAGGTAAGTGAGGATGATAAGTTTGAAATCATTGATTAGATTTGAAGATACGTACGGGATGACAGATGTTTTTATGGGCAGATGGAAACTTCCCTTTTTGGATATTTCCAGAATTAGCGAAAGAATGATTAAAATAGACGATAATCTTTATGTTGATTTTGGTCTGGGCAGCGGCTGGCCTTTAATCGGGGATGATGAAGCTTATAGTATTATGGAGCTTGGCATAGAGCGGATTATTTTTGTGTATGATATGGATAACGAAAGCGGGATTAAAAAAGAGATATTGTCCCATCATGCATTAAAAAACTATATAGATAATCATCGTAAGATATTTGAAAATTTACGATATAATGTGGAGTTGGTGTACATACCGGTAGTATATGCAGCGGAAACAATTTTGTTATATCAGGCTATTCCGGAAAGCTCCGGTATAAACATAATGCAGCTTGTAAATACAGTGGATACAAATGCCATGCAGTTATATATTTTAGCGTGTTTTTTAAATTACAGAAATTTCAAACATGCAAAACGCGTTCGGGAATACATAGACCCAGACAGACTTTGGGAACGGTTGGAACAAGTAAAAGACGGGGACGGTAATGAGGTTTTAAGAAAATGGATCGCCATGGGATGCCAGCCATTAGACAACAATTTGTTTTGTGGAAAGGAAGCACTGCAACATTTAAAGCGGATACAGAAAATATTTGAACAGAATATACAGGATGCGTCTGTTGCAAATGATGATATCGATGTGAAGGGCCATATGGTTTGCCGGAATAAGAGACCAAAACCCTTATTGGAACGGATCTAGACATTCAAATAAGTTCCGCGGTTTACAACCGCGGACGTTTTATGTATAATAGGGAACGTGGTACCTTGATAACTGAATAAAGTTAATGAAACTGTCATTGTTTCCTCATCAAGCGCCAGAGCCTTTTATTGTTTTGTACAGGGATAAGAGGCTGACGAGGTAAAGGGTTATCGAAAATTCGGCGGATGCTCTTTCGTACTCTTCCGGTGCGTGATATACCGGCAAATATGCGGGTAACTGCAAAACAAATTCGGTATAACGGGAGGAAAATGCGCGTCAGGAATATTGTCTGAAACAAGAACCAAAAACGTGCGGAACTATAAAATAAAGCAGGGTGCAAAGACACTCTGATTCTAATAGAAAGATGAGGGAAACAATATGTGCGGAATCATTGGATATACAGGTAAAGACGAAGCGGCAGGAATCATGCTGGACGCCTTGGAGCTTTTAGAGTACAGAGGATATGACAGTGCGGGAATAGCTCTTTTAAGTGAAGGAGAAATACAGATTCTGAAAACAGCGGGAAGAGTAGGGGATTTAAGGAGACTGTGCAGCGGGGAAAAGCCGGAAGGCCGGTGCGGAATCGGTCATACCAGGTGGGCAACCCATGGAGGCGTGTGCGGTGCGAATGCTCATCCCCACCGGTTTGGCCGCGTTACGCTGATACATAACGGCATTATTGAAAACTATAAAGAACTGAAGGAAAAGTATGGATTGGACGGACTCCTGCAGTCCGAGACGGACAGCGAGGTTGTTGCGGCGGTGCTGGAGCATTTCTATTCGGGCGACCCCTATTCGGCAATCCGAAGGACGGTGCTGAAGCTGAAGGGAACTTTTGCCCTTGCGGTCTTATTTGACGATCAGCCGGACTGTATTTTCGCGGTGCGGAATGTGAGTCCCATTGTAGCGGCGGTTACAGATAACGGAGCCTTTTTAGCCTCCGACGTTGCGGCAATTGCGCCGTATACGGCGGATTATTTTGTTGTGCCTGAATTTCATGTGGTCTGTTTAGGGCCTGGAAACGCGGAACTGTTTGATCTGTCCGGAGACAGAGCCGTCATTGACTGGCTCAGTGTAGACTGGGATGTGAGCCGCAGCGGTAAGGAAGGCTATCCTTTTTATATGGAAAAGGAAATCATGGAGCAGCCGGAAGTAATCGGAGAAACTATTTTTCCCAGAATTAAAGAAGGAAAACCGGATTTTTCGGAAGAAGGGATACCGGATGAAATATTGTCCGCATGTCAGCGGATCTGCGTGATAGCCTGCGGAACCGCCATGCATGCGGGACTGGTGGGAAAAAGTCTGATACAGGCCATAATCGGCATACATGTAGACGTGGTGATGGCCTCGGAATTTATGTACAATGATCCGGTAGTGGATAAAGATACATTGGTGATTGCCATTTCCCAGTCGGGAGAGACAATCGACACCCTGGAGGCGTTGAAATTTGCACGAAAATGCGGTTCTCCATGCATTTCCATTGTAAATGTGAAAGGTGCGTCCATTGCGAGAGCCAGCGAATATGTCATTTATACCAATGCGGGACCAGAGATTGCGGTGGCAAGCACCAAGGCTTATACAACCCAGCTGGCGGTTCTTTATCTTCTGACGGCCAGAATGGCAATGGCACGGAAACTGTGGAGCGAACAGGAGCTTGCCGGTTATATGTGTGAATTGCAGAGAGTCCCTGCAGTGCTGAAACAGGTTTTGGAAACGAAAGAGGAAATCCACAGACTTGCCGGTTCAATTCTGAATGCAAGCGATGTATTTATGATCGGGAGAGGACTTGATTATTCGATTTTACTGGAAGGTTCGCTGAAGCTTAAGGAGGTTTCCTATATTCATTCCGAGGCGTATGCTTCCGGAGAATTAAAACACGGCACGATCGCGCTGATTACGGAGGATACTCCTGTAATCGCGGTGGTAACCCAGGAGAAATTAAAAAGCAAGGAACTTTCG
The DNA here is from genome assembly GCA_910587935.1 of uncultured Lachnospiraceae bacterium. Taxonomy (GTDB): domain Bacteria; phylum Bacillota; class Clostridia; order Lachnospirales; family Lachnospiraceae; genus MGBC143606. Next base: position 28,934 of record CAJUNP010000008.1, read on the forward strand.
AATATCCGGGAGGTTCAGTCCAGGGGAGCGAGAGTGGTGCTTCTGATAAAGGAAGGTGAAACGCTTGACGGCGGGGAACAGTGGAGCTGCGTTTACCGGCTTCCCAAAATGGACGACTTTTTTATGGTTATGCCGGCATCCATTGTACTCCAGCTGATTGCCTACTTTGTATCGCTGGATAAAGGGCTGGATGTGGATAAGCCGAGGAATCTGGCAAAAGTAGTTACGGTAGAATAAAGATCAGGGAACAATGACAGCGGTAATTAAGGAATACCATATTCAGCTTTGGGCGTGGCGGAGCTTTCTGTCCTTTTGCTGAATCCGAAGCCTGTGGGGCGTCGTCCCATAGGCTTCTTTAAATATCCGCATAAACTGCTTATAATTGGTAATCCCGTTTTTTTCAAGAAGAAGCGTAATGCTCTCATCCGTCTGCAGAAGATCCTGATAAAAATGCATCAGGCGGACTTGGGATACGTAAGTAAAAAAAGTCTGTCCCGTATATTTCTTGAAAAGCCTGCAGAAATGTTCGGGGGTTACAAGGATCTGATCTGCCATTTCCGTTAAAGTAATGGGATTTCTGTAGTTTTTACGGACATAGCGCATACTTTGTTCCACACGCAGGAAGTCCCGCTCCGTGCGGTTTCGGTTCTGGGCGCTCAAAACTGAAGAACCCTGTGTATAAAGCAGAAACAGAAACTGATACAGATGTGTCAGAAACAGAAGGTGATTCCCCTTCTGCCCCGTCTCTTTCAGCGCCGCCATTTCTTTAAATATTTCGGAAAGTCTAAAGCTTAAGGAATCCGTCGAAGCGGTATGGGGCAGGTATTCGGAAAAATGAAGCAGCCGCCAGTCTGCGCTGACGCGCTCTAAATGTACGGGAGGAATCTGCAGAAGATAATAGCGGCAGCTCTCCTGAACATGGGTATAGTGGATATCCTGGGGATTAACAAGCAGAATGTCCGAGGGGAGAAGTTCATAACAGGTTTCGTTGATGTATGCGGTCATATGTCCGTTTATGATATAAAGCGCTTCCAGATGATCGTGCCAGTGCGCCGGAAGGAGCTCGCCGGCGGCGTCTACCATGGAAAAGTAAACCTGGGTTAAATGGTCGTCCTTAATCGTTTCATGAGAGCCGTACATAATCTTTCCTCCTACATTCCTTTTTATAACAAAACAAATCAAAATTTCCATATAAATTCCATGGAAAATTCTTATAAATACAAATTTATATCAAAATCAACCTATATTTATGATAAGTTTTATTATAGCATAAACGATTGTTTTTGGTTACAATAAAAAGAGAATAATTTTAACATTAAAAAATAAATCAGGCACAGGATGCCGGAAAGAGGAAAAAGATGGAAAGATGGATGCGGGCAATGTTTCAGCCGAACCTTCCTCTTTATGAGGACAGACGGGTTACGGCGTCAAAGGAGCACATTTCGCTTTCAAAGGAAGCGGCGAGGGAAGGCATGGTTTTGCTGAAAAACGAAGGGAATCTGCTGCCTCTTCCCGCGGGAAGCCGGATTGCGCTGTTTGGAAAGGGAAGCTTTGATTATGTAAAGGGCGGCGGCGGCAGCGGCGACGTTAAAGTGGCGTATGTCCGTAATCTTTACGACGGCTTAACGCTTCAGGGAGAAAAGGTATCTCTGTATGAGCCCCTTTCCGATTATTACCGTGAAAATGTAAAGAAGCAGTATGAAGAGGGCGCCGCGCCGGGCATGACGGTAGAACCGGAGCTGCCGGAGGAACTGCTTTGCCAGGCCGGAAGCTATGCCGATACGGCGGTGGTGGCGATCAGCCGCTTTTCCGGCGAGGGATGGGATCGTTCCAGCGTGGAATACAACGGAGAGTACAATCCTTGGGAAACGGAAACCAGTATGCCCCAGATTGCGGGCCGCATTTTTGAGGACGGAGATTTTTATCTTACAAAAAGTGAGAAAGCAATGCTGGAAAAGGTTAAAGAAAAGTTTGACAGGATCGTGGTGGTGTTGAATATCGGAGGTGTGATAGACAGCGCGTGGTTTAAAGAAGACGAAAAGCTGGGAGCCGTGCTTGTGGCATGGCAGGGCGGCATGGAAGGCGGCCTTGCGGCGGCGGAACTGCTCTGCGGAGAGGCGTCTCCCAGCGGCAAGCTGCCGGATACCTTTGCGGCGGGAATGGAAGCTTATCCGTCAACGGAAAATTTCCATGAGTCCCCCCATTATGTGGACTATACGGAAGACATTTATGTAGGCTACCGTTATTTCGAAACGATTCCCGGCGCTTATGACAAGGTCTGCTATCCCTTTGGTTTCGGCCTTTCCTATACGGACTTTTCCATAGAAATAAAAAAGGCTCTGGAAGATAACGGAACGATCCGTGTTTTTGTACAGGTGACCAACTGCGGAAAAAGAGAGGGTAAGGAAGTTGTACAGGTATACTACGGCGCTCCCCAGGGCGTATTGAAAAAGCCTGCCAGAGAGCTTGCGGCTTTTGAAAAAACAAGAAGCCTGCTTCCGGGGGAGACCCAGGAGCTTGTGCTGGAGTTTAGGAAGGAAGAGATGGCTTCCTATGACGATTTAGGGAAAATTGCAAAGTCCGCCTATGTTCTGGAAAAGGGAACCTATGATTTTTATGTGGGTAATTCCGTCAGGGATACCGAAAAACTGGAGTTTTCCCTGACGCTTGCAGAGGATGAAGTGACAAAACAGCTTTCGGCAAAAGCCGCGCCTTCCGGACTGAAAAAAAGGATGCTTTCCGACGGCAGCTATGAAGAACTTCCGGTATCGGAGGGGAACGATTCCAACGCGTGCGTACTTGTGAAAATGGAAAGCGGTACGGAGGAAGCTTTGACTCCGGAGGTTATGGGACGCGGCCGTTACCTGCTGATGAAGCCTTTTAAGGAAGGTGCAAAGCCTTTTATAGAGGTTGCCGAAGGACGGATAAGCATAGATGAATTTACAGAGCAGTTAAGCGACGACGAGTTGATCCATCTTTTGGGAGGACAGCCCAACACCTCTGTAGCCAATACCTTTGGATTTGGCAATCTGCCGGAATACGGAGTGCCTGGCGTCATGACGGCGGACGGACCTGCGGGTCTTCGGATTTGTCTGAATACGACCGCCTGGCCCTGCGCCACGCTTCTGGCGTCCACCTGGAATACGGAGCTGATTGAAGCGGTGGGAAAAGCAGGCGCGGAAGAAGTAAAGGAGAATAATATAGCTGTATGGCTGACACCTGCGGTAAATATCCATAGAAATCCCCTTTGCGGCCGTAATTTTGAATATTACTCGGAAGATCCTTATCTTACCGGTAAGATGGGCGCCGCCATGGTAAGAGGAATCCAGTCCATGCATATTGCCGCAGCCGTGAAACATTTTGCCTGCAACAATAAGGAGACCAACCGGAAACACAGCGATTCCAGGGTATCCGAGCGTGCGCTCCGGGAAATCTATCTGAAAGGCTTTGAGATTATTGTAAAAGAAGCCGATCCATGGGCAATCATGTCCGCCTATAATATAATCAACGGACACCGTGCGTCGGAAAATAAAGAACTGCTGGAAGATATTCTGCGTGACGAGTGGGGCTTTAAGGGAATGGTAACCTCAGACTGGTGGACCAGAGGCGAACATTATAAGGAGATCAAAGCCGGCAACGATGTGAAAATGGCATGCGGTTTCCCGGAACGCGTGAAAGAAGCCATGGAAAAAGGCGCGGTATGCAGGGAAGAACTGGTAAGATGCGCAAAGCGTGTGCTGGGATTGATTTTGAAGATTGATTAAGAGACGAAATATAAAATATAACCTCCGGTTCAGGCCGGAGGTTATATTTTAGAAATAAGTTTTGGTAAAGACTGTAACGCGGCACTTTATAGTGGACGGAAAAAGCATTTTAGTTTCGACAGTATAAACGCTATTACGGCACCTTCATTTCGTTGACCGCACACAGCTGTCAACGAAACTGTGCAGTCAAATCGAAATCTTCCTGCCTGAATTGTGTGTACAATCATGCTGTCGGCCGCATACACAGATGCACGCGGCCTTTTCCTGCTCTTTATAAGAATTGTCCCCTGTTCTGAAACACTTCATAAACCGTCCTGTCTGGCACTTTGCAGTTACAATTCTGTTGTCATTTCTTTTGCTTCTGTCGGCAGGCATTTCCCAAAAAACATGGCTTTGCAGCCGGATTTCTTTTGATAAATCCATCCGGTCCAGTTCGCCGGAGTAATGTCCGACTTTCGGAGAATCGCCTGGTATTCCCCGTCACTGCTTACAATGACGTTCATGACACCGTTCATGCGGGTGTCCATGAGCTGGTACAATGCAGAATCTTTTTCCAATCCAATCCCTCCTTCCGTGGTGTCGTAGCTTACCTCTGTTTTGGCGGGATAGCAAGCGGAAAAATAAAAAAGCCGGAATATCCCTTGTAGCGTCCGACTTTTTTTGATAATATATTCACATGGGGTACTGCCATAACGGGTAGGCGGTCAGTCTTTCGATGCAAACGCAGGGGGGACTGCCCCTCTGACTACGGGTAAAACCGGGAAAGGGGGGATTGCTTATGAGCGATTATGAACTGCTGACGGTTGTTCTGATGATTCTTGGGATCATTGCATCAATCCTGATTGCTTACATAAATCACACAAAAAAGCGACCGCCCCGTCCAAAGGTAAGGTCACTTTCTTGTAAGTATCTTTAATTTGGGCTGACCGTCTATCGGCAGTATTCCCTTTTGTATTTTCATTGTAGCAGATTCCCCCGCGTCTGTCAAACGCTGCGGAGCATTCCGATGAAATCATTCTATACCGGATTCCGCATAAAGGCAAGGTGTTAATTTGTCGAATGTCGAATCGCAAAATAGGGTGGGGTAAAAGGCATCAAACTCTCACAGCGGCACATATGGCAATTACATCCATTTAAACGTATAATGACGAAAACTCTTTAAGTAGTGTGATATCTCTGGCATGCTATAGCGCGTTAATGAGTATACCAGAATCAGAGAGTTTCCGGCAGGGAAAGGATTTGAGATATTGTTTATATTTCGAGAAAGAACTCAATACCCATATGCATAGAAAGGATATGGTCCACACATGACTCTTACACAACTGCAATATGCAATTACCATAGCAGGCGCCGGCTCCATGAACGAAGCGGCAAGGGCGCTTTTTGTTTCCCAGCCCAGTCTTTCTTCCGCTATGAAAGAACTGGAGGAAGAAATCGGCGTCCGCCTGTTTTTGAGAACGAACCGGGGGATTGCCCTGACTCCGGAGGGGGAGGAGTTTATCGGTTATGCCAGGCAGGTCGTAGAGCAGTACGGGTTAATGGAATCCCGATACATCAAAAAGGAAAAGGTAAAAAAGAAATTCAGCGTATCCATGCAGCATTATACCTTTGCTGTGAAGGCTTTTATAGAAATGGTTAAACAATTTGGCATGGATGCATATGAATTTTCGGTTTATGAGACAAAAACCTATGAAGTAATCGAAAATGTAAGAGATTTTAAAAGTGAAATCGGAATTCTTTATGTCAATGCATTTAACGGGAAAGTGCTGAAAAAACTATTTGGAGAATATAATCTGGAATTTCATGAAATTCTGCAGTGCCGAATCTATGTGTATATGTGGAAAATGCATCCGCTGGCGGAGAGAAAAGAGGTAACTCTTGACGAGCTTGACGAATATCCCTGCCTGTCTTTTGATCAGGGAAAAAGCAATTCTTTTTATTTTGCGGAGGAAGTTTTAAGCGCTTATGAGTACAAGCGTCTGATCAAGGCTAACGACAGGGCGACGCTTTTAAATCTGATGGTAGGATTAAACGGTTATACTCTGTGCTCCGGCATTTTGTGCGAGGAGCTGAACGGTTCCGAATATGTTGCGGTAAAGCTGAAATCGGAGGAGATTATGTCGATCGGATATCTGGTGCGGAAAGGCGTTGCAATCAGTCCGTTAGGACAGAAGTATCTGGAAGAACTGACAAAGTATAAAGATAAAGCGCTGCAATAATGACTGGCCGGCTATAGAAAGAAACTATAACCGGCTGTTTCTTTTTCATATTAGACAGCGTTGAAAAGCCGTGTTAAGATAAAACAAATACGATATAAAAAGCGGAAGAGTACTGCGGAAAGAGGTTGAATATGAAAAAGACATACGCGGAAAGAAACTTAAAATTTGAGACTTTACAGCTTCATGTAGGACAGGAGCAGCCGGATCCGGTTACCGATTCCAGAGCGGTGCCTATATACCAGACTTCTTCTTACGTTTTTCACAACAGCGAACATGCACAGGCGCGGTTTAACCTGTCGGACGCCGGCAATATATATGGGAGACTGACGAATCCTACGGAAGATGTGTTTGAAAAAAGAATTGCGGTTTTGGAAGGCGGCGTTGCGGCGCTGGCGGTAGCATCCGGCGCAGCGGCAATTTCCTATACTTTTCAGAATTTGGCCCATGCAGGGGACCACATTGTGGCCGCAAAAAATATTTATGGCGGGACATATAATCTTCTGGCACATACCCTGCCGGAATACGGGATTCAAACGACCTTTGTAGATCCCTTTAAATACGAAGAAGTGGAAGCTGCGATTCAGGAAAATACAAAGGCGCTCCATATTGAAACCCTGGGTAATCCTAATTCGGATGTGGTAGATATTGAAAGGCTGGCGGCCATAGCCCATGCTCACAAAATCCCGCTGGTTGTAGACAATACATTTGCAACTCCTTATCTGGTCCGTCCCATGGAATACGGCGCCGATATCGTAGTACATTCCGCAACAAAATTTATCGGCGGACACGGAACCACAATCGGTGGCGTTATAATTGACAGCGGCAGGTTTGACTGGGAAGCAAGCGGCAAATTTCCGGGTCTTACCGAACCCAATCCAAGCTATCATGGAATCAGTTTCACAAAAGCCGTGGGTACGGCGGCCTTTGTAACCAGTATTCGTGCGATACTGCTCCGAGATACCGGCGCTACCCTTTCTCCTTTCCATGCCTTCATTTTTCTTCAGGGATTGGAAACCTTGTCCCTGCGTGTGGAAAGGCATGTGGAAAATGCCTTGAAGGTTGTCAAATATCTGAACGGACACCCCCAGGTGGAAAAAGTAAACCACCCTTCTGTTTCCGCCGAGCCGGTACAACAGGAGCTTTATAAGAAATATTTCCCTAAGGGCGGCGGTTCCATCTTTACCTTTGAGATCAAAGGAGACGCCAGGAAAGCGCAGGAGTTTATTGACAATCTGGAATTATTCTCCCTGCTTGCAAACGTAGCGGACGTAAAATCTCTGGTGATTCATCCGGCGTCCACGACTCATTCGCAGCTTAACGAGGCGGAACTGGCGGATCAGGGAATTAAGCCGAATACCATCCGTTTATCGATCGGCACGGAAAATATTGACGATATTATTGAAGACCTGGATGAAGCGTTTAAAGCAGTAAAGTGAAACGGAATACAGGAAGACGGCTTTAGAAGCCAGTTGGGATTCAGAAATGATTCCTTCGCTGATAAGTAGTTTTTTAGCTTGTCTTATGGCCTTTTGATTTTCTTTTAAAGGCTTAGGCATATCACAATGATGGCAACCAAAGAATCAAGCATAGTGTCTATATCATTGATCATAGATGTGATATAATCCAGATGTGCGCGAACGAGGTGCATACGGTATTTTTGGGAATCAGTCATCTGGTACCCTTCGATGGATTCAATGACACTGTCAGACTTCTGCTTTAGGAAACGGCAGGAAGTGAGATTGTAACGGTATCTTGTTAATTTACGCGGAATACGGATTGGCTTACAGGGGATATAACTTCCGGGAACAAAATCTAATTGAAATAAATCCCCAATCCATTTGGAATCTTTTGTATCGTCTTTGCTACCTTTAACAGCTTTTACCCATTTGGGATTAGCAGTGGTGATGTTGATATCATACACAGGTGGACCTGAAAAGGTTTACGAAGTTGGAATGACACAGATACTTGAAAAAAAAGGTGCTTGCCCTGAAAGGATACCTGAATCATCTTAACAGAGACAGGAATAGCGTCCGGCTTATCATTGTCTGTGAGGATATCGAGGATTTCAAGCAGGCAAGCGCACTGGTCTGTACGGTTTTCACGGAAAATATGTTGCCTTGTGTTTATTACAATTCGGAGGGGGCTGTGAAAAGTGCTGGAAGCAGTCAGTTCACAGTGGGCATATCCGTTTTTTTGAGGAGGGATGGAAATGTAGCCATTAATGAAACACTCGGGTCAGTTTCAGGCCAGCATATTTTTGTCTATTTTGAATATTTATATATTGTGATTTTTGACTCAAAGTTACTAATGCTTAATCATAAACACTCGTATTATATGAATATTAGGGCAATGTGGTAAAACAATACAAAGTCATCTGAAAAAGCATAATATACGTATAAAACTCAGTGAGTCTTAGTAAGATTTTGCTTGCTATAAAAAGAGAGAATTCAGCAGGTGGAAGAAGAAATATGGTAAATATGATTTGCAGAACATTAATGATGGAAATTTTGGGGAAGAAATTCTAAGTAAAGAAGAATCTGGTGAAAAAAAGTTTTTAATGGGAGGGATATAGAGTCCAGGGATAGCCTAAAGGCATGCGAGTATTTACAGGAATCCATTAGTATTTATGGTGACATAATGGATTTGATAGATGAAAAGCGTCCCTACATAGTTAAAGCAAAATTTAAGTATAGAAAAGCGACTATTTTTAGTCAGTTATTGGGGTTTGGATTAGGAGTTATGGCCAGTATAGTTGCCAGTGTAATATGGAAATTTTTATTAAAGATGTAAAAGACTTCTTCTATTTTTAAGGGGAGGTCTTTTTAAGAAAGCAGTGCTGCTATTTAATAACTTCTCGAAATCTCAAAGAATGGGATTCCAAAAGATCTCATGAAGTTTAATCATGATTTTTGCTGCCGTCATCACATGATGCATCAGGAGGATGAAATTTTTGCATATCTGAAAGCCTTTCTCGATTCTGAATATGAGCAGATGACGCTTACCTTGTGAATTAGGAAGGGTTCTTTGTATGTTATAATTTATATTTGTCATTCTAATCTTCTTATATTATAATTAAAAAATCCGATACCTATCAAAAGAAAGGGCATAAGCATGTTGTTCCCTAAAAGAAAACATTTACCCTTAAAAACCGTATATTATATTTCGTTTCTGTGTTTTATTGTGATTCCGCTGCTGGTGGTTTTGCTTGTTTCGCTTCTGATTCTGAATCAGCAGTTTAAAAAGCAGGCTTTGGAAAATATCCGGCGCGCGCAGGATAACGTGGTAACGGAGCTGAAGTCGGATATTAATGTGATGTCCATGCGTCTGTTCCATATGATTTATACCAATAACAACGAAATTATGGAATATGCTGCAGGGACGGATAATCCTAACGTAAATATCCGCTATGATTTTGAGCAGAAGCTGACACAGGCCGGCAATCTTGCTTTGGAGCCGGTAAAGGATATTATTTCCGTTGTTTTTTACATGAAGAGCGGAAGAGAAACTTATTTCAAAAGTAATATCAAGCGTTCCGCGGAGGAAATAAAGGCGGCCCCATGGTATCAGGCGGCCCTGGAGACGCCTAATTCCGTCTGCGTCGGTTCCTGCCAGACCATGCAGGCCAACGATTTATATACGGGAGGCCGCAAAGATCTGCTGGTTCTGGTCTTTGCGCTTTCGCCGGATGTGACCACGGACCGATCCGGCACAATCGAGATGGTTACTTTCTGGCAGTACTGTCGGGCGGGAGACCGGATTCGGGAATACAATCAGAATTATAATAAAGGATTAAACCGGCTGGGAATTACCATAATTGTCAATGAAGAGGGAGAAACCGTGTTTGCCACGGAGGAAATCGATACCCGGGACGGCCGCTATGTATGTGTGGAGTCTCCGGTAGAACTGGTGGATTCGGTCTGGTACGTCAGGACCTACATAAAATCTTTTGAACTGACGGGGGATTTCCGAAGAGTGTCCGGGATGATCCTGGCGACGGCGGTTCTGATCCTGTCCCTGGCGGCGGTCTATTCCGGATATTTCCTTCGAAAAATTGTAAAACCCATAGAAGAGATCAGCGGCGGTTTAAAGCAGGTGGAGGAGGGCAATCTTTCCGTTCACGTTGCGCCAAAAGGACAGTCTGAGATCCGCGGCATGATCCATCAGTTTAACGCCATGGTCCGCAGGCTGAGGGTATTAATTCAGGAATATGAAGAAAGAGTGCGCAGTGCGGAAATGACGTATGAGCAGTTTTTTCAGGCCCTGATAAAAAGAGAAATGACGCCGGAAGAGGCGCATGCTAGGGCCGGAGGTTTCTTCGCTGACAGGTACTGTCTTCTGGGACTCTGGGTGGATCATTATCCGGCGGGAGAGAGCGAAACGGTGTGCCTACGTCTTATAAAGAGCTTTGAACGCAATCCGAGATTTGCTTCGCGTTGTCTGGCGGCCATAGAAAAACCGGCCTTCATTTATATCTTCTATCGGATTACGGAAACCGATTTTACGTCCAACATAGTAAAGATGACGGAAGAAATGCAAAGAGAGGCGACTAAGGAATTCGGCGTGGAATTATCTTTATGTATCGGACAGGAAACAAACGGAGCCGCCGGTTTCGCGGCGCAGTCGGAGCTTGTGGAGCGCTATAGCTGCATCCGCTATCTGAAAGGAAGACATGCGGTAACGGATCTGAACCGGGAGTTTGCTTTTGCGGAAAAGGTTTTGCAAGCGTCGGGAGGGTACCGGGGACTTGCGGATGCGCTTTATATTGCCGATGAAAAGAATCTGCTGCAGGAAAGAGAGCGGTTTTTCAGTCTTCTTAACGGCGGGGAGCGGGAAGAGAATTTTCTCCAGGCGTACGCGGCGGTTCTTGCAATCGGGATGCGGTTTGACGCTGACCCCTGCGGCTTTACCGAAATCTTCGGGGATAAGTATAATTACATTGAAAAAATTGAACGGCTCGGGGATATCCGCGGTATAAAGCTGTGGCTGAACAATTATTTTGCCTGGATCATGGATTATTCCGCGGCGAAGCTGAACGCAGTGGAGACGGATGTTATTGTGAAAGCCAAACGGTATATGGCGGATCACTATGAAGAAGCGGATTTATCCCTTCTACAGGTGGCAGAATACGTGGGATTAAATGAAAAATATTTTACCAACCGTTTTACGAAAGAAGCGGGAGAGAACTTTTCCTCTTATCTTACCGGATTAAGGCTGCAGAAGGCGAAGGAACTTTTAAAAACCACGTCCTTTAAGATTTATGAAATTGCCGGGATGGCGGGTTACAGAAATGTGGAGCATTTTAACCGGACCTTCAAAAAACATATCGGAATCACACCGGCGCAGTTCAGAAAAACTATGTAAAAGCATAGTTTTTCTTACTTTTCATCAATATTTCTAACCATATATCAAAAATGGAAAAAGAAAACATCTGTAAAAAAATCAAGAAAAGTGAAAATATGAAATGGTGCGGACAGATTGATTTTTGCTATGCTGAGTCTACCAAAAATCAGCTGCCCGCCAGGGCGGCAAACATAAGGGAGGTATCGTTTTATGAAACGAAAACTTATCGCAGCTTTGTTAACCTGTACACTTGCGGCGACTGCATTTATCGGATGCGGTTCCAAAGAAAAACCTTCGGCGCCCGTGAACGGGGGTACGCAGACAGAAAGCGGGGAAAATACGGAACCTGCGGCTTCCGGTGAAGATTTAAGCGGAACGCTTACCTTTGCAATCTGGGACAACAACCTGAACGACTTCATTGAACAAAACGATATGGTAGGAAAGTTCCAGGAGAAATATCCAAATATAGAAATAGAAGTGGAAAAGATCAAAGACGATTCCGAATACTGGAACGCCATGAAGATGCGGGCGTCAGCCAACCAGCTTCCCGACGTTATGTTTAATAAGACCTTTACGCTGGCAAGGTTTAAGGATTATCTGGTAGATTTGTCCGGAACACAGGCATGCGCCAACAATGAACTGGCGGCAGGCTACGCAATCGACGAAAAGGTGCTCGGTATTCCCATGACATCCGGTTATGAATACGTATTTTACTGGAAGGATATGTTTGAGGAAGCAGGCGTTACCGTTCCAACAACCTGGGGCGAGTTTGAAGAGACGGCAAAGAAGCTGCAGGATTATTATGGAAAAGACAATCCCGATTTTATGGCGATTGCCTGCGGATTAAAGGATGAATGGCCGGATTATCCTTATATGGAGTTTATGCCGGCGCTGGAATCGGGAAACGGACAGAACTGGAATACCATGGCAGGACAGGACGCTCCTTTTGCGGAGGGAAGCGATATTTATAAAGCCTATCAGAAGGTAAACAGCCTTTTTACATCGGGCGTTCTTGGAAAAGACCCTCTGGGACTTGGAAACGATCAGGTAACCTCACTTTTTGCTACGAAAAATGCGGCTATTCTTGCACTGGGCGACTGGGGACTGCAGAATATTCAGGGCGGCGCGGAGGATATTTCACAGTTGGGTACATTCTATCTTCCCACCAGAAATTCCGAGTCCGATCCTTACAACGTAATCGTACAGGGCGACTCCTTCATGGGCGTGACCACACACTCCAAAAATCAGGATGCCGCAGTCGCTTTTGTTGAATGGTTTTATTCCGACGCGTGGTATCCGGATTATATCAACTATGTGACAAGCGCTTCCTCCATGACGAATTTCCCCAAGGATAAAGATCCCGTTCTTGCTGAGGCCGACGAGCTTTGCCCCGATAAGGTTCTGATTATGTATGACGGCGGCGGAGACGATTTCACCGCAATCCAGAATGAAACGACCTTTGACTATAAGAAGCTGGGCGCACAGATGATGACAGACGGGTTTGACTTGAACGCGGCGTTGTCCGAGCTGAATGAAAAGTGGGCGGCCGCAAGAGCAAAGCTTAAGATCCAGTAAACTGTAAAATTTGTCAGGCATAAAAATAAGAGGGCTGCGAAGGTTTTGCAGCCCTCAGACATTACAGGAGGGTCTATGAGTAAATTAAGCAAAAAAAGAAAACAGTTCATATTCATTTCACTCCTTGTACCGGTATTGCTCTTAATTGCGTTCGTAGTGTTTCCCGCTGTCGATTTATTTCGGATGAGCTTTACCGACTGGGACGGATATTCTCCAAGCAGTAATTTTATCTGGCTGGAAAACTATGCGGCCATGTTTAAAAACAAGGATTTATGGCTTTCATTGAAAAACAACGCCGTTTACTTTGTAATTCATTTGTTTATGATTCTGGTGGAACTGGCTTTTGCCGTACTGCTGACAAGTAAGCTTCGGGCCGCGAAATTTTATAAAACCATGGTGTTTATGCCCTACATTATAAACGGCGTGGCGATTTCCTACGCATTTTCCTATTTCTTTTCACCGGTAAACGGAGCCTTTAACTCCATTTTGGAGGCGCTTCATATGGAGAGCTTTATACGCAACTGGCTGTCCGATGAGAAAATCGTCAATTTCGTGCTGGCCTTTGTTTCTCTGTGGCGTTTCAGCGGCTATCACATTATTCTCTTTATGGCGGCGCTGCAGTCCATCCCGCAGGATGTGGAGGAAGCGGCCAGGGTAGACGGGGCCAATGCATGGCAGTTGTTCCGCTACGTACAGATTCCGGCGATTATGCTGATGGTGGACTTTGTCTTGTTTGACAATATCCGCGGCGCATTGCAGGTGTTCGATATTCCCTTTGTTATGACGGCGGGCGGACCTGGTTATGCATCCTCAACCTTTACTCTCTATACGATCAAGACCGCCTTTACCTTCTCCAATTTCGGCCTTGCGTCAACGATGGCCGTGGCGATCATGGTAATGATTGTGGTAATATATGTGATTCAGAACAAGCTGATCCACGGTCTGATTTTAAAGGACAGGAGGTAGCGGCATGACAAGAAAAATAATTAACCAGACGCTCAAGCAGATCCTTTGTATCTGCATGGTAGTGATCGTCATTCTTCCGATTCTGCTGACACTGTTTGCGGCACTTAAGACAAAGGGAGATATGGCTACGACTTCACCGCTGCTGCTTCCGGCATGGAACCGGATAACCCTTGAAAATTTTAAGGAAGTGCTGACCGATAAATATTTGCTTCTGGGATTTAAAAACACGGGCATTATCATGGTGATATCCCTGGTATTCAACGTAATGTTCGGAACCATTACCGCATTCATCATAGAACGGTTCCAGTTTAAAGGCAAAAAAATTGTGGTGGGCCTGTTTTTTATCGGTATGCTGATTCCCACTTTCGTAACGGAGATTGCAAGGTTCCAGATTATACAGGGACTTCATCTGTATAATACGCTGGGGGCGCCCATTATCATCTATGTGGCGTCGGATCTGATGCAGCTTTACATTTACCGGCAGTTTATTTCGGGACTTTCCGTGGCGCTTGATGAAGCCGCGCTTTTGGACGGCTGCTCCTATTTCGGACTGTTTGCGCGGATTATATTCCCGCTTTTAAAGCCTGCTACGGCGACCGTGTGCATTATCAAGGCTATCAATATCATTAACGACATGTACATTCCTTATCTGTATATGCCTAAAAATAAATTAAGAACTCTGACCACCTTCCTGATGAATTATGCAAATGCGCAGCAGGGGTCTTGGCAGAGTCTGGCCGCAGGTATTATAATCATTATGGTGCCTACCATTGTGATTTATGTATTTTTCCAGAAATATATTCTTGCCGGGGTGGCGGCAGGCGCAGTAAAAGAATGATGTCCGGTGCGGACGATGTATCAGCGGAAAGGAAAAGCATATCATGAAAGAACAATTGACATCGGAAAAGAAAATTCCCGCATATGATCCCGGATGGCTGGACGATCCCGAGGTTTTTGCCGTGGGCAGGCTTCCTGCCCACAGCGATCATCGCTTCTATGAAAGCAGGGAGGCCATGGAGCAGGGAAAAAGCGCGTGGCGGTACTCCTTAAACGGAAGCTGGGAGTTTTACTATTCCGCCTGCATGGCGGACCGTCCGGCGGATTTTTATAAGGAAGACTTTATTCCCGAAGGCTTTGACCGGATAGAGACGCCGGGCCATATTGAGCTGGCAGGCTACGACAGAATTCATTATATTAATACCATGTATCCATGGGAAGGCCATATATTCAGGCGTCCGGCCTATACGCTGGGACAGAGGGCGGAAGGATCCTTCAGCCGGGCGTCCTATAATCCCGTGGGATCGTACCGGCGCACCTTTGATCTGCCAAAAGCCATGCGCGGTAAAGAGATCAGAATCTGCTTTGAGGGCGTGGAGCAGGCCATGTATCTGTGGTTAAACGGCAGGTTTGTAGGTTATGCCGAGGACAGCTTTACGCCGTCGGAGTTTGACCTGACGCCGTTTATCCGGGAAAAAGGGAATATACTGGCCGTGGAAGTTCACAAAAGAAGCACGTCGGCGTTTTTGGAGGATCAGGATTTCTTCCGGTTTTTCGGGATTTTCCGCAATGTGACGCTGTATGCCGTCCCCCAAGTACACATGGAAGACTTGTGGATTCATGCGGCGTATTGTCCGGAAGACAAAAGCGGCAGCGTGGCTTTTACGATCCGGTTAAACGGGGAACAAAAGAGAAGTCTGCATATATGCCTGCAGGACCGGGAAGGCGCCGTATGTCTTGAGCAAAGATATCCGGCTGACAGAGATATCGTTCAGACTGAGCCTGTCAGCCTTCAAAAGGTGATTCCCTGGGATAACAGGAATCCTTATCTGTACCGGCTTACGATAGAAGTATACGGTGCGGACGGAGCGCTTACGGAGATTGTCCCGTATCCTGTGGGATTCAGAAAGATCGAGATTGTGAACCGGGTGATACTGCTGAACGGAAAACGCCTGATTCTAAACGGGGTAAACCGTCATGAGTGGAGCGCGGACAAAGGCCGGGCGATCGGCATGGAAGAAATGCGGGAGGATATGCGGATTCTGAAAAAGAACTCGGTCAACGCCGTAAGGACGTGCCACTATCCCGATCAGATTCCATGGTATTATCTTTGCGATGAAAACGGTATTTATCTGATGGCGGAAACAAATCTGGAATCCCACGGTTCCTGGCAGAAAATGGGAAGCGTGGAACCTTCCTGGAATGTTCCGGGGAGTCTGCCCCAATGGAAAAGGGCGGTGATGGACCGGGCGGAAAGCAATTTTGAAACATTTAAGAATCATCCGTCCGTACTATTCTGGTCTTTGGGAAACGAGTCCTACGCAGGAGAAAATATAGCCGCCATGAACGCTTATTTTAAAGAAAAAAAGGATGGAAGGCTGGTTCATTATGAAGGCGTAGTGCACAACCGAAGTCTGGAAGAGAGGATTTCCGATATGGAAAGCCGTATGTACGCAAAGCCTTCGGAGATTCGGGAGTATCTGGAAAACAATCCGAAAAAGCCGTTTATCCTATGCGAATATATGCACGATATGGGCAATTCTCTGGGCGGAATGGATTCTTATATAAAGCTTTTGGATGAATTTCAAAGCTATCAGGGCGGATTTATCTGGGATTTTATCGACCAGGCGCTGTGGAGAACGGATGAAGCCACCGGAAAACAGGTTCTCCGATACGGAGGGGATTTTGACGACCGTCCGTCGGATTATGAGTTTTCCGGCAACGGAATTCTTTTTGCGGACCGGAGCGAAAAACCGGCCATGCAGGAAGTGAGGTATTATTATGAAAAATACAGATAAAATGACCGGCGGGAAAATAAGACTGGTTTACGGAGATGTCACGCTGGGCGTTTATACGGAGAAACTTTCCGCCATTTTTTCCTATGCCAGAGGCGGTATGGAATCGCTGGTAAAGGACGGTACGGAATGGCTGTACCGGACGCCGCAGCCCGCCTTTTGGCGCGCCCTGACGGATAACGACAGGGGAAACGGATTCGCGCACAGATCCGCGATGTGGATGGGGGCCGATGCCTTTATCCGCTGCGCCGGCATCACGCTTTGCATAGACGGGAGGGAAGAAACGCTTCCCGTGGCGCCTTACAACAATCGGTATACCGGAGAGGAACAAGCCGAAAGCGTGGTTCTGACTTTTACTTATATAACCGATACCGTACCGGAAACGACGGTGGTCGTGGCCTATGAGATTTCCGGGGAAGGGGAGATAACTGTGTCCGTGCATTATGAAGGGAAGAAGGAACTGCCGGAGCTTCCCGTGTTCGGACTGCGTTTTATCATGCCCGCAAAGGCGGACCGGTTTGTATATGAAGGACTTTCGGGAGAAACTTACCCGGACCGGATGGCGGGAGGGATTCCCGGCGTTTATGAGATACAGGGACTTCCCGTGACAGGATATCTGGTACCCCAGGACTGCGGAGTCCATATGAAAACGAAATGGGTGACCCTGTACCGCGGCGGCGCGGCTTTAACCTTTGGGGCGGATGAAGAAGCCTTTGCTTTTTCCTGCCTTCCCTACACTGCTTTGGAGTTGGAAAACGCCACCCACCAGGAGGAACTGCCGCCGACAAGAAGAACGGTATTTACAATTTTGGGCGCCGTGCGCGGCGTGGGAGGAATCGACAGCTGGGGAACGGATGTGGAACCGGCTTATCATATTCCGGGAGATGCGGATATTGATTTTTGTTTCCGGATAAAATAAGGAAAGGCGCGGCTATGGGACAACGGATACTGAAAGATTTACGAAAATACGGGATTGCGGCGGCGGCAGTGCTTCTGCTTTATTTCCTGATGCACGCTGTTTTCAACGCCTTTTGCCCGTTGGTGGTGCTTACGGGCTTTCCCTGTCCGGGATGCGGGCTGACAAGAAGCGTCCTGTTTTTTGTGACCGGACAGTGGAACCGTTCGTTTTCCGTGCATCCCCTCGGCGGGGCGGTAGTCGTTTTTGTCCTGTATTGCGCGTGGTTCCGCTATGTAAGGGGGAAAAAGGTTCCGGGGTTTGCAGGAATCCTTGCAGTCCTGACCGCGGCGGCGGTTGTATTATATGCGGTGAGGATGCATCTGTATTTCCCGGTCCGCCCGCCTTATACGTATAACCATGGCAATCTTCTGGAAAAACTGGTTCCGGGATATATTGGTCTTAAGTTCTTTTAAATTTTGCTATTTGAACTTGCAAATGAAAAGAGAGATATCATAGACTAATTCTTAAAATTATGGTATTCTGAAAAAAAGGGTTTAGGAGGACATGATGGATAATAATAACTGGAATACATATGAACAAAATCAGGAACCGAATCCGTATCAGCAGCAAGGTACGCCTCAGCAGCCGAATCCGTATGGGCAGCCGGGAATGTCCGGGCAGGGAAGTCCGTATGGATTGCCGGGCGGATATCCGCCTCCTGCTTACCAGCAGTACAAAAAAGAAGAAGAACCGGTCAAAATATCCGAATACCTGTTGATACTTGGTTTATGCACATTTCTTCCCTGTGTGGGAATTATTCTGTTATTTGTGTTTGCCTTCAGCAAAGACGAGAAAGAAAGCAAACGAAATTTCTGTAAGGCTTATTTAATCGTGATGGGAATTGGGTTTGCGTTGCTCATTATTTATCTGATTATTAATTTTGCGATTCTGGCCGCGATGTTATAGAAGCACAGCTTTCCCTGAGAAGCAGTTCGGGCGACAGATCCGGTCTGTGGGGAAGAGCGGTATTTTGTATACGGGCAAGCAGCACTTCGATGGCATATTGTCCCAGACGCCGGTCATGCCGGTTCAGGGTGGTCAGCCGCGGCGTAAAAAAGCCGCTGTGACAGAAAGCGTCGCAGCTGACTACGGAGAGATCCTGCGGGACGGACAGTCCCAGATCGGCCGCGGCACGGAGAGCGCCGAGCGCAACATAATCATTCATGGCCAACAAAGCGGTTGGCCTTTTTTTTATTGTCAGCAGTCTTTTGGCGGACAGGTATCCGTCGGATGTGTAAAAGTCGGAGGTTTCAATCAGCGACGGGTCAGCGTCGATCTCCAATTTTGAAAGGGTATCCCGGTAAACGGAAAGTCTTGCTTCCGTAACGGATACGCCGGATTCTCCGCCTGTAAAACCGATGCGCCGGTGGCCTAAGGAGGCCAGATAACGGATGGGAATTTCGAGATCCCGCGCATTTTCTCGGTTTATAAATATACCGGGAATTCCGGGGATTTCCTGCCCGATCAGAACGGTCGGAATACAGGAGGCAAGGCGGCGCAGGGCGTTTATATAGTCGTCGCTGATTTGGCACAGATCCAGCTGGCCGCCTGCTACAATGACGCCGTCAGCCTTTTTATCCATGATCATCTGAAAGTAAGTTTTTTCTTTCTCTTTTTCACCGGAATGAAACGAAGACGCGGTAAAGGATGTATTACACAGAATAACGGAATAATGGAACTGATGCGCAATCCGTTCGATTTCACTGAAAAGCGTAGAAAAGTAAGGATTGGTAATGTCGGGAACAAGAACGCCAAGAGTTTTTGTCTGACGGCGGATCAATCCCTGGGCCAGGGTGTTGGGCGAATAATTATATTTTTCAATTACGGCTTCCACACGCGCTTTTGTTTTGGGGGATACCGGAACCGTACCGTTTAAAACCCGGGATACGGTGGCTATAGAAACGCCGCTTTCTTTTGCAATCTGTACAATCGTAATTGATTTGTCCATACTAATCTCCATATTTTAAGTTCCTGCCGGCAAATTATAATTTCAAAACAAGTGTAGCATACAAAAAAAAGCATTTCAATAGAGTAAAAGGGATTGACAATAAACAGCCAATATGATAAGTTGAATTTGAAATGAAAAGGTTTTCAGAAAAGCTTTTCATCAGTTTAAATAATTGAAATATAATCGGAGGTATGCATATGGACACATATCTGGGACTGGACTTTGGAGGAACGAAGCTGTTAATCGGGGAAGCGGATGAAGAAGGAAGGATTTTGTGCAGCAAGCGCTATGCTACCGGAGTTACGAACCAGCAGGACGCGGTGAAGCTGATTATGGAAAGCCTGACCGACTATACAAAAACGGTTGGTTTTAAAGGAAACGTAAAAGCGGCCGGTCTCGGAATTGTAGGAATCGTTGATTACGAATTAGGACAATGGATCGCCATGCAGCATGAAATTAAGGGAGCTCCCGTGCCGGTTGCAGAGCTTTTGGAACGGCAGCTGGGGATACCCTGTGCGGTAGATAACGACGTAAGGAGCGCGGTCACGGCGGAACTTTTACTGGGACACGGCAGGAAATCCTCCGATTTCATATATCTTAATGTGGGAACGGGTCTTGCCGCAGGTTTCGTATCCGGAGGAAAGATTCTGCGCGGGGCCTGCTATAATTCGGGAGAAATCGGTCATATGTCGGTGGATCTTAAAAATACCGATCCCTGCATATGCGGCCGTCGCGGATGCGCCGAGAATGCGGTATCGGGAGCCGGATTTACGTATCAGGTCAAAAAGTACGGGCTGACGGAATTGCTGAACGAACAGGGACGCGCACAGGTGCAGCTTCTTTTTGAAAAGGCGGAGGCAGGCAATACGCAATGCCTGACAATTGCAGAATATGCAGCGGATACGCTGGCCTGCGTGATTATGAATCTGGTTCGTGTTACGGACCCGGATACGTTTATTATCGGCGGGGGAATTATGAACAGCCAATGGTTTAAAAATCAGGTGGAAAAACGCCTTCATCCCGAGACTATGCGGGGCGTGAAGGAGGGCATTGTCCTTTCCGGGTTTGATCCCGGGTATGCGGGACTGATCGGAGCGGTTTCGTTGGGAATGTATAAGATAAAGGAATACTATAAAGAAGGAGGAGCAAATCATGCGGGAAGAATTTAGAAGAGAGCTTGAAGATACGCTTTATATTCACTCCCTGCTTCCGCTGCACAGGGAAAAATCCGTGGAGGCCGCTTTCCCGGGGAAAAAGGTTTTGGAACAAAAGGCTGTGTGGAGTAAAGAAGAGCAGAAGATTGCGCCGGTATGCGGCAAAGCGGGAACATTGCGGATTTGCAGCCGGGATGGGGATGCCTGTATCGGAATTACGGCGCCTCTGGAAAGCGATCACTGGCCTGAAGGAGCGCCGGAGGACGGAGATTATTGCAATTACGGCAGGGCGGAAGTTCGCTTCCCTGTTGAAAGAGAGGACTGGAGCGGCTATAACCGTCTGCATTTTTGGGTAAATCCACAGGTTCCCGGAGCCCAAATTGTACATCTGAATGTAGGAATTAAAAATCAGGGAAATATCTTAATACCGGATTTGTACGAGCGAGAAGGATTTCAGGTATACGATTTGGAGAACAACCGCTGGAACGAGTGCTTCTGGGAGTTTCCCTCCCTGCCCAGAGACTGTGTGACGGAGCTGTATTTTTATGTGTTTCTTTGCGGCAGAGACGTGACCATGGGACCGGAGCTGACCTATCTGTATAAGGATATCCGGATTGAAAAGATTGAAAAACCGGAAAAAGAGTGGGGATGGGAATGTGCGCCGGGCGATATCGTTCTTTCCGGAGCCGGATATTTTCGGGAAGGAGAGAAAACGGCGGTTGCCAGTCTGGACGAGGAAACGTTTGGGGTATATAAAGCGGAGACGGGAGTGTGCGTATACACCGGTAAGATACAATGGCTGACCAATGAAAAGGGAACCTTTCAGATTCTTGATTTTACTAGGGTGTGTGAAGAAGGATTTTATTATCTGCAGGCCGGAGAACACAAAAGCCAGCTTTTTGAAATTGCAGAGGATATTGTGGAAGAGAATGTCTGGAGAGTCGTCAATTTTCTGTATGCCCAGCGCTGCGGTATGCCCATAGAGGGAAAACACGGAACCTGCCATCAGGATATTGTCGCGCGTCATCAGGGAGTAACCATAACGTATGCGGGGGGGTGGCACGACGCCGGCGACGCTTCCCAGCAAACCGCGCAGACCGGCGAAATTGTACATGCCCTGCTGGAAATGGCTTCCAAATATAAAACCAGGTCGCCGAAGCTGTATAAACGTCTTTTGGAGGAAGCCTCCTGGGGACTGGATTTTATTTTGCGGACCCGGTTCGGCGACGGATACCGTGCAACCAGCGCCGGCGCTACCAGGTGGACCAATAACCGGATCGGGGATATGGACGACGTGGAAGCGAGGGTCTACAATCACGCATATGAAAATGCGCTTTTTGCCGGAATTGAAGGGTATGCCGGTATGGTTCTGAGAGAAGAAAATGAGGCGGCCGCGTGGGGAAGCCTGCAGGCGGCCAGGGAAGATCTGGAATTTGCGGAAAGGCGGTTTGAAACACACGGGCTGGAAGTCGTTCAAATGTTTGAACATACGTATAATTCGGGCTTGTCCCAATACTATGCGGTATTTGTGTGGGCGGCTTCCATTCTGTACGAAGCCACGGGAGAGCGTGAATATGCAGGGAAGGCGGAGTATTGGTGCGACAGGCTTCTGGCATGCCAGGAAACAGGCGCTGCAGGTCTTCCGTTTACGGGCTTTTTCTACCGGGATGAAAAACAGGATACGATCGTACATTTTAACCATCAGGCCAGGGACCATCAGTTTATGCAGGCCCTTGTGGAAATCTGCAGGTCGCAGCCGGACGCCGACAGGAAACCCGTGTGGGAAGAAGGCATAAAGAGATATGCCGGTTATCTGAAGGCGCTGGAAGCTTACGCGAAGCCATACGGAATGATTCCCTCCGGCGTATACCGTAAAGACGAGTATCTGAATAAGGAGCTTTTCCCTTATCTGCATTTAGGATGCGAATATGAGGCGGAAAAAGAAAACTATAAAGAGCAGCTGGAGAAGGGAATCCCTGTGGGAGAAGACCACGTAATCCGCAATTTCCCCGTATGGTTTTCCTTCCGGGGCAATACGCTTCCCATTCTTTCGGAAGGGAAGGCGGCTTCCCTGGCGGGCCGTTATCTGGGGGATGAAACGTTGCTGCAGATCGGAAGGGAACAATTATACTGGATATTCGGGAAAAATCCCTTCGGGCACAGCCTGATGTACGGCGCAGGCGGCAGATATCCCTCACAGTACGCCGTTTTTCCCGGAGAATCCGTGGGAGAAATGCCGGTCGGAATAGAGACAAAAGGGAATGAGGATATTCCTTACTGGCCGCAGGGAAACAATGCAACGTATCGTGAAATCTGGACATCGACGGCTTCCCGGTGGCTATGGCTGGCAGCCGATTATGTAAAAAACTGAAAGGAATGTGTAAGGATATGAAAATAACAATTATGAAAACGGAACATGATTTTGACGTGGCGGCGGCCTGGAGGATTATCGGCGAAATGCTTGCCAACCCGAAAGCGGTGATCGGACTGTCTACCGGTCAGACAACGGGTAATATGCACAGGATTGTCAGCGATATTTATGAGAAATATCCCTTTGACACATCGCAGGTAACTATTTTTAACGTGGATGAGCTGACTAATCTGGACCGTTCCTATCCCGGAAGCTGCTACACAATGATTTATGAGCAGCTTGTAAAAAATCTGCGGATTCCGGAGGATAATTTCATTATGCCTCCCACCCTTTCCGATGATTTTGAAAAAGAATGTACGCTTTTTGAAAATCGCCTTGCAGCGCGCGGCGGCGCGGACCTGCAGATGCTTGGAATCGGCTGGAACGGTCATATCGGAATCAACCAGCCGGGAACGCCTTTTGAACAGGAAACATGGGTTTCCCCCATGGACCCCATATTCGAAGAGCGGGTGCGCCGGGAAACAAACGTGGCTCCCGATTATCCTCTCGGCGGGCTGACCAGAGGAATCGTAAACATTATGCATACAAGAAAAATTGTTTTAATTGCAAAGGGAGAGAGCAAGGCGGATATCATAGAAAAGGCGGTGTTTGGACCGGTAACCACCGATATTCCGGCATCGGTTGTCCAGCTTCATCCTAACTGCGAAATACTTCTCGACGAGGCGGCGGCCGCAAAAATTGCAGGCCGTCTGCCGGAAAACAAATAGTCTGAAAGGGAGAGCGATGACGCGAAAAGGTCATAACTCTCCCTTAAAAATGTAAAGATATAAAGAATCCACAAAGAAACCTCTTTCATTCTTGAAATATCTATGATAAGATAAAAATACTGAGTATTAAAAGAGAAATATAAGACAGGTGAAATCATGAGTGAAGTTGAAAAAAGTCGTAATTTTATCGAGCAGATCATCGATAAAGATCTGGCGGAGGGCGTTTATGATACGGTTCACACCCGTTTTCCTCCCGAACCGAACGGATATCTGCATATCGGGCACGCCAAGAGTATTCTTTTGAATTATGGTCTTGCAAAAGAGTACGGCGGCAAGTTCAATATGCGTTTTGACGATACCAATCCGACAAAGGAAAAGACGGAATTTGTAGAGTCTATTAAAGCGGATATTCAATGGCTTGGCGCAGACTGGGAAGACCGTCTGTTCTTTGCATCCGATTATTTCGGGCAGATGTATGAAGCGGCGGTTACGCTGATTAAAAAAGGAAAAGCTTATGTATCCGATCTGAGCGCGGATCAGATCCGGGAATACCGGGGAACCCTGACGGAGCCGGGAAAGGAAGACCCGGCGTCGGAACGGAGCATGGAGGAGAATCTGGAACTGTTCGAAAATATGAAAAACGGGGTGTACCGGGACGGGGAGAAAGTTCTGCGGGCCCGTATTGATATGTCTTCTCCGAATATGAATATGCGTGATCCCGTTATTTACCGGGTGGCTCATATGACCCATCATAACACGGGCGACGCGTGGTGCATTTATCCCATGTATGATTTTGCCCATCCCATTGAGGATGCCATCGAGGGAATTACACATTCGATCTGCACCCTGGAATTCGAAGACCACAGACCCTTGTATGACTGGGTGGTAAAGGAGCTGGAGTATCCGAGGCCGCCGAAGCAGATAGAATTTGCCAAGATGTATCTGACCAACGTAGTAACCGGAAAAAGATATATTAAGAAGCTGGTAGAGGAAGGAATCGTGGACGGATGGGACGATCCCAGACTGGTTTCCATAGCCGCTTTGCGCAGAAGAGGCTTTACGCCCGAATCCATCCGAAAGTTTGTGGATTTGTGCGGCGTCAGCAAGAGTAATTCTTCCGTTGATTATGCCATGCTGGAATATTGTATCCGGGAAGATCTGAAACTCAGCCGTCCCCGCGTGATGGCGGTGCTTGATCCTGTTAAGCTGATTATTGATAATTATCCGGAGGAACAAACGGAACTGCTTACGGTACCTAATAATCTGGAGAACGAAGCGCTTGGCGTAAGAGAGGTTCCTTTTTCGAAAGAATTATATATTGAGCGCAATGATTTTATGGAGGAACCGCCAAGGAAGTACTTCCGCCTGTTCCCAGGCAATGAAGTGCGTCTGATGAACGCATATTTTGTTATCTGTACCGGCTGTGTAAAGGATGAGAACGGTAAGATTTTGGAAGTGCACTGTACGTACGACCCGCAGTCGAAGGGCGGGAACAGCCCGGACGGAAGGAAAGTAAAAGGAACCATTCACTGGGTGCCGGCGGCGGAAGCCGTACGGGTAGAGGCGCGTCTATATGAGAACATTATAGATGAGGAAAAGGGAGTCTATAACGAAGACGGAAGCCTGAATCTGAATCCGGATTCGCTGCAGACTCTGACGGATTGTTTCGTGGAACCTGCACTGAAAAGTGCGAAACCTTTTGAAAGTTTTCAGTTTGTGCGGCAGGGATTTTTCTGTGTGGATTACAAAGATACGGTAATGCCCTCTCAGGATTCGGACGGAAAGCTTGTATTTAATCGTATTGTATCTTTAAAAAGCTCTTACACGCTTCCCAAAAGCGAGTAAAACAACAGGCAGGAGGAGAAGAAATGTCGGATTTATTAGGAGGTCTTGCAAATCTCGGATTAGGCAAGCTGAAGGATATGGATGTGTTTGAAGAAAAAAAGGACCCGGCGGCGGCAGGTGGGCAGGCTCAGGCGTCTCAAATAACGGAGAAGGATATCGTATACGATAAGGGATATGAGTGTCCTGTCTGCGATGAAAAGATCGTGGCCAAAACGGTAAAAGCAGGAAAGTGCAAGCTTTCCCACACGGATTTGGATCTGCGGCCGGTTTATGACGTGATCGACGTCGTAAAATATGATGTGGTAGTGTGTCCCCACTGCGGGCACGCGGCAGTGACACGGTTCTTTAAACCCCTGTCCAGTATGCAGATTCGCCTGATTAAAGAGAATATCTCAAGTAATTTCAAAATGCAGCCGCAGAACGGCGAAACGATCAGCTATGAACAGGCGCTGCAGCGTTATCAGCTGGCTCTTGCCAATGCAATCGTAAAAAAAGCGCGCGACAGTGAAAAAGCCTACATCTGTCTGAAAAGCGGATGGCTGTTAAGAGGCTGGCAGGAGAGTATAACCGGTACGGGTGAAGAAGACCAGAAGAAGAAAATGGCGCTTGCAATTCAGGAGAAGGAATTTTTAAAGAATGCCCTGGAAGGCCTGATGAATGCGGTACAGAACGAAATGTTCCCTATTTGCGGGATGGATGAGGTAACGGTGAATTATCTGATGGCAGTGCTTGCCATGAAATTTGAAAGATATGATCTGGCGTCTAAGATGGTCAGCACGATTCTTACAACGCCGTCGGCCTCTCCCAGGATGAAGGATAAGGCCAGAGATTTAAAAGAGATGATTCTGGAAGAGATTAAAAAGAAGTAGGTTTTCCATGAACGATATGAATATGGAACTTCGCACAGGAACAGGAAAATGCCTGTACGAACAGATTTATGAACATATAAGAACGGAAATCAGAGAGGGGAAGCTTCTTGCAGGTGAGAAGCTTCCCTCTACGCGTTCACTGGCGGAATATCTTCAGATATCCAGAAGTACGGTAGACTATGCTTATGAGCAGCTCTTGTCGGAGGGGTATATAGAAGCCCGCCCTTACAGGGGTTATTTTGTCTGCCATATTGAAGAATTATTGAATTCCGGTTCTGTGGGGAAAATATCCGGGACATATGCGGCGGATCTTATTAAGGCAGAGCAGGATACGCATGGCGGAAAGGAATGGGAATTTGATTTTTCACCGAATGCAATTGATATGAGCGCATTCCCCTTCAGCGTCTGGAACCGGATATCGCGCACGATTCTGTCGGAGGAGAAAAGTGAACTGTTTGCGGCGGGACATCCTCAGGGAGAGTGGGAGCTGCGCTGGACCATAAGCAGGTATTTACATGCATCCCGCGGAGTTAACTGTATGCCGGAACAGATTATTGTCGGAGCGGGAAACGATTATCTTTTAATGCTGTTGGAAAAAATATTGGGCAGACATGTAAAGATTGCCATGGAAAATCCTACCTATAAGCGCGCCTGGAAGATATTCCGATCCTTTGCCTATGAGATAACAACGGTGGATATGGATGAGGCGGGAATGAAGGCGGAGGAACTGCGCAAAAAGGAAGTGACTGCTGCTTACATTATGCCTTCCCATCAGTTTCCTACCGGCGTCGTAATGCCTATAGGCCGGCGGATGGAGCTGTTAAACTGGGCGAAAGAGAAAGAAGGAAGATATCTGATCGAAGACGATTATGACAGTGAATTCCGTTACCGGGGAAAACCTATTCCGTCTTTACAGGGAGCGGATCAGACAGGAAAGGTTATTTATATCGGGACTTTTTCCAAAGCAATAGCGCCGGCAATCCGTGTCAGTTATATGGTGCTTCCGAAAGATTTGCTGACTGTATACCGTGAAAAATGTTATTTTTATTCTTCCACCGTATCCAGGATCGACCAGAAAATTCTCAATGAATTTATCAGCGACGGTTATTTTGAACGTCACTTAAATAAAATGCGGAAGGTTTATAAGGGAAAGCATGATTTAATGTTGGAAAAGCTGCGGCCGTTTTGCGGGCGTTTTATCATATCGGGGGAGAACGCGGGACTTCATCTGCTTCTTTGCTGCAGGGATAACCGGGCGGAACAGGAATTGATTAAAGCGGCGAACCAAAAGAAAATCAGGGTTTACGGACTGTCCGACAGCCTTGTTTCCAACAGTACGGAGCCGATTTGGGGAGATCATGCGGTTATGCTGTTAGGATATGGAGGACTTGACGACCAGGCAATTCGTCTGGGAATTGAACGTCTGAAAGATGCATGGTTATAAAAGCGGTTTTGCACAGCCGGTTTACAACTGTATTTTGCAGTTCTCGGTCATCTTTTCAATTAAGTCAATATAATCCTTGATTTCCGCATAGAGCATTTCAGCCTGAAAAGAGGAATCCTGAAATCGGGAGGTCATAAGTCCCTTAACGGTATAATCAATCAGCCGAATCAGTTTCTGCGGGTCTATGGATGCAGGAATACGGGACAGATCGGCCTGAGACAGGATTTTTTCATAAAGTGCGGATAGCTCGTTTCGTTTTTCTTCCACCGACAGAAGCGCTTCACTGACGTCTTCGTGCATGGATTCGTTCAAAAACTGCTGCATATAAGGATATCTGCGCATGGCGGTCATTTTGCCGTACTCTGCCTGACGCAGTATTTCAAATAGATTTTTTTCGCCGGGATTTACCGCGGTTTTGAGTTCCAGACTCATATAACGGACGCTATAATCAAAAACAAAGTGATAGGTACCCAGCTTACTTCCGAAATAATGGAATAAAAGTCCTTTACTTATGGAGGCTTCTCTTACGATATCGTCCGTACTTGCATGACGGTATCCATGCAGGGCAAATATTTTGAGAGAGGCGTTGATCATACGGTCCTGCTTTTCTTTTTTCAGGTCAAAAAATTTTTCGTTCATAGTGTTATCCTCTTTGTTGACTTTGCGAGTCAGCTCCTAATATAGCATACTGAGCAGGCTTATGCAAGAAACAAAAAATTTTTATGATTAATTTATAAATTTTTTGTACATAATCTCTTTTCATTTCCGCAAAATAGTATTAATATAAGATTAAGCAAAACGGTACGGAAAGGAGCAGACAATGGCCAAAAAATTCAGTAAATTTTTATTATTTTCCGCAGCAGTTGGAGCGGCGGCAGCCGGAGCTTACTACTATTTCCAGAAAAAAGGCGGATTGAGGGCTGACGACGCTGAGAACGATGAGGATTACGATGATTTCAGTGAAGATTTAGACGAAGAAGATTCCGAACGCAGCTACGTGTCTTTGGGTAAGGAGAAGCTGGAGGACGTAGCAAAGGCGGCGGCAGAGAAGGCGGAAGAAGTAATGGATACGGTAGAGACGACTGCGGATTCTGTGGCAGATCATCTTTCAGATGCAGCAAGAAAAGCCGGCAATGCGGTTGAAGAAAAAGTAGAAGAGTTTTTTGACGACGGAGACGAGAAGACAGGCGAGTAGCCAGGACAGACTTCGAACGGTATTTTGCGCAGGATGGGGAACGTTCCCCGGCCTGCGCAATTGCATGTGTGCCTGACGGCGCACGTTACTATTTATTCATCTTATAAACAGGGTCGGCGGGATAGCCGCCCTTTAATTTCTGCATTCCCCGCTGAATTGCATCTTTTGAATTTTTCCAGTCCGCATCTTTATTCCTGTAATCAAATTTTTCGATCAGCCAGGAAATATCCTCAAAGAGCCGTTCCATGTTCGATTCCATTAACGTGAACATGGCCGGATAGAATTCCTGTTTTTCTTTATCGTTTAAGGCCGTATCGGCGCGGCTGCACAGGTCGCCGAAATGATGGAGACAGAATCCTTTGCTGTTTTTGATTTTTTCCCGGAATGCGGCGTCTTTTTTATACAGGACAAAAAAAGTGTCCAGGTATCTTGTGTAAGTATCGGCAAAACGGTTACATATATAGCAGGAACAGTCTTTTTCACGAATCCAGGAGGCAACGGTATTATTGCCGGATTCGGTATTTTTTTTCAATTTTTCTTTGAATCCCATTTTAGCCGGCGAATAAGATTTAAACTGCTTTTTCATTTCCTGAATCGTCAATTTGTAGTGTGTTTTCAGAATCCATCCGTTACCCAGAGTATTTCCGTAATCAAACATCTTTTGAAAATGATACCGGCAGAACCCCGCTTTGTCCGTTTCTTCCCGGATGTCGCTTTCCATATAGGAGGAGCCGGAGCCTAAAGTAAAGTCAAGGAGATCTTGCTCCACATTTCTTTCTATAAAGCAAAAGGGACATTCATCTTCGGCATTGACGGCGTCGTTAAGAGGAATGGTATAAAGCTGTTCTTTCATTTTCTGCCTCCTTCAAAGTCTTTTTTTTATTGTAAATGATTTCTGCAAAAATTGAAAGAATATTGTAATAAAATTATAAAAAATTAAAAGAAAAAAAGTGTCTGATTAAGAGAGTTTTAAGGGTATTTTACAAAAGAAAAACAAATATTTTAAGATATAAAAGTTTAATAATTTTTAAGAAATTTACGCTTGTTTTTGCTGATGCATAAGGGTACAATTTGTGTACAACTACGAATGAGAGATGTGATATTATTGGTTTTCAGCAGTCTGGAATTTATTTTCCGTTTTTTTCCGGTTTTTATTATTATATATTATATTGTGTCCGAAAAATATCGTAATTCCGTATTGTTTTTGGGCAGTCTCATTTTCTATGGAATGAGTGAATTTGTATATGTAGGATTACTGTTGTTTTCTGCGGTGGTCAACGGTGAACTGAATAACCTTCATGGTCTGATATATCATTCGCCCGGTATGTTGCTGCTTCTTTCGGTGGCGGTCAACTATAGTACGGGAAGGTGGATTCCCGGTAAGAATGGGAAGAGAAGAAAAAGTGTTCTTGCCATAGGGGTTCTCTATAATATGGGAGTTTTGGCTGCCTTTAAGTATACGCGTTTTTTACCGCTTCCGATTGGAATCAGTTTTTATACGTTTCAGGCGGTTTCCTATCTGGCTGATATTTACAGGGGCGTGATTACCCCGGAGAAAAAAATTTCAAGATTTGCCACGTACTTATGTATGTTTCCGCAGTTGACGGCAGGTCCGTTGGTAAGCTATGAACAGATCAGGCCGCAGCTGTCCGAACGGAGGTATTCCTTACGGATGCTGGAGCGCGGACTTCGCACTTTTGTGTGGGGGCTGGCGTCAAAGGTGCTGCTTGCCAACCGGCTGGGAATTTTATGGAATGAGATACAGACGATCGGATTTAAAAGTATATCGACGCCGATGGCATGGTTAGGCGCTTTTACTTTTTCTATGGAGATTTATTTTGATTTTCTGGGATATTCGCTAATGGCGATAGGCGTAGGAAGGATGCTGGGGTTTTACCTGCCGGAGAATTTTAATATGCCGTATATGGCAAAATCGGTGACTGAATTTTACCGTCGTTGGCATATGACTCTGGGAGCGTGGTTTCGCAAATATGTATATATTCCGCTGGGCGGTAACCGGAAAGGGATTGTTAAGACCTGCCGGAACCTGCTGGTTGTATGGGCGTTGACCGGAATTTGGCACGGCGCAGGCTGGAATTTCATTTTATGGGGATCATCTCTTGGCTTATTAATTATACTGGAAAGACTGATCTGGTTAAAATGGCTGGAGAAGAGCCGTGTTGTCTGCAGGCTGTATATTCTTTTTGTTATACCGGTGACGTGGATGATGTTTGCGATTACTGATATCAGGGAATTATGGATATATTTTGAAAGGATGTTTGGGACGGTAAGTGCAGGAGCCAGAATTAATCCAAGTGATTTCTCTGATGCGGTAAGGAATTACTGGCCGTTACTGGCGGCAGGACTTTTGTTTTGTACGTCGCTTCCGGGCAAATTATACAGTTTGATAAAGAACCGTTTTTTAGAAGCGCTTTTGCTTCTCCTTGTATTTTGGCTGAGCATATATTATTTGTATGTCGAAGGCGTGAATCCGTTTATGTATTTTCGGTTTTAGTTACGACAGATAAGAAAGACGAGGGATTTTATGAGAAATTTCAGAAGATGTCCTTTGGTAATCATGTTGGCAGTATCGTTTTTAATATATGGGATTATGGCAGAGGTGCCGAAGGTGCTGGCTTTTGCCGAACAGAGAATGGGTAAAAGCGAGTACCGTGTGGAGAATCTTACGCAGTATCCAAAAGAAAAAGAAACCGTCAGTTTCAGTGGGCAGGTGTCGGGAGCATCTGTGTCGGACGGGGATATATCCGGTGCGGATGTGACAGGAAACGGTTTGTCAGGAAATGAAGTGTCCATGAATGGCGTATCGGGAAGTGATGTGGCGGGACAGCCGGTTTCCGCAAACAATAATCCGGGTTATAATGAACCGGAATTTACACAGGTTGACGACGCATATTTTGCGGATGCGCTGTTTATCGGAGATTCCAGAACCGTGGGTCTGTATACGTATTCCGGTATGGAGCAGGCAGAATTTTATGCGTCTACGGGATTAACGGTTTACAAAGTTTTTGATGCAAAGATTGTACCGGTTCCCGGAAGTAAGGCTAAAATTACGGTGGAAGAAGCGCTGAAACAGAAACAGTTTGGCAAGATTTATTTTATGGTCGGAATCAACGAGATGGGAACGGGAACGGTGGACAGCTTTATGGAAGCCTATGCGGGAGTGGTGGCGCGCCTGCAGGAACTGCAGCCGGATGCACTGATTTTTGTGCAGGCAATTATGCGTGTCACAACAGAGCGTTCCGATCAGGGAGATTACATTAACAATCCCGGAATTGACGAGAGAAATGACAGGATTGCCCGGCTGGCGGATAATGAGAAAATTTTTTATCTGGATGTAAATCCAGAAATAAGCGATAATTCCGGAGGATTAGTTGCAGATTATACCTTTGACGGAGTTCATTTAAAAGCGGAATATATTTCGATTTGGACTGATTATCTTGCATCGCATGGGATTTTGCGTGAATAAATATCATGATAAAGTACGCCAACTTTTTCTTGACGATGGAACCTCTATTAGATAAGATGGTAGTTAGGGTTTGTACAAACCCTGACTGACAATTTTATGCAGAATACTACTGAGGAGGGGTTCAATCAATGAGTGACAAAAAACAAAAAACAGTTCTTGGCGAAGGGGCAATTTATGACGCCAGGCAGCTGGGGGTACCCAGGATGCTGATTTTGGGCATACAGCATATGTTTGCCATGTTTGGGGCAACCGTACTGGTTCCGGCGTTAACCGGACTGAGTGTTTCCACGACATTATTATTTGCAGGTCTTGGAACGTTTCTGTTTCATTTCCTGACGAAGGGAAAAGTGCCGGCGTTTCTGGGTTCTTCCTTTGCTTATCTGGCAGGCTACTGGGCCATTGCGCCGAACGGTGAGATGGAGCTCCTTCCCTATGCCTGTTTCGGCGTTGCCTGTTCCGGCCTGCTGTATCTGATACTTTCCGGATGTATCAAAGCGTTCGGTACGTCCAAGGTAATGAAATTTTTTCCTCCCATTGTGACGGGGCCGATTATTATTGCTATCGGTCTTACGCTTTCCCAATCCGCTATAGACAATTGTACAACTAACTGGTGGATCGCTTTGATAGCCATTGTCGTTGTGGTTGTCTGCAATATCTGGGGGAAAGGAATGATTAAGATTATTCCCATTATTCTGGGGGTGCTTGCCTCTTATATTGTGGCGGCCGTTACCGGCAATGTAGATTTTACAACCGTTAAAGAAGCGGCATGGATCGGACTTCCCGTTGCGTGGGACAGTACGGTATTTTCCATTTTTTCCAATCTGGACGTTTCCCTTCTGATTACTTCGGTAATCACGATTATGCCGATTGCGCTTGCAACTATGGTAGAGCATATTGGGGATGTTTCCGCAATTTCCTCCACAGTAGGACAGAATTATATTAAGTCTCCCGGACTTCACCGTACCTTGCTTGGCGACGGTGTTGCGACGATTCTGGCATCTTTGTTCGGAGCTCCTGCGAATACGACCTACGGTGAGAACACCGGCGTACTGTCTCTTACCAAAGTGTTTGACCCGCTGGTAATCCGTCTGGCGGCAGGGTTCGCTATTCTGTTTTCTTTCTCGCCGAAGATCGAAGCTTTAATCAGCGCCATGCCCGCGGCAACCATCGGCGGCGTATCGTTGGTTCTTTACGGTATGATTTCTGCGGTCGGCGTACGTAACGTGGTTGAGACCAAAGTGGATTTTTCCAAAAGCCGTAATGTTATTATTGCAGCTTTGATTCTGGTGTTGTCTATCGGAATTAAGTACAGCGCGGCGGGCGCCGTTGCTTTTCAGATCGGGAGCGTCAGCATCAGCTTAAGCGGACTTGCAATCGGTGCGTTTGTGGGAATTGTGCTGAATGCGGTTCTGCCCGGTAAGGATTATCTATTTGATGAAGAGACTCCCGGTGATACAGGCGTTAACTTTGAGATGAATGCCGGAAAAAATAAATAGTTTATAACTATGTGGGACAGCCTGCGGCCATTGCGCTGCAGGCTGTCTTTTATGTTGACTTTTTTGGACTTTATGTCACAGTGGTTGTGAAAGCGGTAAAAGATGTCTATAATAAGAATGTAGATCGGGGGGCGGCCAGAATATGAAAATTGCAGTTTGCGACGATGAGAAAGTCATTTTACATAAACTGGAACAGATATTGAGCGAATACCAAAGCCAGCCGGTGCAGGCCGTATTTTTTGAGAGCGGGGAATCGCTTTTGGAATCGGAAGAAAATTTTGACGTTATGATTCTGGATATTGATATGGAAGGGATGAACGGAATCCAGGCGGCGGAACAGATCCGGAGACGGGATAAGAAAGTCAGGATTATTTATCTGACAAACTATGCGGATTATTCGTTGTTTGCTTTTAAGGTTCATGCTTTTGCTTATATATTGAAAAATGAGAACTGGGATCAGGTAAAAAAAGAGCTTTATAAACAGCTTGATGAAGTTATTTTTTATCTGGAAAAGGAACCGGCGCAGGAACTGGAATTTTTGACGGAGCAGGGACATATAGTCCTGCCATGCAGAGAAATTTTCTATTTTGAATATCAAAACAGAAAAGTACGTATGGTAACCGGGCAGGGATATTATGACCTGAAAAAGAAAATTACGGATGTGGCATCTGAAATGAAAAAATGGGATTTTGGCGTTCCGCACAAGAGTTTTGTAGTAAACCTGTATCAGATCCGCTCCATCAAGGGAAATGATCTTTGCTTAAGCGACGGAACTTTGCTGCCCCTGTCGGGCAAAAAGGCGGCCGGTTTCCGGAAAGAACTGAATCAGTATCTGGTGCAGCGCATTAACGTGGGAAGGAAGAACGGAGTATGACTTTGCTGACAGTTATTACGTATTTGATCATTCCTGTTTTGGGAAGCGTATTTCTGTTTTATACCCTGGCAGACGCCATAATCAAAATGGGATGCAATTTAAAAGTAAAGAAAAAGCAGAGGATACCTGCATTTGTACTTTACAGTGCAGCCGCACTTTTGGTTATTTTATGTTTTCCGCCGGAGTGGACATCAATTATCAGTTTTCTGACGTTGGTGGCGGGACTTCCCGTTATGGGCCATATTTTCTGTAATTCCGGAAGAATTTATGTGGTGTATTATGTGGGACTGACTATGGCGGCGTTTGTGCTGGATATATTGCTGAGCGTTTTCTACCAGTATATGATTCAGGCGGGGATGATTTATTTTATTCAGGCGGAATTTTATAATCTTGTATATATTGCAGGATCAAAACTGATTACGTTTATGCTGGCTAAGGGTTACGTTTATCTGGTAAGGAAAAAGGAAAGTCAGGAAATTTCCAGGAAACAATATTACGCCAGTCTGCTGCTGCCGTTTACCAGCATCATATATGTATACACGCTTCTCCATTTCATGCAGGTATATCTGGCGGAAAGTTCCGTATGGCTGTTTCTGGTGAATATAGTCATGATTATGGGTTTAAATATTTATTATCCCATTCAGGAAAAAAACAGAGACGAAGCGTTCCGGCGGGACTTGGACCGTACCTGGGAAGAACTGGAACATAAACGGTACGAAGAGCTGGAGAGAAAGCTGGCCCAGTCACAGAGTATGCTGCATGATATCCGGGGGCATGTACAGACAATGGAGCGTCTCTATCAGGAGAGCGCATCCGTACAGGCGCAGGAATATGCAAAAAGCTTTCACCAGATGTTGAATGAACTGGGGGAGCAGTACTATACGGATAACCGGGTTTTGAATATTATTCTGAATGATAAGGCGCGTATGATGAAACAGCTCCGGATCGAACCGGAGATTTTAGTCAGGGAGCTGGAGCTTACCGGCTATAAGGATACGGATATCACCATTATTTTTGGCAATCTGCTGGATAATGCCATAGAGGCGTTAAGAAAAAGCAAAGATAAAAGCTTTCAAATGCGTGCGGGGCGCATCGGGGATTTTATGAGCTTTGTTATATCTAATGGTAATGACGGCGACGAAGGGAGGACGGAAGCCCGTATAAAAAAAGGAAAGGAGTTTCAGGGAATCGGACTGCGCAATGTGGAGCGCAGCGTGGAAAAATATCAGGGAGAAATAGAATATGAAGCGCAGGGAAATCGCTTTGTTGTAAAGCTGATGCTGCCTGTGGGAAAAATGGAAAGAGAGGAAGGATAAAATGGAAACAGGATGGATGACTGCGGCAGGATTGGGAATCGGACTTCTTTTATGCTGCATTCCGGCTATTGCAGGATTTGTTTTGATACAGATCAAGTACAGGAAAAGCGTACTGCCCTTTTTTATGGGTGCGGCGGCTTTTATTGTTTCACAGCTGCTGCTGCGGACGCCGTTGCTGCAGCTTGTGCTTCCCCGGTTTCAATGGTATGTAGCCATGTCTGTGCAGAATTATTATGGGTATTGGATTTTTCTGGGGATGACGGCGGGAATTTTTGAAGAGACCGCAAGATGGATTTGCTTTCGCTATCTGTTAAAAAAACGCCGCCGTTTTTCGGACGGGATTGTGTTTGGCCTTGGACACGGCGGAGCGGAAGCGCTTCTGATTACGGGGATCGGTTATCTGAACAATTTTATTGTGGCCTGGGTTCTTGCAGGAGGCGGAAACCTGACTCAAAGCTTTGGAATTGAAGAACCGCTGGCGTCCCAGATTGCGCAGCAGTTTCAGCAGCTTACCTTTTTAGGGAGCATGGCGGGAGCCGTCGAGAGAATTCTGGCGCTTACGATGCACGTGGGATTTACGATGATTGTATTTTACGGAGTGAAGAGAGGAAAATCTCTGCCGGCTCTTTTGGCGGCAATTCTGGTCCATGGGATTATCGATGCTTCCATAGGATTCTGGCAGGCGGCAGGCGTAACCGGATGGGCTCTGGAAGGAATATTTGCCGTTTATACGGCAGCGCTTGTGGTTTGGGTATTTATATGTTATAAAAAATTAAGTAAAGAAGAAAGAGAGGCATAGGAAGAGAATGAAAGGATTAGCGGAGAATGTAAAAATGGGAACATGGATGATATTGCTGGCGGCAGGATTGATGTTAATCGGTCTGACAGCGTGCGGCGTTTCGCAAAAGCTTTCGGAGGATTTCGATGAAACCGAAGTGAAAGCGGCGGCAGAAGCCCTGGTCGGGTATATTAACGAGGACGATCTGGAGGGACTTTGTTCCGTACCTATGAGCGACCTTATGAAGGAAGCGATGACCGTGGAGCAGATGGAAGCCGTTTTGGAGCAGAATTTAGGAAACAGAGGCGCCTTTGTGGAATATAAAAGTAATGTGGCGGTAGGCGGGAAAGATTCCGAAGGCGTCGACGCGGCGGTTGCAGTGGTGGTTGCAAAGTACGAGAATAAGACGGTAACGTATACAATAAGCTATGATAAAGAGATGAATTTAATCGGATTTTATTTAAAGTAAAGGGTGAGCGTATGTATATTGCGGATATGCACTGCGATACAATTTATGAGCTGCTTCTGAAAGAGGAGCGGGGCGAGCCTGCACAGTTAAGGGAGAACGATCTGCATATAGATCTGCGGAGAATGAAAGAAGCGGGGTATATACTTCAAAATTTTGCTTTATTTGTAAACCGGGAGAAATGGCCTCATGCTACAAAGCGGGCGGAAGAAATGCTGGCCCTTTACGAGCGGGAAATCAAAAAGAATACGGACTTGATTGCTCCCGTGTTTTGCTTTGGAGATATAGAGTTAAATCAGGCAGCAGGGAAAATGTCGGCAGTCCTGGCCCTGGAAGAAGGCGGGATTTTACAGGGAAGCAGAGAGCTTCTGGAACATTTTTTTGAAAAGGGAGTCCGCATGATTACGCTTACATGGAATTACCCCAATGAAATCGGGTATCCCAATATGAGTAAAGATTTGTTTACCCCGGATGTGGAACACGGCCTGACGGATACCGGCAGGGAGCTAGTGGAGGCTATGGAGCGTCTGGGTGTAATTGTGGATGTTTCACACTTATCGGACGCCGGTTTTTATGATGTGGCGGAGTGCACAGGGAAACCTTTTGTGGCAAGCCATTCTAACGCAAGGAGCGTATGCGGCGCAGTTCGGAA
Source organism: uncultured Lachnospiraceae bacterium (assembly GCA_910587935.1). Taxonomy (GTDB): domain Bacteria; phylum Bacillota; class Clostridia; order Lachnospirales; family Lachnospiraceae; genus MGBC143606. The sequence goes on from CAJUNP010000008.1 coordinate 67,210, forward strand.
TTTAACGGATTCTATGATCCGGATTTTAGGTGAGCGTGGCGGCTTGACAGGACTGAATTTTTGTCCGGATTTTTTGACAACGCCGGTTATCGGGAAAGAAAATCCGGGTACTCTGGAGGCGGCAGTTAACCATGCAAGGCATATCACGGACGTGGGAGGAATCGACGTGCTGGGGCTTGGAAGTGATTTTGACGGGATTGGCGGACATCGGGAGCTGCCCGGTGCACAGACGGTTCCGTTGTTGGCGGAAGCGCTTGGAAAAGGCGGTTTTAAGGCGTCGGAAATCGATAAGATTCTAAGCGGAAACGTTTTGCGGGTATACCGGGAAGTGTTTTCATAATGGGAGGATTTGACAGAAAGCAGGGACAAAAGATTGGAAAAGGAAAGATATTTTATGTTGGACGCTCTGCGGGGATGCTGCCTGGTCAGCATGATTCTTTATCACACCGCGTGGGACTGCGTATACATATTCGGAGTAAATCTGCCGTGGTTTCGTACGGAGTATGCTTATCTGTGGCAGCAAAGTATCTGTTGGACATTTATTCTACTGGCCGGGTTTTGCGCGCCCTTCAGTAAGAGCGGCTATAAACGCGGCGGAATTGTATTTTTCTGGGGCGCGGTGATTATGCTGGCAACCTGTTTGTTTATGCCGGATAATAAAGTGCTGTTCGGAATATTAACTTTATTAGGAAGCTGTATGCTGCTTACGTCTTTGCTTAAGCGGTTTCTGTCAAAGCTTCCCGCATTGCCGGGGATGCTTGCCAGCTTCCTTCTGTTTATTCTTCTTCGTAATGTGAATAACGGATATCTGGGGTTTGAACGGTGGAAGCCGGTAAAACTGCCGGTCTGTCTGTATCGGAATTATTTTACGGCGTTCCTCGGATTTCCTGTGGCCGGATTTTCGTCGTCGGATTATTTTGCGGTGATTCCCTGGCTGTTTCTTTTTCTGACTGGATATTTTGCACATTTTATCATTATGAAAAGCCGCGCGGCGGAAGTCTTAAAAAAGCGGACGGGGAGAGCTCTGATTTGGATGGGGCAGAACTCTCTGTTTTTGTATGTGCTCCATCAGCCGGTGGTTTATTCTGTTCTTTTCGCGGCGTCAAAATTAATTAAAGCCTCGTAAAAGTCCTTTATGGCGTTATAACGGTAAGTGGGCGGAAAATTTGTATCTGCAAGGTCGCCGGGGGACGCTTCGCCGGTAAAAACCACGCAGGTGTCTACGCCGGCCCGTATTCCGCAGGCAATATCCGTATACAGGCGGTCACCGATTACGATGGTCTGCTCTTTTGAAAAACCGGAGACCTCAAGGCAGTACCGTACGACTTCCTCACTGGGTTTTCCAAGATATACGGGTGTTTTTCCGGTAGCGTATTCGATCATTTTGCACATGGCTCCGCAGTCCGGTACGAATCCAAAGTCCACGGGACAGCACAGATCCGGATTGGTAGCGTAAAAAGGCGCTTCGGAGGAGGACAGCGCCTGACAGACGGCAGTCAGCTTGCCATAGGTCAGCTCGCTGTCATAGGCGGCTACCACACAGGCAATGCCGGGTTCCGCGTCTTGTGTGACCGTCAGGCCGTTATTTCTCAATTCCCGGATAAAAGAGGCCGTTCCCATAACAAAAATTTTTTGGCCTGTGAAATGTTTTTTTAAAAAACGGATGGTCATGAAGCCGGAGGTAATAAATTGTTCTTCATCGGTTTTCAAGTGAAAACAGGTTTCAAATTTTTCCACGTAGTCCCGGCCGCTTTTGGTGGAGTTATTGGTAATGTAGTAAGCACGGCCGCCGATGCGTTCAATATACGCAAGCAGCTCCCTGCTGCCTTCGTACAGAGTGTTCCCAACGGCAATCGTCCCGTCTATATCAAACAGAAACAGTTTCTTTTCATGAAGCATATAATTCCTCCTTGTCTTGTCTGCAATATCATAGCATGAGTTAATAAAAATCACAATCAATTCCATGGAATATCGAAAAAAGGGTACGCTACGAAATTTTTGCTTGGCATATAGAGATAAGAGTGCTACAATTAAGCCAGATTCGTGCTGAAAACAGAATATTTTAATTTGAATGATAGAGGCGCGGGATTCATCAGTATTTCATGGCACAGGCGGAGGACAGCCGTTCATGAAAGAAAGGGGAGACCGCCGAAGTGTCAGGCAGGTCCGGGTCTGATGCTGGGGTGCGGGAGAATATGCCGCAGACTGTCACAAGCATGTGGAGCGCTGTCGTAATCGTGAAGTTGTTTATTGGAAGCCGTGAATGTGTTTTGGTATCATTCATGGCTTTTGTGTTCGGTAAAACAATAAACGGAATCTGAAACCGGTAGTCAGAGGGATGACAGAAAGGAAGGATTTACAAATGAGAGGGTTTAAAAAGAAATTACTTGGAGGCACCGGCGTACTGGCTTTTGTTATGATGCTGATGCCGCTTACCGCGCTGGCGGCGTCGGAAGACGTGGCGGCAGAGTCGGCTATGTACGCAACCTTTTGGGCGCTGGTTCCGCCCATTGTGGCAATTGTGCTGGCGCTGATTACAAAAGAAGTGTACAGTTCTTTATTTATCGGAATTCTGGTAGGCGGTTTGTTCTATTCGGAATTTTCCTTTGAAGGAACGCTGAACCACATTTTTAACGACGGTTTTGTGGCGGTTTTATCGAATGCCTATAATGTGGGAATTTTGATTTTTTTGGTGATTTTAGGCGCGATGGTAAGCCTTATGAACCGTGCGGGCGGTTCGGCGGCGTTTGGCCAGTTTGCCAGAAAAAGAATAAAAAGCCGTGTGGGCGCGCAGCTGATGAGTATGCTGCTTGGCGTGTTGATTTTTATTGACGATTATTTTAACTGTCTGACTGTGGGCAGCGTAATGCGTCCCGTAACCGACGAGCATAAAGTATCGAGAGCAAAGCTGGCGTATCTGATCGACGCTACGGCGGCGCCTGTCTGCATTATTGCTCCGATTTCCTCCTGGGCTGCGGCTGTTGCGGGCTTTGTAGAGGGAGAGGACGGGTTTTCATTATTTATCCGCGCAATACCCTACAACTTTTATGCGCTTTTGACGATTGTAATGATGCTTGGCCTGATTCTTATGAACGTGGATTTCGGACCTATGCGTAAGCATGAATTGAATGCCTTAAAGGGAGATTTGTTTTCGGAATACGATAAAGATAAGAAAGCCGTGCAGGAAGAAACGGCAGTAAACGAAAAAGGAAAAGTGATCGATCTGCTGATTCCGATTCTTGTTCTGATTGTCTGTTGTGTAATCGGCATGATTTATTCCGGCGGATTTTTTGAGGGTGCAGATTTCATTACGGCGTTTTCCAATTGCGACGCATCCGTGGGACTTGCCATGGGCAGTATTGTGGCTATTATTTTAACCGTTATCATTTATCTGATTCGCAGGGTATTAAGCTTTAAAGAGTGCATGAACTGTATACCGGAAGGATTTAAGGCTATGGTTCCGGCGATTCTGATTTTAACCTTTGCATGGACCTTAAAGGCTATGACAGACAGTCTGGGAGCAGACGTTTTTGTGGAGGGAATCGTGAAAGAAAGCGCGGGAGCGTTTATGAATTTCCTGCCCGCCATTATTTTCCTGGTTGGATGTTTCCTGGCGTTTGCTACAGGAACGTCGTGGGGAACTTTTGGCATATTAATTCCTATTGTGGTAGGCGTGTTCCAGAATACCAATCCGAACCTGATGATTATTTCCATTTCCGCCTGCATGGCCGGCGCTGTCTGCGGAGACCACTGTTCGCCCATATCGGATACTACCATTATGGCTTCGGCAGGCGCGCAGTGTAACCATGTAAGCCATGTATCCACGCAGCTTCCCTATGCGGTGACGGTTGCAGCGGTATCATTTGTTACATATATTCTTGCAGGCTTTATACAAAACGCGTGGATTACCCTTCCGATCGGATTTGTTTTGATGCTGGCTGTGTTGTTTGTCATTAAGATGAGGACGCAAAATAAGGAAAAGGTTTAAGAAAACATAAATTTCGTGAAAAGTCTTTGCGAACAGACAAACTTTGTACTATAATTGAAGTTGATGTTTAGAAAGACAGGGGGTAACCATGAAAAGAAAAATATTACTTATTTGTTTGGCAGTTTCCGTGTTTGCCATGGCCGGCTGCGGTAAAAAGGATCCGGAAGGAACGGATGTGAATGCGACGGTCGAAGAGTCCTCGGAACCGGAGAGTGAATCTACGGAAGAAGAGAGTGAAGAGATTGTCGAGGAATCGTATCTTTATCCTGTGATTGAGGAGCGGGAAGTTGTAAACGGGGAGATGCAGAGTTATCTGTCCGGGGAATGGGTGGACGAGGCTATTGCCACCCGCCGTCCGATTGCGGTTTCCATACCGAATCAGAAGAGCTGTCTGCCTCATTACGGAATTACCAATGCGAGTGTGATTTACCAGGTGCCGCTTCGGGACAATCTGACAAGACTTTTCTGTATTTTTGAGGATTTTGATGATCTGGACCGTATCGGACCGGTTAGAAGTATCCGGGATTATATGGTTTATGACGCCTTGGAGCATGACGCGATCGTATGTCATTGGGGTTCGGCATTTTACGCCAACGACCTGCTTAACAGCGATATGGTGGATAATATCAGCCAGGGCACGACCGGAATTGCAGTTCCGACCAGCGTCGCTTTCGACCGTTATAACAGGCCGGGCAAGAATTCCACGGATTCCGCCTATATGTTTATAAACGGTCTGATGAAAGGTGTGGAAAAGCGCGGTTACAGCTGGGATTATGACGATACCTTTGCACCGAAGTTTTTATTCGCACAGGACGATGTGACGGCCGATTACGCGGATGCGGATAAGGCGACAAAAATCTGGCCGGGAAAAGAGGGTAATTATAACACGGTAGGCGCTTATTTTGAATATGATGAAGCGACCGGCCTATATGATTATTATGAATACGGCGAAAAGCTGAAGGATGAACACAGCGGAACCACACTGCAGGTTTCCAACGTGGTGTTACAGGTTTGTTATGCCGAGGAACGTGACGATCATGGTTATCTGATCATGGAGATGCACGGACCGGTTACCGGAGACGGAACCATGTATTTCTTCACACAGGGTAAAGTCGTAAAGGGAACCTGGGAGAGAATGGACGGCGATGAAAAGCCTGCTCATTACTATGACGAAGACGGTAATGAAATCGTGTTTAATCAGGGTAAGACGTTTATCTGCCAAATTTGGAATAAGTGGGCGGATAGTATTGAGTTCGAGTAACGGATAAAATCCCGGAAATGCTGGAAATGGGCGTTTCCGGGATTGTTTTATGCTTGTCTAAAGAGCTAATTGCCATTCATATATTTTCGTGTTACGATACATTTACGGAAAGTATCCATTTTGGAGCGGGTGCTTTCCCTTTATATCGTTACTCTCTTTTCAAAATTATGTACCCATTGTAAAATAACTTATAAAGATACATTGTAAATGGCAGATAAAGATTTTATAATCAGATATATCAATTGGGATTTTTGGAGGCTAAAATGGAAATTAGAGAATATATGAACTATAATGCAGATGAAATTTTGCGTCTATATACAGAGGTTGGATGGACAGCATATACGGAGAATATGTCAGCGTTGGAGCAAGGATATCAGAACTCGCTGTTAGTCCTGGCAGCATATGAGAACGATGAACTGCTCGGAATTATTAGAGTGGTTGGCGATGGGTTCACCATTATTTTTATTCAGGATATTTTGGTATATCCGAAAAAACAAAGACATGGCGTTGGAACAGCGCTGCTCAAAGCTGTTCTTAACAGGTATTCTGCTGTTCGGCAAATTGAATTGACAACGGACAACACACCCCGAACAGTATCTTTCTATAAGTCGCTTGGTTTCTCTGAATTTTCAGAAATAGGCTGTTGTGGATTTATGAGATGCTGACACTTTTGTGATTGTAAGAGAAGGTTCTGATCGGAGCGGACGTTGGATTGTAAAAAGGTAAAATAAAGACATTAGGAGAACAGGCAAATAACGACATTGTGCTTGTGAGAACAACAAAGCGGTTTGTGAAAAATAAAACAACGGAGTAATTATGAATAATATTTTGCTGATTGATGATGATCAAGAACTTTGTGCATTAATTAAAAAAAGCGTCCTCCGGGAAAACATAGAAACAGACTGCTGCTATTCAGGAAAAGACGGACTGATAAAACTGAAAGAAAACAAATACCAGCTTGTTATTCTGGACGTTATGCTTCCGGGACTTGACGGGTTTGAGATTCTGGAAAAGATCAGAGAGGAATATAATTTGCCTGTCCTTATGTTTACGGCAAAAAACGATAATATTTCCAAAGTCCGCGGATTGCGGGCCGGGGCGGATGATTATGTAACAAAGCCCTTTGAAATGGATGAATTGACAGCCAGAATTATTTCCCTTATACGCCGTTACACCCGCTTTAACCAGGCCGGGAATATAGGGGGTAAGCTTGAATTTGACGGACTTAAAATTGACACGGACAGCCGCCTGGTTACTTCTGTTAACGGAACGTTTGAATTGCCGCCTAAGGAGTTTGACTTACTTGTATTTTGTGCCGGACATCAGGGAAAAATTTTAACAAAACGTCAGATATACGAAGAAGTATGGAAAGAACCGTATGTATACGACGATAGCAATATCATGGCAATTATCAGCCGTGTACGGAAAAAGATAGAAGCAAATCCCGGAAATCCAAAGTATATTCAGACAATAAAGGGAATCGGCTATCGTTTTAATAAGGAGGTTTGATTATATGGAGATTTTCTGCTTTCTTTTCTGCACTGTTGCGTTATTGTCGGTTGTTTATTCCGCCGCGGTTGTCCGTAAGACAAAAACACAAATATCCGAAATGCTTGATGCGCTTGCCGATATAAAAAACGGAAACGGGAATAGACGTATTTTAGCAAATACGCATGACATTGTCTCTCCTCTTGCCTATGAAATCAATAATATTGTCCTGTCTTATGAAAATCAACTCTCCATTTTCCACCAAACAGAAGAAGCAAATAAACGACTTATGACAAGCCTGTCCCATGATGTCAGGACGCCTCTGACTACACTTATCGGTTATTTGGATGCGGCATATAAAATCTTACCAAAGCGTATGGCGCCGTAAAATTTACACATTTTTGCATCCCTGCGGGGGGTGCCGAATCTTCATGCAATAGAAGATGCATTAGATTTAGTAGGGCTTCCTTATAATGACAAAAAGTTGTTCTCCCATTATTCTCTTGGAATGAAACAGCGTCTGGCTATCGCCCTTGCAATGATGCACGATCCGGAATTATTAATATTGGACGAACCGGTTAACGGGCTTGACCCTATTGGAATTGCAGAGATTCGTTTATTTCTTCGGCGGCTGTGTGATGAAAAAGGGAAAACAATTCTTGTTTCCAGCCACATATTATCCGAAATTTCGCAGCTTGCCGATGATATTGGAATTATAGATAACGGCGTACTTTTAGAAGAAGAAAGTCTTGCAGATTTGGAACAAAAAAGCGGCAAATACATTCATTTTACCATATCCGATACGGCACAGGCGGCAAGGATTCTGGAACTTGATTTTGACGAAAAACAATTTGTGGTACAGGACGACCACAATATCCGGGTGTATAATGTCAATTTGGCGGTATCGAATATAGTCGGCATTTTTGTGGAAAAAGGTCTGGAGGTCTTTGAAGCGCATACCTGCGAAGACAGTCTGGAAGACCATTTTAAACGGATAACGGGAGGTGAGGGAATTGCTTAGACTGTTATACTGCGAATATATAAAGTTAAAACGTTCGAAAATTCTTTTGATTGGGATAGCGGGAACACTGATTGTCCCCTTTTTTGTCATTGTAAAAGCCGTAACAAAATATGTTTCCAATCCCAGGATGGTTATGAGTTTATTTTCACTTTATGACGATGCGCTTATGTTTCTGATGCTGTTATTTGCCCCAATGGTGTTGACAATTTTACATGCGTGGATAATCAGCCGGGAATATACGGACAAAACTTTGAAAAATATTTTTGTTATTCCGGTTTCACGGACAGCCTTTCTATGCGGAAAGCTGTTGTTCCTTGCAATTCTTACGTTCCTGTTCATGTTGGTTTCCTGGCTGGAAATTCTGGCATTGGCGCTTTTGTGCGGCTGTTTTATTCCCGTAACGGAGCTTACGCTTCCTTCCGCTTTATTTTTCCTGTTCAAAATGCTTTTTGGAGGATTATTATTGTGCGCTACTCAGATGCCGTTTGTTTATCTTACAATAAAAACGAGGGGATTTGCCGCGCCGCTTGTTACCGTTTCTGCAATCAGCTTAATTAATGTGGTAATGTCTAATTCACCGATAGCAGGATTTTATCCGTGGTCAGCGTCTTATCTTATCGTAACCAGACGCATGTCCGGCCGAAACTGTCCCAAAGAAATTGCAGCCGCTATAATTCTGTTACTGTTCTTATTGGGAATTACGGCAAGCCTGTTTAGATTTAAGAAAGAAGAATGAAATAAACAATCTGATTTGGAGTACTTCTTACTGACACTTATTATACCATAAGATCGGGACGATTTTGAAACATGACATACAGATGACGTGTTTTGTGTGCTATACTGAATGAGTCCGAGACAAAAGGAAATAGAAACGGAAGGGTTTTATTGTTATGAAGGTTGACCGGTTAATCGGAATTCTCTCGGTTCTTTTGCAGAAAGAGAAGGTGACTGCGCCGTATCTTGCCGCAAAATTTGAAGTTTCCAGAAGAACTATAAACAGGGATATCGAAGCTTTGTGCAGGGCGGGAATTCCGGTTGTAACCGTACAGGGGAAAAGCGGCGGGATTTCTATTATGGATGGTTATGCGTTTGACAGGACGCTCCTTACTTCCTCTGAGCTGCAGGCAGTTCTGGCGGGCCTTAGCAGTCTGGACAGTGTCAGCGGAACCGATCGGTATGGGCAGCTGATGAAAAAGCTGGCGCCCGGCGATTCCGGGATGCTGACGGGAGACCAGTATTTATTAATCGATCTTTCTTCCTGGTATAAAGAGTCTTTGGCTCCCAAAATTGAGGTCATCCATAGGGCAATCGAGCAAAGGCAGCAGCTGCAGTTTTATTATTATTCTCCCCAAGGAGACAGAAAACGCCGTATTGAACCGTATTATCTGATTTTTCAGTGGGCCAGCTGGTATGTATGGGGATGGTGTACGGGAAAACAGGATTATCGGTTATTCAAACTCAACCGGATGACGGAGCCGGAGCCTGCCGGGGAGACGTTTGACAGGCGTCAGGCTCCGCTGCCGGATTTATCGTTTGGACGGTTGTTTCCCGCGCAGCTTGCGGTAAAAGCTCTTTTCGAACCGGATTGCCGGTGGCGTCTGATTGAGGAATTCGGGGCGGGCAGCTTTACAAAAAGACCCGACGGAAAACTTCTATTTTCCTTTGCTTTTTCCGATCCGGAAAATGTTATAAGCTGGATTTTATCCTTTGGCGGAAAGGCGGAACTGCTGGAGCCGGTGGAGATCAGAGAAAAACTGCGCCGGATTGCGGGCAGATTAAATGAAAAATACATGGGAGACGGATAAAATGAAATATGACTGGATGGACGGTTTTCTTTTGGATAAAAAGGGAGTTACGAAGGATTTTAAAGAAGAGTGGAACTGGATAAGGTATCAGATCGGAGGCAAAATGTTTGCGGCGCTGTGTCTGAATGGAGACGGAAAGCCGTATTATATTACGCTGAAGCTGGAACCGGCGGAAGGAGAATTTCTGCGGGGACAATATAAAGATATTGTGCCGGGGTATTATATGAATAAAGACCACTGGAATTCTATTGATCCGGACGGAAATGTGCCGGAAGAGCTGTTAAAGGATCTGTTGGATAAATCCTATGAGCTGGTGCTCAACGGATTCAGTAAAAAGAAGAGGATGGAAATCCTTTCCGAAGAAAAGGGAGATAAAGATGGCCTTTGATTATAAAAAAGAATATAAAGAGTATTATATGCCTTCAAAGAAACCGGGGATCGTTACGATTCCGGCCATGAATTATATTGCGGTAAGAGGACAGGGAGATCCGAATAAAGAAGACGGGGAATATAAGCGGTGTGTCGGATTGCTCTACGGAATCGCTTTTACAATTAAAATGAGTTATAAGGGAACCCATAAGATAGACGGTTATTTCTCCTATGTAGTGCCGCCCCTGGAAGGTTTATGGTGGCAGGAGGACGGCAAATCACTGGACTTAACCCATAAGGAAGACTTCCGGTGGATTTCCATGATCCGGCTGCCGGATTTTGTGACCGTAAAGGATTTTGAGTGGGCCGTCGCAGAGGCTTCCATGAAGAAAAAGACGGATTTTGGAAGGGTTGAATTTTTTACTTACGAAGAAGGTCAATGCGTACAGTGCATGTACGTCGGTTCTTATGACGACGAGTCTGCTGCGATACAAATGATGGACGCGTTTGCAATAGAAAACGGGTATCAGATTGATTTTACATCAGGACGTTATCATCATGAAATCTATTTAAGCGATCCCAGGCGAACCGCGCCGGAAAAATGTAAGACCGTGATCCGGCATCCGGTAAGGCCGGAATAGGCAGCGGCCAAGCGGGGCTTGACATTTTTTTTATATATGGTATAGTTGTACAAACAATTGAATAATAAGAATGTCTTCAGGGCAGGGTGAGATTCCCGACCGGCGGTAAAGTCCGCAGGCGTATTAACGCAGGATTTGGTGAGATTCCAAAACCGACAGTAAAGTCTGGATTAAAGAAGGTGTGTTGAAACGATCAGAATGATTCTGGTCTTTTACGCTCATTTTCTGTCAATCTGTCTGCTCTGTTGACATTTTCAATACACCTTGGGTTTTGGCACCTGAAAGATATTCTTATTCTTTCAGGTGTTAATTTTTTTACGGAGGTATGAAAGATGAACAGTAAGACAAAAAAACTCACAACCGTAGCCATGCTTTGTGCGGCGGCTTATATTGCGGCGGCCATTGGGCGTATTCCGATCATACTTTTTTTAAAATATGATCCCAAGGATATTATAATCGTAATAGGCGGACTGATCTATGGACCGTTTACTTCGTTCCTGATTTCTCTGCTTGTCTCCTTTGTACAGATGATGACGATAAGCGCAAACGGATTATTAGGTTTTCTTATGAATGTTATTTCCAGCAGTTCTTTTGCCTGTACCGCGGCCTTTATTTACAAAAAAAGGCGGACATTATCCGGTGCTGTAGCAGGTCTGCTCTGTGGAGTGGCATGTATGGCGGCAGTTATGCTGATCTGGAATTATCTGGTTGCTCCGATTTATATGGGGTATCCCAGAGAAGCGGTTGCAAAATTGCTGATTCCTGCCTTTTTGCCCTTTAATTTAATTAAAGGGGGACTAAATGCGGCCTTTACCATGCTTTTATATAAACCGGTTGTGACGGTATTGCGGCGGTTTCACATGGTAGAACGTTAAGAGATATTGGGAAAGGGGTATTTGGAAAATGTTAATATTTTGACTTTTTATCTGATTTATGTAAGAATAATAAAAGTATATGTTATATGGTAAAATGTACTGGCAGGATCGATATTGGAGTGCAGGAGGTATAAGCATGAAGCAGACAGAGCAGACGGCTGTCCGGCTGGAACGTGATTTTTTTCTGACAGACGGAATAACCCTGGCTAAAAAGTTATTGGGAAAAATTATGGTTCATGAAACCGCAGACGGTCCGATCCGTGCCGTCATTACGGAGACAGAGGCTTATATGGGAGCCATTGACAAGGGCTCCCATGCTTACGGGGGCAGGCGGACAAACCGCACAGAGACCATGTTTCATATAGGCGGGACCTCCTATGTATATCTGATCTATGGCATGTACTTCTGCATGAATGTGGTTGCAAACGAAGCGGAGATTCCACAGGCGGTACTGATTCGCAAAACAGAGCCTGCGGATGAGGAATCACGGCAGCGAATGTTTGCCAGGCGGCAGGTTAAAAACATGAAAAATCTGTCGGACGGGCCGGGAAAGCTGTGTATCGCCATGGATATTACAAAGGAACAAAACGATGTGGATATGGTTACCAGCAGAGATTTTTACCTGACGGAAGGAAGAAAAGTGCAAAAGAAGGAAATCCGGTGCGGAAAGCGCATTAATATTGATTACGCGGAGGAAGCGGCAGATTTTCTGTGGAGATTTTATTTATGAGTCTGCGTTTTTACTTTGGCAGCTCCGGCGCCGGAAAAAGCAGCCGGCTGTATCAGGAGATTATAGAACGGTCCAAGCGGAGTCCGGAGCGTAATTTTTTTGTGATTGTACCGGATCAGTTTACCATGCAGACACAAAAGGAACTGGTGGACGCCCATCCCGACGGCGTCATTATGAATATCGACGTTTTAAGCTTCGGACGGCTTTCCCATCGAATATTTGAAGAAGTCGGCTATGATTTGAGGCCGGTTTTGGACGACACGGGCAAAAGTCTGGTGCTTCGGAAAGTAGCGGCCGCCATGCAGGAGGAATTACCTGTGCTTGGCGGTAATCTTGGGAAGCAGGGATATATACACGAAGTGAAAAGTGCGGTTTCTGAATTTATGCAGTATGGAATCGGAACGAAAGAGCTGGAGCAGTTGACGGATTATGCCAGGAAAAGGGGGGCGCTCTATTATAAACTGAAAGATCTGCAGAAGCTTTATGAAGGATTTCTGTCGTACATCCAGGGACAGTTCATTACTACCGAGGAGACGCTGGATTTGCTGCGCGCTTCTTTATCCAGGTCGCGTCTGATAAAGGAAAGCGTTGTTGCATTTGACGGTTTTACCGGGTTTACCCCGATCCAGAACCGGCTTATGCAGGAAATCATGCGTCTGGCCGACGAAGTGATTGTTACCGTTACCCTTCCGGAGGGAGAAAATCCCTTTCAAAGGGGCAGCGAGCAGGAATTATTTGATCTGAGTAAAAAAACGGTGGGAACCTTATGCAGACTGGCCGGGGATGTGTCTGTCGGCCGGGGAAAGGATGTCTGGCTGGACAAGAGAGTATGGCGTTTTAAAGAAAACGGAAAGCTTGCCCATCTGGAAAAAAATCTCTTCCGGTATCCTTTAAAGCCTTATATGGCTCCGGCAGGAAACAAGGACGGCATTGATTTGCATGAGGACCGTATTGCGGTTTATGAGGCTGAAAGTCCCAAAGAAGAGGTTCGTCAGACGGCCATGCAAATCCGTGCGCTGGTGCGCCGGGAGGGATATCTGTTTCGGGATATTGCCGTAGTCTGCGGGGATTTAGGTGCCTATGCGGAACATATTGAGGAGCAGTTTGCTTTATTTGACATTCCCTGTTTTCTGGACCAGACAAGGGGCATTTTGCTGAATCCGTTTATAGAGTTTATGAGAAGCGCCATTTCCATTTTTACCGGAGATTTTTCTTATGAAGCTGTATTCCATTATCTGCGCAGCGGCCTTGCGGATTTTACTTCAGATGAAGTGGACCGGTTTGAAAATTATGCGTTACAGTTTGGAATTCATGGAAAATGGCGCTATACAAGAGCGTTTACCAAAAGAACCGGGCAGATGGAAGAAAATCCGGACAGCTTTAACGAAATTAATCTGTTTCGGGAACGTTTTTTAGACAGCCTGCAGCCCTTATTCAGAAAAGAAGGTACGGCAGGGCAGTATGTGGAAGATTTATACGAATTTCTGGTCAGAAGCCGGGTGCAGGAAAAACTCGCAGGTTATGAAAAACGTTTTGAAGAACAGGGCGAATTATCAAAGGCGAGAGAATACGCACAGATTTATCCTATGGTTATGGATCTGCTGGATCAGATTATGGGACTTCTTGGGCAGGAGACAATGTCGCTGCAGGATTTTGCCGATATCCTGGACGCGGGTTTCGGGGAAATTGAAGTGGGAACCATTCCTCAGAATGTGGACCGGATAATCGTGGGGGATATGGAAAGATCGAGGCTGAAACCGGTCCGGGCATTGTTTTTTCTGGGTGTTAACGATGGAAATATTCCGCGGGGAACCTCAAAGGGAGGTATTATCTCCGATATAGACCGGGAGTTTTTAAGACAATCGGATTTTGAACTGGCTCCCAGTCCCAGGCAGCAGATGTATATTCAGCGTTTTTATCTGTATCTGAATTTGACGAAACCATCCGAGAAACTGTTTCTATCTTATTCGAATATTAACGGGGAAGGGAAATCCCTGCGCCCCGCATATCTGATCGATACGATGCGGAAGCTTTTTCCGGATGTCACAGTGGAATATCCCGGCCGGCGGCCGGCGGAAGAGCAGCTTGAAACGCCGGCGGAAGGGCTGCGCTTTCTGGCGCGGTGGCTCCGGGAGTATGCGCAGGGCAACTTGAAGGAGAAAAACGATACCACGCTTTTCTTCACTCTTTATGAAGCCTGCAAAGCCATGCCCGGAAATGAGTCCGAGCGGCAAAGACTGACGGAGGCGGCTTTCTGGCGTTACAGACATCATCCGCTTGCGAAGGAAGTGGCAAGGCGGCTGTACGGCGTGGTTATGGAAAACAGTGTGACCCGTCTGGAAACCTACGCTTCCTGTGCCTATGAACATTTTTTAGAGTATGGGCTTTCCCTGCAGGAACGAAAGGAATATGGTTTTGAAGCCGTAGATATGGGGAATGTGTTCCATACGGTGTTAGAGCGTTTTGCTGAAAAGCTGACGTCAAAAGGTCTGACATGGTTTTCTTTTTCAAGAGAAGAAGGGGAGGCTATGATTGCGGAGGCCTTGGAGGAATGCAGCGCGGAGTATGGAGATACGGTGCTTTTTTCCAGTGCAAGGAATACGTATATGATCGAGCGGATGAAACGTATATTGACCCGAACGGTCACTGCCTTGCAAAGCCAGCTGCGCAAGGGAAGTTTCGAGCCTGCATCGTTTGAAATGTCCTTTAATATGATCCGGGATCTTGATTCGCTTAATATCTCGCTGACCGGTGAGGAAAAGATGCGGCTGCGGGGCCGGATCGACCGGGTGGATACCTGGGAAGAAGGGGACAGGCTGTATGTAAAAATCATTGATTATAAATCAGGAAACAGGCAGTTTGATCTGGCGGCCCTTTATTACGGACTGCAGCTTCAGCTTGTAGTGTACCTGAACGCGGCGGTGGATATGCAGAAAAGGAAGCATCCTGATAAGGAGGTTTTGCCTGCGGCCCTGCTGTATTATCATATATCCGACCCGGTCATCAGTGTGCAGGAAGCGATGACACCGGAGGAAGTAAATGAAAAATTGTTGTCAGAATTGAAAATGACAGGGATAGTCAATGATGACATAAGTGTCATAAAGAATTTAGACACGGAGCTTTCCGAAGAGAACAAAGGAAGCTCACAGGTTATTCCGGTGGAATTGAAAAAAGACGGTACAATATCGGCCCGGTCGTCTGTTTTGAGCAGCGAAGACTTAGTTACGGTTTCAGATTATGTAAACAAAAAGATTCGACAGATAGGGCGGGAAATCCTGGACGGTAATTTCCCTGTAAATCCTTATGAAAAAGGAAGCCGGACAGCCTGTACTTACTGCGCATACAAAAGCGTGTGTGGATTTGATAAGCATGTGGACGGGTATGAAATGAGGGTTTTGGAAGACTTTTCAAAAGAAGAAATTCTTCTGAAAATCAGGAATGGAGAAAAAGATGGCGGTAGTGTTTACTCCTGAACAGGAGCAGGTTATAAAACTTCATAACCGGAATATTCTGGTATCTGCTGCTGCGGGTTCCGGAAAAACCGCCGTGCTTGTTGAGCGCATCGTACAGATGATCTGCGACGAGACGCATCCGGTAGATATAGACCGGCTTTTGGTGGTAACCTTTACCAACGCTGCGGCGGCACAGATGCGGGAGAAAATCAGTCAGGCGATTGCAGCAAGGCTGGAAGACAACCCTGCGTCCCTGCATCTGCAAAGGCAGGCGGCGCTGGTTCATAATGCGCAGATTACGACCATTGACAGTTTCTGCCTTTTTATTATCCGGAATAATTTCAACGATATCGGTCTTGACCCTTCCTTCCGGGTGGCGGACGAGGGGGAGTTAAAGCTTTTAAAGAAAGAGACCCTTGCCGCGCTTTTAGAAGATAAGTTTGCGGAAACGGAGGAAGGAAAAAAGGCGGACTTTCTGCACTGTGTAGAATGTTATGCCGCAAACGGAAGAGAGGAACGTCTGGAAGAGCATCTGCTTGCTCTGTATGAGTTTGCCATGAGTTATCCATGGCCGGAGGAATGGCTGAGAGAACGGATGGAGGATTACCGGATCGAAACAAAGGAGGAGCTTTATAAAACGGAGTGGATCGGTTTTGCCCAAAAGAGTGTGAAAGCGGTGGGAGCGGGTATTGCGGGACTGTACGGGGAAGCTCTGCGGCTTTCCGATCAGCCGGACGGCCCCTATATGTATGCAAAATTATTGGAACGGGAAAAAGAAGCGTTGGAAAAAGCCCTGGGTGCGGCAGATTTTGAAACGCTGGGACAACGGCTTTCAGGACTTTCTTTTGACAGGCTGCCGTCGAAAAAAGACGATACGGTGTCCCCGCAGAAGCGGGAACAGGCGAAGCTTTTCCGGAAACAGGCGAAGGAGCGGATTGAAGCCCTTGTAAAAAAGTATTTTAAGACGCCTTTGTCTCTGGCAATGGAGCAGGGGCTCTATTGCCAGAGGGCATTAAGAGAACTTCTTTCCTTATGTCTTGCCTTTAAGGCTCGTTTGGATGAAAAAAAGCGGGAAAAAAATATCCTGGATTTTTCGGATATGGAACATCTCGCGTTAAATATTCTGCTGGAAAAGGACGAAGACGGCGTGAGGGCGACCAAGACGGCCATGGAATACAGAAGTTATTTTGAAGAAGTGCTGATCGATGAATATCAGGACAGCAATCTGGTGCAGGAATATCTGCTTCGCGCCGTATCAGGGGAAGAGGAAGGGAATTTTAACCGCTTTATGGTAGGCGATGTGAAACAGAGCATTTATAAGTTCCGGCTGGCAAGACCGGAGCTTTTTATGGAAAAATACCATACGTATTCCAGGGAGGAGAGCCAGTGTCAGCGGATCGACCTGCGTAAAAATTTCCGGAGCCGCAGGGAAGTTTTGGAGAATGTGAACTATGTGTTTTCCCAGATAATGGGAGAAGATTTGGGAGGAATCTGCTACGACGACGAAGCGGCTCTCTATCCGGGTGCCGTTTATCCCGATAATCCGGACTGCGCTGCGGAGCTTTTGCTGGTGGAAAAACCTTCCGGGGAAGATGCGGAGGGGATGACCGGAAAGGAACTGGAAGCGTATGCCGTGGCGGCAAAAATCCGCAGACTTATGGAGCGTTTTCAGGTTACGGATAAAGAAACGGGCCGGCTGCGCCCCTGCAGATACAGGGATATCGTCGTTCTTTTACGTACCAACAGCGGATGGGACGAGGTGTTTAAGGATGTTTTTGCAAAACAGGGGATTCCCGCCCATACGACAGCCAAAACCGGTTATTTTTCAGCCTCTGAAATTCAAAATGTCATGCAGTTTCTGCGGGTTTTAGATAATCCTCTGCAGGATATTCCGCTGTTTGGCGCGTTAACGTCCATATTCGGCGGCTTTACGGAGGAGGAAACGGCAAAGATACGTTTATGCGCGAAGGGGGAAAAGCTGTATGACGCGCTGCGGGCCTGTGGAGAAGAGGGGGAGGAAGAGGCTCTAAGGGAAAAAGCCGTCCGGTTTTTGGGCACAATAACGGCATACCGGGAAAAGAGCGTTTATCTTCCCGTAAGGAAGCTTTTAAGGGAAATTTTTACGGACTATGGCTATTTAAACTACGTAACGGCTCTGCCGGCAGGAGAACAGCGTGCGGCCAATGTGGAGATGCTCCTGGAAAAGGCGGAGGCTTATGAGAAAACATCTTATTACGGACTGTTCCATTTTATCCGTTACATGGAACAGCTGGAAAAGTATGACGTGGATTATGGAGAAGCCAATATTTTAGATGAAAATGCAGACGTTGTCCGGATTATGAGTATTCATAAAAGCAAAGGACTGGAGTTTCCCGTAACGATTGTGGCGGGGCTTTCCAAACGCTTTAACATGCAGGATACGGCGAAAGCGCTGATTGTGGACGCGGATATGGGAATTGGCACGGATTATGTGGAGCCGGAGCTTAGGATAACGAATAAAACGCTGCGTAAAAGTGTGATTGCCGAAAAAATCCGCCTGGATAATCTGGCGGAAGAACTGCGCGTTCTGTATGTGGCGATGACCCGGGCGAAGGAAAAGCTGATTCTTACGGGAATGATTGAGAATCCTGAAAAGAAATTCGGCGAGCTTGCTTATATTCGGAACCGCAAAGAATGGGAACTGGATTACGGACTGCTTACCCAGGCCGGAACGTACCTGGATTACCTGCTTCCGGCGCTGATAAGACATTCTGCTTTTGAAAAGCTGGACCAGTTTCCGGAGCAGGAAAAGCGGGCGGTGTTGAAACAGGAGGAACCGGCGTTTGCGGTCCGGCTGGTTTCTCTGGAAGAATTGCGGGCGGAAGAAATAGCGGAGCTGGTGGAATCCGCAGGAAGAGAAAATAAATTGTCGGCCCTGAAAGACGCCGGCGTTTACCGGGATGAAGAAAAGCTGGAAGCCATGACAAAGCGCTTTGCATATTGGTATCCGTATGAAAACCTGAGGAATTTATATACAAAAACGACCGTATCCGAATTAAAGCTGGCGGCCATGGAAGAAAAAGAGGAAGGCTGCGCCTGTTTATTTGAAGAAGAAAGAGTGGTTCCCTATATTCCGGCTTTCCGGCGGGGAAAAGATAAAATTTCGGGAACCGTCCGGGGAAGCGCGTTTCATAAGGTTATGGAATTGCTTAAGCTGCCGCTTTTTTTCGCAGATAATGAGGTGCTGCCGCGTGAAAAGCTGGAAAAAGTCCTTAAGGAACATTTACTGGAGCTGGTAAGCGAAGGAAGACTTTCGGAAGAATATTATGAAGCGGTTTCCCGGAAAAAAGTTTCGGATTTTCTTTCGTGCCGACTGGCAAAACGGATGTATGACGCGGACCAAAAGGGAAAACTGTACAGAGAGCAGCCGTTCGTTTATAAAATCGCGGCGAAACGTTTGAATGAGGCGTTTCCTGAGGGAGAAACGGTCCTCATTCAGGGAATTGTGGATGTTTTCTTTCTGGAGGAGGACGGACTGGTGCTGGCAGACTATAAGACGGATGTGATTTCTTCAGAGGAAGAATTGGTAAAACGCTATCAGACACAGCTTGATTATTATTCGGAGGCATTGGAGAACGTATGGCATATGCCGGTAAAAGAGAGGATATTATATTCTTTCTGCCTGGAGCGGACGATTGATTGTGGAAAAACGGGGGTGCGGCAATGAATAAAAAAAGCGGAATAATATTAGAAGGGGGAGCCATGCGCAGTATGTTTTCCGCCGGAATTTTAGATTTTTTCATGGACAGCGGCATTGAAATTCCCAACGTACTGGCCATTTCGGCAGGGGCTTACGCCGGCATGAATTATGTGTCAGGACAAAAAGGCAGGGTAATAGATGCGGTGATCAAACCGTTGGAGCAGGAAAAATATCTGGGTTTGGGTACCTTTCTTAAAAAGGGAACATTCTTTGACATGAACCTTCTTTTTGACGAGATTCCTAAAAACAGGGTGCCGTTTGATTTCGAGAGTTTTTCGGCCTCATCCAAACGGCTGGTTACCAGTACCGTTAATTGTCTGACGGGAGAAACGTGTTTTCATGAAAAGTTTGAAGATATGGATGATTTTCTTCTGGCCTGCCGCGCCGCGAATTCCATGCCCCTTCTGGCAAAGGTGGCGGAGTATAAGGGAATCCCCATGTTAGACGGAGGAATGGGAGACGCAATTCCGATTGGGAAAGCGTTGGAAGAAGGATGGGAGAAAATAATCGTGGTGCTTACAAGGGACAGACAGTACCGCAAAAAACGCAGACATCTGTATCTGGCGGTAATTCATACCGTGTACCATAAATACCCGAATTTCGTGAAGCTGGTGGAAAACAGGTCGGAAAGGTATAATGACTGCCTGGATCAGCTTGAACGGTTGGAAAAGGAGGGCCGTGTTTTTACCTTCCGTCCCAGCGCGCTTACCGTAACGAACCATGAGTCCGATGTGGACACCCTGCTGCGATATTACCGGCATGGATACGATACGGCAAAAGAACAGCATGAAAATCTGCTGCATTTTTTGCAGGAATAGGGACGCAGAATTCTCTCTTTGGGCGATCCGCTGTACGCCCACTAAGAACGCACCTGTTCCGGCAGGTTTATGTGCGGGTTTATTTCAAAAGAAAGATAAAGTATACCGCATAGCCAAGCAGCATCGCGGCGCCGTGTATTCGTTTTAATTTTTCGCTTCCGGCGCAGCAGACAAGAAGGAAAACAGCGGCGGCCAGAGCCGTTAAATTGTCAAAACGAAAGGCGGGTGCAAAAGGCACGGGGGTAATCAGAGACGAAATTCCGATTACAAACAGTATGTTAAAGATGTTGCTGCCGACGACATTTCCTATTGCAATATCTGGGTTTCCCTTTCTTGCGGCGGCTACGGAAGTAACCAGCTCCGGCAAAGAAGTACCGAGCGCAATGATCGTAAGTCCAATGAATCGTTCGCTCATTCCCAGTATGCGCGCTATGGAGGAGGCGGCGTCAACCGCCATGTTGCTTCCCATAATAATGCACGCGAGTCCTGCAACAGTGGAAAAAAGGGTATACAATAGCTTTGGCGGTTTCCGGATTTCGGAATCCTGACCGGCTCCTTTTTTAGCCATAAAGAGTAAATATATGAAGTACACGGTGAAAAGAAACAGTTGTATGATTCCGTCCGCAAAGCTGACGGCGCCGTCCAGTCCCTGTATAAAGTAAAGCGCAGTTATACAGATCAGAAAAGGCATTTCACAGCGGATCGTAGTTTTGGCCACCGAAAGCGGTGTAATGGCGGCGGAAAGCCCCAGGATGAGCAGTATATTCAGGATATTGCTGCCCAAGATGTTGCCTGTCGTAATGTCTGCGTTTCCTTTCAGCGCGGCGGAAATACTTACCGCGGCTTCCGGCATACTGGTTCCCATGGCGACCACCGTCAGTCCAATAATTATCTGCGGAATTCCGAATCTGGCAGCAAGTCCGGAAGCGCCGCCAACAAACCAGTCCGCTCCCTTCACCAGTAATAAAAATCCAGTCGCCAGCAGGAATGTCTGTAAAAGAGTTTCCATAAAAATACCTCCACGATATCAGTTTTCGGCAAAACACAAAAAGAGACCTTGCCGTTGTTATAACAGCAAAGTCTCGCTATTTCATTACAAAGCCGGATTTTGAAATCGTACTGACGACTAAGTAAACACAGAAAGAACGGAAAACAATACTTCCGGGATATCCGTGTAAGCTACTCCCTTTGTAGCTTGAGTATAGCTTTTTTTCCAAAAGTTGTCAACGGGGATTTTATTATTCAACGGCCTGCGCTTTTACACGGGCGAGAGCCGAGGAAACCGGTTTAATGGAAATCAGAATCAGTGTGACAAGGGCTTCCGGTACAAGGTATGATGCCTGGTATCCCATGGAGTATACCAGAGGATGCATGCCTGCCGGAGCATAGGAAGCAAAGAAAACTACTCCTGAAAGCGTAGAAAATACAAAGCGTCCCAGTACGCCCACAACGTATCCCGTCTGCAGCCCGAACTTTTTATTATGAAAAAAGCCGGCCAGTCCCAGTGCGCCAAAAGCGATCGGATAGTCCAGAAGCATTTGGGGAAGCGTGTAAAAAATCGGTTCCATAACAAACTGTACCAGGCCGTAGGCGATAGCCGTCATGATTCCCACATAAGACCCGTACCAGTAAGCTATTATTACAATAAACAGCATGGAAAACATGGTGACGGAGCCGCCCATGGGCATTTCAAACAGCTTGATCATGGAGCATACAACGGCGATTGCGATAGCTGCGGCAGAAAAAACAAGCTGTTTTGTTGTGAGCGCCGCTTTTTTGGCAGTGTGCCTTTGTCTGATAAACGCGGCGGCAAGCAGTAAGAGTCCAATCAGTACGGCGACCAGAATACAGCCGGCGGGGGTCAGGTGAACGGAGCCGTCTCCCCATGCACCCTCCGGGGTTACCCATAAATTATTCATAAAAAAACCTCCTTGTCTTGACAAAGAGGGACACGGTCCGTATTTGATAAATGCAATTGAAGGTAGAAGGTATGATGGTTATCAGTTAATATGTATCTATTGCATTCTCAATTACGTGCTTCCCTACGCCGGTATTATCCGGGTCAGGTAATGAGGGTTAGAATCCAAAGATTCAATCTCAGCAAGTGCTCCCCTAGCGTCTTATTTAATTTCGAAATGGAGTATAGCGGATTTCCGGTGACTTGTCAAGAGTTTTTTTTGACATGTAAGACTACTTATTGTAGTCTATTGGTAAACTACAATAACTTGCTAAGGAAGAATTGAATGAAACCTAAAAACAAAATTGGCCGCTGAATATTATTGGCAGTTTTAGGATACAGCTTTTTATTTTTCTGTCAGGTTGTGCGGAAAGCGAAACCATGATTTATATCCCGGAGTGGAGCCCGCCGGATCTGCAATGTGATGATGGGAGTTATCTTGGAGCATGGACTTTAGCGGGAGATAATTTATATTACAGTTATAATATCACAACACGGGAAGGACAGAACGAGACATTTATCGGAGGAATCGATCTGTTAACGGGTGAAAAATCCACTCTTCAAAAACGGGGAGACGGTAACATTCACTCTCTTTTTACGGATTCCGGACAGAATTTACGGTGTTTAAGAATTGTTCCCAAAGGAACGGAAGATGCTGATAGACTTTGTGGCGGACAGGGACCTGGAAGCCTATCTGGAAGCGGGAAAAGAAAAAAGCCGGAAACTATCTTGTAGCATCCGACTTTTTCTGTTATATTATGAAAAACAGTACGCAAAGTTATTTATAAAATTTTTCTGAGCAACATTGACAGTGAGATATATTTCCGTTAATAAGACCCTGGTCCACTGAACGGCGGGGAATTTCCCCGCTATTTTTGTTATTCCATTATGTCTGTGCCAAAATAAGGAAAGATGAATGTCCGGATGTAATTACGTTAACGGCGAGAATATCAAAAGCAATTCAATGGGCAGATTGAGCTTATATGCGAAAGACGGCAGACTGACATAGGAAACAGCAGAGAGGATGGTATGCAGATGTATGATGTGATAGTGGTCGGTGCGGGGCCTGCAGGATGCACGGCATCTAAGGTCTTGGCGGAAAAGGGCTATAAGGTTCTTCTGTTGGAGAAGTTTAGGATGCCAAGGTATAAGTCCTGTTCGGGCGTACTGATAAAAAAATCAATGGAACTTGTGAAGGTCTATTTCGGGGAGGATGTGCCGGAATCTGCCATGTGTACCCCGACAGAGAACAGGGGTATGATCTTTACGGATGATAAGGGGAAAGAATACCGTTTTGAGCAGGAGGGGGTGAATGTGTGGCGCAGCCATTTTGACGGGTGGCTTGCGGAAAAAGCGAAGGAGAGCGGCGCAGAGGTCAGGGATGGTGTGTCAGTTCTTTCATGCACGGAAAAGGATGGTTTTGTGGAAATCAGCCTGCATGGAGAAAATAATTATACGGAAAACGCAAGGTATGTCATTGACTGTGAGGGTGTTGTCGGAACATTGAAACGGAAGATTACCAGAGAGGTTTCCGGATACATAACAACATTCCAGACCTTCAACGAGGGCAGCATTGATTTAGACCTGCATTACTTTTATGCGTACCTGCAGCCGGAACTGTCGGAATATGATGCGTGGTTCAACGTAAAGGATGATCTGTTGGTGTTTGGTGTTTCTGTGAAGGATATGAATAAGATCGGTCATTATTATGAACGTTTTATTTCTTACATGGAACAAAACCATCAGCTGCGTATTCACAGGCAGGTGAAGGAGGAAAAATGGCTGATGCCGCACATCCGTCCGGGATGCCGTGTAGATTACGGTGTCGGGCGTATCTTTTTCGCCGGGGAGGTTGCCGGGTTCTTAAACCCGATGGGAGAGGGCATATCTGCCGGAATGGAGAGCGGGTATTGTGCCGCCTGCGCAATCATGGGGCATTTTGATAATCCGAAAATGGCTTGTGAGGCTTATCGGCAAAGCACGGAAAACGTCAAATCCTATATGCAGCGCCAGTGGAGCCTTGTCGGGGGAATGGCTGGCACATTCA
>CAJUNP010000009.1 GCA_910587935.1 uncultured Lachnospiraceae bacterium
GTGGAGCGCGACCTTGCCAAGGTCGAGGCCGCGGGTTCGAGTCCCGTCTCGCGCTTATTTTTTTAAATAACGGAAACACTGGTCAATACAGTGTTTCCGTTATTTAGTATACCATTCTGAAAGAACTCCTGCAAGTACTGACAGATGATTCGTCCTTATTAACAGATTATTTTTCCTTTAATTCTTTTTTATACTTTTTTATAAGCGTATACAAATCTTCAGGCTGCTTTTCGGCAAACTCATCTTGAAATTTCGGACAGCACGTATGGTACCAGCATTTTGAATTTGTACATTGTTCGGTATTGCGGCATTTTAACCACATTACAAAACGCACGATATTTAATATTGCCAGAATCGGAATTGCTGAACAAAGCAAAATACCTAATACATAATTTAAAACTACACCCATTTAATCTTACCCTCCTTATTTACTCTTTGTAAATTTCCTCATTACAGTTTGTTTTCATTTATTCTTTAAGTATTATGTATAATAACATATATTTATATACAAACTTATTATAGTGGGATATTCCATAATACACAAGAGAAATTTTTACATAATTTTAAGATAAATAAAATCACCAAAGTTTAAAACGGACAATCCCCCTATTTTATCTGTTTCAAACAATATTCTTTTGTGCTATAATGTTGTTATTAAATATTTTGCTTTTTAGCACTAACTAAGGAGAGTGGCGTCCATGAAAATAAGAAAAAAGGAAAAAGAAATTAAAGCTTTACAGGAAGAACGGTTTGCTAAACTCTATGAAAATGAAAAACGTATGGCACAAGCTGCCCGTCAGATCCTGGAAATTTCATCTTCTATCAGCACTTTTGACATGGAGATGAATCATATTTCCACACAGCTTATGTCCTTTGCCGCGGAACTGGCAGATCTTAGCGAATCCAATCTTGCAATTGTACAGGAAACAACTGCAAGCATGCACAATGTGAATGATTCTATTGAATATACAAATGGCCTTCTGGATGATTTAACAAATAAGGCGAAAATCTTTTCTGAAAAGAACCAGGAAAATCTCGATTATCTTTCACAGCTTTCCATTCTTAAAGACGATGTTGTTAAGGATACTCATGATTTGGAAGAAAAAATAAATCAGCTTGCAAATCTCGCTACGGAAGTAAGCCGGGTTGTAGACAGCGTACAGGGAATCGCCAGCCAAACCAATCTGCTTGCCCTGAACGCTGCAATCGAAGCTGCCAGAGCCGGAGAACAGGGGAAAGGATTTTCGGTAGTTGCGGAAGAGGTACGGAAACTTGCCGATGATACCAAAGCCAATCTGGAAGGTATGCAGAGTTTTGTGGGCGACATTCATGTTGCTGCAAAGGAAGGTACGGAAAGTGTAGCGCGCACTTTATCCTCCACGGAAGAAATGAGCGGCAAAATGAATGTGGTATCCGGAACAATCAGCGACAACATAGAAATTCTGCGCGAAGTAGTGCAAAATTTATCAAATATCAACGACAATATGACAAGCATTAAAGAAGCTACCGGCGAAGTCAGCTCCGCCATGGAATTATCAAGCCAGAATGCCGAATCCTTAACTTTAATGGCCCAGACGATTCGTTCCGATGCAGATGAAAGCGTTAAGTCCGTAACGGAAATTACCGATATCGACAATAAGGTTTCGGATATATCCGCATATCTTTATTCGGGCCTTACCACAGGCGAAAATGCATTAAGCAATGATAATTTACAGGATGTCATTAATAAAGCCGAACAGTCTCATCTTAGCTGGATGGAAACGCTAAAGAGTATTGTTGACACCGGAACGGTCCTTCCGCTTCAGACAAGCGCTCAGAAATGTGCTTTCGGACATTTTTATTCTGCTCTGCCTATTACGAATCCGCAGATTGCCGGCGACTGGAAAAAGATTGAAGCCATACACATTACCTTGCATACTTCCGGTTCAAAGGCCATGGATGCTATTAAAAAGGGCAACCAGGAACTTGCTTTAAAATGTTACGGCGACGCGGATAAGGCATCCGCTCAGATCGTAGAACTATTACATAAACTCAGCCGGAAAATATCCGAAATGACAAAAGCGGAACAAAGGGTATTTGAATAAACATTCCGGAATAACGCAAACGGGTGTTGGAATTTCTCCAACACCCGTTTTTATACTTACAACCCAGCCTTTTGTATTTTTTCCGGCTGAATCGAATAATAATCAAGCAAGAGTCCCACAACTCTGCAATAGCTCATTGCACCGTCTTTAACCCCGTTCATGATCAGTGTTACTTCCACAATTTCATCAGAAATCTTATCCACTGTTTCCGTCGGAATAACCGCTTTTCGCTCTACTGCTTCCCACGCTTCTTCCGATAAAAACTGATTGTCCATTCTCACCGTCGGCAGTATCTGCACATGGGAAAGGTAATCTTGCCTGCTGCCTCCTACCGCACGGTAATAATCATTATCCAGGTAATTCAGAACGCTTAAGTACCCGCTATACTGAAAAAAAACATCTTCAGAATTAATACAGGCAAGGTAACCGATCAAATTAGCCTCATCTTCTTGTAAAAATCCGTGCAAATGTGCCAATTCATGACACATGGTTGCCGGTTTATGCATAATTTTCATAATTTCATTTATGTTTGCTTCCATTGTAAACGGAAAAAAATAACCCTGCATATGCTGTTGGCTTAAAAACTCGGAGTTGCTTATTTTTTTCGGTTTTGGATAAAAGCCGCTCAACTGTTCATATTCCTTACCCAGTTCCTGCATACACTGAACAGCCATGGCTTCCATGTCTCCGTTATAGACAACGTTTCCGTCCGCATCCCGCTCCACCTGTTTTGACAACTCATTGCATTTCGTCACTACAAAATCCCGTACTGCCAAAAGATCATCCAGACTGTATGCCTGTTCTTGGCGTTCCAGCTCCGGGAAATATCTGTCTGAAAAACTGGTGCCGTGAT
Source organism: uncultured Lachnospiraceae bacterium (assembly GCA_910587935.1). Classification (GTDB taxonomy): domain Bacteria; phylum Bacillota; class Clostridia; order Lachnospirales; family Lachnospiraceae; genus MGBC143606. The sequence goes on from CAJUNP010000009.1 coordinate 2,938, forward strand.
AACAGATAAAACAGTTTAAAGTCATTACAACGAATATTCCCAGACCAATCCACGAAAATCCTATATAATAACCATATATCATGCCTTTCATCTTTTGAATGTGCCTGTTGCTTCCCGGCTCACGCTTTCTGCGGACGACAGACTCAAAAATCTTAAGAAAGATATATACAATTGCCGCCAAAACAAATAACAGGAGTAATATACATGCACCAATCAGAAGGATCTCGCCCAATGAAAACGGCAGAAGTCCCGTTACCCTTCCGTATGTATTGACCCACAAAGGCAAAATATGCAGCATATACCAGTCGCAAAAGCCCTTGCTGTTCCAGGCCAAAACGTTTAACAGCGCGGTTCCTGTAAAGATTGCCAGATACGTACAAAAACTCCTTTTCGTCATATGTATACCCTCGCATAGCAAAGCGGCTCATCAGCAGATACTACGGGCAATTTCAACCCTGCAGGAAAATTGTCGATACAAACTCAAACAGGCATCCCGCCGTAAAAGCAATCATTCCAATATTTCCCCATATAACAGCAGCCCTTTTTCCCTTCGGAAGAACTATCATGCCTTTTTTAAAAGTAAATTTTTTCCTTTTAAGAATCAAAAGGATAATTCCCGCGATAGCCATTCCGTAAAGGGCAAACTCATAAAATATAAGGATCAAAACAGCAATGACCGTCTCCGGCTCCTGCGAAATCATCTGCAAAGCAAAATCAGGAGCCGTTGAGAGCACATCCTGCAGCTGCGTTAATTTATCATAATCCACCATCTGCAGAACCGGCAAAATCAATGAAGAAGAAAGATTAATAATCATATGGAAACCTATAGAATATCGAATCTTTCCCGTTTTAACATAGACATACGCAAATATACCGCCTAGCAGCGCCGCATAAAAAAACTGCGAAAAATTCCCGTGAAATAGTCCAAACATCAGACCTGATACCACAACGGCTGCCGCCTCGCCGTACCGCGCCATACGGTCCACCAAAAGCTTCCGAAATATCAGTTCCTCAAAAACAGGCGCACAAATTCCCACAATAATAATATTCATCAAAAGAGTATTGCCGCCCAGCATGGAATCAAGAGGATTGGCAACCGGCGAACCCTTTAATATCCCAATAACCGCGTTTACGATCAAACCGGTAATATTCCCGGCAATCATAACGCCAAAACACATAAGCAGTAAGATCATAAAATTTCCCGCACCCAGCTTATGCTTTTCCAGTGTCACCGCAGGCCTGCGTTTGCTTAAAACTACAAGCAGCGGATATCCAATTGCATAGATCGGCATCATGGTAAGAAGAAAATATATCTCGAAATGATTGACATACAGTTCTATGCAATAATTCACAACCACATAGGCTATTACCATCTGAATGCCCATAACCACTGCCAAAAATATGAAAAAATTCCACCCGATACCAGAACAAAATCTGCGTTCCTGCTTCAGATTATTTTGTTCTACATTGACTATTTCTCCATCCATATTTAACAATTCCTCTATTCTTCCTCAGACTCTTCCTCAGGCTCTTCCTCAGATTCTTCCTCGGGCTGCTCCGTATCCTCCTCCGTACTAACGGGCTTTGTCAGATAAACCAGCTTGCCTGCCACATCCTCTACCGTATATTTTTCCGTCATTTCTTCCGTATATGCGGTCACTCTTTCGGAAGCGATCTCATTGGAAATTGTATCCGCCGTATCCTCATCAAATTCCGTACGCCGTACAAATTCGACTACGTATACTTTATTAGAAGAATCGTTTATGAATACATCAATATCTTCTGCCTTTCTGGCCTCATCATAGAGCCAGTCCGCAAACTGTGTCATAAGAGAATTATAGGTTGCATTCTGAATCAGATTTTTATCTCCGTCAGTCTGTGTGTCTTCCTCCGTATCCGCTTCGCTGTCCTGGCCATACTGGTCGCAGAGCTCCTGAAAGCTTTTTCCTGCCGCACGTTCTTCCACCATGGCTTCGGCCTTCTGTTCAGCCTCTTCCATTGCCGCTTTTATCTCTTCATCCGTAGATTCACTCGTTACGTCCGCCGAAAAGGTATACATATAATAATCTACGTAATCATAATCTTGTTTATTTTCTTCATACCGGGTATTTATTTCTTCATCGGTGGGCTTGTTATCCTCCAGCAGCTTAGAAGTATACGCATTGGTCAGTAAAGTTTCCGTTATAAAAGGTTTCAGCCTTTCTTCCGTTGCGTACTCTCCGAATGCGGTTTTATAGTATTCGCTGAGCGTCACACCCGCATTATCTGCCTGTAATTTAATGCCTTCCTGAAAGGTCTGATAATCCTCATCCTGCGTTTCATAAACAAATCCTTTATCATTCGCATCATCCAGCAACGCCATTGTCTCGGTAATCTGTCCTACCGCCATTTCATCAAACAGATCCTGCCAGGTTTTGTTTTCATCATATTGCTGAGATGCGTAATCTTTTGTAGTATCCAGCCCCATATAAGGTAAAAAAGAAGAAAAGCTGTTCATATAATTGGTATGCATCACATTATAATAGAAATCATATTCTAATTTACTTATTTCATGACCGCCAATTTTAACATAGGTTCCTGAAATGGCACGATGTTTGGTATATGCGCCGATTCCGATGGAAATGCCGATGGCTCCCACTAAAACGGCCAGTATGGCAACACCCGCTATTTTGCTGATCAGCCTGTCCCGTTTATCCTTTTGCTCCCTTTGCTTTCTTGCCTCCATTTTGCGGTCATATTTTGTCATAACCTTGTCCTGTTTGGGTTCTTCAGTCTTGTTTGTCTTAGACATGGAACTTGTCCTCCTTCATCATAATCCTCCGCGTTATTTATAATCGCCTCTGAATCTTTATTTTACTGCATTTTGCCGAAAATCGCAAATCTTTTCGGAAAGATATGTTTCATTATAACGAATAAGTGTGTTCAATTGGTGAAAAAATTTGTTCTTTCATAGTTTTGCCTTGACATTATTGTCTAATTCCATTAGACTAACTATATAGTAAACAGGAGGGCGTCGGAATGGAACAATTTAAGCTGGGGGAAATGGAGCAGCGATTCGCCGATCTGATCTGGGCACAGGCCCCCATTCAGTCGGGGCAGCTTGCAAGATTATGCGAAGAGGCCTTCGGATGGAAGCGCACGACTTCTTATACAATGTTAAAAAGGCTTTGCGACCGGCAGATTTTCCGCAATTCAAACGGAATTGTCGAAATGCTCATGACAAAGGAAGAATTTCAGGCATCCCAGGGAGAAGCGTTTATCAAAGAACATTTTAACGGATCCCTTCCTCAATTTCTGACTGCTTTCACAAAGAAAAATAAGCTGGACCGTCAGGAGATCGCGGAGCTGAAGAAGATGATTGAGGAATATGAAGAAGGAGGCTGTACATAATGGAAGCTGTTTTTTTTAAATATTAAACATGAGCGTTACCGCCGGCGTAATTATTATAGCTGTGATTCCGATTCGGTTTCTGTTAAGACGCGCCCCTAAAATTTTTTCTTATGCTCTTTGGCTGGCCGTCCTGTTCCGTCTGCTTTGCCCGGTAACTTTTTCCTCTGATTTCTGCGTTTTAAGCTTTTTTCAGCCTCCTGTGACGGATCAGGGGCAGATTGTTTATTTTTCCGAAAACGTTTTTAGTTCCGGTGCGTCGGAAACTCCCGAAGGTTTTTTTGCTGAATCTCCAAACGACGATATTAAAACCTGGCAGAAAACCGATTCTTCTTTAAGCGTCCGCTTCTCTGGTTTTCTCTTTACAGGCGCCTGCGTCTGGTTATCCGGCTTTTTTATCATGGCAGCTTACGGTCTGCTGTCTTACCGGAAAGTGGCAAGGGTTCCCGTATTATCCGTAAATGAATCAAAAATAGAAATAGAATTGTCCCTGCAGGAAACGGAGCTGTTTTTGTCGGAACAGGAAAACGGCGTCACATACAAAGTATTATCGAGGTGAAACAAGACATGAAAAAAATTGTAAATTATAGTTTAATTACATGCGCCTTGGCGCTTTCCATTGTTTTTTATTTTTATTTCGACCTGGAAGGTATTTTATGGAACAGTCACGATCCGGCAGTCATAGACGCCGCGCAGTTAAAAGAAGATCTTGTGACCGATTATACCGGCTGCAAGGCAGGACAGGGAGTTCTTTCCCTGACAACGGGCGCCCAGTGGGAGGATGTACTGAATCAAATTGATTATGTGACCGTTATACCTGAATCGATCGTGAAAACAGACGTGTACAGTCTCGCCAGGTGGGCTGATCATTATACAAAACGCAGAAACGGTTCTTCGGGGAGGCGTTTGGCAGAAGTAAAACAAACAGCTTTTGATATATTCTCAAATTATTGTCCTTATTACATTATTGAACTGGAGGACGGAACACACATTCTTGCCCAAATGCCCCGCAGCCTTGCGGCAAAAATCGAAAAGGGAGAGCAGGTCCGGCTTCCTCTTGGAAAAAAGCTCGGCTTTTCACAAAAGGCAAAAACTTTGCTGGAACCTGTCTGTCAGTCAATGAACGTATCTACGGATTATGTCTTATATACCCTTGACGATCAATGGCAGGCGGAAAACGCCAATAACATTATAATCATAAAATTTGCCGTTTCCGCAGTGCTGTTTCTGGTTTTGGCAGTTGTGCTGCAGATAGCTGCGGAGCGCCTGTTATTTAAAGATAAAAACGGGGCATAAAATTAAAAGGGACTGCAACAAATGTGCAGTCCTTCACTGAAAATGCTGGTGGCCGGACTTGAACCGGCACGGTGTTGCCACCGAGGGATTTTAAGTCCCTTGCGTCTGCCTATTCCGCCACACCAGCAGAATGGATGGAGGTGGATTCGAACCACCGAAGCAATTTGCAGCAGATTTACAGTCTGTCCCCTTTGGCCACTCGGGAATCCATCCATGCAGAGCGTTGCTCTGACTTTGAGAATTGTAGCATAAAAAAATAAGAATTGCAAGCGCCGGTGAACCGAATCCTGCGGTGAACCGGCGCAGTATATTACCGTTATTTTAATCCCCATCCCCAAAAGCCCGTTTTCTTTTTCTCCTGCGCCGTACTGTCTGGCTCTGCTGTGTCCTCAGGCTCTTCATCGTTTATGTCGGGAACTTCATAGCGTAAAACCAAAGCGCTGGTTTTGGGAAGGCGGATATCCAATTTGCCCGCAACCACAATATGCTCCTTCGGCTCTGTCTGAAAACCGGTTTCATCGGAATAAATCTGGGAGATCATAACGGTTTCCCTGGGAACTCCAAGCTCCCATACGGAGATTTCCTTTTCGAGAACATTCTCCTGATTATTAATCAGCACCAGCGTAACAGCCTTTGCGTCAAACCGTCCATATGCCAGGAAATTATAATCGCTGTCCACATATTTTAAAGAACCCTGTTTTAGTTCCCGGCAGTTCTTGTGTATGCGGATCATATTTTTATGAAAATCCAGCATCTCAAGATCTTCCTGCCCCCAAGGATACGTTCTCCGGTTATCCGGGTCCGTAAAACCGCATACGCCCACTTCATCTCCGTAATAAATGGTTGGGGCTCCGATCCATGTCATCTGTACAACAACGGCTTCCCGCATAACGGCTTTATTAACGCCTTCGCTTGCCGCCTGCGCCCCTAAATTACTCACCCTTCCCACTTTATGGTTCGTGCGGGTTAAAAAGCGGGAGTGATCGTGGTTGGACAGCTCATTCATAGATATAAGAAGCGACGGCATGGCAAAGCTTGCCTGATGATGCCGCATGGCCCCCCAAAAGTTCTGTGCATTGCCCAGCATATCCATACGGAAATCATCGCTGTGCTTTTCCATACCGGTTAAAAACCATGTGAGCGGTTCCATAAACGCGTCATAATTCATCACCGTGTCCCATTCGTCGCCCTGCAGCCAGCTAATGGGATTACCGTAGTGTTCGGCAAGAATAATGGCGTTGGGATTCGCCTGCTTCACGGCCCTGCGGAATGCTTTCCAGAACTGATGGTTAAATTCCGGTGAATGTCCCAGATCCGCCGCCACATCTAATCTCCATCCATCCGCATTGTACGGAGGCGAAACCCATTTTCTTGCAATATACAAAATATATTCGTACAGCTGTCCGGAACCTTCATAATTCAGCTTCGGCAGGGTATCGTGGCCCCACCAGCCGTCGTAGGCCCCGTTATAAGGCCACTGATTCTGGTCAAAGAACTGGAAATAGTTGTGATACGGACTGGAAGCATCCACGTACGCACCTTTTTCATATCCGTCCGCATTTTCATAGATCCGCTCTCTGTCCATCCATTTATTAAAAGATCCGCAATGGTTGAAAACGCCGTCCAGTATTACTTTGATTCCCCGCTTATGGGCTTCTTCCACAACTTTCGCAAAAAGCGCGTTGCTTGCTTCCAGATTCTGTTTATTGGTTACACGGTTCACGTACTTTTCAGCAAGGCGGTTCTGTGTTTCACCGTCCTGTAAGAGTTCTCCCTGTTCCTCCACGATTTTCCCAAAATGGGGATCGATATAATCATAATCCTGAATATCATATTTATGATTGGAAGGAGAAACAAACAACGGATTAAAATAGATCACATCGATACCAAGTTCCTGCAGGTAATCCATCTTATCAAGCACCCCCTGCAAATCCCCTCCGTAAAAACGGCGGACGTCCATGCTGGCAGGATTCTCGTTCCAGTTCTCCACCTTTTCGGAGTAATCGCCCACATAGAAGTATTCTCTGCTTTCCACGTCGTTGCTCTTATCCCCATTGCAGAAACGGTCCGTATAGATCTGATACATAACCGCTCCCTTGGCCCAGTCAGGCGTCTTAAAGCCGGGAATCACCACAAAATCATAATATTCGTTAGCTTCCGTTACAAGACCCCTGACATCGTATAAAAAGATGACCTTGCCCACCTGGATTTCAAAATGATACCGAAGCTTCTCATTTTCCAGCTGCACCTCAAGATAAAAGTAATCAAACAAGTCATCCGAAGACTCTTTGAGCATTACTTCCTTTTCGTTCCCACTGATCCATAAAACACGGTCTACGTTATTTTTAGCCGTGCGGAAACGGATACGGATTCTTTCATAAGCCGTAGGCTCGGCCGGAATTACAAAATTTTCCGTCGTATCGGTAAAAACCGCGCCCTTTCTGAAAACAGGACGCATGGAACTAATGTACATCTGGTTCCACTCGGTTTGTGAAAAACGATTTATATCCATGGGCATTGCCCCCTTCTATTATTTATAATACTGGTAATATTTATATTTTATACTATAATATCAATATATTCAAGAAGCCATATCCTGTGGTCAGTTTCCAGCCGTCAAAATGAACAGTAAAAAAGACAGCTTTGCGTCACTGTCTTTTTTAGAGAAGGTATTTCTTCTTATGGGGTATAGCAAAAAACTATATAATGTATTGGGGGGGTTACGAGTATTATAATAGCATAGAGATAATTAATCGTCCATACTAACTTTTCACAAATATTACAAACCTGTGTGTGTTTTTTTGTTTATTTTGAACAATTATCCTTTGTGCACTCTGCACTATTATAGTTTCACCGACTATCATGTAAAACTATTACCGGATGTAAACAACGCTTCAAATTCATCCCTTGTAATTTTCTCTTTCTCTATTAAAAGCTGTGCGCAGCTTTCCAGTATACTCCGGTTCTCCATAATAATGGCTTTTGCTTTCCCGTAGCAGTCGTCGATAATGTTTTTCACTTCTTTATCTATATCTCCGGCTACGGCCTCGCTGTGGCTTCTGGGGTGTGCAAGGTCCCTGCCTATAAATACTTCATCGTCCTCGTCGTCATAATTCACAACGCCGATATTGTCGGACATACCAAAACGCGTAACCATTTTGCGCGCCACCTTGGTTGCCTTTTTTATATCGCTCGAGGCGCCCGTCGTTATATCATCAAATACAATCTGTTCCGCGATCCTGCCGCCTAACGATACCATAATCTCCTGAAGCATTTTCCCTTTTGTCATGAACATTTCGTCTTTTTCGGGCAGCGGCATGGTATAACCGGCAGCGCCCACTCCGGTAGGGATAATGGATACGGTATAAACCGGTCCCACATCAGGGAGAACATGAAACAGAATTGCATGGCCCGCCTCATGATACGCCGTAATTCTTTTTTCTTTGTCGGAAATAATACGGCTCTTTTTCTCTGTGCCGATACCCACTTTTACAAAGGACTTTTTAATGTCCTCCTGTTCAATATAAACGCGATTCTGCATAGCGGCGTAAATTGACGCTTCATTTAACAGATTTTCAAGATCTGCGCCTGTGAATCCGGCCGTTGTCTGTGCAATCTGCTTTAAATCCACATCGTCCCCAAGGGGTTTATCCTTGGCGTGCACCTTTAAAATCTCTTCTCTGCCGCCTACATCAGGCGCTCCTACGGTTACCTTTCTGTCAAAGCGTCCGGGTCTTAGTATAGCCGGATCGAGAATATCCACACGGTTGGTTGCCGCCATGACAATAATGCCCTCATTGGTTCCGAATCCGTCCATCTCAACAAGCAGCTGGTTCAGAGTCTGCTCGCGTTCATCATGTCCGCCGCCCATTCCGGTGCCCCTGCGTCTTGCAACGGCATCAATCTCGTCGATAAACACAATACAGGGAGCCACTCTCTTGGCATCCGCAAACAAATCCCTGACTCTGGACGCGCCCACGCCCACAAACATTTCTACAAAATCCGAACCGGAAATACTGAAGAAGGGAACGCCGGCTTCGCCTGCAATGGCTTTTGCCAGCAATGTCTTTCCCGTTCCGGGAGCGCCTTCCAAAAGAACGCCCTTGGGAATCCTTGCGCCGACTTTCGTAAACTTGCCGGGTTCCTTTAAAAAAGAAACGATCTCCGCCAATTCTTCTTTTTCTTCACGAAGTCCCGCTACATTTTTCAAGGTTGTTTTTTTGGCTTCGGCAGCGCTTATTACCCTCGCCCGGCTTTTACCGAAATTCATCATTTTTGAATTGGCGCCGCCTCCGGAATTCTGGGCATTCATCATAACAATAATAAAGATTATAATGATTCCCGCCACTAAAATGGGAAACATATAGTTAAAAAACCAGCTTTCGCGCTGAATATCCGTAACTTCAGGTTCTATTCCCGCATTCCGCACCAATTCCTCAATCTCTGTAATATCTGTTGCATACAAGGTCTTTTCCGTGCCGTTTTTCAGCGTAATCTGCGCTTTTCCGGTAGGCGCCTCCTTGTTCGGGTTAATCACAACCGTCGCTACGTGTCCGTTTTCCAGGGCATCCGTCAGTTCTTTTCTGGAATATTCTTCCACGCGGTTTCCTACGGAATTAATCCAGATCACCGCCAAAAGGGCCAATATAATCAGGCCGAAATACAAATTAAATCCTCTATGGTTCTGGTTCAAAACGTTCCTCCTTTTGACAGACCGTCTCTTCTGTCCCGTTTAATCAAATTCTACAACGCCGATGTAGGGAAGATTCCTGTATCTCTGATCATAGTCAAGACCGTAACCTACCACAAATTCATCGGGAATCTCAAAACCGGTATAGTCTACTTTGACGTCCGTCACTCTTCTTTCCGGCTTATCAAGCAATGTACATAGCTTTAAACTGGCCGGCCCCCGGTCCCCTAACATCTCCAGAAGGTAATTCAGGGTTCTGCCGGAATCCACAATATCTTCAACCACAAGCACATCCTTATCCTTTAACGGTTCGTCCAAATCCTTTACAATCTTAACTACGCCGCTGGATTTGGTTGATTTTCCGTAGCTGGAAACAGACATAAAATCCAGTGAAACCGGTACGGTGATTCTTTTTGCAAGTTCGCACATAAAAAAGCTGCCACCTTTTAACACGCACACCAGATGCACCTGTTTTCCGGCATAATCCTCGCTGATCTGTCTGCCGATCTGCTGAATCCGCTGATCCACTTCCTGCTCCGTTAAAAGTATTCTTACGTGTTCTGCCATGGTATTCCTCCTCTTAATTGTACCTGTAAAATACGCTTTGTATTCTTATTAATTTTATACCGGCTGCTTATGCGGTATCCAATCACCCACAATATATGGCTGCCGTCTGCCAGAATCCATATATCGCCGCGCCGGGATCTTGGGATTTTTTCCTGAATCATGTAATTCTTCAGGCTTTTCTTTGACTCCTTCCCGTCGATGGTTAAGTAATCGCCGCTTTGCCGCTTCCTGATAACAAGAGATTTTATAATTTTATCATAATCAAACCATTTCGTATATGTTTTTTCCGGAATATCCTGACATTTTTCATTCTCCAGGATGGAAAAGGACAATTCCCCCGCCCCTTGCAGAACATAAGAGCCGGGAATCTTCATAACGTGAATTTCCTCACCGGAGGACGTCTCTGTTTTTTCCTGTTTTTTGGGGAATAGCATAAATACGTCGTATTCTTTTACCGCACGAAAACCGTAAGGAAGATCGGCGGATTTGCTGCCATGCGCATAAAACAGATTCTTCATCGCCGCTATATGGCCGGAAGTTATATCTTTTCTTCCCGGAAGAAGCTCCTCCACAGCCGTAAGAAGTATCTGCCCCTGTATAAAATCAGGTTCCTGCAAAAATCTTTCCACGCTGATTTTTATCCCGACTGCTCCGGAGGATTCCGGTAGTCTGCATTTTTCGTAAGCCTTCACGGTTTCCTGTGTTATATAAGCTTTCGCCTCGCTCAGCAGATCAGCCGTATGGTTCATTCTGTCAACGGCCGCCGGCGATATGTTTTGTGTCAGATACGGAAACAGATGATTGCGGAGCTTATTTCTTGTATAAGTATCCTCGCCGTTTGTCCGGTCTATACAATAGGAAATCTGTTTCTTCTCCAGAAATTCTTCGATTTCTTTTCTGGCGACGCACAGGAGAGGCCGGATAATATCGTTCCGGACGGGGGGGATGGAACACAGTCCCGTAAGCCCGGTTCCCCGGACCAGATTAAACAGCATGGTTTCCGCCCGGTCGTTTTTATTATGGGCCACCGCAATTTTGCCCCTGCTTCCCTGCGCTTCTTCCCTGAGAATCCGTTCGAAAGACGCATAACGCAGATTCCGCCCGGCCTCTTCCTCCGACAGCCCCTGCTTTTTTGCAAGAGACGCTACGTTTTCATGTACCGCAAAAAAAGGAATCTGCCATTGTCCGCACAGTTTCTGTACATAGGCTTCATCCTCTATCGCTTCTTCCCTGATTCCGTGATTAACATGTACCGCCATAAGCCGGAAAGGAATTTCTTCACGCATTATATTTAACAGAAACAAAAGGCAGACGGAATCTGCCCCTCCGGAAACTCCTGCAGCCACCGTATCGCCAGGCTGCAGCATATCGTATTTGCTGATGTAATTTCTTACTTTTTGTATCATTTTGCACCTGTAAAATATTCCGAAAAAAGTATCTCTTATTGAATATATACAATTTCCGGGAAAAATGCAAGAAGATCAGGTATTTTCCCAAATTCCCGCTACCAGCACCGTCATGTCGTCCCGGATAGCTCCTTTGCAGCTTCGGATTACGTAATTTAACAAATAACCTGCAATCTCTGCGGGGTTCTCCAGGGTAATGCGGCTGATCACCTCGGACAGCACTTCTTCTCCGATCCCCTGGGAAAGTCCGTCCAGGACCCCATCCGACACCATGATTATATAATCGCCGTCTATCAGCTTACGTGTGGTTACCTCCGGCTCCAGTTTCCCAAAGACTCCCAGCGGCAGGTTATGGGATGAAATCTGCTCCACCATATTATCCCGTTTCAGATAAGTGCTGGCCGCTCCCACTTTAGTCAGTTCCATAGTTCCCTCGTACAAATTCAGGAAGCATACGTCCAATGTTGACATATTGCTTTCCGCTCCCCCCATGCTCAGGGAGGTATTGACCATCTGCACCGCGCTTTCACCGGAAAAACCGGCCGAAAGCATCCTCTCCATCAGATCCAACACGCGAAGGCTGTCCGCACAGGCTTTTTCACCGGAACCCATTCCGTCGGAAATCATCATGACAAGGCCGCTCTTATCCATTTCAAACTGGCTGAAATTATCTCCTGAAACACTCTCGTTTTCTTTTACGGCCTTTGCCGTTCCTGTCAGCACAATATAAGCCGGTTCTTCAATGAAATGAAAATCCCGGTATTTTTCGTCAAGATAATAATCGGTTTCTTTTGATACCATTAAGCGTTTATCGAACAGCACGGAAAGAATGGCCGCTGCTTCCTCTCCGGTTATGCCTTTGGTTTTTTCCGAAGCCAGAAGCGCGCCGATCTCCAGCCTGCCGTTCGTATTTTCAATATAATGTATTTCTTTCAGGGAAATTCCCTCCTGCTTCAAAGCATGGGCTACCTGTCTGGCTTTTCTGTCGGACAGAGGGACATAGGCAAAGGATACTTTTGCCACCTCCGTCATAATCTGCGCCATTTCATGCAAATGTCCCGCCATGATTTCCCTGTTTTCAAGAACCTTTCTCCGATAAAGATATTCGCTGCGGTCCGCTCCCGCTGTCTCCCGTTCATCATCCCCGGAATCAAACTTCTCAAAAACGTCTGCCAGGTCTTTGAAAGAATCAGCATAGGTTAATAATTTTTGCTTTCCGTATTCAGGTAAGATCATGACTCTGACTTGATTTTTTTCAGCTCGTTTTTCTTTCATACGCAAAAACTCCCCTCTGCTATTTCTATGTAAGGACATATTATAGCAGTAAGGGAGCGTGTTTTTTGTCAAAAACGGGTAACGCGATGCCTTAACGGCACTTTCTTTTAATTTTCCTCTTTGAAAATAATTTCGCCTTCATAAACAAGACCCAGTTTCTCCTTGGCTACTTCCTCGGCATATTTCTTGGTCTGCGTATATTTTCTGTATTCTTCTATCTCCTGGCTGCGCTTCTCTTCGTTTGCAATCTGTTCGTTCAGGCTGCTTATCGTCTGCTGCTGCACTTCGTTCTTCGCTTTAAGATTCATGCTGCTGATACTGACCACAGCGATAATCATGACGACCACAACTGTAACCATCACCATACTCATACGATTCTGCCGTCTTTTGCGATAGGAGGTTCTTTTTCTTCGTGCCATATTAATCTCCCATGTTGCCAACAACCCGCGAATTTGGGCGTCAGCACAAATTTGCCGAAACTATTGTTTACACAATATCATTTTAAAAGCTTTCCACCACCCCGTCAACTTCTTTTTCAAATACAAAATGCTGCGGCTGCCTTTTCTGCCCGCCGCTTTCGCACCCGCTTTGCATTTTTTACCCGCAGCACGGACAGGGGTAAAAAGAATATAAATCACTTTTTTTTTTTTTTTTAATAAGAAATTCAAAGCCGACGATATGGTATTTACGAAAAAATTGCTGATTAGTTTCTTATAAATGAACATTCCGGTCAGCGCGCCTAAAATCGCAAACCAGCGCATGGTTCCGTTATTTTCTTCATGCATCATATAAAAAACGCTGATCGCCACAACCACCCAGTAAATCAGGTCTTCTAAGGAAATCAGCGCGTCGCCGTGTTTTACTACTCGTCTGAATATGCGAAGCAGGTCATACAAAACCGTAACGGAAATTCCCATAACCAGAGAATAAAAGAGAAAATAATTATCCCGGATAATGGTCTCACTCATAGCCTTCTCCTTGCCCTGTCAGACTTAAGACTTTGACGGAAGCGTTATTTAAACAGTTTCGCAAAGAAAGATTCTCCCTTACCGGATGACAACGCCGCCTCGGAGTAGGTAAAACTGTCAATTTTACCGTCTATATCCACTTCGCCTTTTTCAAGAGTCAGACGGTTTACATGAAGGTCGTCGCCCTTAATCATTAACATCCCCTGATCCGTTTCCAGCAAAATCTCATGCACGTCAAAAGAAAGTACGTCGCTGACGCCGGTCAGCGTACAGGAACGGCGGTTTATAAGGGATAGCTTGTGCATCCTTGCTTTCTGGCTGTTTAAGTCTTCCATTCAAAATCCTCCCCAATCACATACTTGATAGAATATATGTGCAGGCAGGAAGAAATATACCTTTTGTTTAAAGATAACGGAAAAGTTCTTTTGCCTCTTCTTTTTTAGTAGTTTCCTGTATATCCAATACCTCTACTTTTACTTCCTTATTCCCGAAAGCAATTGTAATAATATCTCCTATATTTACATTGGCAGACGCTTTGGCCGGTTTATCGTTAATCATTACGCGTCCGCCGTCGCATGCCTCATTGGCCACGGTACGCCGCTTTATCAGCCGCGATACTTTCAAATACTTATCAAGTCTCAACTTAAGTCTCCTTTTCTGTCTTTATATAGAAAAAAGGGAACCTGTCCCCCAGGTTCCCTAAAAGCCTCTTGTCAAATTCTGCTTATGCGTTAAGCTCGTCCTTTAAAGCCTTGCCTGCTTTGAACTTAGGAGCCTTGGATGCAGCAATCTGCATAACCTTTCCGCTCTGAGGATTTCTTCCTTCTCTGGCAGCTCTCTGAGATACTTCGAAGGTACCGAAACCAACTAACTGTACTTTACCGCCTTTTTTTAATTCTGCTGCAACAACATCTGTAAAAGCCTTTAAAGCCTTCTCTGCATCTTTTTTGGATAATTCAGCTTCCTGAGCCATAGCTGCTACTAATTCAGTTTTGTTCATGTTGAACTCCTCCTATGATCTGAGTTTACAATTTATAATATAACGCTTCTTTAAACGCCTATACATATATATAGACGTTTTCCCATAGTTTGTCAAGTTTTTTTGCCCTTTTTAGGTTTTTTTAAGTATTTTTTATATATAAATCAGACGGTTCATAACGCTCAATTAAATCTTCGATTTTATCCGTCAAAATCTGCTCCGGAGCCAGTTTATACCGGCGGCAGATGTCCGCAGCCGTAAGAAGCAGTTCTCCCATTGTATCCGTTAAGCCTGCGTCATACGGTTCGGGTTCCAAAGCTTCCATCCGCTTTACAAGCTGTTTTAAATACGCTGCGGCCTCTTTAAAATCACGGCGGCTTTCATAATTCTTATGAATCTTCTTCGTAACTTTCACGGCCCGGGTTAAAGACGGTAATTCCGGCGGTATTTCCCTGAGGGGAGATTCGATCCAGCTTTTGCCTTCCTTTTCCGCTTTCTTTATCTCTTCCCAGTTATTCAGCACCTGGTCGGAATTTTCGGCATGAACGCTTCCAAAAACATGAGGATGCCGGCGGATCATCTTTTCCGACACGGTATTAATCACATCTTCTATCGTGAATAGTCCCTCTTCCTGCGCGATCTGGCTGTGCATAACTACCTGCAGCAGCAGGTCTCCCAGCTCCTCCTGCATATTTTCCGAATTACCGGTCTGATCATATATGCGGATTGCACAAACCAGTTCGGCTGCTTCTTCCATAACACATGGCTTTAATGAAGTATGCGTCTGTTCCCGGTCCCACGGACACCCGTTTTCACCCCGCAGTGTTTCAATAATCTTTAAAAATTCCTCAAACGTATTATTTTTATTCATAAGTTTTTCCTTTTAATCTTTTTTATCCAATTCTACAAATGAATAACTGGCATCCCTTTTTTCATTGTCCACACTGATGGTATAACTCCGTGTTTCGTAACCGCTTTTTCTTAAAGTGATTACATGCATACCGCTTGTTTTCTGAAAACTGACCGGACAAACTCCTATATAATTCCCATCCAGATAAACCTCCGCTCCGGCCGGATTATCAATATATACTTTATAAGAATTGGAAGCGGGCGGATTATCCGATCCGCTGACCGTGCCGCCGCCATTATTCTTGTCATTAGAGCTGACACTCTGATTCCCGCTCACGGAACCGGAGGAATTGTTACCGCCGTTATCATTGTCCTGATTCTTATCCTGCGTTGTGCCGCCGTTATTATTTGTATCGCTTTCCTTTTCGGTATCGTCCGCTTTGTCCAGCACAATGCTGATTCCTGCCGATTCTTCGGCTACCTTTAAGTAACTTGTCGAAGTTTTATATCCCTCCGCTTTTACCATTAACTGATGGATTCCGTATTCCAATGAAACCGGCGCGCTGATGTCAACCGGTTCCCCGTCAACAAATACTTCCGCTTCTGCCGGGCTTACGGAAAACAGAACGGTTCCTGTTTTGACCCCTTCACCTTTCAGATCCGATATATCAAGAGTAACTTCTTCGTTTCGGTTAATGGTAACTTGTTTTATACCGCCGGAGCCTTCATGGCTGATCAGTACCTCATAAGTTCCCTCGGGAACGGTCAGAAGCATGTCCTCCGTAATCTTTTGAATGTTGGATTGTCCTACTTCAATCCAGCCGCCGATAAAATATTCATCTCCCGCAAGGCGCAGATATCCGTGCCCCCGTTCGATCTGCACGCTGTATACGCTGGTGCCTATGCCGCTTATGGTCAATACATCCGCCGCATTAATATCCATTAGTTCCATTCGTTTGGAATCCTGCATTACTATCAAATCGTTGGAAAATTTATATATGTCGTCTCCGACCGAGAGGGCTTTTCTGGCTTCGTTAATCTCAAAACGGGTTACCTGACGGCTGCTCCATGCTTCGCCTGAAATCTGAAGCGTATTTAATTTTTTGGAATTCTTTAAGAAGGTAACGTCTACGATATTTCCCTCCTGCACCTGGCTTAATGCCAGAGGGCTTTGGTATTTATCGTAAAACGCGGTGGTTCCGTCGTAGCTTAAAGTATAGTTTTTACCTTTTGTCAGATTAAAAAAGGTTAGTGTGCTTTCCTCCTCATTTTTAGACAGAAGCACGGATGTATCCTTCGAATCGTACGTTCCCGGCAGTAGAATCTGATAGCTTTTATCATGATCCGCCTCCGGTGTACTCTTCCCGTTATCCGGCGCCTGAAACGCGCATCCGCAGATGCAGCACCCTGTAATAAACAGCAGCAGGGCGCAGCAAACGGCTCCGAATCCTGTATTTTTCTTAACAAAATTCTTCAACTGGTACTTCCCACACATCTTAATACCTCATTTTGTGTTTTATTTTCTGTTTTATCATACCACAATTTATTCATATTTCCCAGAGCGTGTTTAAAAATTGCTTACCGCCTTTACAAGGTTCGGAACACTTTATCCAGAAACTGCTGTTTTGCAGGCTCCTGCTGCAAAACCTTCTGTAACTTTTCCATATTTTTCCCGGGAATCCACGCTTTTGCGGAATTATAATAAAAATTTACTATTTTCCAAAATTTCTCGGGATAAGCAAAACGGTAATACAGGTTAATTCTCTCCGCGGCTGATAAAGGGCGGATCTGAACATACGCTTTCAGAAGACGTTCGCCTGCGGACACGGTCCAATTGCTTTTTTCCAGAATCTTTCTCATAAAAAGGTACAGGTCTCTGGATGGCTGATCCAAAACAAATTTTTCAAAATTAATGACTGCCATCTGTCCGTCTGTTACCAAAATATTATGATGCTGGTAATCACCGTGGCACAATATTCCCTGTTGTCGGATTTCTTCTTCCTTTTCCAGATTGCCATAGGACTTGTAATCCTCTAAAATTTCGGCGGCCTGCTCCATGAAAAAATCCAGATGACTGTTTAAAAATAACTCAAATTCTGTTTTCTGGCTTTTTTCCCGCAGAAAACGTCTTACTTTTTTTAATTCCCTGTTATGGCGTTCATATTCTTTTTGAAGGCTGAACACCGGAAAGCTGTCCGGAAGCGGCTCTCCTTCCAATTTCATATACTGATGAAGATCCGCAAGGGTACATACGGCGCGTTCACATTCTCCCATATCCTTTACGTTACATTCTCTGCCGTCCAGCCAGGTTTTAACCATGTATTTGGTTCCGTCCGCATCTACCGTAAAAAGCTCGCCTTCTTTATTTTTCAGAATGGAGTCTACCGGAACGGCACAGTTTTCCTGCAGTTGCGTCAGCAGCAAGTTAAGCGTCGCCGCCTTCTCTTTGGAGCCTGTGAATTCCGTTAAAACATAGAGTCCCTGCCGACTCTCGCAAAGAATTACCCCCCGCCCCTTTTTGGTGCGTACCACCTCGATATCATATTGATCCAATATGCTGACAGCTCTGTCGTTCACACTGATTCCTCCTAATCCATATGCATATCACCGACCGGCTTTATGGTCTACCCTATCATATGAGAAGGAATTGTTAAGTATGAATAAAGTTTGGAAGTTTAAAGCGGCAGGAATGTAAGCAGCGTTTCTTTGCGGTTTAAATCCGGATTTTCCAGAACAATCTGAAGCAGATTTTCAAGTGTTTCTCCAATCTCCCTGCCCGGCTTCATGCCGCTTTGAATCAGATCGCTGCCGTTGACCGCCAGCGTTTTTAAGGAAACGCAGTCTTGTCGGGCCTGTATTTCGTGATATTTTGTCTTCCAGCCGTCCAGATTCTTTTGTTTTTCTTTTTTTCTGTAAGCGCTCTGTGCGTCAAGATCCGCCTGACGCACCATAAGAAAAAGCGGGAACAGATCTTCGCCAATTTTAAAGATTCCCCTTCGTACAGCGGAATCTGCAGGATCGACTCCGTTACCATAATCATGATAAAGAACAAGCCGGGTAACCTTGCGTATGGTATCGTTGTCAAACCGCAAACGCTCTAATATATCCTGCGCCATCTGCCGGCTGACCGCGGCGTGGCCGTGAAAGTGATCCAATCTCTGAGCGTCCGTGGTCTTCGTCTCCGCTTTCCCCAAATCATGGAACAGCATGGTAAGGCGAAGCGTTTTGTCAGGCGGCGCGGCTTTCATGGAATGTAAAATATGTTCTCCCACATTATAACAATGATGGGGATTATTTTGTTCCGTTTCCATGGCCCTGTCGAATTCAGGCAGGATTACTTTTGTCACGCCATATCGGTAAGCAGTCCGCAAAAAATCGGGATTCGGGGACGTAACCAGCTTTACCAGCTCTGTCTGTATCCGTTCGACGCTGATTTTCGTCAAAGACGGCGCCAGAAGCTTTATGGCTTCCGCGGTATTTTGTTCAATCTGATACCCCAGCTGGGCGGAAAAACGGACGGCACGCATGATCCGCAGGGCGTCTTCCGAAAAACGCTGCGCCGCGTCGCCCACACACCGGATTTTTCCCGCACGCATATCTTCTCTTCCGCCAAAAAGATCAATCATTCCTTCTTTTTCATTATAAGCCATGGCGTTTATTGTAAAATCACGCCGCTTTAAATCTTCTTCCAGACTGGGGGTAAAGATCACCTCTTTCGGATGGCGGCCATCCTCATATTTACCGTCAATCCTGTACGTAGTTACCTCAAACCCTTCTTTTTCCAGCATAACGGTAACGGTTCCATGCACAATCCCGGTATCGATCGTATGGCCGAACAGGGCCTTTACCTGCATGGGCTGTGCGGAAGTCGTAATATCCCAGTCGTCGGGAGTTCGTCCCAAAATACTGTCCCGGATGCAGCCGCCTACGGCGTAGGCTTCATAACCGGCGCTTTGTATGGTATTTATAATCCGTTTTACCTTTTCCGGTAATTCTATATACATGCGCTACCTCTCTGTCCCCAAACGTGGAACCTTTGTAAAAAGTCTGTATGCATTTTCCATGGTAACTTCTTCCACTTCCCGGGGCGTAATGCCTTTGACGGCCGCAAGCTCCTGCACCACGCCGGGAAGATACAGCGAGCTGTTTCTTTTGCCCCGGTAAGGAACCGGCGCAAGATAGGGGCAGTCTGTCTCAAGCAGAATTTTGTCTATGGGAATGTATGCGGCGGCTTCTTTCAGTTTTCTGGCATTTTTGAAAGTTATAACTCCTCCGATTCCGAAATAGAATCCCATTTCCAAAAAAATTTGGGCGGATTCTTTCGTATAGGAATAGCAGTGTATTACGCCGGTCATTGTTTCCGTCCATTCCTGCCGCAACATGTCAATAGTGTCCTTAGCCGCTTCTCTTGAGTGTATAATTACCGGGAGGTTCATTTCTTTTGCCAGCTTCAGCTGACGGTTAAACCAATACTTTTGCAGTTCTTTCTCCGGCTCGTCCCAATAATAGTCCAGGCCGATCTCGCCTACCGCAACCGCTTTTTCCAGACCGCACTGTTCCTTAAGCCACTGGTACTTTTCCTCATTAAGCTCTTTTACTCCTTCCGGATGTATGCCTATGGCGCCGTAAAGAAAAGGATATTCCTGCATTAACCGTATTGTTTTTTCATTGGATGCCAGCGTAGCTCCTGCATTAATCACTTTTGCAATGCCATGGGCCGGCAGGCTTGTCAAAAGCGGTTCTCGATCTTCGTCAAAAGCTTCGTCATCGTAATGAGTATGTGTATCAAATAGCATATCCAAATCCTTTCGATTTACAAATTATTTATTTTTTCTTAAATTTTATTTAAAAAAAGCTTGCAAACTGACACATATTATACTATAATAACACTTGCGTTGTAAATATACGCGCCTTTAGCTCAGTTGGTAGAGCAGTAGACTCTTAATCTATTTGTCCAGGGTTCGAGTCCCTGAAGGCGCATCCAGGCACCGATTTTGGAGACGTAAGAGCTCTGGGGTTGGTGTTTTTTTGTTCGGCACAGCCGTTGCAATACCCATAAATTTCCACACGATGCCCCGTTACCGTAAATGCTTCTTCCTCTATCCTTACATGTTTCATGGGGCATACCTTCAGGGGAATTTTTTTGCGGCAGTTTAAACAGATCGCATAGTGCAGGTGTTCGCCGCGGTTCCACATATAGAGCGCGGTATCTTCCCCCATTAAGGTTGATTTAAGCACCATGTTTTTTTCTTCAAAAGCCGTCAGAATCCGGTAAATGGTTGAAACCGCATAGCCGGTTTGTCCCCTTTGCAGAATCCGGTTATAGATTTCCTGGGCGCTTAGGGGTTCTCCCGTTTCAATCAGAATATGATAAACATCTTTTCTCTGTTTCGTCCACTTGATTCCGGACGGATATGACTCGGCAAAAGATTTACCGCTCATCTTAGTTCCTCCATTTCCTTTGCATTACACCTGTATTCCGGAAAGTTCCAGTAAAATCCCCGCGGCCGTTCCGATCAGATACAGGAGCGCAATAATACGGATGCACTCTTTTTTATTTTCGTTAACTCTGCACAAAACCAATATCCCTATGCCGGCGCCGGCCAGCAGCCCTGCCATCATGGCTCCGAAACTGATAATATTCTGTAAGTAAAGCTGCGTAATCAGAATGGAAGAAGCGCAGTTTGGTATCAGTCCGATAAGTCCGGCAAGAAACACTACCATTAGGGAACGGTTTAAAAGCAGACCTGACAACACATCTTCTCCCAAATAATGCATAAAACAATTTAAGATAAAACTGATTATGAGAAGAAAAGCAAAGATCTGGAGGCTGTGCTTCAATGCCGAACGGAAAACGCCTTTTTCACAGTGGCAATGCTGCTGTTCGCACAATTGATGAATTCTGTTTTCTTCCACTGATTTTTTGCGGAAAATGAAGTCAATAAGCAGTCCTGCCAGTACGGCAATTCCTATCTTCCACGTAAGTATCTTCAATATAACTGTCAGGGACACGGATTCGGAAAGCAGAATCGGAAGCATCTCATCGGAGGTAGACAAAAAAATGGCCATTAAAGTACCTGCTGTGATAATTCTTCCTGCATATAAATTGGATGCGGCGGCGGAAAATCCGCATTGGGGAACAATGCCCAGGATTCCGCCGATGACAGGCCCGAAAGCGCCTGATTTTTGAATGGCTTTTTTGGCTTTGTCACCGGCTTTATGTTCTAAAAGCTCCATCAAAAGATAGGTAACAAGCAAAAAAGGAAAAACTTTTATGTTGTCTATACATGTGTCTAAGATTATGTCTGTCATAGCAATGCTCCCGTCGGCAAAGAATTGCAAATGCAAATCATTTGCAACTAGAAGTTTATCATATTTTTGCTATTTGTCAATATGTACGGGCAGCGCTCATTTGTATGTGCAGCATTACACACGCCCACACGGTAAATAGAACCAGCAGCCAGTTAAAATACATCAAAAGGATACCCATATACATCAGATCAAATCCCAAAAATGCCGGATTCCTGCTGTAACGGTATATACCTCCGGAGACAAACTCTGTTTTATCCTGAGCCGGAATTCCTGCCCTCCAGTTGTTTTTCATAGTGAGCACCGCCGCAAGAAAAATCAAATCTCCGACTATTCCTGCCGCAATACCGGCTATTCTTACAGGCGTCGGCATAAAATTCCAGTCTGAAAAAACTGAAACCAATTGCACCGGTACAACGAAAAAAGTTGCCATGGAAAGAATAAGCTCCGTGATTCTGACCGATTTTTCCTTTTCCAAGCTGTCTTGTCTGAATACCTTTCCGCCCCGCAGCGATTTGCTTTATAAAATATATACTGTAAAACAGCGCCAAAATAAAAACTGCGGGAATAAAAAACATATTTCCTATTTTACCCGCTAAAAATACGGAAGTCGGTCCGTCCGAACTGCCAACAATTGAAATACTTATTCTGCCGGCCGCCTCCTTTCAGATTTCAAAATCCACCGATTTAAAATTACTGTAATATCTTCCTTTTTCTGCCGTAAATTTTAAAACGCAGTAATCCGGATCCGTTACGCCTTGTTTATAGTACATGGTGTCACCGGTCTGCCAGATTCTCCGTTTTGCTTCGGCTGTTTCCAGAACCTCCACGGTTCCGATCAGGCTGGCTCCGCGGAAAAACCGTTTATCAACTAAATAGACGCTTGCCTTGTTGTTTTTTCTGTAGCATTTTACTTTGTTTGACGAAGTATTGGTTGAAAACCAAAGGGTTGCAATGCCTTCTCTTTCCCTTGGCCGCAGCATGGCTTTTGTAACCGGAAAACCTTCCTCATCCGTATAAGAAATAAAACAAGTACCTGCTTTGTCAATCATTTTTCCTATGGTTTTTTCCGCATCTTTTAACATGGCAAATCACCTTCCCGACTTTTCTTATATCATACCACACTCTTTCAATCAGTCAACTTTCCTGACTTAAAGAGGAATTCTTTTTACATCCCGGCTTCCATCAGGTTACCGGAGGAATATTTTCTCAGTCCCCGGTAAAACACGGCCACAGCTATAGTCCAAATCAGGATCGTATATCCGGTAACCGTAAAGAAAAAGAACAGCAAATACTCCCTGATGCCTTTTCGTAAATATACAGAATTATTACGCCGTATAAAACGTCCCCGATCGTGGAAACGATAGCATAACCTCCCGCATGGTAAAACCTCCGATATCGTCTTTCAAACGGAACAAAATCAACCATTGTACAAAAGGCGACTCTGTAAATTACGATATACTTTTTCATATTGATCTCCGTGCAGTTCAGGCTTTTGCTTTATATATTTCCGTAATCATGTTTTTCAACGGAATATCAGAAATATGAAAATGTTCCATGGTATCGTCCAGTACGATCTGTCCGTGGTTTCGGGGTCCAGTCCTATGGTCGGTTCGTCCAGAAATAAAAGCCTGGGTCTGTGGATCAGGGCCGCCACGATTTCACAGCGGATTCTTTGCTCAAGAGAAAGATTTCTGACCGGGACATTCACAAACTCTTCAAGCGAAAAGATAAGGCGTCAGATGTGTCCAAAGCTGTTCTTTTTGCCCGAATACGGTTCCGATAGCATAGTTGTTTTTCAAATGCAACTATAATTTTATTCTTGTATGATTTTTTGTTTGTGGTATGATTAAACGGAAAGGCAGGTGTACATTATGACAAAGCAGGAAATTTTGCAGACGGCCGTGCGTCAGTCCGCCATTGATTTAAATTGCAAAGAACAGGATTTTATGGATTCTAAAAATCATATTGTGCTTTCATCCCATAACGCTGAAGCAAGAAAATATCTGGAACTGCCTTTTTCGTGTAATCTGGTGTCTTACGGAAACAATATTGTCGCGTCCATTCAGGAGGAATACAGATATCCGGTGGAAGACTATATAAACCGTTACTCTGTGGAGCATTGTTTTGAAACGCCTAACATGCACGTTTTAAATGACGCCCTGCAGGACAAAGGGCTGCGCATCTGTTTTATGGCCGAGTATTTTCTTCCTGATCCCGACCGCTTAAAGGAAACCTGCTGCCCTTATGAATTGCGGGTTCTGCGGCAGGAAGACTTTAAAGACCTTTATACGGCGCAATGGAGCAACGCCCTCTGTGAGAAGCGTAAAACGCTGGATGTACTGGGGATCGGCGCATACGACAAGGGGCATTTAATCGGTCTTGCCGGATGTTCCGCAGACTGCGGCTCCATGTGGCAGATCGGCGTGGACGTACTGCCCGAATACCGCAGGCAGGGAATTGCCGCTGCTGTTACCGGCAGACTGGCTATGGAAATTATGGCAAGAGATAAGGTTCCTTTTTACTGCGCCGCATGGTCCAACATCAAATCCGTGCGCAATGCTGTCAAAAGCGGATTTTATCCCGCATGGGTGGAAATGACTGCCAAAAGCCGGAAGTTTGTGGATGAATTGAACAAAACCAAAAAAGTCTGATCCGCTGAATTATATCCCTTATATAACTTCCGTTTTATTTATATTATCCTTCCATGTTCTAATTCATATGTGGCATCACATAACTGCCTTATGTCTTCGACAGAATGAGAAGCCAGAAGGATTGTTTTTCCCTGTTTTTTTAATTCCAACAGATAGTTCCGCATCTTTAAAACCCCTTCTTTATCCAAACCATTCATAGGCTCATCTAACAGCAGTATATTGGGTCTTTCCATAATTACCTGCGCTAACCCCAATCGTTGACGCATCCCAAGGCTGTATTTACGTACAGGCAATTTTGCAGCATCGAAAAGATCTACAATATGTAACGCTTCTTCAATTTCTTTTTTACCTGCTATCCGGTTAATATCCGCTAAAATTTTCAAATTTTTATATCCGCTGTAGTATGGAATAAATCCGGGTGTTTCCAAAATAAATCTAATACTGTCAGGAAAATCTATATCCTTCCCTACTTTTTTTCCTTCCACAATGATTTCCCCTTGTGTTACGGGAATAAAACCACAAATACATTTCATAAGCATCGTCTTTCCGGAACCATTTCTTCCAAGAATTCCGTAAATCATGCCTCTTTTTAAAGACATGGATATATGACTGAGTATTTCTTCTTTTTTTAACATAAGGCTTATATCCTTAATCTCAATTACAAAATCCGTCACGTTTAATTTTCCTCAATTGATATTATCTTTTTATGTTTCATTTTTTTAGTTGCAATTATACTTAGCATAAATACCAGTAAAAAATCATACAGCAGCGAATATACTATATCCGGCCATTGAGTCCTCTTTATAGTATCGAAATGCTTTTCCAAAATTGCATGAGCTGTCGGAAATAACCACATTACTGAAAAACCTGCTGCCGCAGCGGCAGTGCCTATCGCCAATATAGCCGTCACAATTGCAAATCCTATTTTTTTTAAATCATATATGGAAAACAAAAGTAATCCCATTCCCGTCAACATAAAATATCCAAAAATCAGAAGTATACTTTTCAGAAAAGCTTCATAAGGCGGCATCTGCCAGTATAAATCAACAGGAATAAAGCAAACTGCTTCCGCTCCGTAAAAGTCCTGATAATTTGTCACAGTCAAACTCCATCCATTGCCAATATATCCATGGCTTGCTCCTATCAGTAAGGTATACGCTATTATTATGCCTAAATAACTCATAACCGCCTTAATCAGAAAAAACATCTGTCCTATCAGCCAATTGATTCTTCCGCTCCTCATAATGAAAAAGAGCGCATCTGAATCAATTCTTGGGAAATCAGATATGATAACCAAAAATAATACCGGCAAAATCAAAAGAAACATCTTCGAATTAGCTACTGCCAAAAATACCTCAACAATATTGACCGGCGTTTGCATCTCCTGCGATCGGTTCAAAAATGGCTGTATTATCATTACATGCATAAATACAATACCCACTATTGTAACAATTTGTTTTTCATCAAAAATCCACTTTAAGTATTCAAATTTTGCCGTATAAAATATTTTCTTCAAATTTCATTCCTCATATTTCGCCTGTTCCCTGCGGTTTTTTTTAATCAGAAACTAAATACCGCGTTTTAAATTCAGGCCTGCCAAATACTTATAAAGTTCATACCCTATTACAATAAACAAACCTGATAAAACAAACGAATAAAAATCTTTTCTGAAAACAGTCTCAAAAGATATATGGTCAAGTATCCACATCCATTTTATGTGTCCCAAGTTTAAAATTTTAACAGAAACACTTGCAAGTACTCTTCCATATAAGTAGCAAAACAGAAACGGCAGGCATATTGTTAAATATCTGCTTTTTAAAAAACATGCCATGATTTGCGCCAAAACCGTGTTTTGTGCCCCGTAAAACATCATACATATCATATTTTTCAAAACTATTCCATAATCCACGGATACCGGCATTTTCACGGATATAAAAAATATACTTATCACATATACTATATAAGCCATTAAATAGATGATACCTGAAACAGTACAAGTACACCAAAAACTTTCAAAAAGATATCTTTTTTTCCCAATCCTGTATATTTCCAAGCTGCTAAAACCACTCTTTTTTTTATCCAATAAAAACATTACAGCCATATAACCTGCAACTAACGGCGAAAACAATGATAGTGTTCCGCTGCCAAATGCATTTAAAAAAAATGAAATACCGAAGTTTTCTATTATGTACCTGTTTTTAAATAGTTCAAGATTAATATGCGCTTTTCCATCCGCGTCTGTCCATCCGCCCGATACCCAGAATAATGAAAAAATAATCACTAAAGAAAACAGTATATACTTTTCCGAAAAGTAATGTCTCCATTTTCTCATTGTCAGTCCCCCTAAACATCGCAAGCAGCCTGTAAAACAGTATCGACTTATTAACCTTACTCCAGCTGGTATTCCAGTACGCCGTCTTCCAAACTGATATTAATAAATTTCTGCGTATTCAAATTTTGTTGCATGCCGCTCACTATTTTTCCGTCCACATAAATGCACCAAACCGGCTTTGCTATAATTTGTATACCGGGCGAATTGAAATTTTCATCATTATCCGGATTATATACCGGCTGAAGCATATATTTTAATTCTATGTCTGACACCTCTATATTCTGAAATCCTGAAAATTCCTGTTCAATTCGCTGTAATCCTGCATGCAGACCGTAACAATCTGATAACGCGCTGTCTGAACTCTCAAGAGTTATAATTCCTGTTGAATTAGTAAATAAATCAATAGAATCACATTCATACATCTTTATAAACTTTTTAGCTACCGTATATTTACATACTAAATTTCCTTCCGCATTTTCCTCAAAGGGCATATAGGCCATATCATCCAAAGGAATTCCTTTATACAACTGAATAATGTCAAAAGTAAAATAGCAGTTTCCATCACTTTTTTGATATATATTTACTTTGGAAACTTCAAAGGTAAATCCGGGCTCATATTTACTCCAAACCGTTTCAAACCAATTATTAACAAACTCTACGGCCTGAATCACGGTATAACCGCCTCCAATCAGAGTATACTGACACGCCGGCAGCATATCTTGCGGCAGGCGTAATTCGGCAATACAAGTACCAGGATTTTCGAACATATCGTTAAACGCCGCGGGTTTTATCTGACAGACAAACCCTCTGTCTTCTATCGCTGCATAATATCCTTTTTTTTCATCAAAGAGCACATGTTCATTCCATAAGTCCTGCTCCTGCCGCCAGATATCTTCTCCCCAGAAATCACACATGACCTCGTTTTCACGTTCACAAAATCTATGAATTATTTTAAATACAGGCAGTTCAACAATGTCGGGATATATAGTAGATATCGTTTCAGGAACTATCAAATTCTGATACTTATCCGACAGCGCATGCTCTATATCTTCTTTTAAATTATCATACCGTATAAATTCTGCATCTAATTGTATGTCGCCCAATCTTCGATCGTCATTATAACGTTTCATGTTTTCTGCCACTTCATCCGGCATGGGCTGACAACCAGACAGAAGAAACGAACATGCAATTATGTAAAAAATACAATTCATCTTTTTCATTCTGATACTCCGCATATAACAGGCAAAAGGAAACAAAACCTGCTATGTCTTCTATGTAGCATAAATGGAAGGCAGAATTAACGACTACCTTCCATTTATGAATTATGTATCTGCTTGAAGCATATATGTGCAATTTTATCCCGTTATTTTCCCTGTTCCCACTTGCTGAACAGAACCGCCGTTAGTTGATAAACTTACCTTTGCTACAATTAATTCTCCAATTTTGGAAGTAGCAGCGTAAGATGCACCGTTAACATTTAAAAGTCCCTGAATTCCATTTGATGAAACAGCGATAACAGATGCTCCTGTAGAAGTATTCATAGTGGCGGACATAACTGTTGAAGTCCTATTGGCATAAAATGTCCACTGCTTTGAATAAACACATTCCGTGGAAGGTACATTAGGCGTATAGCGCAATACATAAGTATCACTAACACCGGTTGGCACTGCGGCAAATGCAGTCATTGTGCTCATACATAATACACCGGCCATAATCAGACATATAACTATTTTTTTTGTTTTATCCATTTCTATCCTCCTACACTCATAAGCCGTGTCTACAAAACTGTACGTAAATTTTATAGCATATTCATATAAACCAATGGAATCACCCCTTTTATATCGTTGCAAAATAAGTTATTATTATTCCTTTTCATAATATCATACAATTGTTTTTATTGCAATATAATTGTAAAATAAATATTGTTATTATAACAATCGTGTGAACTATAATCTATTATGTTTGAAACGAGGGGAATTTAAAACCATAAATACTCTAAGCACGTGAAAGCATCGGAAAAAGAAGCTTCCTGTCGGAAAAGGATTCCAAAACCTTTCCTTTTACAAAAAGAGTCGTATCCTCTTCCTTAAGCAGACTACATTCATATTGCTCCTTTTTGTCAGGAACAAAACCCAGCTTTACTTTTCTGACAGATTTTCCAAACGCTCTGATTGCCTCGTCAAGGGAAATGGGATTTGCCGCGAACACCGCATGAAGAAACAGTTCGTCATCATCTTCCTGTGCGGCAATATAGGCTTTCAGCTTTTCCGAATAATAAACATTGTCTTCCATAAACTGTGACAGATAAAACATATAAAGACCGATGTTATCAGTCATATCAAAACCATAAAAGCTTCTGTTATGGCGGATCGCTTCCATAACAGCTTCCCGATTATGTTTTTCCCGCATGGAAATGTTAATAACACTTCTTTCCGACGTATTGGAAACCGTTTTGCCATATTGGTATTCATCCGCCTTTTGGAACCCAAATCTGGGATATAAGTCCAGAACGCTGTCATTGGCAAACAGAAACATTCCGTCGCATTTACCGGAATAATCGCGTTCAATTTCTTCCATAAGGGTGCGAATCAGTCCCCGTCCCCGATATTCCTCCGACGTCATGACCGTTCCCAGCTGGATCAGGCGTTTCTTTTCGCCGCCCCACATCATGTCAATTCGGTTTACGGATACGTTTGATACCACATTGCCATCCATAACAACGGAATAGGGATTATAATCATCATTCCAAAAGCCGTTTTGATACCAGTTTTCAAAGTTCAAATTGAAAGTCTTCTCCGCCAGCCGGTTAAAGCTGCTTCTTAAACAGTCGTCATTCCTGTAATTCTTTCTGATTGTAAAATCTGCACTCATGTCTTTTCCCTCTTGTTTGAAAAATAAAACTCTATTCAATGGACTCTCCCGAAAACCACGTCATTTCAAAAAAATGAATTCCCGCTCCGAGGACAAATTCTCTTCAAAAGAATAACCAAGTCCCCGAAAGTCTTTTATTTGTTCCGTCGTTTCTATTTGGCCTTCCGCCAGATAGCGGACCATCTCGCCGCGGGCCATTTTTGCCTGCGTGCCCTTCTGAACAATTTTCCCGTCTTTCTTTTCGCCAAACACACAAGTAATAAAAATGTCATCCGGACGAGCAAAGGCTTTGATGCATTTTGCGTATTCCCCGGAAGCCAGATTAAGAATCACCGGATCCCCGTCTGTGACACACCGGTAAAGAGAATCTCCCCAGAACGCATATAAGTCTTTTGTTCCTTTCACCCGTGCTTTCGCCTGCATCTCAAGGCGGTACGGCGTCACGCCGTCAAAGGGGCGCAGAACCCCGTAAAAACCGGATAAAATAAACAAATGAGAATCAATGTAGCGCAGGGCCTTTTCCGTAAACACAACAGGAGCCATATATTGATACTGAATTCCTTCATAAGCTATAACCGCCGGCGTCAGATTACGCCGCAGATCCATATTCTGATGTCTCTCATAATTAAGCCTGGCAAGATTATCGTTGCAGTTCCACAGTTTCCTGGCCTGGATGTAGGAAAGAGTACGGATATAGCTTTGAATCTCCATGGTCTTGTCCAATAGCATCGGCAGACTCTTTACAGGAAACGTATCCGTGTCCGTATTCATTTTTTTGGCAGGCGATATAATGATCTTCATGTAAGTTTTATAGAGCCTGCAGCATCTGGGCGGGGTTGTCCGCCGCTTTTACTTTGCCGAAGGCTTTTATAATAATTCCGTCTTCATCGATCAGGTAAGTAGTGCGCACAACGCCCATGGTCTTCTTACCGTACATATTTTTTTCGTGCCACACATCGTAGGCTTTGATTGCAGACAATTCCGAATCAGACAACAGAAGAAAGGGCAGATTATACTTTTCCTCAAATTTTTTGTGGGATGCAACGCTGTCTTTGCTGATTCCGATCACTACCGCTCCCTTTTCCGTAAACTGCGGATACAACTCGCCAAAGCCGCAAGCCTGACTGGTACAGCCGGGCGTATTGTCTTTGGGGTAGAAGTAAAGAACGATTTTCTTACCCTGAAAATCCTTCAGGCTGTGTTCTGTTCCGTTTTGATCCGATAAAATAAAATCAGGCGCTTTTGTTCCAATTTCTAACATAATGATCCTCCGTTTCCGATTAAATTGTTTAATAAGGCGCAGACATTATAACGGAAAGCGCCTTTTCAAAAAATACTTTAAAACCCTGTTCCATATCCGTTTCTACCGTTTCATCTTCAAGACCATGATAGTATCTGCCGGAATGTATGTCAACCGATAAGGAATCTAAGGGGAAAACCGTTGGTTCAGCCACTTTCCATTTACCCTCCGGATATGGGTTCCGGGCTGCAGTTTTGCCGGATTGGTAGTTCCATACAGGATCTCTTTTAAATTTTCTATCTTCATATCTTTTCTTTTTTTATATTGCCTTTTACTGACTTTACGAATCCTAATGTCCGGATTATTCCGTTAAATTATACTCCTGATATAATTTTTTCCTTGCATCCTCGTCTGAAAGAAGTTCTAAATCCCGCAGGCGTCCGTCCTTTTGCAAGTATTGTACCAGTTGAATCATCAGCTCCCTGCCTTTTATAATTCCCTCTTCTCTGGCGATTTTCTTTTCATTCTCAATGTGGGCCTGCTCATCATATTCTGACAGTAACATGGAACATACCTCCTCGCGATTTTCTCTTAAGATTTTCTCCAGTATTCCTTCATTGATACATTCTTCCACAGCACGGTCAATGGCTTCCCGGATCGAAACTTTACGTTTTTTATTCTCTCTTACTTTTTCAATAAATAAAGAATATTCCTCCAGCTTGCGGCACTTCCTCATGATCTCCCGGTTCTGTCCGTAATTAATATTCAGCATGACTGCATGGCAGTCGATCGCTGCGTTCCCCCTGTTCATCCCTTCCGGAAAGGCGCTGTGTAAATGGAATACCTGACGCTCCGGCTGCATCCTGGTTCCGTTATAAAAAACCACAAACTGCGGAAAGGGTAACTGAATCTGTTTGCTGCCGTAAATATCCCTATCGTCCCCTGTCATTATTTTCCGGTATAAATCCGCAAAATAGAACAACCCCCTCAGCGGAAGATTAGGACTATAAGTACTTTGATGCTCATAAAGATTCAGAATATCCTTAACCAGAAAGGATACATCATTTTTCATACCCATATATACAGCATCTTCCAGTGTATTGATCTCCATATCCTCCGGATTACCATAGTCCGTACCGTTAATGGCATTATAAAGCTGTAACAAATCCTCCTTCTCCCGAAAAATCAGTTTGAACAGTCTGTCCTTATACTCCCTGTTCACACAATTTCGTTCATTTCCCATAGACTACCTCCATTATAAGTTTTTTTAATAAATCCTGCAAGACTGAAATATGGCTGATAAAGCCGGAATTTGTAGAATCTGTAAGACTCTGTTTTAGAAAATATAAGAAATTCATGGATAATTAACAGTTTTACTTTATCGTAATATCATTTACCTGTCAAGTAAATATCCATAACTTAACCTCCGGTTACAAAAAATGCCCGTTTCTTAATTATGGCTCCATTGAAAGTAAACGCTTCTCCGGTTATACTGTTTTTAAACAGACACATGACGGGAAATAATGTTTTAGAAATCAGAAAGGACCGGGATTATAATGGAAATGAAAATAGGAGCCAGACTGGCAGAACTTCGCAGAAAAAAAGGACTGACGCAGGAACAGCTTGCGGAAAAGCTTGGAATCTCAGCGCCAGCCGTCAGCAAATGGGAAACGAATAATTCCTATCCTGACATTACCCTGCTGTGTCCCCTTGCAAGGGCTTTGGATACAAATGTGAATACCCTGCTGCAGTTTGACGAGGGCCTTACGGAATCGGATATTATTGAAAAGACGAATACCATTATCAAAACAGCCAGGGATAAGGGAGCCGAGGCAGTTGAAAAAGAAATTCTTGACCTGCTGCACAAGTATCCCGACTCTGTTCCCCTGAAATTTTATAGCGCCATAGCATGGGACACTTTTTTTCTGGTCTTTCCCACAATCGAAGAAGAAACAAAAAAACGCTGGAGGGAATTAAAAAAAGAACTGCTTACCGAAGTCCGCCTGTCGGGAACCGGCGCCTACTGGCAGACTGCTACCCTGCAGCTTGCTACGGCCTCGATACAGGAAAACGATCTTGAAAAAGCCGAACAGCTTTTAAAAGAATTGCCGGAGCATGCCGTAGACCCTACGGTTACATGGTCGCTTTTTTATCTGAAAAAGGAACAGCCCGAAGAAGCCCTGAAAACAACCCAGAAACGTTTATATTCTCTGGTACGCCATGTACTCGAGTGTCTTAGTATTATGCTTAATCCCCAAATCGTTCCGGATATGGAGCAGGAGCTTAAAATCTGCCGGGTATATAAAACCGTCGATACGCTTTTTGGC
Source organism: uncultured Lachnospiraceae bacterium (assembly GCA_910587935.1). Classification (GTDB taxonomy): domain Bacteria; phylum Bacillota; class Clostridia; order Lachnospirales; family Lachnospiraceae; genus MGBC143606. The sequence goes on from CAJUNP010000009.1 coordinate 36,088, forward strand.
TGCAGCGGTATGTATGACGGTTTGTTTTTGATGATTTATCTTCAGATGAACCGTCCGGAGGACGCCGAAGCCTGTCTGGAACGTTACATCGATGCGCTTACAGGACCGGCCCTTCTGCCAAAACCGTTTCTTTTCTCGCCGGGCCTTCCCATAAAGGAAGAAGCCCGGCCGGCGTCTTCGGCCGAGCTCCGCAAAATGCTTTTAAAAGGACTGGAAGACGAACAGTACCGCGAATTCCTGCAGCGGCCCCGATGTCAAAAAGCGCTGGAAAGGCTAAAAGCAAGTCTGTAATCCACAGTGTGCCCGGCGCCCTTTAAGCCGACGTCTGTTCAAATTGTGAATTATACAGTTCCGCATAGAATCCGCCCATGGCAAGAAGCTCTTCATGACTTCCCTGCTCCACAATATCTCCATCCTTCATAACCAGAATTACATCCGCGTCCTTAATCGTGGAAAGCCTGTGGGCAATCACAAAGCTGGTCCGGCCCTTCATCAGGTTATTCATGGCTTTCTGAATACGCGCCTCCGTGCGGGTATCCACAGAGCTGGTCGCCTCGTCCAGAATCAGAATCGGATTGTCCGCCAGAATGGCTCTGGCAATCGTCAGAAGCTGCTTTTGCCCTTGGGAAACATTGCTGGCGTCTTCATTCAGTTCCATATTGTAACCGCCGGGAAGGGTTGAGATAAAATGATGGGCGTGGGCCGCTTTTGCGGCGGCAATTACTTCCTCGTCCGATGCCTCCAGCCGTCCGTAACGGATATTTTCCATAATGGTTCCTTTAAACAGCCAGGTATCCTGAAGAACCATCCCAAAATTCTCACGCAGTATACTGCGGTCAAAATCCTTTACATTATTTCCATCCACCAGAATAGCGCCGCCGTTCACATCATAGAAACGCATCAGCAGTTTTACCATAGTGGTCTTGCCTGCCCCGGTAGGCCCTACAATCGCCGCCGTCTGCCCCGGCTTTATTTCACAGCTGAAATCATGTACGATGGTTTTCTCCGGAACATAGCCGAAGCTTACGTGTTCAAAAGTAACCCGTCCCTCCATGCCCGCCGGTTCCACGGGATGACCGGAAGCCTGTTCTTCCTCTTCCTCATTTAAAAATTCAAATACACGCTCTGCCGCGGCCGCCGTTGACTGGAACATATTAGATACCTGCGCCAGCTGTATGATAGGCTGCGTAAAGCTTTTTACATACTGGATAAACGCCTGGATCTCTCCCACTTCAATGACGCCCCGTATCGCCAGTATACTTCCCGAAACCGCTACGGCCACATATCCCAGGTTTCCGACAAACATCATAACGGGCTGCATCAGTCCGGAGAGAAACTGGGATTTCCATGCCGATCTGTAAAGTTCCCGGTTCGTGGCTTCAAAAGTTTCCAGCGTTTTTTCTTCCCGGTTAAAAGCTTTAATAATATTCTGACCGCCGTAGGTTTCCTCAATCTGGCCGTTGATCTCACCCAGTGTACGCTGCTGCGCCACAAAATACTTTTGTGAATGTTTCATTACAAATCCGATAAGGATACCGGAAACCGGCAGGATCACCAGCGCAATCAGGGTCATCAGGGGGCTGATGCCAAGCATCATGACAAGTGTTCCCACCAGCATGGTTACGGAAGTAATCAGGGTTGTAATACTCTGGCTCAGACTCTGCCCCAGGGTATCCACATCGTTGGTTATACGGGAAAGCACTTCGCCTACCGTTCTGCTTTCAAAGTACTTCATGGGCATCCGGTTGATTTTCTCGGATATCTCCCGGCGGAACCGGTAGCAGAGTTTTTGCGACACTCCTGTCATTATCCATCCCTGAATAAATGAAAAGACGGCGCTGATTACGTAGAGGGCCGCTAAAAAAAGCAAAATCTGCGCAATTTTCGTAAAATTGATTCCTCCCGTTCCCGTAAGCTTCGCCATCAGACCGGTAAAAAGCTCCGTAGTGGCCTTACTTAAAACCTTCGGCCCCACAACGTTAAAAACGGTGCTTCCCACGGCAAAAACCATCACCGCAAGAATGGCGTACTTAAAATTCCCCATATAGCGGATCAGCTTTCCGATGGTCCCTTTAAAGTCTTTCGCTTTTTCACCGGGCATCATTCCGCCGCCGGGCCCGTGTCCCATTCCCCTGGGACGCCCTGACTGTCTTGTATGCTCGCTCATTATGCCGTTCCTCCTTTCAGTTCCGCTTCGGAAAGCTGCGATCTTGCAATTTCCTGATACGTTTCACAGCTTTTAAGCAGTTCTTCATGGGTTCCTCTCCCCACAATTTTCCCTTCATCCAGAACAAGAATCTGGTCCGCGTGTAAAATTGTGCTGATGCGCTGCGCCACTATGATTACGGCGGCATCCCGCATCTTTTCCGTCAGCGCACGGCGAAGCGCCACATCGGTCTTGTAATCCAGCGCCGAAAAGCTGTCGTCAAAAAGAAAGATTTTTGAATCCTTGGCGATTGCCCTGGCAATCGAGAGACGCTGCTTCTGCCCCCCCGATACATTGGTTCCGCCCTGCGCAATCTCACTGTGATAGCCCTCCGGCTTCTCCGTAATAAACTCCTCCGCCTGCGCAATGCGGGCCGCTTCCGCCATAGCTTCATCCGTGATGTGGCTGCCTCCGAATTTAATGTTGGATGCGATGTCCCCGGAAAACAAAACGCCTTTCTGCGGGACAAATCCTAAAAGGGAACGGAGCTTATGCTGGCTGATATCCCGGATATCCACGCCATCTATTGTAATTTTGCCGCCGGTCACATCATAAAACCGGGGAATTAAATGTAGCAGCGTGGATTTTCCGCATCCGGTGCTTCCGATAATAGCTGTAGTCATACCGGGAAGCGCCGTAAAATCTATATCCTTTAAAGCGTCTTCGTCGGCGTCAGGATAACGGAACGATACATGCTCAAACCGTACCTCGCCTTTTACCTGCTCCAGCTGTCCGTCTTTCACAGATTCCTTATCCGTAATGCCCGGCTCCGTATTCAATACTTCGTCGATACGCTCCGCCGCCACGCCGGCACGGGGCAGCATGATGGAAATCATAGTGATCATCAAAAACGCCGAAACGATCTGCATGGTATACGTAATAAATGCAAGCATATCGCCGACCTGAAGATTGCCCAGATCAATACCTTTCGCTCCGAACCATACGATCAGAAGCGTAATACCGTTCATAATCAGCATCATAAGAGGCATCATAAAGTTCATCACCCGGGATGTAAAGAGCTGCGTTCCCATCAGGTCGCGATTCGCCTTATCAAAGCGTTTTTCTTCAAAGCGTTCACGACTGAAAGCGCGGATTACCGGCACTCCTGTCAGAATTTCTCTGGATACCAGATTCAGCCGATCCACTAAAGTCTGCATCTTTTTGAACCGGGGCATGGCGATCTGCATCAACACTAAAACCACTAAAATAATCACGGCCACCGCCACGCCGATTATCCACCCCATTCCGGTTCTGGTTCCCATTACCTTCACAACGCCTCCGATACCGATAATCGGCGCATAGAGAACAATCCTGAGAAGCATTACGCATACCATCTGTACCTGCTGGATGTCGTTGGTGCTTCTGGTAATCAGGGAAGCCGTAGAAAACCGGTCCATTTCCGCATGGGAAAAAGATACCACTTTCCGAAATACTTTTTCACGCAGATCCCTGCCTATTTTTGCCGCTACGCGGGAAGCAAGCAGACCCGTAAGAATGGCCGCCGCCATCATGATCACGGAGAGCAGAAGCATTTTGCCTCCGGTAAGCCACAGGTAATCGGTCTGAATCCGGCCAAGGTTCATGCCTGATGCCCGGTACTCTTCCTGCACGGAAAGAATAGCGCTCTGAGTAATCAGGGAATCGCTCATACCGGCAATGTCTTCCGCAGATAAAAGAGCCATGGGCACCGCAAGAATTTCTTCTAATTCCTTAATTGTCTCCGCTTCATCCGTATTGAGGATGTAAATGCCGTCTTCATCAAGAGTATACGCCGCCTCCACCGCAGCCGCCTCCTCTTTTTGCAACAACAGGCTTAACTTATCCAAAGTTTCCGCCCGCATTTTTTGCGGCGCCACACTGTCAATTCCCTGCTGGCCGATACCGATATCCACAATATCCGCCGTATATTGGGGCAAAGCCAGATCGCAGAGAGCCTGCACCACTAAAAGAGCTAAAATTGCCAGCGCTGAAAGCCTGGAATCCTTTAAATATTTCAGAATCTTCGTCATTTCACGACCCCTTTCCGAACACCATTTTCCGGTAAATTTTTACAAGGCGTTATGTATTCATAGTATCTGATTATAAAAAATCGGAAGAGTGAAGTCAATTAACGATTCATAAACTTTAAATAAAAAAAGAAGTATTGCAGCGGCATATATCCTCTCTCCGGATCAGGGAATATATGCCGTTGCAATGCTTTCCTTTTATAAGGTTACCCTTTGTTTTTTTAATATAAGCAGCGCTATTAAGATTCCGGCCCCGGTTCCGCACAGCAGCGCCGCCATCAGTCCGGTTCCTGTGACGCCTCCGGCCAGATCCATAAGCAAATTTCCCGCTTTGCCCGCCAGGGAATCCGGATGCTTTTTTCCCGCTGAAAGAAGCCTTGGAATACCCATAAAACCCAGCATCCAAAAGGCCCATATGCCCCAGTAAAATTTCGTGCTGAATTTCATGATTAACGCGCCCAGAAGAAGAATTAATGACGGCAGCCCCAGCACAAAGCCAATAAAAACAGCAGGTCTTCCAAGTATCCAGTCTATATCCATTCCGCATACAGCGCCAGGATACAGCACCGGGTAAAGCGCTCTTTCCAGAAAATTGACAAGCTTAACTATCCCCAGAATTATAAGACCATTCAGCACCATACACAAATACCTTGCCGGTACAAAGTATCTTCTGGCTTTTCCCATGGAAACGGCCAGGTTAAAGTCGTATTGTACGGAAAAAATGCCTCCGAACAAAAACATGGCCTCTCCGAACATAAGCGAAAGAATCGCCCCTACATTAGCATAGCTTCCTTCCGATTTACCCACTGTTACCATGCCAATCAGGATAAACACCATTCCCAGCAGGGCTCCTGCCGCCGAAATACCGGCATAAGAAAAGATTTCTTTATAATTAATCCGAAACGTCTGTCTTAAAGTGTTACCAAACTCTTTCATCACTACCTCCTTGCTGCCAACAGCCCGCGAATTTGGACGTCGGCTGCCAGTTACATAAACTGCAGATTCTTTTTTCTGACAATTGTATAAAACACCGTAATAATGCTCAAATCCAGAACCGCTCCGACCAGTAAGATCCAGGGAGCCTTAAGAATTTTTAAATCGGCGCCGGATAGGTCTATCAAATCCATGCTTCCCCCGACGGATACCATGCCAATTATTACGCTACCGATAACGGCCATTAATACGGCTATATAGACAATCATTCCTATTGACTTTCCAAAGCGCATGGTGGCCGCGGCAATCAGATTCGCCATTGCAAGCCAAATAAAATATAGGCCCGCCACGCCCATAAGGTATCCTGTAAGAAGATTCCAGATCCGTGCGTCGAAAAAGTAAAAAAATATATAGAACGCCGCCACATACTCGGCAATCACCAGATGCTGCATGACCTGCATGGCAATAAAGCTCATCTTTCTGCCGCTGCCCAAAGACACGGTTAGGGGAAAATAAATCTGCTGATTATTAAACGCATTTACAAAGGCAAGTATTATCGACATCATGATCAGGTAGGAAGGAAGCTGCTTTCCCATTTCTTCCATGAAATTCTCGCCGCTCATAAACGTTATAAATGCAACGATTCCAATCACCCATACTCCCATCATAAGCGCTGTTTTTTCTAATATTGCCCCCCAGTAAAGCAGATTTCGTCCGATTCCTTTCATTTGCTTTCCGCCTCCTTGCCGCACATTGCTACAAACACTTGCTGAAGGTTCATTGGCTGTATGGATAATTCCGCATTTTCAGGTATTGTCTCGCCGGGTTTTAAAAGAACCGTTACGCCTTTGCTGCGTCCCAGTTTTTCGGGATGATAAACCTTCCGCCCTTCCACGGCGCGGTCCACTTCTTCTTCTTTACCGCTGATATGACGGCTCCTTTCCAACAGCTCCTGGGTATTTTCTTTTAGCAGGATACGCCCTTTATCAAGGATAATCACTTCCTCGAAAACGTCCGCCGCTTCCTCAATAATGTGCGTGGATATAACAAAGGTACGTCCGCTTTCCGAAAATTCCTCCAGCAGAATTCTGTAAAAAGCTTCTCTTGTCACCACATCCAATCCCGCAACCGGTTCATCCAGTAAGGTAAAATCGGCCTTGCTGGCCAAAGCCACAATAATGGTGACCATGGACATCATGCCTTTGGAAAGCCTGTTGATCCGTTTATTGACATCCAGTTCAAACTCCCGTATCAGCTTCTTAGCCATCTGCTTATCCCACGCCGGCATATAAATAGAAGCCGCCCGCAGGTATTCCTTAACCTTCATGGTATTGGCGCCGTTGCCGTTCATGGGATTGAGCTCTCTGGAAAAACAAATGTGGTTCAGCGCCTCCTGCTTCTCCCAGACAGGCCCCCCGTTATAGGATATCTCTCCTTTTGTCGCCGGATTCTGTCCCGACAGAATAGATAAAAGGGTGGTCTTCCCGGCTCCGTTTCTTCCGATCAATCCGTAAATTTTGCCTCTTTCAAGCTCCAGCGTCACATCCTGAAGCACATCTTTTTTTCCGTAGGTTTTAATTAAATTATTGCAGATCAGTTTATCGTTCATGATCAATTCCTCCCTTTGCTTCACAGATCATGGCAATCAGTTCTTCCTTTGAGATTCCAAGGCTTTCGGCCTCCGTCAATAATGTTTTGATATAGTTGTCGTAAAACTCTTCCTTTCTTTTCATTCTGATTTTCTCCTTCGCTCCGGCGGATACGAACATTCCAATCCCCCGCTTTTTGTACAATATGCCGGATTCCACTAAAATATTGACTCCTTTTGCAGCCGTTGCGGGATTGATCGTGTAAAGCCTCGCCAGCTCATTGGTGCTGGGAACTCTTTCCTCTTCCTGAATAATATCTCTCAAAATATCATTCTCAATCATCTCGCTGATTTGTAAGTAGATTGATTTCTCCTGTGTCAGGATTTCATTCATTCGAGGGGCTCCTTTCTTTAAGTTTCTTGACAGGTACAACCGCTGATTTTATGCGCCAAGCCAATCAGTTCATTACTTATGTAATTAACCATATCACCAATACATTTATATGTCAACCCATAATCTTAAAAAAATCTTCACTTATATTCAGAAAAAGATAATAAAACCGTAAAGAAAACAGCAAACAATCATCTTACTATTTTGGTAGGCTATTATAGACATGCAGATAAGGGAGGAAGAAATTATGATGAAAAAATTATCCATTGCGGTCTTTTTTGGAGGGCGTTCTTCGGAATATAAGGTGTCGCTGGAATCGGCGTATTCCGTTATCAGGAATCTTGATTCCGAAAAATACCGGGCGGTTCCGATCGGCATTTCTCCGGACGGCAGGTGGTACTACTATACAGGCAATATAGAAAAAATTTACAAGGATCAGTGGCTTAACGGTGAGGATTGTATCCCTGCTGCGCTTTCACCGGATTTTGGCGCGCGGACACTCCTTATTTTCAGAGGGGAGCGTATGGAGAAATTGTTCCTTGACGCCGCGCTTCCGGTTATGCACGGAAAATACGGAGAAGACGGCTGTATACAGGGGCTCCTTGAACTGACGGGAATTCCTTTAATCGGATGTTCGGTTTTGGCTTCCGCATTGTGTATGGATAAGGACCGGGCGCATAAGCTGGCATACCTTGCCGGAATTGACGTTCCCAAGGCTTTTACCGTTTGTTCTTCTTATGACAAAGAAGTCCTTTTGGAAGAGGCAAAAAGAATCGGATATCCTCTTTTTGTTAAACCGGTCAAAGCCGGCTCTTCCTTTGGCATCACAAAAGTACTCCGGGAATCGGATCTGGCGGCGGCAGCGGCCTGCGCCTTTGCGTATGACGGCGAAGTAATTATTGAGGAAAATATTCCCGGGTTTGAGGTTGGCTGCGCAATTATGGGAACAGACCGGCTGACGGTGGGAGAAGTGGACGAAATCGAGCTTTCGGGAGGTTTCTTTGATTATACGGAAAAATATACCCTGAAAACTTCCGCAATTCATGTTCCGGCACGGATTGATAAAGCCACAGCCGGACGGATTAAGGAAACGGCGATAACTTTGTACCGGGCTTTGGGGTGTTCCGGTTTTGCCAGAGTGGATATGTTTCTGACGCCGGAAGGCCGGATTGTTTTTAATGAAATCAATACGATACCCGGTTTTACGGAACACAGCCGTTTTCCGGGCATGATGAAAGCGGCGGGAATCTTATTTCCGCAAATTCTTGATACGATAATCGGACAGGCGGTGATGAGTAAATGAAACCAATAACCACAAAGCAAACGAAATATGCGCAGTACGGCGGACTTGATCTGTTCCGTCTGGCGGCCGCTTATCTTGTAATCGCTATCCATACATCGCCGCTGGCCTCCTACAGCCTGCAGGGAGATTTCTTTTTTACAAGAATTCTGGCGCGCACGGCCGTTCCGTTTTTCTTTATGGTCACAGGACAGTTTATACTGTCGGATTATTTAAACGGGAAAACCGGGGATTGCTCCGCCATTTTCCGTTATCTGAAAAAAGTTTTGCTGCTTTACGCAGTCTCCATAATTTTGTATCTTCCGATCGGTATTTATGCGGGGCATTATAAGGAGCTTACGGCGCCCTCCCTTTTAAAGATGCTTCTTTTTGACGGCGCCTTTTATCACCTTTGGTATTTTCCGGCTCTGCTCCTCGGCGTTTTAATTCTTTGTCTTCTGCGCCGTTTCTGCTCTGTGGGCGTTTGTGCCGCCGTATCTCTGGTTCTTTACGTTTTGGGACTCCTTGGAGACAGTTATTGGGGAATTACTTCCCATATTCCAGGGTTGTCTTCCGTTTATGAGGCCGGCTTCGGAATCTTTTCCCATACCAGAAACGGTTTGTTTTTCGCGCCTTTGTTCCTGCTGATGGGAGCGGTAATTTTAAACGAGAAAAAAGGCGGAAGCATAAAAACCAACGGGGCGGGACTTGCTTTGGCGTTTCTACTTATGACGGGAGAAGGATTTCTTTTGCATTTCCTGGATTGGCAGAGGCATGACAGCATGTATCTGACATTGCCGGTCTGTATGTTCTTTTTATATCGGCTGCTGCTTTGCCTTAACCGGAAACCGGTACGCTTTTTGAGAACGGTTTCGGCCTGGATCTATATTCTGCATCCGGCCATGATTGTGGCGGTAAGGACTTTGGCGCGGATTCTGCACCAGACCGGTCTGCTTGTGGATAACAGCCTGATGCATTTTCTGGCGGTGTGTATTGTGACAACATTGGTTTCTTATGTCTTTGTAGTTTTGTCCGCACGTAAAAAAAAACGTTTAAGCAGGACCGGGCGTGGGTAGAACTGGATATGGATGCGCTTTGCCGCAATGTTTTGGCTTTGCGTTCTCTTCTGCCGAAGGACTGTAAGCTGATGCCCGCACTAAAGGCAAACGCTTATGGGCACGGAGCCTTGCCTGTGGCAAAAGCCCTGCAGCAAATGGGAATCGATTCGTTTTGCGTGGCCTGTATTTCGGAGGCCGCCGCACTGCGTAAAAACGGAATAAAGGGGGAAATTCTGATCCTGGGTTATACGCACCCGAAGCAGTTTCCCCTGCTGCGCCTCTACCGCCTTACCCAGACGGTTGTAGACTACGCTTATGCGGAAACGTTAAATCAGTATGGCAAAAAGCTGCATGTGCACATCGGAATCGACACAGGGATGCACCGACTGGGGGAACGGCATGAGAACCTGGAGCAAATCCGTAAAATCTTTAACATGAAGTACTTGAAAATAGACGGCGCTTTTACGCACTTATGCGCCGATGACACGGAAAATCCAAAGGACAGAGACTTTACCTTAAAACAGGCGGAAGCTTTTTATGATGTGATGGAAAAATTAAAACGGGAGGGATATGTCTGTCCGAAGATTCATTTGCAGGCTACCTACGGAATTCTCAATTATCCCGAGCTTGCCGGTAATTACGCACGGGCGGGCATCGCTCTTTACGGTATTTTGAGTTCCGACACAGATTTTGACCGTTCTCATACGAAACTTTTTCCGGTATTATCTTTAAAAGCCCGTATCTCTTCCGTGAGAGAGCTGCATGCGCAGGAAAGCGCGGGATACGGCCTTGCCTTTACGGCAAAACGGCCTACCCGGCTGGCTTCCCTTGCCATCGGATATGCGGACGGTCTTCCCCGCGGTCTTTCCTGCGGCACAGGTTCCGTTTTGATAAAGGGAAAACGCGCCCCGATCGTGGGACGCATCTGTATGGATCAGACTCTTGTAGACGTTACGGACATTCCGGAAGCAGCGGCCGGCGATATCGCTGTTTTAATCGGCAAATCGGGAGAGGATGAAATTACGGCTTATGAACTTGCCGCTAAAACAGGTACGATTACTAATGAAATTTTAAGCAGGATCGGAGAAAGGGTTGTGCGGGTGTAACGTTTTCCGGGAATTTACTCCCCGCTCAGCTTAACCACCAAAAAATCCCCGCACCATTCTATGCTTCCCTCCGCAGGGTAACACGGCATTTCCAGCGCCCGGGCGGCAGCCTGAGCCGTCTGATCAGCGGTAGGAGCCTGATAATTGGTTCCCATGCAGTGCATAAAGCCGATGATCCGGCTGCTGCTCCAGTAATTTACGGGTTCCACCTCGGTATCCCATGCAAACAGGGATTGTCCCATAACGTCGCCCGTCAGGCTGGCACAGTTACCGGGAGCGTTTCTTTTTCCCACGAAAACTACCGTTCCCGCGTAATCGCATTTTCCCGTAAATTTGATAATATCCTGTTCCAGATTTCCTGCAAGCCATAAATCTTCCTGATAACGCACCGCGTCCGAATAGTACAGACGGCAGGTTATGTCTGTCTGCTGCCAAATAGCGGTAAAGCAGAGAAGAAAAAGGATGGTTTTTCCCACGGATGTCAGTATTCCTTTTTTACTCTCCCGCAGTAAAAGGCCCGCCAGATATGCCATAAACGCCATCGTAAAGGGAAGCGCCAGCTGTCCCCGGATAACGGGCCTTTCACCAAGTACAAGCGTCAGGTAAAAAGGACTGGCAAGAAGAGCGGAAAGCAAAAGGAGATTCCAGATTCTGACCGAAAAAGAATACCCGGTATTGCTTTTGTCCGTACCGTTTCCTCTGTTTCTACGGATAACCAGCGCCAAAAGTACCAGCGCCAGCCAGAAAAACGCGCCAAAGTAAAAAGTACCGCTGCCTGTCAGCACGTCCCGTACATGCGCAAAGATTCTTCCGACGCCTTCCCAAATCTGATCTTTTTTCCATTGAACCTGCCTGGATAAATAAGAGGATTTGGAAAAGAATAAGGCCGTAATAGTCTGATTTATAATGAAGGCGGTCAAAAATACGCCGCCCAGACGGAACACATAAAAAATTTCTTCTTTCAGGCGGGCTTTTCCCTTTCCGATGCACATACCGTGAACGCAGGCCGTTGCGGCAATTCCAAACAGATAAAGAGGCGCCATGGCCTGATAAACGCCAAGAGCCGGAATCAACAGCAGCGTCCCCAAAACGAAACGGCGGCGGTGCGACAAAAGCAGGCTTGTCCCGCACAGCACAAACGCCAGGGTCACTTCCGCCCCCTGCAGAGAAAAATATAATTGCTCCGTTAAAATGGGATGGGTGATTAACAGAATCCCAAAGGCAAAATTCAGGTATCGCTGTCCTGTTTTTCCCGTTTCACCTCCCCGTTCTCCGCGTACCGTTTCAAATAGAAAGGTAAATATTACAATTGCAGCCGTTAAAAACAGGAGAGCCAGCAAACCGGCAAAATAGGGATTGTAATTCTGCTGCCCTAACATCCATTTCAGAAATACAAGCCCCTGTCTGCCGATCCCTATCCAACTCTCATATATTTCCCGTCCTTCAAAAATAATTTTTTCCGTGTCGATTCCGTTGTTGGTTGAAAACAGTTTATCCCCGTGGATCAGGCATACGGAAAAGCCAAGCAGTATAATTACATATCGGTTTCTTTTTATATAATGTGCAAATTCTCTTAGAAGTTTTGCATAATGTGTAAATAATTCCGCGGTGCTATGCTTTAATTTCTTCAATGCAGATCTCTCCATTTTTTTCAGGAAGGAAGCAGGCTCCGTTCCTGCAGCGATAATACACTTCCCCTTCTGACGGAATCGGATATTCTCTTGTAAAAGGCGCCGCTTCCCCTAAAAGCGCTTCGTTTTCCCTGTTTTTAAAGAGTACGGCCGGGCCTGTAAACAGGGATTTTGCATTGTTTTGTTTCAGGGAATCCGGCGGCTCCTTTCCCGCTGAAACGCAGATCAATTCTTCGGACGGATATACCGCAGCCTGCAGTGCGAGGAGCGCAAAGCAATGGTTAACGGGTTGTTCTTTCAGGCTTGTGTAAAGGTAAGAGATCTGCCTTTCCGCTTCTTCTTTCCACTTCGGTGAAGCCGTATAGGCTTCCAGCCTCTTAAACAAGAGAGCGGCGGCGGAATTGCCGGAAGGGATGGCTCCGTCATAGAGTTCCTTTTGTCTGAACAGCAGTGTTTCTCCGTCTTTCGGCGATGAAAAAAAGCCGCCGGCAGTCTCGTCGGAAAAATATTGTAAGATTTGTTCTCCCCGCAATACGGCTTCACACAGATACTCCGTTTCAAAAGTGCTTTCATATAAAGCTAACAGAGCCAGTCCGTACGCCGCATAGTCTTCCAGCTGTCCGTCAAAGGCCGCCTCCTGGCTGCAATAACGGCGGTATAATCTTCTGTCTTCCTTTTCCATATTCTCCGTAACAAACTGCCGCGCCTGTCTCGCGGTCCGCACAAATTCCATGGAACCGTACAGGTCCGCCGCCTTGGCAAAAGCCAGAATCGTCCATGCATGCCAGGACAAAACTGTTTTTTCGTCCCGGTGCAGACGCGTTCTTTTCAGGCGGTATTGATATAGTTTTCTTTTTTCTTCTTCCATTTCTTCTATAACGGGGCGTTTACTTCCGATCTGATTAGGGATGCACGGCGTTTCTCCTCTGGTAATGTGAAAGGCTTTGCAGAAAGCCTGTCCTGTGTGTTTTCCCAGAACCTGTTCTATTTCCTTTTGCGTAAACACATAATATTTTCCCTCCACTCCGTCGCTGTCCGCATCCTGACCGCAATAGAATTCGCCGCCGTTTCCGGCAAGCTCCCGCAGAATATAATGAAGCGTGCTTTGCGCCGTACTTTTCCAGTATTCTTTTTTACTTATCTTATAAGCGCTCATGTAGGCAAGGGCAAGAAGCGCGTTGTCATACAGCATTTTCTCAAAATGGGGAACAAGCCATGTGTCATCCGTTGAATACCTGGAGAATCCTCCCCCTATGTGATCGTGAATACCGCCTGCCGCCATGGCGTCAAGCGTTTTTTCAGCCATGTGAAAAGCATTGTCGTTTTCTTCATAATGAGCCGCTTGAAGCAGAAAAAACAGCTGGTGGGGAACCGGAAATTTGGGCGCTTTTGAAAAACCGCCGTGTTTTTTGTCAAAACACAATTCCAACTGCCCCAAGGCATCCGCCAGTACTGTCTCTCCCGAAATCCTTCCCGGCCCCTGTCCGTTGTTTTCCTGCGCCTGTCTTTCTCTTAAAAGCTCCGTCATCCGCGCTCCGGCCAGAACGGCTTTTTCTTTCTCCTCTCCCCAGAGCCGGTGCAGGTGATTTAAAAGCTCAATTAATCCGGTTTGTCCGAGGCGGCTGTTGGCGGGAAAATAGGTTCCTACAAAAAAGGGCTCCCCGGCAGGCGTCAGAACCGCCGTTAGAGGCCACCCTCCGGAACCGTTGAAAGCCAGACACGCTTCCATGTACACGCCGTCTATATCCGGCCGTTCTTCCCGGTCTACTTTTACCGCTATATAATTTTGATTGAGAATATCGGCCACGTCTTGATTTTCAAAAGATTCATGGGCCATAACATGACACCAGTGGCAGGTGGAATAACCGATGCTTAGAAACACCGGTTTATCTTCGCTGGCCGCCCTTTCAAAGGCTTCGTCACACCAGGGATACCAGTCCACCGGATTTTGTGCATGCTGCAAAAGATAGGGGGATTTTTCATTTTTTAAACGGTTCATACGCCATTTACGCCTTTCTCCGGTTCTGCCCGAAAGCAGTTTTTGTTAATGTTTCCGAAACAGGGGAAAATATGCGTTTTTATTCCGTATCTTTTCATCAGGCAGCAAAAGTTCCGCCAGCGCCGCCAGTGCGTTTCCAAAAGGCAGAAGAAGAAGAGTGGTTGTAACATTAAAAAAGGTATGCATATTGGCAATCTGCGCGGGTATGTTTTTGGGCGTAAGAGATTCTACCCAGGAGGTCAGGGGTGTCGTCAGACAGATAAAAGTGAAAAGAAGGGTTCCGATTACATTAAATGACAGATGGATAACGGTGGTGCGTCTGGCATTGCGGTTCATACCGACAGACGCCAGAATGGCGGTAACGCAGGTTCCAATATTCTGCCCGAACAGCACGTACACCGCGCCGGACAGGGAAATACCTCCGCCCGCCGCAATAGCCTGCAGAATACCCAGGGATGCCGAAGAGGATTGAATCAGCGCAGTAAAAACCGTACCCGCCAGAATTCCCGACAAAGGATTTTTAAATTCTGTCATCATGGCAAGAAAGGCTTTGGATTCCCTAAGCGGCAGCATTGCGCCGCCCATCATTTCCATCCCGATAAACAATACGCCAAGGCCTGCCAGCACTCCGCCGCCGTGTCCCCACACTGTGTTTTTTCCAAATGTCATCAAAATTACTCCCGCAAATGCAATGACCGGCGCTGCCGCTCCCACATTTAAAGCAATCAATTGCCCCGTAACGGTAGTCCCGATATTGGCTCCCATAATTACCCAGACAACCTGCCGCAGAGTCATCATTCCCGCGTTTACAAATCCCACTGCCATAACCGTTAAGGCCGATGAAGACTGAATCAAGGCGGTAATCACAAGCCCTACCAGAATCCCGCTCCACCTGTTTGCAGTCAGCCGCTCCAATATTTTTTTCATTCTGTTTCCGGCGGCGTCTTCCAATTCCGAACTCATAGTCTGCATACCGTACAGAAACAGGGCAAGGCCGCCGAGTAAGGTAATAAAGTTTTGGATCTCCATTATGATTCCTCTCTATTGTTAATTTTATATTTATAATTCTTTAATCTGTTATTTATTGATTATATGTTATATATGTTGTATAACATATATAGAAACAAGAGGACGCATAAAACCCTGAATGTTTCAGATACTATACTAATAACTATTTATATATATTGATAAAGGAGTGGTAATTATGTTAAGACCGGCATTATTCAGAAACACGAAACCCGTAATGTTTGACGATTCATTTGATCATTTTTTCCATGACATGTTTCAGGACTTTTGGGGAAATCAGGAACTGGGCTCTCTGGCAGCTTTTAATACGGATGTGATTGATCGGGGAGATCATTATGAACTGCAGGCGGAATTGCCCGGATTTGAAAAGGAAGATATCAATATCGATCTGAAAAATGATATGCTGACGATTTCCGCATCTCATAAGGAAGAATCTTCCGAAAATGAAAAAAAGAATTATGTCCGCAGGGAACGCAGATACAGTTCTTATTCCAGAAGCTTTCATGTGGAAGGCCTTTCACCGGCAGATATCGACGCTTCCTATAATAACGGTATTCTGGAGGTTCGTTTCCCTAAAAGGGATTTGGTATCAAAGGAAGAAGCAAAACGCATAGAAATCAAGTAAGATCAGGTGCCTGAAAACAGGAAAACCGTTTACCCAAGCAGGGTTTCATAAATGTTTACGGCATTTATGAAATCCTGTCAGGTTTGTCCTGTAACTTTTTCATTTATTCTTCTTTGAGAGATTTACTCAAATTACGCTCCCTGTGTTCCTTAAGCAGCCTTTGCAATTCTTTATATTCCGCTTCCGTTACGGAATAGTCTTCAACAATTGCCCCAAAAAATCTTTTGGGTCTTTCACATTTTTTATTTTCGGATATCTTCTGTTTATTTTTTAATGATAAAAACCATTCTTTTAGCTTCATATTTTATTTCCCCTTTCTATTTATACTTATACCCCATTTTTACTTTTGTAACCAAAACAATTGGAAACTGTATTAGTATCGCTTTAAAAGCGATACTTGCTTATTTATATCGTTTTTTATCCTTTTTAGTATTGCACGTTTTATATACTTTATAATTATAATACATGCACTATAACATCGTCAATATGCTTGTAAAATAGTGCTCAAAGAAATGCTCTGCAGGAAAACTTGTCAGGGTTCCTCCATTATGTTATTATAATGTTTATGGCTTATCCAGCAGGAGGTTATTCCATGAAAATAGTAATCCTGGAACGTAACAGCGCGGGAACCGATATTGAAATGGATTTTTCAGATTTAGGAGAAGTTGTCTGTTATCCTAATACGGTAACAAAGGAAGAAACGGCATCACGAATTCAGGATGCGGATATCGTTGTAGCAAACAAGGCTCCGTTCTGCGAGGAAACACTGCAGGGAGTCCGCAGGCTTAAGCTGATTTGTGAACTGGCAACGGGCTTTGATAATTGTGATTTGGAATACTGCAGCAAAAGGGGAATTCAGGTGCGCAACGTCGTGGATTATTCTACCGCCATGGTAGCCCAGCATACTTTTGCGCTGGCTTTAAGTCTTCTCGGCAGGCTTCCTTATTATGACAGCTATGTCAAATCAGGCGCTTACAGCGCACAGGATCGGTTTTCCAATTTTGAGCTGCCGTTTCATGAACTGAGCGGTAAGGTATGGGGCATTATAGGCATGGGGCATATCGGCAGACGTGTCGCAGACATTGCCGCCGCTTTCGGGTGCCGCGTTATTTTTTATTCCGCTTCCGGTACCAGCACATGTACGGATTATGAACGGGTTAATCTGGATACTTTATTAGCAAAAAGCGACGTATTGTCTCTCCATTGTCCGCTAACCGAGAGAACCCGGCATTTAATTAACAGAAACGCTTTGAAAAAAATGAAGCCCTCCGCAGTACTGATTAATGTTGCCAGAGGCGCAGTTGCAGATAATCGGGCTCTTTACGAAGCGCTTACCGGCGGATGGATCGCCGCCGCCGGCCTGGACGTACTGGAGGAGGAACCGATCGGTCCGGACAACCCATTGGGACTGATACAGGACAGCTGCCGGCTGATTATAACGCCGCATCTGGCATGGGCAAGCGTGGAAGCCAGAAAGCGCTGTGTAGAGGAAGTCCGCAAAAATATTAAGGCTTTCCTGCAAAATGAACCAAGAAACATTGTTAACCCGTAAAGGGATAAGAGACAGAAAGGTATGGCATGTTTAAAAAATTATTTGACTTCGGAATGAAAATGTACAAAAAGTATGAAGAAATTGTTAATTATCTGATTGTGGGCGTGGCAACCACGGTAGTTTACCTGATTGCCTGTTTTATATTTGAAAAGTTTATCTGGGACCCTGCAATTCCTTTTGAAAATTTTCTGATTAATACGTTTGGCTGGCT
Source organism: uncultured Lachnospiraceae bacterium (assembly GCA_910587935.1). Taxonomy (GTDB): domain Bacteria; phylum Bacillota; class Clostridia; order Lachnospirales; family Lachnospiraceae; genus MGBC143606. Next base: position 53,699 of record CAJUNP010000009.1, read on the forward strand.
GGTGGGCGTTATTTTTGCCTATATTACCAATCGAAAATATGTCTTTAAAAGCGAAAGCGAGAACGTGGCGGGAGAAGCCGCAAAATTTGTTGGCGGAAGGCTGTTAACCTGGGGGCTGGACGTATTTATTATGTGGCTGATGGTAAACGTATGGGAAATTAATTATTGGATTGCAAAGTTGTTTGTATCCTGCGTACTGGTTATGATCGCCAATTATCTGATCAGCAAGTTGATTGTTTTCGCAGGCAAACGGGACAATCATCCCGGCACAAAACCGGAAAGGGAAAATATCGATGAAGGAAAAAAGTAATCTGAAAAGAAACGTCTCCGCACTCACGGGTGTGATTCTATTATGCTTCATAGATCAAATCACAAAATATTTTGTATCTTCCCGTATGCTTTTAGGCGAAGTCATCCCTCTTATAGAGGGCGTATTTCAGCTTCGCTACATCCGTAACGATGGGATGGCATGGAGCCTGTTAGAGGGAAAACAGATTATATTTGTAATCTTAACGCCGGTTGTTATGTTTTTTCTGATTAAAGTGTTTTTATGTTTACCGGAAGAAAAAAAATACGGCCCCATTCGGGTGATCCTCGTATTTCTGACGGCGGGAGCCATGGGAAACCTGATCGACCGTATATGGGGCGGTGAAGTATTATTCAAAGGAAGCGTCATTGATTTTTTTGATTTCTGCCTGATTCAATTTCCAGTTTTTAACGTAGCGGATATTTATGTCAGCTTATCCGTCGTTGTACTTCTGTTCCTGATGCTGTTTTGCTATAAGGAAGAAGATTTTGAAATCATTTATGACAGTTGTGTCCGTTTTAAAAAGAAATCTTAATCTAAATTTTCGTAACAAAATCCCGTACTAATGCGGAACAATGCGCTGCCGCCGCTTTTTCAAAGGAGGGGTAATCCATGTGCGCGCTGTCGTCCGCTTTATCGGATATGGCGCGGATAATAACGAAAGGAATACGGTTTAAATAAGCCGCGTGCGCAATCGCCGCTCCTTCCATTTCGGTACAATAACCGCCTACGGCCGTAATAATATGCTCTTTGGCTTCTTTCGAAGAAATGAACTGATCGCCGCTGGCAATCTTTCCGGTCCTTACGGTAATATCACAAACCGCTTCCCGGCAGGAAACCCTGGCAGCTTCCACCATTGCCGTATCCGCAGGGAAAAATCGTACATCCATACCGGGAACCTGCCCAATCTCGTATCCCAGAGAAGTGACATCCATGTCATGATAAACGGCTTCCGTACCGATCACAAGGTCTCCGATGTCAAGTTCCGCGCTCAGCGAACCTGCAACGCCGGTATTAATGATATGGGTAACAGCAAAGCAGTCAGCCAGTATCTGCACGCAAATGCCCGCATTCACTTTTCCGATCCCGCACTGCACGATTACCACTTCAGCCTGGTTCAGAGTACCTTCGTAAAATTTCATGGAAGCTTTTTCCACAATCCGCTTAACGGACATTTCTGCTTTTAACGCTTCTACTTCCAGCTCCATAGCTCCGATAATTCCAATTTTGTTCATTATATCTCTCTCCTTTAAGCTCGTCTTATTCGGGATAAATCAGTCTGCTGTCGTCAATGGCATATAAAACCTGTTCCAGATACCGGCCGGCCAGGTAATTGGCCATAGGCAGATTCATATCCAGGTAATTGCCGCAGTCTTTGGGATCGGCGCCCGGTACGGCGTCATGAAAATCTCTGATAAATTCAAACAGCTCCGTTATCAGCGGGGCAATCTGCCTTGAAGTGTAATCACCGGCAAGTAAAAGGTAAAAACCGGTGCGGCACCCCATGGGCCCAAAATAGACGGTGCGTTCCCCAAATTCTTTATGATTCCGCAGGAAGGTTGCGCCAAGGTGTTCTATGGTGTGAATCTCTGCGGTATTCATGACAGGCTCCTCGTTAGGAGATGTAATACGCAGATCAAAGGTTGTTATAACGGCGTTCTGAAAAGTATCTTTTCTGGAAACGTAGACGCCGGGCTGCAGCTTGATATGGTCAATTGTAAAACTTGTGATCTTCTCCATAATAAGTCCTCCAGGAAAATAAGGTAAACAGTATCAAATAAACTCTATCGGATTTACCGCTAAAAGTCAAGAGCGACAAATTTGAAAAAAGCCGGCAAGGCGGTTGAATTTATAGCTTTCTGAATGTATAATAGTAAAAGATTTTAAACACGCAGGAGGATGTTATGGCTTCCGTAATAATTGAAAAAAATAAGATATTATTTGAATCCGGCAAACCCTTCGGAGAACTTTTTGTAATTTTAAAGGGCAGCGTATCCGTATCTTTTCCCGGCGGAAAATTTACTCTGTCCAAGGGTGATGTTGCCGGTATCTGCGAACTTTTTGAAGACGTACACTTTATGACTTGTAAAACTCTGGAAGATTCGACCGTGGTATCGTACCCGATTTCGGACATTGCCTCCCTGGATTCGTTTTTCCGGGCCAATCCCGATTACAGTGTCTTGTTTGCACGTTCCGCTTTCCGTCAGATGAACGCTCTTTTACAATGCTGTGAACTGGCGCGGTTCCGCTGCGGCGAGCTTTATACGGCCTGCACGAAGGATTATTCCATGTACAATGTCTGTTGTATGCGCCATCAGGTTGCCGCAAAGAAGCTTCCGGGGCTTTCCGATCTGTCTCCCCTGATGGAAGAAGCGCCCCTGGACGACTGGGCCGTTTCCTATTACGACGGTTTTGAACATCTATTATCGGAAAACAGCGGTTCTGTCGTTCTTTCCAAAGCTCCCGCCGTTCCCGCCGGGTTAATTGCCGGTATCTGTTCAGACTTTGTAAAAACCGGGGATTCCATGGAAGCGCTTGCAGAATATCAAAAGCAGGTTCTTTCTATGTATCTGAATGAAGACGGCGAAGACCTATTTACATTTTATATGGATTTGTATGAAAAATCGGCCGCCGGTTCTTCTGACTTTAAACTCCTGCAGGCTGCTATCGGTAAAATGATTCAACGGCTTCAGTCTGCTTCCGATCTGAATCAGGAGCTTTATGCAAAACGGGCCGCCGCATTCCAGGCTGTTATAAAAGCAAAACCCGCCGCCGCTTCTGCTTCCGCTCCCGCAGATCAGGAGAAACCCGCTTCTTTAGACGCTTCTTTCCTGCAGCAGCTTACAGATTCCCTGCATACGATTCTGTCTTATTCGGGTGCGGATTCCGAACAATGCCGCCAGTTTGAGGAACTGATTAACCGATATCAAAGCATGGATGATAAAAATGCCTCGGATGATGATTCCAGACGTCTGCGGCAGCAAATTACCGTTCAGTTTTATGAATTGTATGGAATGGTCTTTTTCAAGGCTGTCAAAGATTCTTCCATGCCGCTCGCAGTCCGTATGTTCCTTTATTTCGGATATGTTGACGAATTATTGGCAGGAACGGAAAACACGGCTTATCTGGGACAGCTTGCCGACCGCCTGTCAAAAGAGTCCAATCCCCATACGTTTACTCTGTATGACTGGATGCTTGCCATCTTAAACGGGGAACGGGAACCCAGCCGGAATGAGTTTGACGAAGATTATACCAAGCACCTGCACACGATGAAGATTTCCGGAAAAATCAGCGCCGAAGAAGAACGGGAATTTGCCGACGACACGTCGAAAAAAGTGGAATATGAGCTGAAGAATATGCTTCCTCCCGTTAACAAAATGACCAGCGGACGTATATCTACATTCTGTCCTGTATTTTCCGGACATAATGTTTTGAAGGCTCTGGACGCATCCTTTATTTCAAACGCTTCGCTGCAGGCCGCTTTAAACTACAATATTTCTCTTGATTTCAGCGCCTATTACAGAGAATATGTCTATACGAATACAGAGGTTAATATTCCCAAAGAATATTTCCATTTGGAGGTGCTTCCGGATGTGATTTTGATGCCGGGCATTGGTACGAGGGGCGTTATGTGGCAGGAAATTGAAGGCCGCCGCAGAACCACTTCCGCACGTATGATGCTTCCCATTTTTTATCTGGATGATCTCCGTTCGGCCGTTGTCCGTCTTACCGGAGAATATCGATGGGAAATGTGCAAGCGTATTCAGGGTCCCCGCTGGAATGATCTCTCCGAGCGTTCCCTGACCAGCGAATACTTTGATTATATTCAGTTTTATAAAAAGAATCATGAACTTTCCCCCGCCACTAAGGAAAAGATCGGTAATGCCCTGAAAAAATCCCGCGGCAGCTTTAAGGAAATGTTTGTCAGAGACTATATTTCTTATATTTTATTTGAAGGAACAGGGTCGCCCAGATTAACGAAGCCGGCTCGAAGCACTCTGTTTACGTATTGTCCTTTTGCCAAACCGGTACGGAATACGTTAGGCGGGAATCCAATTTTCAAGGAAATGATGGAACGTTACGACGCCCGTCAGAAACAGCAGATTCATAAGATCGATATTTTAATTAAAAAGGTGGAAAACAGCGGACACGAAGTCCCCAAAGAGATACGGGACGAGTGGGATTATTTAAACTGCTAGATCTTTTTACAAGTATAAAAAAGGATGTCAGCTTGCGGCCAGCATCCTTTTTTACAGGTTATCATTCATTTTAGTAAGCTGCAAATCCGTTAAGAATCGCATCTTTCTGATCTTCATAACCTTCAACCCATGTGATTGTCATGCTCATCATACGATTGCCGACTTTTCTCATGTAATATTCCTGATTCATCTGCATTCCGTTTGCTTCTACGGTTGCAGATAATTTTTTGTAAGCCGCTCCGGCAATCGTAGCATCCTCAACCGTATCGCTGAGGTTAACCGTCATGGTCGACATTCCCGTAACCTGCTCCTTGAAAAGATCTATATATTTATCTAAAGATACGCTGGTCTTCTCAAGAGTAATATTCGCGTTAGCCGCTCCTAAAGAATCCGCCACAACCATTTCGTAGATCGTGGTAAGCTCCGCATATTTTTTCTGTACATCGGTTACGTCGTCTCCCATCATTTCCAAAGTCATGCCCATCATCTGGGATAACTCTTCTTCACCGGCAAGTGTGAATCCTTCCGGAGTCGTAAAACGGAATCCTAAAAATTCAGTCTCGTATCCGCTGTCCGTAAACGTGCCGGGGGTATAACCTTTGCCGCCGCACGCAGTCAGCAATACTGCGACAATCACTAATGCCATTGCAAGGAATCTCTTTTTCATGTTGCTTCTCCTCTCCTTTTCCCGCTTAATTTGTTTTGATGCGATACATATTTTAGCATAATAAATATACCAATACAATCTTAAACATCAACAACTTTAAAACTAAAAAGAAAGAATTTTTATGGCATTATCGATAAAAACTTTTTGTATTCACCGTTTATAATCTCTTTAAAAGAATTTCTCTCTGTTCTTCATATCCCGGCTTGCCAAGAAGTGCAAACATATTCTTCTTGTAGCTTTCCACACCGGGCTGGTTGAAGGGATTCACGCCCAGCAGGTAACCGCTGACACCGCAGGCAAACTCAAAGAAATAGAACAGCTCTCCGAGGAAAAACTCGCTGACCTCGGGTACATTGACAAGGAAATTGGGAACCTGTCCGTCCGTATGGGCCAGAATCGTTCCGTTCATTGCGCTTTTATTTACAAAATCAACGGTCTTGCCGGACAGATAATTAAGTCCGTCCAAGTCCACCGGCTCTGTGCCGATAATGATCTCTTCCCGGGAAGCTTCCACATTGATTACGGTTTCAAACATGATTCTTGCACCGTCCTGAATAAACTGTCCCATGGAATGAAGATCCGTAGTCAGATCTACGCTTGCAGGGAAAATACCTTTCTGGTCCTTGCCTTCGCTTTCACCGTAAAGCTGTTTCCACCATTCGGATACGTAATGCACGCTGGGTTCATAGTTGGCAAGAATCTCAACGCTTTTGCCTTTTCTCAGTAAAATGTTGCGGGCTGCCGCGTATAAAAGCGCGTCGTTCTCTTCAAAAGCCGCATTCAGCGCGCGTTCTCTTCCGCTCGCCGCACCTTCCATCAGTTTATCGATGTCCGCGCCGCTTACTGCAATGGGAAGCAGACCTACTGCGGTCAGCACGGAAAAACGTCCGCCTACGTCGTCCGGCACCACAAAGCTCTCATAGCCCTCTTCCGAAGCAAGGTTCTTAAGAGATCCCTTCGCTTTGTCCGTGGTTGCATAGATTCTCTTTGCTGCCTCTTCTTTGCCGTATTTCTTTTCCAGCATCTCCTTAAAGACACGGAACGCAATAGCCGGCTCCGTGGTAGTTCCCGACTTGGAGATCATGTTGACTGAAAAATCCCTGTCGCCGATTACATCCATCAGGTGTCTGATATAGGTGGAGCTGATGGAATTGCCCACAAAGTATATTTCGGGAGTCTTGCGCATCTCTTTGCTTATTACATTGTAAAAGCTGTGGCGTAAAAATTCGATTGCGGCCCTTGCCCCCAGATAAGAGCCCCCAATGCCTATTACCACAAGAACCTCGGAATCACTCTGAATCTTCGCCGCCGCTTTTTTAATCCGGTCGAACTCCTCTTTGTCATAATTTACCGGAAGATCCAGCCAGCCAAGAAAATCGCTTCCTGCGCCCGTTTTGGATACTAACAATTCTTTTGCGTCCAGGGTGAGCTTCTTCATTAAGTCCATTTCATCAGCCGAAATGAATGAACTTGTCCTGGAATAATCAAAGGTTACTTTCCTGTTCATGATATCACTCCTTTTGAATTATTTGTATTTCTTTCCAAACAATTACAGTTTAGCAAAGATATTATGGGAATTCAAGAGGAATTCTGCACCGGTCTTTCCTCATGCCAGCAATTCTTTCAGCAAATCTTCCAGCTCCTCTTCTTCCATCTGCGAAAGAATACTTTTGGCGCTGACGGCAGGTTTTTTTGTTTTATCCGGCTGCAGCGCTTCGGTAATTATGTCTTTTTCTTCTTCCTCCGGAATTTCCAGGCGGTTCACCATATGATTCTCCAGATAATCCATGAGGTTTACCTTTAAAATTCCGATCTTCCCTTTTACATCTACCATGGACGATATGGAAAAGTACAGATACAGTCCAAAGAGGCTGACGATATAATAGGGCAGAATTTCTCCTAACACCGCGCCGTCCACGATAGCAATACAGGCGCCCAGTCCCGCAAAAAAAACGGATAACAACATGAGCTGCCCCGACATATGATATAACATGCGGAAAGATAGTTTGCCGAGCGACAGGCGGTTTAAAAACTTGTCCACAAATACCGATATGTTTGCCACCCCTGAATTCATGCGATAACAGTTGGCAAATTTCAGTTTGCATTGTTTTAACAGTTTGTTTGTCGTAGCAGACATGTTTTCTGTCTCGGAAATCAGATTCTGGTACAATGCACCAATCATAATCAGAAGAAAAATGCTACATACTAATAAAAAAATACCAATGCCCATCATCCATTTTTGTTCTACGAGTTCCTTTAACATAATGATACCTTGCCTTTCCGCAGCCGGCTGCCTGTCCAAAAACAAATGAACGAAGCTGCGGCTGCCATGTATGCTCATTATAGTAAATATGGATGTGATTCTCAAGAATTCCCGTCCCCTAATTCATCGACAAATTCCGCAAAACGGGACTGGTATCCTGTTCCATTTTCTGTTATAATTCTACCTTAGAATTATATATTTATGATCCGGCTTTTACGCCGGAACAGTCCAGCAAGAAAACGAGGTGGAAAATTATGAGATATCAAACACAGGGAACCTGTTCTTCCGCAATCGACGTGGAAGTAGATCAGGGAGTTATCAAGTCCGTAGCTTTTACGGGAGGATGCCACGGCAATCTTCAGGGAATCAGCCGTCTGGTAGAAGGAATGAAGGTAGAAGATGCCATTTCCAGGTTAAAGGGCATTAAATGCGGCTTTAAGTCCACATCCTGCCCGGACCAGCTTGCCCGCGCACTGGAGTCCATGCAAAATTAGTCAGCCTTTATAATCCCGGAGGTTTTTCTGTTATGAAGAAAATTGTTTTGACCGGCGGCGGCACCGCGGGACACGTTACTCCTAACATAGCCCTGCTGCCCCGATTGAAAGAGCTTGGTTACGAAGTTTATTATTTTGGCTCTTACGACGGTATCGAAAAAAAACTGATAGAAGATTTTGAACTTCCGTATTACGGAATTTCTACCGGCAAGTTCCGCCGTTATTTCGATCCGAAAAATTTTACGGATCCTTTCCGCGTCGTGAAGGGATTTTCGGAAGCCAGAAATTATTTAAAGGAATTAAAACCGGATGTAGTATTCAGCAAGGGCGGTTTTGTCAGTGTGCCGGTTGTACGCGCCGCCGCGTCTCTGGATATTCCCTGCATCATTCATGAATCCGATATTACGCCGGGACTTGCGAATAAATTATGTATTCCCGTAGCGGATAAGGTCTGCTGTAATTTCCCGGAAACCTACCGGAAGCTGCCTCCGAAAAAGGCTGTGCTTACAGGCTCTCCCATACGTGAGGAACTTGCCGACGGAAACGCGGAAGCCGGCCGGAAGCTGTGCGGATTTAACCGGAATAAGCCGGTTATTATGGTGATCGGGGGAAGTCTGGGTTCCCTGAACGTAAACCGCTTCGTACGTGCCGCGCTGTCGCTCCTTCTGGAAGACTTTCAGGTGGTTCATCTTTGCGGAAAGGATAAGGTGGATAATCTTTTGTTAAGCCAGCCGGGTTATAAGCAGTTTGAATACTTAAAATCCGAGTTGAAGGATATTTTTGCCATGGCGGATATTGTGGTATCCCGCGCGGGCGCCAATGCGATCTGCGAGCTTCTGGCGCTCAAAAAGCCGAATATCCTGATCCCGCTCTCTTCCTCCGCCAGCAGGGGCGACCAGCTGCTTAACGCCAAATCCTTCGAGTCCCAGGGATTCAGTATTGTAATCGATGAAGACGATTTATCGGAAAATCTTCTTGCGGAGAAAATACACGAACTGTATTTTACAAAACAGACTTATATAGACGCTATGGGAAAGAGCAGGCAGTCGGGGGCTATCAAGACGATTATTGACCTGATTGAAAATGAGGTGGAAGCCGCCGCTCAAAAAAAGGAGTAAGACTTTTAAGAAAAAGCCTTACTCTCTTCAAACCAGTTTTTTACCGCAGTCAGCGATTCTTTTATGGCCGTTGTCTTTTCCACGGCCTCGGGCACGGGCGCTACCATGTCCGGCACCATAATCACCTTCATACCTGCGCCGTAAGCGGAACGGATACCATTCAGGGAATCCTCGATTGCAAAGCTTTCCGCAGGGTCTGCCTGTAGTTTTTCGCAGGCAAGAAGGTAGATATCCGGCCGGGGTTTGCTGTGCAGGATCTTGTCTCCTCCGATTACGACCGGAAAATATTCCAAAAGCTTTGTTTCTTCCAGGTATTGTAATACTTTTTCCGTCCGGGTGGAAGACGCAACCGCAACTTTTGCATGATGTTCCCGGAGATATTTTAAGAGTTCCCGGACTCCCGGTTTGACCGGAAGTCCTTCTTTTTTCAGTATGGATTGTATTTTTTCCGTGTATCCGGCGCGGAAATCTTCAAAATCAAAGTCCGTTCCGTAATGCTCCTGAAAAGTCCGTATCGTATCGGTTCGGTTTAGTCCGATACATTCGATGATCAACGGCTCCATATCTTCGATTCCTTTTTCTTTCGCCGTTTCTCTCCAGCTTTCAATATAGATACGTTCCGTATCAAACAGGACTCCGTCCATGTCAAAAACAACCGCTTTCATATCCGTTCGATCCTTTCTTAATGTACTGTCAGCAGGACGCGCGCTTCGTAAGGCTGCAAAATACCCTCCCGATGCTCTGTGTAATTGGAAATCAGTTCTTCTCCCGTAACGTCCGTAAACACGCCGCAGGTAACCGTATCCTTTGTAAAATTACACGCAACCGTCAGTTTTTCGTTTCCCAGAATTCTCTCGTAAGCATAAATCTTTTCGTCGTCTTCCAGAATGGGTTGAAACCGGCCTTCTACAATGAGTTCGTATTGTTTTCTAAGGGCGATCAGTTTCCGGTAAAAATGAAAAATGCTGTCGGAATCTTTCAGCGCTTTTTCGGCATTGATAACGGGATAGTTGGCGTTCACGGCAATCCAGGGCGTTCCCGTAGTAAAACCGGCGTTTTCCCGGTCATTCCACTGCATGGGAGTGCGGGCGTTATCACGGCTGATTTCTTTTAAATAGCGCAGCATCGTGTCCGCATCCAGGCGTCCGCTTTCCACATAATCCCGGTACGCGTTCAAAGACTCAATATCGCGGTAATCGGAAATGCGTTCAAATCCCGCATTCGTCATTCCCAGCTCTTCCCCCTGATAAATATAGGGTGTTCCCTTCATCATGTGCAGACAGACTGCCAGCATCTTGGCCGACAGCTCCCGGTATGCGGGATCGTCATTGCCAAACCGTGAAACCGCCCGCGGCTGGTCGTGATTATCCCAGTAAAGGCTGTTCCACGCTTTCCCTTCCAATTCTGTCTGCCAGCTGTTCAGGATCTTTTTCAAGGGAATAAGAGGAACCTTTTTGTCTGTCCATTTTCCGTATTCTCCGGCTGTAATACCAGTATGCTCAAACTGAAAAACCATATTCAGTTCTTTTCCGTCCAAAGAGGCATATTTTAATGCTTCCTGTCTCGTCACGCCGGCGGCTTCCCCGACTGTCATGATATCGTAACGGGACAGTACTTTCCGGTTCATCTCCTGCAGATATTCATGTACGTGGGGACCGTTGCATACGGCGCTGCAGCAGTCTCCATACGCACCCTCCGGAGCCTGAACGTCCGGAAGTCCCGGTTTCTTGGAAATCATGCTGATTACGTCCATGCGGAATCCGTCGATTCCTTTATCGCACCACCAGGTCATCATGTCAAACACTTCCTGTCTGACCATCGGGTTATCCCAGTTTAAATCCGGCTGCTTTCTGGAAAAGCAGTGAAGATAGTACATATCTGTGGTATCATCGTATTCCCACGCGGAACCGCCGAAGCTGGCTCCCCAGTTGTTCGGTTCTTTTCCGTTTTTTGCATCTCTCCATATGTAATAATCGCGGTAAGGATTGTCCGTTGACTTTCTGCTTTCCACAAACCATTTATGTTCATCGGAAGTATGGTTTACCACCAGGTCCATGACGATACGGATTCCTCTTTTATGCGCCTCCGCCAACATTCTGTCGAAATCCTCCATGGTTCCGAAATCGCGCATGATTTCCTGATAATCGGATATGTCGTATCCGTTATCATCGTTGGGCGACTGGTATACCGGCGATAGCCAGATCACGTCGATTCCCAGCTTTTCAAGGTAATCCAGATGTTCGGTAATTCCGTTTAAGTCCCCGATTCCGTCTCCGTTGCTGTCCGCAAAGCTTCGGGGGTAAATTTGGTAAATTACGCTGTTTTTCCACCATGTTTTCATTTTTTATGATACTCCTTTCCAGGTTTTATATTCATAATTCTCTCCACAATTGGGTTCCTGTTTTAACCTGCGTTTGGGAAAGTACAATAAGTTTTTTATGTAAAAAAGGCTGCAGATGGGCTTTGGCTTCCGTTTTATTTTCCGTGGTAAACTCTTTGTCCGATAAAACCAGTATGAGCTTTGATCGGGCATAAAATTTTTTCAGTAACGCAAGAAGATTGTCCCATTGTTTTTCCGATTCGCAGCTGTTATATGATTCGAAAAAGGAACCTGTCTGCAGCAGGGGAAGGGCTGTTACCTGCTTTATAAATTCCGGTTCGTCTCCCCAAAGGATTATGTTGAGTCTTACGTTTCTGAATATTTCATTTTGGGATTTCAGGATTTGGACGAGGTCTTTTGCACGCTGTGCAGCCTCCTCTTTCGGAAGATTCCTGTCTATGACAATTGCCATTTCCAGGATGCCTCCGGTATAGTTACCCTGTACGTGGAGTACGTGTTCTACGGCATTTTTCAGCTGTATTCGAATTGCTGCGGTTATAGACATAGGGTCACCTCATTCAAATATTCCGGTTTCAAAAAGCTTCGACAGATTCACTCCAAAACCCTGATAAATTTTCGTTTTGCGTTCCGAATAATCCGTTTTGCCATGTCTTATAAAATAGAACATTTGTTACCCTCCTGCAAATCCAAATACCTTTTCAGCCAATGACAAAGATTCCTCAATCGTTCTTAATTCATCTCTTAAAATCACATGAAATCCCGAACTCAAAAATCTATCATAGTTTTTCTTTGAATTGATTCTCTTTAAGCATTCTCTGAAATTATCCAACGCCTTATCCGGATTTTCTTCTTCCAGTAATAATTGATACAAAAACTGCTTCTCTTTGTCCGGTCTGTCAAAGAATCTATTAACCGATATATCGGGATCTGCCAACATAATCAAAACATGGTCTATATCCGAAATACTCCATAATACTTCTGTCGGGATATTTGTATCTACAAAAACCTTTTTTCCCTGCCCCGATACCTCCTCTAATATTTTTAATTCCAAAATAGTGCATTCTTTGGTGCAGCCATTAATCCATGCCTCGTACTCATCAGGTGTTCTTCTTATGAATTCACTCCAATTAACCAAATCTCTGGTATACGTTAAATTCGGAAACTCCTCACTATTCAAATCTGCAATAAGCGCATCATGATAATTCTCTTCACACGCAATACCATCATATTTATTTGCCAATGCTTTTACTATAGTAGATTTTCCGGCATATGCAGTACCATTTATAAAATAAACATTTTCAAAATTCATATTGAATAACACCTCTTCAGTTCCGCCATGGTTATATAAAAGCGTCTTTCTCACGCATATATCATATCGGCATACCCGATCTTATGTCAATACCTTCTCTTAACAAAGGCACAAAGAAAAAAGACCCGTTTATGAACAGGTCCTTTTCCCGCGTTTACTGATTTTTTGCTAATGTATTCTGGATAATTTCCAAAGCCAGTTCATTGTCCTGCTGGCATTTTTCAATAACGGCTTCGTCGCCGTTTTCAGATGCCTCCATGGTGTCCGCGCCTAATTGTACAAAGCACACGTAAGATCCAAAAGTTTCGATGCGGGATGCCTGGATTTTGCCGATGTTCATAGGGTATTGCATGGTATCGTTAACCAGCCTGCTGCGGTATTCATTCAGGGCTTCTTCCACCGCCGCGACCTGATCTTCTTTTGCTTTTATCACCAGAACGGTATCCACATTGGTGCTGATCATGGGAGATTCGCCGTAATACTCTTCATAAAGATCCTCCGATACGCCGTAAATGTCCTTTAACATTTCTTTGGAAATCTCGGTATCCGGCCAGTAATTGTCTCCAAATTCATCCGTCAGCGCTTTTTTGATATCCTGTATGTCGACGCCGGCGCCGTAATCGGTTGAAGACTCTTCATATGTGCTGTCATTTTCTGTGGTATCGCCTGACGGAAGGGTTTCTCCTTTATTATCATCTTTCTTGTTTCCGCATGCCGTCATGGAAAAAAGCAATGCTGCCGTCAGAAAAATTATCGCTTTCTTTTTCATGGTGATCCTCCATTCTGAATATTATAATTCCCTGTTTTTACCTTTTTATACAGATCTGCTTTCATTTAATATGTTTTGAGGAAAAAATTTCCTGCCTACATCGTAACACATTTGTTCCAAAAAATCTCTAAAATGTTCCTTAAGATTTTATGCTGTTTTTGTTAAAATATACTTTTCAGCCTTGTATTCTTGAAGAAATTTCCTGCTCAAATTCCAGCGCTTTTTTGTATTTTCTCTGCCTTGTATACGCCTGTGTAATGATGTCCCGGTAAAAATAAAGGTGGCCGAAATGGCGCTCCCGCTTTAATGCTTTTATCAATTTTTCCAAAAGTTCCAGATAAGCGGGATCATCCATAAAGTTTTCTTTACACTCCCAACAGGCTTCTTCATACTTTAAAATATCCGCTTCATTTTTATCTTCCGACTGCGCGATCCGTACGCGCATTTTTTCCAGGTATATCCCGGCCTGTTCTTTATTCCCGCTCCGAATAAGCGCAACGGCTTTTTTGTGATCGAGCGCCATGGAATCCGGAAGATTTGAAACGCCGGAAGCCTCAGCCATATCCAGGTATTTTAAAGATAAATCGTATTTTTTCAAACTGATGTAGGTTGCTCCCATGTTATAGTACAGGTCGGCGCTCGCTTTTTTCCACTCCGTATTCTGCAGCAGGCGCATACTTCGTTCATAATAAAGGAGCATCATTTCTTCCAGGTTGAGACAGGCATAGGCAGTGCCGTTCAGGAAAAAATAATCTGCAAGCCGGTATGTATTGCCTTCTTCCACGGCTGTGGCAACCAGCTTGTTTTCCATGCGGTGTATGGCCGTATAATCGCCCTGCATCATGTATGCTTCGCAAAGCTGTGTTATGGCAAACGAATTTCCCAGAATCCGGAGGGCTTCGTTACAGTACTCCACACTTTCGGGAAAGCTCTGCCTTTCCCATGACTGCAAAATTCTGTAATAGGCCAGCTGTTTGGGCCGCATGTATTCTTTCAGCGTCTCTAACAGCTCAGGCGTACCGCCCTCTTCAAATCCCTTAATCAAAAGCCAGTCCACGGCCAGTCTGCTGTAGGAAAGAACCGTATCGTTTTCGGCTAATTCTTTATATACCGTTTCGGTGTCTAAACAGTACTGCAGGCGGTAAAAATAGTCTTCTGTCTTTGTCTCCCATTCGGTTAGCGCCTGTTCATTTTCTTCATAAACAATACCCAGTCTTTCAAACAGCGCCGCTATGATTTTGTCATCCGGGCAGACGCTTCCATGCTCAATTTTGCTCATATAGGAAGGCACGCAGATCCCGTAACAGATTTCTTTCTGTCCTTTATCCTGCCTTATTCTTTCCATCCGCAGCAAAGCCCCGGCTATTGTATTTTGCCGCATGTAATACCTCCAAAAATTTTTATTTATATATTGACAACTTTGATTCAAATAGTGTATTATTTTAATGTTGCAAAGCTTATTTATAGCGGCGTGTGGCTCAGCTTGGTAGAGCGCTACGTTCGGGACGTAGAGGTCGCAGGTTCAAATCCTGTCACGCCGATTTATTATTGAAAACATGGGCATTTTTAAAAATAGGCATCCTCACTTTGGACGGTTGGGATGCTTATTTCTTTTTATGATTGTCTATATAAGACAGAACCGCAAATATATGAGAAAGGTTTGGGTAAGGGTGTGGGCGAAACAAATATTTCAGACGGGAAACTTCGCAGGGAAAAAATACTGGAACTGCTTTCCAGCAGCCGTTTACCCGTGTCGGGAACCGAACTGGCCAGACTATTCGGAGTCAGCAGGCAGGTCATTGTACAGGACATCGCCTTGCTTCGGGCAAGCAGCCGGGAAATTCTTTCTACAAATAAAGGGTATCTGTTGTTCCGGTCCGTGGCGGAGGAATCCGCCGCCTGTATGGTTGTGATGGTCAAGCATACTTCGGATCAGGTTTTTGATGAATTTGCTGCGATTGTGGAGCTGGGCGGCCGTGTTCTGGATGTCTCGGTCGATCATGATTATTACGGGCAGATTCAGATTGATCTGCTTATTCAGGATCTTAACGATGCAAAAGAATTTGTTCAAAAAATGAAAAACTCTTCCTCGCAGCCGCTGAAATGTCTGACAGGAGACGTTCATTATCACACCATCGCGGCTCCTTCTGAAAAGGTATTGAATATTATCAGAAGGGAACTGAGAGAGAAAGGCTTTTTGGTGGAAGAAGATAACCAGGGCGCTTTACTTCCTGTGCTTCGCCTCAATTCTGAGATACGCAATCATCATTCCGATTACCCAGATCATGAGTGCAACAATTAAAAAAATGAAATACGGGGAGTTTTGTTCCTGGAATAGAAACGGTAATCCGGCTATTTCAAATACCGCTGTCCCTATAAACCATAGTACGGACACCGCTTTGTTGTATTCTTCCACATTTTTTACGGCCGGCGGTTTTACAAAGGTAAAGAAACCTGCAGGCTCATGTGACCTGCGGCAGCTGAATCCTATTGCCAAAAAGACGATTGCCACAATGCTCCATATAATAAATCCTATAATCATTTCGTTATCTCCTTTATGTCACTTCGTATATACCATTATACCATACCAATAATCAAAAGATGAAGCGGATAATATATGTAACAAGAACCATTGTACAAATTTATTGATCTTCCGGTTCTTTCCCCGTTGTCCGTTATACATACTGATAAGGGGAATTGATAATATAACCGCCATTTGTATAAGTCCATAGATCTTGTCTATTGTAAAAAAATAAACAACCGCGTACATTGCCACATAGATAACCAGCCAAAGCGCCTGTATCACTGATATCCATTTTAATGGAACGGGAGTCATTTCCAAAAGCCTTGGTTATTCTAATCACCAATGCACGTTTTGCCTCTGAATCCAATTCACTACACTGATTATTAAATACCGGAGGAATCATAATACTTTTATCTTCCCTTTTGAAAACCTTATGAATCGCTGCATTTTTAATTTTTAAGTTAGTAAATTCTCCTGCCATATCACATTGCCCCTTTGTACATTTTTCTTTAGCGTACTACAGGAAGCACATGATTTCAACTATTTATACTAAAATAATATACATTACTTACTTTTTATATATTTACTATACCATATGCAAACATATATTCTATATTTATTTTCAATTTTATAAGATACCCTCTCTTGCCAAGGGAGGGTAAAGTAGATAAAAACAAAAGCCCGTCACTTCGACAGGCTCATGTTAACCCCATACCATTACCTGGCAACCCACTTTTTCAAAATCCCCAGGAAAATTCTGCTGGTCTGCGGGAAACGCTCCATGATTACCCTTTCCAATTCAACCGGATCAATCGGATTGTCCGTGGAAAAGGTTACGGCGCCGTTTACCTCTTCGCCGATGGCAATTGTCCCTCTGGCCGCCATACCCACGGCAACCCGGTCTCCCTTGGCCGCCGCGCCCACCGCATAGCTTCCGACGGCGGAAGCGCCTAATGCATAAATGCCGAAAGCCACGCCGCCGATGGCAATCACGCCGGCTGCTATGCCTCCGACAGCCAAAAATCCCGCCGCTATGCCTGCAAGAGCCAGCAAGCCGATTCCAAAACCGCCCACGGCAACAAGACCGATACTGAGTCCGCCCACGGCCACCACGCCGATTCCTATATCTCCCACTGCAATAATTCCTCTGGCGGTACAAATGCCGCCCCGCATCAGGTTGATATGAACCAGAGGAATTCCCCACAGGGTTTTTTTGCTCTTGTATTCATAATGATAGGGACATACCGAAAAGCGGTTTCTTACGGCTGTAGAAGAATTCTGTGCCCGATCCGCAAAAAGCGGATTGTTTAAAAGTTCGTCAAGACTGATTTCAAACAGCCGACTCAATTCTAAGAGCTTATCCATTTCCGGCGTGGTCTGTGCCAGCTCCCATTTAGACACGGTCTGCCTTGTTACATTCAGCCGGTTACCCAATTCTTCCTGAGACCAGCCTTTTTCTTTTCTCAGTTCCATAAGTTTCTCATGAAATTCCATTGGTATACCTCCATATATTGCATGCCTGCTTTTGATACACTTATTTTACTGATTTGTGTCTGAAATGTCTGCCAATTTGTATGGGAAATGTGTCAACCAAAGTTAACATTGCCTGCTTCTTGCACATAATGCAGGGCATTGCGCCGATTGGCTTCCGTCTCCTGAGGCGTAACGCTGCGCACAATCCTTCCCGGATTCCCCAGCACCAGCGAATGATCAGGTATCCGGGTATTCTGTGTAATCAGTGTTCCCGCTCCGATAATGCAGTTTTTACCGATTTCGGCGTCGTTTAGCAATATGGCTCCCATCCCCACCAGGGTATTATCCCCGATTCTGCAGCCATGTATAATCGCTCCGTGTCCGACGGTCACGCCGCTGCCAATCTGCACGGCCGTATTGGCGTCTACATGCACCACGCAATTATCCTGAATATTGCTGTTGTCACCGATCCGGATTGGTCCCCGGTCCCCGCGAACGGTTGCGTGATACCAGATGCTTGCATGTTCCCCAAGCGTTACATCCCCCAGTACAACGGCCCCTTCTGCCACAAAAGCAGAATCCGGAATCACCGGCGTTTTTCTTTCTTCCATTATCACAACCCCCTCCTTATTACCATAATCACTTTTGGCAAAGCACTTACTGCACTGTAAATTCCGTCCATTCTATATGGTTATACTGCATAACATCATCTGCCTTTTTCGCCGCCCGCTTTATCATGCACCGTTTTCATGAGCTGTCTTCCGATCCCTCGCCCCGCATAATCTCGGTCCACTCCCAAATCTGTCACATAAAGCCAATATGCATAATCTGTCAGTCCAAATAAAACGCCAACTATTAAGCTTGGGATACTAAAGACATTCCTATCCCTTTTCTCTGATATTCGGGCAGAACAGAAAGCGGAGCCAATGCTAAAACGATCAGCATGTTCGGCACTGTCAAATACAGCTTTAACTACAGAATATATAATATCACAGTCCTTAGATTCTTCTTTCCTTATAAGCATGATTACCTCCACGATCCCACTCTGCGGAACCTAAATCTTGAAGAAAAACGCCGCATTCCAAGCGTTATTCCGTGTGAGACTTAGAACTTCCAAGGCAGCTGTGCTGCCTATGCGAAACAGCCTCTGCTGTGAGCGTCTAGAAGTTCTTCTCACACTCTAACCCCAAAGCATATAACCAAGGGTAAGCACCAGACCCATACAAAACATAAACAAGCCGAAGGAAAGGCTCCTTCCGATAATCGTATTATTTTCCTCAAGCTCCTCGTTGAGCATGGCCAGTTTATGCTGAAAAGACACTTTAATGGGTTTCTTTTTCCGGAAAAGCTTGTTAATCACCAGTTTTCCGTCGTCCAGAATAACGCCTATGGTGTGGGTAACGGCCGTGCCTTCCTCCAATTCATGAGGAATCCCACTGTCTCTGTATATGGTTTTGCGCAAGAACAAAAGCAGGGTATCCAAAAACTTATCGCAGACCCGGAATATTGTACTGAACACAAGATCCAAAAAGGAAAGCAGAGGACGGTATACCACGTTTTCCAGATCCAGGGCTTCGTTGCGGAAATTCACATAAACACGCAAGGCTCCCCTCTCCTTCGTTTTCTTTCTCATCAGGCAGGTTCTGACAAAGAATACGTATAAAAGAACGCCTATGGTAAGCGAAATCAGGCTGCCCTTTAAATTTTCCAGGCTGAAATACGCCAGGGAAAGGGACGGGATTTCCGGCCCCATAAAGCTTTGTCCCATATCCGCCAGCCTTCCGAAAATCCGGTTAGGGAAAAGGCCGGATAAAAGAAAGAGAAACGCAGAGCACAGTAAAAGCATCCTGTTCACCCGGTTCATTTCCCGCTTCTTTTCATCATATTCCCTCTGCAGCGCATCATCTTCATTTTTTTCAACAAAAACAGCGATGTAGAGCTTCAGCATATAAGCCAGGGTCATGCCCCCGCCGATTAAAAACAGCCATTCTACAAGCTGCATGGCCGGAACGCCGAACAATACTGCCGGAGCGCTGCCCGTTTCCAAAAGCTCCGTATATTCCACAATGCTTTCATGTATCAGCGTTTTACTGATATAGCCGCTGAATAAGGGTACGCCGGATATTCCCAGTGCGCCTCCCAGAAAGACCGCCTGTAAAAACGGCTTTTTTCTTCCGAAACCGCGAATGTCGTTCAGGTTCAGCTTATGCAGGTTCATAAAAATCACGCCGGCCGCCAGAAACAAAACCAACTTAAAAAGGGAATGGTTCACCATGTACAGCAACGTTCCCCGGACAGCCAGCGTATTTTCTTCTCCTAACAAACCCTGCATACCCGTTCCCATTAGAATAAAGCCGATCTGGGAAACCGAGGAGCAGGCCAGCGTTCTTTTCAGATCCACGGAAAATAACGCCAGAAAAGCGCCCGTCAGCATGGTAAGTACGCCGATGGCAAGTACGAAGGTTCCCCATTTTCCGTCTCCATAAAAAATCTGACTGCTGACAATCAGAACTCCGAACATTCCGATTTTGGTCAGGATTCCGGATAAAAGCGCGCTGGCGGGAGCCGGCGCTACGGGATGCGCCTTGGGCAGCCATACGTGCAGGGGCACGGCTCCGGCCTTGGCCGCAAAACCAAAAAACAGACAGACGCCGGCCGCCACCATTTTTTTATCGCCCACATGCTTTGCACAGGCTGTTCTGAGCGCGGAAATCTCCAGCGTTCCCGTCTCGTTGTATAAGAGAAACAATCCCATAAGCATAACCAGACCGCCGATTACCGCAATGGCAAGGTATGTTTCCGCCGCTTTCAGAGATTCCCTTTTCTCATCCTGCGCTACCCAGACGTAAGACGTAAAGGAAGCAATTTCAAAAAACAGAAACGTAGTGAACAAATCCGCCGATAAAAATACGCCCACTGTGGCTCCCAGGGTCCAAAGTAAAAACAGGTAGTACCGGTTGCGGTTCCTGTAATGTTTAAAATATTCTCCGGAAAAGCAGGCGCTGACCATCCACATAAACGCCGCCAGCGACGCGTACAGCGCCCGGAAGCCGTCCATGCCCAGATGTACCATGGGAGAAAAAACCTGGTTATAAGAGGACTTTTCCCCTCCCGCCGCCAGATAGGGAATAAACTGCGTCAACAGCAGTACAAGTTCGCTGATTACCACAAAATCCGCCGCATAATCCCGTATTTTTTTATTTTTTCGGCCGATTCCGTATACGATAAACGCACCAAGCATCGGATACAGAACCGGAACCAATAAATTGATCTGCATTTTACCACACCCTTTCTACCATAAACCCTGCGCCACTTTTATAATAAAACTTACGCACGGTTCGGAGTATATGCCAAACAGACAGATAAAGAAGCAGAAAATACCGAGAGGAAGAAGCATCTGCCAGCCCGGATCGGCCGTTCCTTCAAGCGTTTTATAATCAAAATCTCTGCCGGGGAAAAAGGCCCTGATTACAATTGTGAGCATGTATACGGCTGTCAGAAGAGCTGAAATCAGAAGCGCCCCAATTCCAAAATACGCCAGCGTATCACCGCTCTCCACCGCCGCTGCGGCAAGGTTCCATTTGCTGATAAAGCCTGCCAGTCCCGGGACTCCCATCAGTCCCAGGGCGGACACGGTGAAAATGCCGAAGGTTGCCGGCATGGTCTTTCCCAGACCGTTCAGCTCATGCACATAATTTCTTCCCGTTTTGTGTATAACGGCTCCGGCACAGAAGAAGGAGCATATCTTCATAACCGCGTGAAAAATCATATGGCTTAAGGCTCCTGCCAGTCCCAGCGGTGTCATAATAACGACGCCGAACAGGATGTAGGACAGGTTGCTGATGGTGGAATAGGCCAGTCTGCGTTTCAAATGCGTTTCCTTTACCGCCCGGCTGCAGCCGTATACAATGGTAAAGATCACGACCGCCATCACCGCCTTCTGCGCCCAGGTGCCCCTTAAAAAATCCGTTCCGAAGCTGTAATACGTAATACGCATTATCGCAAAGGCGCCGGACTTCACCACAGCCACCGCATGCAGGAGAGCCGTAACCGGCGTAGGCGCAACGCCGGCCTGGGGAAGCCAGGAATTAAAAGGACAGACAGCCGCTTTAACGCCAAAACCCATAAAGGCCATAACATAGATTAACAGCAGGATACCGCCTCTCTCACCGATTTTCGCCGCATCGAGAACGCCCCCGTATATAAAATCAATGGAAGAACCGTAAACAATCATGAAAATCAGTCCGATAAAGGCAAAGGCCGCTCCTCCCAGGGAATAGTAGAGGTATTTCCGGCTGGCCAGAACCGCCTCCCGGCTTAAAGTGTGCATGACAAGGGGCACGGTAACCAGCGTTAAAAGCTCATAGAAAAAGTACATGGTCATCAGATTGCCCGCCAGCGCAATTCCCAGCGTCACCCCATAGGTTACGGTGTAAAAGAGAAAAAATACTCTTTCGTGTCGTTCTTTTTTCATATATTCAAAGGAATACAGCGTGGCAAGAGGCCAGAGCGCGGAAATCAATCCTGCGAAAACCATGCCCAGTCCGTCCAGCTTCAGGTCGATGGAAAGATCACCGGTAAAATGAACCACCCGAAAAACCTCCTCCGGACGGTGGAACAGCAGCCACCACACCATAGCGGAAACAGCAAGCACCAGAAGCTCCAGAAAAATATTCCGGTATTTTCGGTTTTTGAAAGGAATCAGCGCGGCAATGCCGCCGCCGATTACAGGCAGTAAAATTACGGCCAATAACATTAGTTTATTCATACGACTCCCCTCCATATCCTGCTTACTGTAAAGGGGTTACCGGAAACAGGCCCATACCCGCCGCCAGAACCGTTAAAATCACAAGAGGAACCACCATGATCCAGGCAGGTTCTTTTTTCTTTAATGTAGTATAATCATAATCTTCTCCCGGAAGGAACCCCTGGATCGTAAGCGGCAGGAGATATCCCGCCGTCAGCAATGCGCTGATTAAAAGAATCACAGGACCCAGCCAGGAGAATACCGGAATATTGCCGCTTAAGGAACCAATACATAAATACCACTTGCTGAGCACTCCGCCGGTAGGGGGAATCCCGATCAGGGTCAGGGACAAAATCGTATAGCACCACATGGTAACGGGCATTTCCTTTCCGATCCCCCGCAGCTCATCAACCTTTGTTTTTCCGGTCTTATAGATAATCGCGCCGGCGGCCAGAAACAGGCCGCATTTTGTAAAGGCATGGCAGACCGTATGGAGCAAAGCTCCCGTAAGCGCTTCCGGCTCCATCACGGCCAGGCCGAACAGGATATAGGAAACCTGGCTGATGGTGGAATAGGCCAGTCTCCGTTTCAGAAGCTTCTCACGGTACGCCATCATGGAACCCATAAACACGGTGAGAAGCGTGATAACCAGCCATGTTTTCTGTACCCAGGTTCCCCGCAGGAAATCAGCACCGAACAAATCGTATACAACCCGGAGGATTCCAAGGACTCCGCATTTTACTATGATACCGGATAAAACGGCGCTCGCAGGCGCAGGCGCTTCCGGATGGGCCGCCGTCAGCCATGCGTGGAAGGGAAACATGCCCGCTTTCACGCCAAAACCCGTAATCATCAGCATGGCCGCCACAAGAAGAAGCTGCTCATGGCCGGAAACAAGACTTTGGTTCAGTACGCCTCCCCCTCCAAAAGTCAGGGTATCACCGTAGCGGTTCAGGAAATAAACGCCGAACAAGACCATATAAGCGCCGCTTAAGGAATAAAACAAATATTTCAGTCCCGCCATCACCGCCTCTTTCGTCTGTGTATGCAGAACCAGAGGAAGGGTGGTTAACGTCATAAGCTCATAAAAGAAGTAGAAGGTAATCAGGTTACCGGAAAAGCCCAGGGCCGCCAGCACGCCGTACACAATCAGGTAAAATCCGTAATATCTTTTTTCTTTCCTCTGGTGTTTCATGTATTCGAAGGAAAAAAATCCTGCAAGAACCCATACCACGGTTACGGCCGACATAAATATTTTTCCCATGGTATCCGGCCGGAAATACACCGGCAGGGTTTTTGTCAGCCAAAACAGAATAAATCCCGGCGATTCTTCAGATACAGCTGCAATATTCGCAAATACAAGGGTTCCCGTTATGCAAAGTACGGCGCCAACAAAGGCGCACAGCGCTTTCCGGTTCTTCCATTCCGGCAGAAGCAGAAGAAGCAGACCCGCCAGAACGGGCAGGACAATCGGAAGCATCAGTAATACAGACTCTCTCATAAATACCTCCCCCTACGCAAACATATCAAGTCCGGCCTGAATCCAGTCTACAATCGGCTGCGACAATACGCCCAGAATGACATTTAACACAATAAAGCAGATACAGGTCAGCGCATATAGCTTTTCCTGTCTGCAGGTAATATGCTCGCCTTTTTCCTCAACCGGCGTATAGATGCGGATGACGGTTTTCATAAAGTAGATTGCGTTTAATATAGTGCTGACTGCCAGAACGATCAGCGCCGGCAGCATCTTGCCCTGGTTAGCCACAGCCGCCTGGGCAAACAGAAGCTTGCTGATAAACCCGGAAAACATCGGGATTCCCACCATGGAAAGAGCTCCGGCCGTAAACGTGACGCCGGCAATTTTGTGGCGGTACGCCGCCCCCGTAAGATCCTGGAATTTCCGGCTTCCGCCCGATACGTCGGTCAGTCCGATGGCCGCAATAAAGAGCATGGACTTGGTGGCCGCATGGGACAGAATGTGGAACACGGAAGCAATCATGGCCGCTTTCGTTCCCAGACCGATTCCCATGTATATATAACCGATCTGCGCTACGGAGGAAAAGGAAATCATCCTGCGCACGTCGTTTTCCTTGATCGCGCTTAAGGAACCGAATATCATGCCCATCAGACCGAAAATAAACAATACGTTGATAATCTTACTGTCATGGAATATTTCAAACCCGATGACCCGGTAAATAATTTTAATCAGTAAAAATAAGTATCCCTTGCTTACCAGGGAGGAAAGCATCGCCGCGCTGGAAACCGTGGAATATCCATAGGCGTCCGGCAGCCATGTATGGAAAGGAAAAAGCGCACTTTTGATGGCGAGACCCACGCTCATTAACGCGATGGTCACAAGCAGGGGAATGGGATAAGCGCCGCTTGCCGCAATCTGTATCACGCTTTCCCGGATATTGCTCATCAATAGATGTCCCGTAATGTCATACAACATGCAGATTCCCAAAAGCAGCAGGCCGGAACCAAGCAGGCTCATAATCATGTAACGGGCTGCGGCTTCCACGGTTCGCCCGTTCTGGCGGATCATAATCAGGCCGCAGGCGGCTATGGTGTTAATCTCCACGAACACATAAGCCGTAAACAGGTCGTTGGTATAGACAAGCGCCAGCAGGGAACTGAGCAGCAGATCCGTCAGGACATAGTAGAGGAATCTTTTTTCCTCCGCCACCTCTCCCACCAGCTTTTTCACGCCGCCGCAGATGGACAAAAGCATAATCACGCAGAAAAACAACGCCATTGCCGCTTCCAGAACGCCGGCGCGCAGCTCGTTGCCCCAGGGCGCGGAAAATTTACCTACTACATATACAAACGCCTCTCCCGTATGAAGGGTATAGCCCAAAGTGCAGGCGCTTAATGCCGTCACGGTCAGAATCAGGACCAGGTTAATATATTTTGCCGGTTTCCCATGAAAACCGGAGCTGATAATTCCCGCAAACAGACACAGCAGAATGGATATGGCGGGAAAATTCCGAATCAGATCCATCATAGACCCTCCTTTTTGAGCTGCAGGGAGATCTCATCCAGATCCAGGGTATGGTATCTTTGGTACAGACGGATGGTTATGGAAAGCATCAGGGCCGTTACGGAAACGGACACCACGATCCCGGTCAGAACCAGGCCGCTGGGAATGGGATTGATGTAGCGTTCCACACTCTGCACCCCGTCTGCGACAATGGGCGCGACATGGCCTTCAATATAGCCTTTTTCAGCCAGAAACAGGTATATGGCGGAATCCATGATATTAAGCCCGATTATTTTTTTAATCAGATTTTTCTGAAGCAGTAAATTGCAGAAGCCGATGCCGAATAAAATCATAGCCACCGCTTCGCCGTAATTCGTCAGCAGGTTCGGTCCCATTTTAAAAACCTCCCTTCCGGAACAGCGCGTAAAACGCATACATAGTGCAGGCCACTTCCAGGCCCACGCAGATATTAATGGGCAGAATAATACCGCCGCTTAATATATGTCCGGGTATTCCAAGGGGAATATGGTTCTCAATCCCGTTGGCTCCCGTTATATAAAAGTAAGTTCCGATCAGTCCGTACATGCAAAGCGCCGTTATTTTGGCAATTTTATAGATCAACTCGTTAAAAAACCGGCTGGCCTTTTTAAATCCAAAAGCGCTTACGTATAAAATCAAACCCGCGCCGATCACCGCACCGCCGGAAAATCCGCCGCCGGGAGAAATCTGGCCGTTTAAAACAATATAAATTCCGAATATAAAGATAACCGGACACAGAACAAAGGCAATTTTCTGTAAAATCACGTCGTTTTTCGGCTCGTAACGCCGGTCGTTGTCAACCTGCTGTTTCTTTAAAGCCGCGTCGTCTATCATCAGCAGAATCATCACGCAGCAGGTTGCAATAAACAGAACGTTGGTTTCGCCAAACGTATCGAACGCACGATACGTTAAAATCATACCGGACACAATATTAACGGCTCCCGTCTCCTCCATACCCTGCTCAATATAACGCTTTGAAACTTCATTGTTTACCGGATTATCCTCGCTCCCCGTAGGCGGAAGCCAGGAAACCGTAACGATCAGCAGGGAAACAAAGAGCACGCAGAACACTACCGCCATGACACGGTAGAACATCCTTAAAAAAATCAGTTCCTTATTTCCGTTGACGTCGTATACGCGGTCATAGATCTGCTGTCTTTCCCGCATGCGTTCCCGGACGGTGGATTCCTCTTCCTCATATTCCTTCTGGGGCTTCATCTCCATGCTGTCGGAAAAGGTATCGCTTTCTCCGTTGAGCCAGTTCATGAAACGGTTCTTATTTTGACTCATCCTTTCGCTCCTCCTTCATGGCACGGATTTTTTTCAGGGTTACAAAAAAAAGAATACTGGTAACGCCCGCGCCTACCGCCGCTTCCGTTATGGCAAGGTCCGGCGATTCCAGGCAAAGCCATATAATCGACATGACAAGGGAAAATGACATGTAGATTAATATGGAATTTAACAGGTTTTTGGAAAAGCTTACGGACACGGCGCACAGGATTAAAAATAAAAACAGCAGTATTTCAAACAGGTTCATTTTCTTCCACCTCACAGTTTTCGGAAAGCTTTTCGTTGGTAGTGACCTCCAGGCGCGCAATCAAATGGGACGATACCGGAGACGCACACCACAGGAACACAATAATAAACGCCATCTTTAAGGAAGTAAAATTCAGTCCCGAAAAAATTATCAGGCCGATTAAGCACATGCTGATTCCCAGGGTATCGCCCATAGCGGCCGCATGCATCCGGCTCAATACATAATCCAAATGAAAAACGCCGAAAATCTCTACGATAAAAAACAGTACGCCCGCAATCATAAAGGCGGCGCCCACTACAAAGCGAATCGTCTCAAGTATGCTCATCTTCCCCGTCTCCTTCCTGTTTCTGTTTTAAATAAACGCCCGTATAAACTTTGGTCAGCACGATAACCGCCAGAAAACTGATCAGGGCGTAAATCAGGCAGATATCCACCAGGTAGCCTTCGTCCAAAAGCTGCGCCAAAATGGCAATCATAACCATGACCATGGTTCCCATCATATTGACCGCCACCAGACGGTCCGCAATCCTGGGTCCCTTAACGGCCCGAAGCAGACAGAGCATTAAGAGAAGGGCAAAAAAAATCAGCAGGACAATATATAAAATTCGGTATGGCGCAGGCACTTCCGCCAGTCTCGCCGTAAAACCACTGATTCTCCATTCACTCATGATTTGCCGCTCCCTTCTTCTTTTTCCTGCACTTTCAATGTCGGCGGCATCTTTAGCGCCGTTGCTTCCATGCGCCTGAGAATATGCACAAAGGAACTGTCCTTAAGGCCTTTGGAAAAGCTTTTATCCAGGCAGTGAACCACCAGTTTATTTCCTTCCAGGGATACGGTAATGGTTCCCGGCGTAAGCGTAATGGAATTGGCCAGAATCGCTTTTGCGGTTCGGGTCTTTAAATCCGTAGTAAAGGAAACCAGCACCGGTTGGTTTTTATGTTTCCTGGCTATAATAAAGCGGATCGTTTCCATATTCGCCTTTACAATTTCCCAGAACAATACGGTCAGGTACTCGATAATATAGCCTGCTTCCCGCAGGACAATCCATTCCTTTTTAAAGCTGTAATCCATAAACTTACAGATAAAAGCATACATAGCCGCCGAAATCAGGATACCGAATACCACTATTTCCAAAGTAATTTGTCCGTTAAAAATGATCCATAGAAGGAAAAAAAGTATGTACATGAAGTTCATCCTTTCCAATGTGAAAGCAGGGTTGATTAATTCAACGCCTGCTCTGCTTTTGCTTCCAAATCTTTCTGAGACATGCCTCCCACAAAAGTTCCCACTGCCTTTCCGCTTTTAAAAACAATAAACGTAGGAATTGACATTACCTGAAACTTTTGTGCCAAGGCCTGCTCTTCATCTACATTAATCTTGCCGACTTTCATTCTGCCGTCATACTTTTCAGCCATGGCTTTAACAATAGGTCCCATCATTTTACAGGGACCGCACCAATCCGCATAAAAATCAACCAAAACCGGAATATCCGATTCCAATACTTCCTTTTCAAAGTTGCTTTCTGTAAACTTGTACTCCATTGTTTTAATCCTCCTTGTTGATTGGGTAATCGGGTTTTGTGGAACGGGTAAACTGTGAGACTATTCTGACAATATATTTCCCTCAAAGCCTGACTGCGCCTATCATTCCAGCAAGCCCAGTAAAGCAGAAGCCACTCGGGCAAGGGCCCTCCTGTCTTCTATGGTCTTGCTTCCATGGCGCAAAAAGGCTTTTCGAAAAATATATTGTCAGAATAGTCAGCAAAGTTTACGTTTCACAAAAGCTGATTAATTAATAAGCAAAAATAATTTCAGCCGTATGTTCTATATCCGTAACAATACTTATACCCTGAAACAGACTAAATTCAGTCAAACTTAAGGCTTGATAAAAATATATAATAGGTGGGTTACAAAACCGATAAACTTGCTGAATATTCTGTAAATATGTTCTTCGAAAAGCCTGTTTGCGCCACGGAGGCAAGACCATAGAAGACAGGAGGGCCTCTGCCCGACTGGCTTCTGCTTTACTGGGCTTGCCGGAGTGCTTGGCGCAGTCCGGCTTTGAGAAGAACATATTTACAGAATATTCTCACAGCTTATCCGTTTTGCACCCTCCTTATTTTACTATAACCATTTATCTACAAATAATGTATTTACAAATCGGGTTCCCCATAGAAGAAAATTTTTCTTCATATTCCGTCATGATATTTCCTTCCATCAATGCGTTGTCTTTATGCAGGTCATAGGTGACGGCTTCTGCTCTCCAGCCTGCAACGGGCAGTTGTTCCACGGCAAAATCAAAGAGTTCTCTGTTATCGGTTTTGAATTCCAGTCTGCCGTCTTTTTTCAAAATGCTGTCGTAGCGGTTCAGAAATTCCGCGGAGGGAAGACGGCGTTTGGCGTGGCGGTCTTTGGGCCAGGGATCTGAAAAGTTCAGGTAAATCCGCTCCACTTCTTCTTTACCGAAAACCTCCGTAATGGATTCCGCATCCATGCGGATAAAACGAAGGTTTAAAAGGGGGGCTTCCTCCATTTTCTGAATCGCCCGAAGCAGGACGCTTGAATATTTTTCAATTCCCAGGTAATTAACGCCGGGATTATTTTGAGCCAGGGTATGAAGGAACTTTCCTTTTCCCATTCCGATTTCGATATGAATCGGATTGGTATTCTTAAATACGGTATTCCATTTCCCTTTATTTTGCTCCGGTTGGTGAATCACAAATTCATTTTCCGCTATCATTTCTCTTGAGCCGGTAATATTTCTAAGACGCATGTCCGTCTCCTTTATATGCCGCGCTTTGACGCGTTTGTAAACGTTTTTCTTATAACCTCACACATTTTACACCTTTTATCCTGAAAAAAAAAGCTTAAAAATAAAAATTTGCGATTTCTATATGGTTTTTTAGCAAAATAGTGTATCATATTAATGAATTAATTCCTTTGAATGGTTTTTTATACGGAGGCTTACAATGAATTTCGGTAAAAATTTATATAAATCCATGTTGGCGTTTATGGCAATTCCGGTTGTAATTACGGGAAGTTTTTTTGCTTTTCCCATGAAAGAGGTTAAAGCGGAGGTAATCGATTATCAGGCGGAGGCGGAGAACCGGAAGCTGCTTCCCGTTCAGAGTAATGAGACGGAAGGCTGGCCGGAAGGGCCTTCGATCGGCGCACAGGGAGCTATTTTGATGGACGCGGACAGCGGAGCGATTCTGTATGCCAAAAATATCCATGAGCAATTGTATCCCGCCAGCGTCACCAAAATTCTTACAACTTTGATCGCTACGGAAAATTGTGATTTGAATGAGGTTGTAACTTTTTCGCATGACGCGGTTTTCAGTATTCCGTATAACAGTTCTAATATTGCCATCGACGAAGGCGAGGAACTGACCGTAGACCAGTGTCTGCAGGCAATTCTTATCGCTTCGGCAAATGAGGTTTCCAATGCTTTGGGCGAACATATTGCAGGCAGTATGGAAGGTTTCGCGGACATGATGAACGCACGCGCCAAAGAACTTGGATGCCAGGACTCGCATTTTGTGACGGTGAACGGACTGCATGACGATAATCATTATACATCGGCTTATGATCTGGCTTTGATTGGAAGATATTTTTTTGCCAATGAACTGCTGTGTAAGTATGCGTCTACCTCCAAGCTGCATCTTGCTCCTACGGATAAACAGCCGGACGATATTGTGGCCTGGTGCAAAAACGATATGCTTCCCGGCAGAACCTACGCCTACGAGCATCTTGTGGCAGGCAAAACGGGATATACGGATTCCTCCAGGCAGACGCTGGTATCCTGCGCCGAGAAAGACGGCATGCGTCTGATCTGTGTTATTTTGAAAGAGGAATCCCCGCATCAGTTTACGGATACCATCGATTTGTTTAACTATGGCTTCGGAAATTTTCAAAAGGTGAATGTTTCGGAGGCGGAAACAAGATTTAATATTAACAATGCGGAGTTCTTTTACAGTAATAATGATATTTTCGGGAATTCACAGCCGATTCTTTCCATAAATAATGAAAATACCGTGATCCTTCCCAAGACAGCCGATTTTTCAGAAACGGAATCCGTGATTTCTTATGACGATCCGGAAGAGGGAACCGTGGGAACCATTACGTATACGTATCACGGAACTTTTGTGGGAAAAGCAACCATCGATCTGGCTCATGAAAATGTGGTCTCCTATGAATTTGACGGTGAAATGACGGAGCAGCAGCAGGAAGCAGCCGCTGAAAATAAAGAGGAAAACATTATTTTTGTAAATGTAAAAATGATTCTGCTATGCGTAGTGGGAATCGCCGGCGGAATCATTTTCGTAATCATACTGACTGCTTTTATTCGAAATTATCAGTTCGGAGAAGGCATAAAACCCCGCAGAAAAAACAGACGGGGGCACAGGCGCAGAAGAGGTTCCGGCCTTCGTTTTTAAACCATAGGTAAACCACAGGTTAGGAGGAATGGTATCTCCGCTTTTTTGCCTCTTTCACTTTTGCATACCGTTCTTTCAGAGCTTCAAAGTCTTCTTTGGTAATGCATTTTATGGTTTTGACTGCGTAAAGCTTCTCGTTGCAATCCTTGCGGACGCGCAGTTTTGCTTTTATATAACCGTGTTTTTCACAGTATCCCACACAGGAATAATTTTTCCTGTTGGGTGAAAACCAGGGAATCTGTTTTTTGCGCAGGTTTTTTCCGCAGAGGTAGCATTTGATACCGGAAATCTCCCGATCGGCGATAAGCCTGGTCTTGCTGTCAAACTCCCTGAAAATATGTTTCGCATAGGTATCGAAAATGATGTGAATCTCGTCTTCTTTTGAAAGAGGCGCGTGGTAAG
Source organism: uncultured Lachnospiraceae bacterium (assembly GCA_910587935.1). Taxonomy (GTDB): domain Bacteria; phylum Bacillota; class Clostridia; order Lachnospirales; family Lachnospiraceae; genus MGBC143606. The sequence goes on from CAJUNP010000009.1 coordinate 85,307, forward strand.
CATCGTAGGAAACATTGCGCAGTACTTTTTCGTCCGCCAGTTTTGCAAAAACTTTCGCCGTGTAATAAGCATCGCTGAAAGCGCGGTGAAAGGGAATGTCTTTTTCCAGGTTTAAAAAATCAATGGCATGTTCCAGAGACCGCCGCGCCTTTCCGTCCTCATGCGCAATACTGAACAGCTTCTGCACATCGTAAAACGCAATGGGCCGGTCAGCAAGCGGAGGCATCTGATAATACTTCATATTTTTTTGAAGCTCCGTTAAGTCCGAAGGCCCCCAGCTGCAAAACATGATGTCTTCGCCGCACCAGTCCAGAAATTCTCTCATAACTTCGGGAAAGGGGCGTCCCTTCTCTAATTCTTCCATCTGTAAGTGAATCAGTTTACTGGTATAGCGGTGCATTTCATGGTACACCTGGGGCTTAACCAGCTCGCTGAATTCACCGATCATATTCCTGTCTTCGCTCAGTTTAATGGCGCCGATTTCAATAATTTCAAAAATTAACTGATCCGCCGCCTGCGGCGTACGGTTGCTTTGATTCCATTCCAGGTCTAGTATAATATAATTCAAAGTGGCTCCTATCCGGGATACTGTCCCGATTTCCCATGGCTTTTCTCTTCTATTTTGAAGAATCCGGCGCAGGTTGTCAAGCCTTATACAGTTTTTCATGCATGAGAAACATAAGCGCCAGCAAAAACAGTAAAAATACGGGGAACAGGGTAATGCTTATACTTCTGGCAAGCAGGCCGAAAAGCGGGGGCATCAGGCAGGTTCCCACGTAAGCGCTGGCCATCTGTACACCGATTATTGCCTGAGATTTATCGGCTCCGAAATGATCCGGCGTAGAATGGATAATACAGGGATAAACCGGCGCGCAGCCAAGTCCGATCAGCACCAGTGCAAGCAGGGAAAAAAACGGCGTTTTAAGAGGCAGGAACAGAATCAGAATTCCGAGCGCAATGACTGCCTGGCCGATCCGTACCATTGTCCGGTCGCTGAACCGGATGGTGAGAAAACCGCTGACTGCACGCCCCACCGTAATTCCCAGGTAAAACAGACTGGCATAGCTTGCCGCCGTCTCCGCAAGAATTCCCCGGTGCAGCACAAGGTAGCTGCTTGCCCATAGGCCGGCTGTCTGCTCCAGGGCACAATAACAAAAAAAGCAGATCATAACTTCTTTTGCGCCGGGAATCTTTACAATTTGTCTCAGTGTAAGGGGACTTTCGGGAGCTTTATTCCCTTCTCCGTCTTTATCATCATTGCCGGGTTTCTTCCACAGGGGCAGGCTGAAAAAGATAATGGCGGATAAAACCACCTGGAAAATGCCGATATAGCGGTAGCCCATATTCCAGCCCTGTCCGCCGGTAAGCGCAAAGCTCATCACGTAAGGGCCGATGGAGGCGCCCAGTCCCCACATGCAATGGAGCCAGCTCATATGGCGGCTGGCGTAATGAAGAGCCACATAGTTGTTGAGAGAGGCGTCTACGCTTCCCGCTCCCAGACCGTAGGGAACCGCCCATAAACACAAGGCCCAGAAGGTATGGCTGAAAGAAAATCCAAGCAGTGCAACGGCCGTCATGGCCACGCTGAAAGCCGTTACCTTTCCCGGCCCGAACTTCTTTGTAAGCCGGTCGCTCTGGAGGCTGGACACCACTGTGCCCGCGGCTATAATCATGGAAATAATTCCCGCATAGGAAACGGGAACGTTGAGACCGGAATACATCACCGGCCAGGCCGAGCCTAACAGGGAATCCGGCAGGCCGAGGCTGATAAAGGATAAATATATTACCGCAAGTAATAATTGAATCATTGTTGCTCCTATCTGCCCGATTCAGCGGGCGAATAAATCAAGGAGATTGAAAATTTCAATCTTATTCCTCCGTTTACATTCGCACAATTTTTCTTAATATTATCATATTGGGGGAAAATGTAAAGACACCAAACACAATCTGCAATGATATTTTCTGTCTTATTTGTTGCCAAAATTAACTCCCATATCTTATTAAATACCGCTTACCCACGCTTTATCTAAAGTATTTTTATCAACATTTAATGAAAATATCTCAAAATTATTTCTTAGCAATATTCATACAGGTATAAAAACACTTGAGAGCCCCGGAATAATGAAGGCCGAAAAAAATAGCTGAAAATGCTGAAACCCTTGAAGAAACAGATAAATACTAAGTCAAAAGAATGGTTTAAAGGTAGACCGACAAAAAAGGAAATTGACAAGGCATTAACGACAAACCTAAATGACGATAACCCAGACGAACCACCCCCAAGAATAACCGCCAAACAAATAGTAGATCCAAATGCCAAAACTAAAACCATAGCAGTTGTGGTGAAAGAAATAATTGTCTGTAACTACCTATAGTTCTATATCCTTTTCATTAAATTGTTTCTCAACAATTTTTATATTTCCTTTATAATCTTTGCGAATCATCCGTTCCAAATTAACATATTCCGGACTCGCTTTTAAATTTGGCGTCGAAGATGTCACTATTGCTCTTGCATATACATGTCCAAGTTTACAGAAAACATTTTTATACAATAATAAAGTTGCCTTAAGCTGATTTAACGCTTTGGGCACATTAACGCCTTTGAGTTCTGTTAAAACAGCAATTGGAGTTGCATCACCAATGACAAATAAATAATCACATTTACTCGTATTTAATGGGACAGACTTATCCTCCGCTATTATTCCACCATCCATTTTATATAAAATCACATGGTTTTTCTTCGTATTTTCAAGCACATATCTCTTTTTATTCTCTTCACACTTTACCGCTGAACGTCTGTCCGATGACTCAATACAGTTCATCCTATTTTGATTATCACATTTCTCTAAGGAATTACTTATAAGTTCTCTATTAATACATTGTTCTAATTTTCTACAAATCATTCATCTATCTCCATTGTAATAAGCTCATCAAGTTCACAATTTGTAATAGACGATACTTCATCAATATAATTTGTATTAATCATATGACTTTCCTCATCTAACAAAGATTCCAACATCTTTTCACAATTGTCCACTTTATAGGCGGCAAAGTTTTCATAAGACACTCTTAAATTTTTAGGAATAACAACCTTATTTAACTTTGTATGCTGATTCTCCACTTTTTGTGAATACAATAATATATTCATAGAGGTAAGTATATATGGGCTATGTGTTGTTATAATAACTTTACTGTTCGTTGAATTTATCATTAACGAAGTGAGATTCATAATATCTTTTTGTGCAATCGGAAATAAGTGTGCTTCTGGTTCTTCAATTATAATAAATGTTTTTTTCTTTTCCAAAATTGTCGCAAAGGCAAGCATCAATATCCACAATACTTCCTGCTGACCAGACGAACCATACA